>JBIPNO010000133.1:0-4728 GCA_044372775.1 Haloferula sp.
CCGGCGGGTGAAGTCTTAGACATGCCGAGCTTGCCGGCTCGCTCACCCTGTCAACACATAATTCGGACTTTTTTCCGTTTTAATTCACTGTCAGTCAGCGCGTTGTGGCTTAACCTGACGCGAATGTGACGGCAGCGAGAACCACGATGCCATGCAGAAGTGCAGCTACCTGCTCTGCGCGGAGGCCCTCAAGGATGCGCCCGGCTATGGCCCGGGCAGGGTCCTCGCCGATGGACAGACCCTCGCCCAGCACTCCACCGCATGGAGCGGCTATTTCCAACGCTACTTCACCGCCCGCGCCGGGGAGGGCATCAATGCCGAGATCGCCAGCCCGATCTACGCCAAATACAGCGTCGGGGTTTATTACAACGTCATGGACTTCGCGGAATCGCCGGTGCTGCGCACTCTGGCACAACGCTTCATCACGCTGTATTGGGCGGACACCGCGTCGGACTGGACCCGGTCCGGCGTGCGGGGCGGTGGGGAGGCACGCTGCTATAAGGAGAATTACGTCCGCCTCGGTAACCAGTATTCCTTCTACTCGCTGCTCTATGGCTATGGCTGGCATGCCACTTCCACTACGGTCAACACCTATGGCCTGATTCCCGCCGCCAGTTCCTACCGGGTGCCCGCGCTCATCAACGCCTGCGCCACCGATCCCGCCCGCCCGAACTATCTCTACACCTCCCGCCGCTTTGGCCGCGCCGGTGCCGTCAGCGGGTATGACAACTTCATCATCTTCGACAGCGGCAACTCGAGCCTGCGCCGCGACACCTGGGTCACGCCCGATTACACCATGGGCACCCTGACCTTTGACATGAACCGGCAATACACCCAGATCAGCGACCAGAACCGCGCGATGGGGGTGATGTTCGCCTCCGGTCTCAACAACCGGGTGATGGTCTTTGGCAAAGGTAATGCCGCCGACAACAAGAGTTATGCCGACCTCAACGGTGTGACCCGCACGAACTGCATGGTGGTGCAACGCGACCAGAACGCCAATAACAGCGGCAGCGGCACGCTGGTCTTCGTTCCGCAAAGCCTCTGGAACGCCCGCGTTGAAACCAGCGGCTGGCTATTCCTGCAAACCGGCAGTGCCTACTGCGCGGTCCGTCCCGCGGGCGGCACCTACACCGCGGAGACCGCCGCTTCCGGTGTGGACCTGTCCCTGAGCAATATCTGGGCGCCGGTGATCATCCAGATGGGCCAAAAGGCGAACTATGCGGACTTCGCCGCGTTCCAGGCTTCCGTCATCGCCAACGCGCTGACTTTCGTTTCCAACACGCTCAACTACACCAGCGAGGCCGGCGACACCTTCACCTTCTACGCCAACAGCAAAACCACCCCTCGGGTGAACGGAACCACCGTGAACCTCAACCCGACCAAAACCTACGACAGCCCGTACCTGTCGATGACCCATGGCACGGACCTGGCCACGGTTTCCTACCCGGGTTATGACAATCTGTTGCTGAACTTCGACCCTTCCTCCACCGGCTTCGTCGCGGTCACCGCCAGCACCCAAGCATATCAGAGTGTCGCATCCCTAACCAACACCCTCACCGGCTTCACGGTAGATTCCGGCAGCAACCGCAAACTGGTCCTGACAGCCAGCTGGGAAGGCACGAGTTCGATCAGCGCGACCTGGAAGGGGACCCAGAATTTTACGGTGGCGGTGAATTCCACGAACGGCAGAAACTCGGCGATCCTCTACCTCGACGACCCGGCTCCCGGCACAGGCGACATCGTGGTGACCTTCCCTTCGACGGTCAGGTCGCGCGTCGGGGCACTGAGCTTGGTGGGCGCGGCGCGCGGTGTCGCAAGAACCTCGGCCGCTTCCGGTATTTCCGGCAGCTTGACCACCCCGGTCAATGAGAGCTTCGTGACAGGCGTTTACACCTCCAACAACACACCCACGATCACCGGTCCCTTCGCCAGCTTCCTCTACACCGGCGATTCGGGCTCATGTGCCGGTAATGCGGGCTACCAGATTGTGCCGACGGCGGGTCCCGCCACTTACACTTGGACGGTCAGTGCCCCTTTGGAAGACAGAAACGCTCTCGCAGCCTTCGTACCGGCGGCGGCCGCGCCGGTGATCATCTCGACCAGTCCGGCGGACGATGCGACTGGTGTGGCCGTCACTGCCAACCTCGTCGCAAACTTCAGCGAACCGGTCGTAAAGGGAACCGGTACGATCACGCTCAAGAGAACCTCCAATAACAGCACGGTCGAGAGCTTCAACGTGGCTTCCTCGCCGAGACTCGTCTTCAGCGGACAGACCCTGACCATCAATCCGACCAACGACCTCGGTCCGGGAGTGGCTTACCATCTCCTGATCGACTCCACCGCGATCGTCGATACCTCCGGCGGCAATGCCTTCGCAGGCATTTCCAGCCCCAGCGCATGGAACCTCACCACCGCCGGCACCCCGGTTAACAGCTTCGAAAACTAGATTTCCAACCCCGTCTTCGGGCTCGCTCCCGCCGACCAGGATCTCTTTGACGATCCCGATGGCGACGGCATCGACAACGGCGTGGAAAACTTCTTCGGCACCAACCCGGGCACCTTCACGCGGGGACTCGCCGCCGGCATCAAGAACGGCAATACCTTCACCTTCACCCATCCGCAGGGCACGCTGGCCTCCGACCTCAGCGCGAGCTACCGCTGGTCCACCGATCTCGTCACCTTTCACCTCGGCGGTGCCACCAGCGGCGGGACCACCGTGAACTTCACCACCCAGGCGAATACTCCCTCACCCGGGTTTGCCCGCGTCACCGCCACCATCACCGGTACGCTTCCCGCCCGTCTGTTTGTCGATGTCAAGGTGACGGGGCCTTGAATCGGGACCTGCTGGCCGGGCGCGGATGAGGCCTTGCCACACGCGCCGGGGCTTCTAGTCTCTCGTTTTCGCACCCGGGGGGATGTCGGAACTGATCAACATCGATGGAATCGGCACGGATGAGGCCGAACTGCTTGTGGCCACCGGCTGGACGGACGTTCATGCCCTGGCGCGGGCGGACATCGAGGTGCTGCTGAAGGAGATCAAGGCGGCCAACGAGATGCTACGGATCGTCCCGCGGACCCCGGAGCGCAAGAAGGTCGAGCGCTGGATTTCCTCCGCGGGCCGCTTGCTGGAGCCTGGGGCGGTGAAGAAGCGCGGGGCCAAGGTCCCGGCCGAAAGCAGCCCTACTACTCCAGAAAAGCCCCGCCGCGCGAGCCGGGCGAAAGCAGTCCCGAAAGACCCGCTCCCGGCCACCCGGGCGGAGAACCCCGGGGCTCCCGCGCCGCCGGTGGATTCCGGTGAGGCCGAGCTGCGGGCGCTTTCCGGACCGGTGAACTTCGAAGCGGAACCGGACGTGGTCGAGATGCTCGCGGTGGCCCCGTTCGCCATCCCGATCCCGGCGCGGATGTTGGCGGAGCGGGGGATTCCGCCGTCGGAAATCGCGGTGGCTCCGGTGCTCAACCGCGCCTTCGGGGACATCGAGGTCCGGGTGGTGGTGGAGAAGCCCCGCCGCAAGGATCTGCCCGCCGCTCCGGCGGTCAGCCGGCGCTCGACAGCCAGCGGCGCGGTGCAGGTGGCCGATCTGGGTTTTTCCGTCGGCCGCCGCGGCTTCGACACGACCAAGGTGCGCACGATCGAGGAAGCCCAGGGCGATGCCCCGCCGGTGCGGGCCGCCTCCACCAAGTCCGGCATGGACGACGAGCGGATCGCCCTGCTGCGCGCGCCGCGGCCGGAGACGAATGCCGGCCGCAAACCCGGCTCGAAATTCTACATCCGCGGCGTGCTCCACGACCGTCCTTATTTCGTCTGGTTCGGCGGGGTGATCCTGATCCTTCTCCAGCTCTGCCTGCCGCTGGCGGTGATCGGCGCGCCGCTGCTGATCCTGTCCGACCAGATGCCGGAGAAATTCGCCTGGGTGCCGTCTTGGATCATCGCCTTCCCGATCGCCCTGCCGCTGCTGGGCATCCTGTTCGCGTTCGTCAGCACCCGGGCGAAGTGCCGGGTCTGCGCCCAGCGGATGTATGTGCCGAAGCATTGCCTGAAGAACAAGAAGGCGCACCATCTCCCGCTGTTCGGCTACATCGGCGCGGTCGCGATGCACGTGGTGACCTTCCGCTGGTACAACTGCACCTTCTGCGGCACCTCGATCCGGATCAAGAAGTGAGGAGCCGGCTTGCGTATACGGGATGGATTGCGCTGGTCATCGCGGCGGGCCTGGTGTCGCGATCGTCGCAGGCGACTGTCCTTCCTGATTTCGTGGCGACTTATGCCGGCGACACCTTGTGGGCCCTGATGGTCTTCCTCGGGCTCGGCTTTCTCTTTCCCGCGGCGCGGACCCCGGTGCTGGCCGGCGCGGCGTTGGGGATCGCGTTCGCGGTGGAATTCAGCCAGCTCTGCGAAGCCGATTGGCTGAAGCGGATCCGCGCGACCCGACTCGGGGCGCTGGTGCTGGGGAAGGGCTGGGTGGCGACGGATCTGCTGTGCTACGCCGTCGGGGTGGGGATCGGTGCTGTGGGGGAGGTGGTGGGGAGAAAGTGCCGAGTGATCAGTGCCGAGTGATCAGTGGAAAGACAGGGGACAGGGGACAGGGGACAGGGGACAGGGGGCGCGGTCAGAACATCGGTAACACTTCTGGGTCAGAACATGGGTAACACTCTTGCGGGTGAGGGTTACACTTCTTGGGCGGGTTGGACAGCTTTGGTCGGGGCTTTCCGCGGATCCGGGCGATG
>JBIPNO010000149.1:0-4722 GCA_044372775.1 Haloferula sp.
CTCGCTCCGCGTCGTCCGCCGCGACACCGACAACTACGGCATCTTCCGCCGGTGAGTTTCTTTAACGGCAGGTTTCAAGGATTAACACGGATCAAGCATGGGCAAGGTTCACCACTAACGCCCACCAATTGGGTGCAATCCCAATGGGTGGTGCATCAGTGAGAATTAGCCTAGCGGCCGTAGCTTGGCGGCGGCTGGTGGTGCCCAGTTTCTTGTCTTGGAAATCCCTTCGTGTTCATTTCACGGTGAGAAATGTTTCCGGAAATCCACCGATTCGCGTAGGGGGACCACCCGCGTGCTGGGTCTTTCTCAGTAGAGGTCTCCAACCCGTCAATCCAGCACCCCTGAATGAATAATTGTTTTTTTCTCACGCTCAGCCACCGACGGTTTCTGTTCTCTGTCATCAGTCTTCTGTTCTCCGGCCTGGCCGCGCATGCTGCGGCGTTTGACATCCCCGCGCAGGCCGCGCCGGCCGCGCTCGATCTCTTTATCAAGCAATCCGGCGCGCAGGTCGTCTACCTGCAGGCTGACGTCAAGGACGCCCGGACCAAAGCGCTGAAGGGCGACTACATGCCCGCCGCCGCCTTGGAGATCCTACTCAAGGATACGGGCCTCAGCTTTTCCGAGCGCAAGGCCGGGCAATTTAGCGTCGGCCGCGTTCCAGCCAAGAAGACTGGTTCGATCAAGGGGTCGCTGGTGGGCGAGGAAGGCACGGGCCTGGCCGGCGTGTTGATCACTGTGCGGGAGACGGGGCAGAGCGCCGAAACTGACCGGTTCGGCGCTTACTTTTTTCCTGAGATGGCGGCGGGCAACTACATGCTCGTCGCCACCGCCTCCTCCGGCTACCGGCCCCTGCACATCACTGACGTGGCGTTGAAGGCCGGCGGGGAGCTGACGCTGGACCGGCAGCAGATGAGCAAGCCGCTCGGCGCGGTGACGTTGCTCGATCCCATCGTGGCCCGCGCAAACGCGGTGACGGAGCTGGAAAAGATCGAGGTCATTGGTAGCAAGGGCCGGCCCTTCGACGGCGGGAATATGGACATTCCGCGCACGGTCAACGATGCGCAGCCGCGTTTCATTTTCGATGCGAAGACCATCGACCAGAGCGGCGCAGTGGACATCGGGGAGTTTCTCCAGCAGCGGCTGACGATGAACACGATCGCTCAGTCGAACGCGACCTCGAGTGCGAACGTCAACGGCAATGCCAGCAGCATCAACCTACGCGGGGTGGGCACGAACAAAACCCTGATCCTGGTCAACGGGCGGCGTTTGCCCGGGACGAACTTGGGTACCGATGCTGATGGCCAGCCCGACATAAATGGCATCCCGATGGGAGCCATCGATCGCATCGAAGTGCTGCCGTCCTCGGCCTCGGGCATCTACGGCGGGAGCGCGATCGGTGGCGTGGTGAACGTGATTTTGAAGAGCAACTACTCGGGCGGAGAGCTGAAGCTGAGTTACGACCGGCATTTCGGCGCCAACGATCCGAAAAGGACGGCCTCCTTCAACTATGGGATAGGCTTGGAAGGCGGTAAAACCCAAATTACCTTGGCGGCGTCTTGGTCGGACTCCAAGCCGTTCCTGCTGCAGGATGCTGCGGATATCTTCCGGGCCTACGTCGCGACCATCAATGGCCGGGATCCGAACTTCATTGGTTCCACTACACTCCCGTGGCTGGGCAGCCTGCCGAACATCGCGCCCAGCAGCAGCTCCGCCACCACGCTGGTCTTCCGCAATGGCGTGTCGTTGGGTTCGCGGAACACCTATGTGCCCGCCGGCACGTCGGGCAGCACGTCGGCCGCCAACCTGCAGGCCGGCCTGCTAGCCAATGCCGGCCGGTGGATCATGGACTTGCCCCTGAGCACGCAGCCGTCGACGGGCCTGCTGCGTCCGATTGTCGCCCCGGTGGAGAGGCGTTCGTTTCAGGCGGGGATTCGGAGGCAGATGCTGTCTTGGCTGGAGCTGACCGCCGATTATTTCTCCGCCGAAAACCGGACGGACCACATTATTAATGCGACAACCACCTTTACGGTGCCGGCGGCCGCGCCCACCAATCCTTTCACTACGGCAGTCAGGCTGCGGGTGCCGACTGCCCTAGACACCCCGATCAAGACGCGGTCGCGCACTTCCAGCGGGTCGCTGGGCCTGCTGGCAAAGCTGCCGGCGAACTGGATTGCGAACTTGGATTACACCCGCGCAGAGAACCGCTACAGCCACCAGCAGTCTTCTGGTAACGACGACGTGGCGATGGCCGCGGATCTGCTGAGCGGGGCGTTGAATCCCTTTGTGGATACTCTGCAGTTTCCGCTGAGCCTCGCAAAATATTTCGTGCCCAGAGTGTTTGACGGCTCGACCCAGTCCCAGAGCTTCGCGCTGCGGGCCGCGGGCCCGCTGCCGAGCCTGCCTTGGGGCCAGCCGAATCTGACCGTGGGGCTGGAGCGGCGTCTTGCCCACACTCCCGTGAACCGTCGGGAGCTCGTTTTCCCCATCACGGTGGCAAGCAATGAGCACGTAAGATTTTTCGAGCGGGACTCAAAGGCGGACAGCGCGTATGCCGAGGCGATGGTGCCGCTGGTGAAGACCGGCTGGCTGCCGGGCTTGCACTCACTGGAAGCGCAGGTCGCGGCTCGTCGGGAGCAGTTGGAACAGGATACCGGCACGTTGTCGTCGACGACCCTTTACAACCGGACTCCGCCGACCGTTTCCTACAGCGGAACGACGCTAAACGGACAGCCGTATTTTTCCAAGGCCGACTATACTTCGAACAACTACACGCTGGGCCTCAAATACCAGCCGGTGAAGGAAGTGACGCTGCGCGCGTCACGCGCCACGGCCTTCCTGCCGCCGACACCGACGCAATTGCTTGAAAATCCCACGCCCACTCTCAACCGGTCGGTCAATGATCCCAATTTCCCGGGAACGACCACGACGGGCGTAACTTTCGTGACCGGCGGCAATCCGAACGTAGCGCCGCAGAGCTCGCGGAGCCTGAACCTGGGCCTCATCTGGGAACCGACCGCGAGTTGGCTGCGTGGCTGGCGGTTCAATGCGGAGTATTACAAGATCCAGCAGTATGACGCCATCACCACCCCGTCGGCGCAGCTGATCGTGAGCAACCCGGCAACGTTCCCGGGCCGGGTGACCCGCGACGCCACCGGCCAGATCACCCAGGTGGATACCACCCAGGTGAACCTCTACTATCGGGAGACGGAAGGGTGGGATCTGAGCGCGGATTACAACGTGGCGACCCGGGCGGGACGCTTTAGCTTCCGAGCGGTGCAGTCGATCATCCTGCACCTGAAGAACCAGATTGCACTGGGCGCGCCCCTGACTGATGCCGTGGGTTATAACGAGACGGAAAACGGCGCGCCGAAATACAAGGCCAACGCTTCGCTGAACTGGGAGTGGCGGCAGCTGACGGTCGGCTGGACCACGCGCTATTCCGGCTCCTACGGGGTGTTTGGCTCGGCGGGCAGTCCGCTTTCCGTGCAAAACACCAATGGCGCCGCCTTCGACGCTAGCTATACCGTGGTGGCCGGCAGCGCCACGATCCCGTCGCAGACCTATCACGACCTTTTCCTCTCCTACCGCTTCGACCGCGACAGGTCGGAAGCGGGCACCCGCCTAGCTGATCGCCTCCTGAAGGGCGTTTCCGTCCAGTTGAACATCCGCAACGTCTTCGACAAGGTCGCGCCGCTGGACCCCTTCTACTACTTATACATGAGCCCCTACGGCGGCGGGGCTTCGGGGGCGGCCAGCTACATGTTGAGCGTGCGCAAGAAGTTCTAACCGGGCCTGTCCCAGTTCATGGCGACCAGTTCAGGTTTCGCAGCTCCCGGCGGCGTCCGCGCCGCCGCTGTTTCACTCCGACTCCAAGAACAATCCGAAATGAACGACAGCGAAACCGCCTAGCCCGGTCGTCCAGAAGCCCCAGACACCATCATGAAAAACGCAAAATCACAGTTCAAGGCACTCAAGGGATGGGCGGCGGCGAGCTTGGCCGCACCCGCCGAAGCGCAGAACGCGCCGCCGCCAGTTAAGGCATCTAAGAGTGAAGATCCGCGGGTTCTGGCCGAGCGGGCGGATTCCGCAGCATTCAACGCCGACGTCAGGAAGATGAACATAGCGAAGAATAAAGGTGAGCCCTCCGATTACAGCGGTTTCCGCGCGCGGTTCGATGCGCATGCCGCGAAGTATGCGGACCTGGGTGCCAAGGCGGCCGACAATGCGAGCTACTACCTCGGTCTGCTTGAGCGGGGCGAACCCGGCGCAGCGGAGCCGGAGTGGCGGCACTTGGCGGCCACCACGGCCATCGCCGCGCTCAGGGCCAAAGCGAACGAGAAGCTCCAGGTCTACGATTTGCTCAGCAAGCCCTTGGACATTGCCTTTACGGCGGTGGACGGGCGGGCCGTGGACCTGAAGAGCCTGCGCGGAAAGGTCGTGCTCGTCGATTTCTGGGCGACGTGGTGCGGGCCGTGCATCAAGGACCTGCCCAACGTCAAGAAAGCCTATGCCTCGTATCACGACCGGGGCTTCGAGATCGTCGGCATTTCACTTGAGATGGTCCGAGATGCGCACCCCAAAGACACTGCGGAACAGGCCGCGGCCAAGCTCGAGGCAGCGAAAAAACCCTGGTCGATTTCACCGCGAAAGAGGGCATGCCCTGGCCGCAATACTTCGACGGCAAGCAGTGGCAGAACCCTCTCTCCAAGCGCTATGGCG
>JBIPNO010000036.1:0-57414 GCA_044372775.1 Haloferula sp.
CGATCTTGTCGCCCTGGACGATCTTGTTGACGACGTCCTGGCCCTTGGTGACCTCACCGAAGACCGAGTGGCGGCCGTCGAGGTGGGGGGTCGGGACGTGGGTGATGAAGAACTGGCTGCCGTTGGTAGCGGGGCCGGCGTTGGCCATCGAGAAGATACCGGGCTTGGAGTGCTTCAAGGAGGCGTCGAACTCATCGGCGAACTTGTAGCCGGGGCCGCCGGCACCGGAGGCGGTGGGGTCGCCGCCCTGGATCATGAAGTCCGGGATGACGCGGTGGAAGGTGATGCCGTTGTAGTAGCCGCGCTTGGCGAGGTTGAGGAAGTTCGCGGCGGTCATCGGCACCTTGGAGGCGAAGAGGGTGCCTTCGATGTCTCCCTTGTTGGTTTTGACGATCAGGCGGATGTCCTTGATGGCGGCGGGCTTCGCGGCTTCGGCTTCCTTCTTGGCCTCTTCGGCGAAGGCGAGTGGGGCGAACAGGGCGAGGGCGAGGATCAGGCGTCGTTTCATGCGATGTCGGTGTTGGGTTGGGGTAAGGAAATGAAGGAGGGGTTCAGGCGTCGCTTTCGGGCTCTCCGGCGGCGACCGGGCGGGCTCTGGGCGGCTCGGGAGTGGTTTCCGGCAGGAGCGGGCGGATGTCAACCAGCGGCACCCAGCCGCGGCTGTCATTGGTGAAAGCGACGTAAGCCCATTCGCCGGAGCGAGTGAGGATGCGGCAGAGTGAGCCGGCGGGGGCGTCGATGACTTTCGGCGCGGTGCGGGCGGCATCGGTGCGGACGTCGGCGCTGTCGGCGATGATGACGACCTGCTCCTTGGCCGGGGCGAAGCGGGCGTCGTCCGGGAAATGGCGCCAGGCGAGGAGTCCGCAGACGGCGAGGAGCGGGGCGCTGACGAAGCCGGCGATGGCGGCGATGCGGACGCCGGCACCGGGGCAGGTGGCGGGGAAGACGAGCAGGCCGATGCCGACGATCCAAGCGGAGGCCCAGACGAGGCCCTGCCAGACGCCGAGCGGGACGCGGGCGAGCTGGTGCTGGTAGTCGGGCCGCTGGACGGTGATGGAGCCGAATTTCCGCTCCAGGAAGCGGAGGTTCTGGCGGGCTTCCGGATGGCCGGGATCGCGCTCCAGCGCGCGGCGGTAGTAGAGCGCGGCCTCGCCGGGGGAGCCGAGGCGGTAGGCGGCGTTGCCGATGTTGAAGAGGGTGTCGGGCGGGAGCTGTTCGTAGGGTCCGCTGTCCAGCCAGGCCTTGGCGGCGGCATCGTAGCGGCCTTCATTGTAGAGGGCCTGGGCGTCCTCGGCGGCGGAGAGGCGGTCGCCGGACAGGGAGGCGGCGAGGAGGAGGAGCGGCAGGGCGATGCGGCGGAGCTGGCGCAGGACGCGCTGGCGTTCGGAGCGGTCGATCTTGGCATCGGCGGTCTCCTGGCGGAAGCAGACCTCGTCGCGCTTGGCGAGCACCTCGGCGATGACGGGATCCTTGCGGTCGCCCAGCCAGCGCTCGATAAAGTGGCCGACGCGGCGGTAGAAATCGCCGGACTGGCCGGGGGCGCGCTCGACTTCCTTCCATTCGCGTTCGCGGGCGACGAGGTCGGGGTCCTTGCGGAGGCGCGGGGCGAGCTTGAGAAGGGCGATGCGGACGATCAGGCCGAGGGCGACCAGCGCGGGGATGAGTTGCCAGATCCAAGGCGGCAGCATCCGGCGGGCGGAGATGAGTCCGGCGCTGCCGTTCACCACGCCGAGGATGTCGGTCATTTCCTCCAGCGGGATGGGCATGGCCTGCGGGGCGGCGAGGGTCATGCCGGGATTGGTGGACGGGAGGACGTTGAGGGGGATGGCGTCGGAGAGCAGGGTCTCGTAGCTTTCCTTCGCGGGGTCGAAATAGACGAGGCGGAAGGGCGGGATGGCGCGCTGGGGGCGCAGCGGGCGCATGAACTGGCGGAAGGTGACCTCGCCGGCGAGCTCGCGGCGTTCTTCGCCGCGCTCGGCGGCGGAGGCGTCGTAGAGCTTCCAGCCATCGGCATCAAGCAGCTCGGGCGGACTCAGGGCGTCGAGGTTGCCGCTGCCGCGGACGGTCATTTCGAGGGTGATCGGGTCGCCTTCGCGGATCTCGGTTTCGCCGGCGCGGACGCGGAGGTCGAAGCTGCCGATCGCGTTGTCGAAGCCCTCCGGCGCCCCGGGGGGCAGCGGCTTGGAATCGAACTGGATGGCCGGGATCTTGATCGGCACTTGCTGGATGAAGGCCCCGCCGAAGTTCTCGGTGGAGATCATGCGGAGCTGGAGGTTCAAGGTGGCGGGGCCGAGGGTTGCCTGGCCGGCGCGGTTGGTCGAGACGGTGCTGGGGTAGCTGACGGAGGCGAACTTGCGGCCGGCCAGCGGGGCGCGCTCGAGACGTGGCTGGGGTTGGAAGCGCCAGGCGGAGAGGCCGTCGCGCTCGAATTCCGGGATGCCCCAGTCGATGACGTAAACGTCTTCCGGGAAGTAAATCTTGAGCTCCACCGGCTGCTTCTCTCCGATGAAGGGCTGGTCCTTGAGGGCGTGGAAGGCGGCGTAGTAGCGGATCACCTGGGAGCCGACGGTGATGGTGGTCGGGGTGAGCTTCGAATCGTCGATGATCCGGAGTTCGACCGGCGAGGTGCGGTGGGTCACGCCGTCGAAGCTGAGTTCGATGCCCGGGATGATATAGGTGCCGACCTCGTAGCTGGAGATGCTGAAGGGGATGAAGTATTCGGTCCGGCGGCCGGGTCCCATGCGGCGCTGGATGCCGAAATCGCCGCGGCGGATGACGAGGTCCTTGACAACGGGCACGTCGGGCATGGCGTCGGGCGGGACTTCGCCGGGCAGCAGCAGTTCGAGCGTGCCGACCTCGCCGCGGACGAGGAAGCGGCTGCTCATGACGGCCTCGACCATGGAGGCGGCGCTGGCCTGGCCGGCGCCCGCGAGGAGCAGGAAGAGGGCGACGGGGAGTGAAATGAAGCGATTCACGGTGTGGAAATGAGTTACCAATCCTTCTCGGTTTGTTCGTAGCGGAGATTGCCGGGGGAAAGGGCGCCTTTTTCGAAATCGGCGTTCTCGCGGAGGATGCGGCGGGCGGCTTCCTCGGGCGTTTCGCCGGCTTTCGGCTTGTTGCCGCCGTCCTTGTCGCCTTCGCCGGGCTTCTTGTCTTCGGGGCGGTCGCCGCCTTTGCCGGGTTCTTCCTTTTCGTCGCCCTCGCCACCGCCATCGCCTTCGCGTTCCTGGTCGCCCTTGCCTTCGCCTTCCTCCTCGCCTTCGCCGCCTTCACCTTCGGGCTGCGGTTGGCCTTCTCCCTGGCCTTCGCCTTCGCCCTCGCCGGGCTCGGGCATCGGCTGGATCTGCTGGGCGTTCTCCTGGACTTCCTCGAGGATCTCCTTGAGCCGCTTGAGGTGCTTGACGGTGAGGGCGCGGTTGTGGGTGGCGTTGGCCAGGGCGGGATCGTAGTGGAGGGCGGTGTCGAAGTGCTTCACCGCGTCGATCCAGTCGCTGAGCACGCCGCTGAAGCGGTTGAAGCCGGCGGTGTCGCCATTGTCGGGGACCTCGCCCTGGGTCCACTCGGACAAGGCCTGGCGGACCATGGCGTCGAAGGCTTCCATCGGGTCCTTCTTTTCTTCCGGAGCGGCGGGCTGGTCGGCTTCCGGCTTCGGTTCCTCTTCTTTCTCTTCGTCGGTGCCCGGCGCTTCCTCCTCACCGGAGAGGCCGAGGATGGCATCGGCGATGCGGCTGAATGGGTCGGACTTTTTCTCGTTCTCGCTGTCGGCGATCTCCGGGTAGGAGGCGCCGTTGGCGAGACGACGCCAGCCGCCGCCGAAGAGCTCGGTGCCGAGGCCGTGGTGGGCGGCGGCGCGGACCTTCGGGTCGCCGGAGCGGAGAGCCTCGCTGAAGCCGTGGCGGGCGGCATCGTGGTCGCCCTTGAGGTAGGCGGCATTGCCCTGGGCCAGGCGGAAGCGGGCGGCGCGTTCGACGCTGCTCGTCTCGTTCGCGAGCTTGTCGTAGAGGTTCATCGCGTCCTCGTGGCGGCCTTCGGCGAGGGCGCGGCGGGCGTCGTCCTCCTCACCGGCAATGGCCGGCTGGGGGAAGAGCATCACGCAGGCGGTGGCCGCGGCGGTGCCGGCCGGGCCGAGGCCGCGCCAGCGGGTGCCGGCGATGACCGAGGCGATGAGCATGAGGATGCCGGGGAAGACGAACCACTGGTAGTATTCGATCGGCACCGCGCGTTCGCGGCCGGCGATTTCGAACTGCTCCATGTCGGAAATGGCGAGCCTGACCATCTCCGGGATGCTGGCGGCGGAGGTGGCCACGGCGAAGCGTCCGCCGGTTTCCTGGGAGAGGCGTTTGAGGGCGGTGGCATTGATGGCGCTGCGGATGACGTTGCCGGCGCGGTCGCGGTGGCGGCCGTCGGGGTAGTCTTTGTCGGGCACGTAGCCGCCCTGTTCGGTGCCGACGGCGATGGTGAAGACGTACACGCCGGCGCGCTTGGCCTCGGCGGCCAGCTCCATCATCCGGCCGTTGGTTTCCTCGCCGTCGGTGAGAAGGATCAGCGCGTTCTCCTTCTGGCCGGTCTCCTTGAGGGTTTTGATCGCCATCTCGAGGGCTCCTTCGAGGTTGGATCCGCCGAGCGGGATGTAATTGGTGTCCACCTGATCGATGGTCTCGCGGACCGCGGCGTGATCGGGGGTCAGCGGGGCGACCAGGTAGGGCTCGCCGGCGAAGCCGAGCAGGCCGACGCGGTCGTTCGGCAGGGCCTCGATCAGGTCGTAGCAGAGCGTCTTGGCCTGGGTCAGGCGGTCGGGCTTGAGGTCGGTGACCAGCATGCTGCGGGAGAGGTCGAGCGCGAGCAGGACATTGCGGCCGCGGGAGGTCTCGGTCTCCAGGCCTTTCGTGGTCTGGGGCCGGGCGAGGCCGATGGCGAGCAGGACGACGGAGCCGAGCAGGAAGGAAAAGGCGAGCCAGCGGGGGATGGAACTGCCACGCCGCAGCAGCTTCGGCCGCAGGCGGGGCGCGGCAAAGGCGGCCCACTGCTTGCGGCGAAGGCGGGCGGTCAGGATGGCACCGGTCACGAAGAGCGGGATCAGCAGCAAGAGAGCCAGCCAGGCGGGTTCGGCGAGGGTCATGGCGATGGTGGCGGGTTGAGGGCCAGGACGAAGGCGGCGGACAGCGCGCCGATGACGGAGGCCACGAGGAACCAGGGGAAGAGCTCGTTGTCCTCGATCACGGTGCGGGAGATCGTTTCGGACTTCTCGAGGTCGTTGATGGTCTGGAAAGTGCCTTCCAGCTCGGCGACGTTCTGCGCCCAGTAATGCTCGCCGCCGGTGATGGCGGCGATCTTGCGCAGGGTCGGCAGGTCGAATTCCTGGCGGGGAAAGCTCTGGATTTTCGACGAGACCCGGCCTTCCACGGTGCCGATGGCCACGGTGTAGATCTTAATGCCGAGTTTCTTGGCATTTTCCGCGGCTTCGATCGGCGAGATCTTGCCGGAGTTCGACGCGCCGTCGGTGATCAGCACGATGATCTTGCTTTTTGCATCGCGGGAATCGAGCCGGGTCGAGGCGGCGGAAATGGCGGATCCGATGGCGGTGCCCATTTCCTTGAGGATGTTCAGGTCGACCTTCTTGAAGCTCTGGAGCAGCCAGTCGTGGTCGAGGGTGATCGGGCTGATCGAGTAGGGCCGGCCGGAGTAGATCACCATGCCGATGCGGTCGTCGGGGCGGCCCTTGATGAAGCTGTTGACGACGGCCTTGGCGGCATCGATCCGCTCCAGCGGGCGGCCGTTGGGGGTGCGGAAATCGTCGATCCCCATCGACAGCGAGACGTCGAAGGCGATGGCGATGTCGATCCCGCTGGCGGTTCTGGATTGGTATTCGTTCCGCCAGACCGGCCGGGCCAGCGCGATGATGGCGGTGATGATCGCGAACATGGCGAGCGGCAGGCCGACCGACCAGGCGGTGCGGCGGACCTTGGCACCGAGGCTGACGAGCACGGAGAGGGTGGAGAAGGTGAGTGCGGCTTCCGCCCCGCGGCCGCGGCGCAGGAGGAAGAGCAGCGCGCAGGGGATGAGCAGCAGGAGCCACTCCGGCTGGGCGAATTTGAAATGTTCGAGGAAGTTCCTCATGCGGGCTGTTGCTTGTGGAGGCGGTCGAGCAGTTGGCGGGCCGCGTTGAAAAGTGCCACCGGGTCGCCGCCGCCATCCGGACCATACTTCAAGCGGGCGAGATGCGAAAATCCTTCCGCGGTGACCTTGCGGAGCTCCTCGGGGTAGGAAGCCAGGGCGTGGTGGCGGGCGACGAATTCCTCGTGGGTTTCGAACAGGGCGGGATCCCCGCTGACATCGGCCAGGTAGCGGCGGAGGGTGACGGAGACGCGGGTGGCGGCTTCCTGGATGCCACCGCCGGGGGCGGCTTCGAGGGCCTTCTGTGCCCGGAGGTAGGCTTCCTCGCGGGCCCGCAGTGGATCGGGGAGTTCGGTCTTGCCGCGGCGGAGGTAGATCACCAGGCCGAGCAGTCCGAGCGTGGCCAGGGCGATCGCGACCCAGGCCCAGGCGGGCAGGCCGGGGTCGGGCAGCAGCGGTTCGACGGGAACGAGGTCCCGCAGCGCCATCGGATCATCGGTGGGTTCGGCCATGGATTCGCGGTCTAACGGGTCCGTTTGCGGGCGCGCCGCTTGAGAAGCCGGTGGAGGTCGCCGAGCCGGTCGCGGTCGGTCGAGAGCTGGGCGTGGTCGATGCCGTTCTTCTTGCAGACGGCCTTCACGCCTTCGGCCTGGCGGCGCATCAGCTTTTCGTAGCCCATGCGGAGGTTGGCGTTGTTGGTGTTGATCTGGGCTTCCCAGCCGGTCTCAGGGTCGGTGAAGACGACCTTGCCGGCTTTCGGCAGGGTGGATTCGAGCGGGTCGTTGATCTGGAGGGCGATCATCTCGTGCTTGCGGGAGAGCTTGGCGAGCGGCTTGTCGATGGGATCGTCGAAGAAGTCCGAGATCATGAAGATGAAGGCCTTTCGACGCAGCGTGCGGATCAGGAAATCGCAGGCCGCGGCGATCGAGGTGCCCTGCTGGGGCGGCTCGGTCATCAGGATGTCGCGGACGATCCGCAGCACGTGGCGGGTTCCCTTGGCGGGCGGGACGTAGAAGTAGGCCTCCTTGGCGAAGAGCAGCAGACCGACCTTGTCGCCGTTGCCGACCGCGCTGAAGCCGAGGATGGCCGCCGCTTCCGCCGCCGCCTCGCGCTTGGAGAAGTGCACGCTGCCAAAGTCCGCGGAGCCCGAGACATCGACCGCCAGGACGACGGCCAGCTCGCGCTCTTCGCGGAATTTCCGGATGTAGGGCGTGCCCATTCGGGCGGTGACGTTCCAGTCGATGAAGCGGATCTCATCGCCGTGGGCGTATTCACGGAAGTCGTCGAAATCGAGGCCCTGGCCGCGGAAGGACGACTGGTATTCGCCGGCAAAAGTCTCCTTCACCAGACGCCGGGCTTTCAGCTCCAGCTTCCGGACCCGGCTCATCACCTCCTCGATGTGTTCTTCGTGGGTCATCGCTCGGTTCAAGGCACCGGCACCTTGGCCAGGATGCGGTCGAGGATTTGATCGGTGTTCACCTCTTCCGCCTCGGCCTCGTAGCTGAGCAGGATGCGGTGGCGGAGGACGTCGTGGGCCATGTCCTTGACGTCCTGCGGGGTGACGAAAGCGCGGCCGGCGGTGAAGGCACGGGCGCGGGCGGTCAGGGCGAGGTTGATGGTGCCCCGCGGCGAGGCACCGGCGCGGATCAGGTGCTTGAGGCCGCCGTCGACCTTGGCCGGGAAGCGGGTGGCGCGGATCAGGTCGACGATGTATTCGCGGACGGCGGGGTCGATGTAGATCTGGTTCACGTAGGACCGGGACTCCGCGACCTGCTGCGGGGTGGCGACGTTCTTGGTCTGGTAGGGCGGGGTCGAGGTGGCCATGCGGTCGAGCACCTGGAGTTCCTCGTCTTTCGAAGGGTAGCCGACGGTGACCTTGAGCAGGAAGCGGTCGAGCTGGGCTTCCGGGAGCTGGTAGGTGCCTTCCTGGTCGATCGGGTTCTGGGTGGCGAGGACGAGGAAGGGCTCGGGCAGCTTGTAGGTGGTGTCGGCGAGCGTGACCTGCTTTTCCTGCATGGCCTCGAGCAGGGCGGACTGGACCTTGGCCGGGGCGCGGTTGATTTCGTCGGCGAGGATCAGGTTGTTGAAGATCGGCCCCAGCTTCGGCGAGAATTTCGCCTCCTGCGGGTTGTAGACCATGGTGCCGAGAAGGTCGGCCGGCAGCAGGTCGGGGGTGAACTGGAAGCGGGCGAAGCTGGCGTCGAGCGAACCGGAGAGCGCTTTGACCGCGAGGGTCTTGGCGAGGCCGGGGACGCCTTCGAGCAGGACGTGGCCGTTGCACAGCAGGCCGACGATCAATCGGTCGACCAGCCGGTCCTGCCCCACGAGCACGCGGCCCATTTCCTCTTTCACGGCGGCGATCCATCCGCTCGTGGCGGCGATCCGTTCCTGCAATTCTTCAGTGGTCATGTGTGGCTTCTGCGGAGAGTGGCTGTGCATTTCCGATCCCGCCAGTGCGAATCCGTGACAGCAGGGGGCAAAGCGTCCCGGACGGTGGCGGCTGTCTGAAAAAGGCGGCGTATGGTGGTCTAACCGAAGCGCTCCGCCAGCCGCGCCAAGACTTCGCCAGCGGAACGGGCGGTGGCGGCGAATTCGCGGGACACCCGCTGGTCGGAAATGACCCGGCTCCAGAACTCTCGGGCGGGGTCTAACATCTCGCGCCAGGTTTCCGCAGCGGCAGGCACCGGGGGCTGCGGTGCGAAACCACGATCCATCAGTTCGCCTTGCGGACCGGGAGCCCAGAGCATGGGCAGCATGTCGTAGGCGGGGGTCAGGGCGAAGGGCAGCTCATCGGTCAGATGGAAGGCGAGGTTGCCGGCGTGCATGTCGGTATTCCCGATCAGCTCCCCGAAGGCTTGCAGGCGGCGGGTGTCGCGGACGGCTTCGGCACCGACCAGCCCGGCCCGCTCCAGTTCAAGGACCCGTTCAGTCCACGAGACGGCACTTCCTCCGCTGGCGGCTCCGTGCAGGGCTGCCAGCGAGATCACGCCGCGGCGCCCGCCGGCGGGTGTCCGGTCGAAGCGTGTGACTTCGAGGAATCGACGCCCGCCGGCATCGATCAGGCGGTGACCGGGGGCCGCCAGTCCGGATTCGGCGAGGATCGCCAAGGCGTGGAACTCCATGGCGAGCAGGTCGGCCCAGCGACGGCCGGCGGCCTGGATCATCGGGGGAGAATACTTCACCATCACCTGTCGCCGCTCGACCCCGGACTCCTCGAGGGTTGCCAGAAACTTCGGCTGCTCACCGCCCGCCATCGCACCGGCTGGGGGATCTGTCGCGGCGCGCGCCGCCATTTCCGGGTAGCGGGTCATCGCCTGGTGCGGGGCCAGCGTCGATTCGGGTGTGGCGGTCAACTGCAAGGCCAGCGCCCGCCGCAGGCAGGCGTCGCCGACCACCAGATCGCTGGCGAGGTCCTCACCGCAGGTGGCGAGGAAGAGGAGGGTGTCGTCGTCCTCCCACTTCCCGAGGTCATCCGGCAATCGCTGGTTGCGGGCGAATCGCTGCAAGAAGCCCCGCCCGAGAAATCCCTGCGGGCGGAGATCGGTCAGGAAGTAGGGGAATCCGTGCCAGACGCCTTCCGGGTCGGAGAAGCGGGCCGCCCATGCCGGAGGGGTGCCGCCCCAGGTCACCTGCCACGCCCGATGATGGGCGTGCAGGGTTCCCCAGACCGTGGCGCGGCCGGCGGAGTCGATTCGATAAAGCGGAAAGCTGCTGTCCAATTCACGCACTTTCCTTCGGAGGGCGTAGCGGGTCCGCCGGGTGGCTCCAAGCCGGACGAGATCGCTGCCGAAGCCCGCCAGAGTCCGGGTGATGGTGGTGGGATCAACCCGCAAGCGGTCAGCGAGGTCGCTGGCGGAAGTGGGTCCGCCCGCTGTCAGGTGGTCGGAGAGGTCGCGAGCCGTGATCTTCGGGGGTCTGGCCATTCGCTGCGAGTTTTGCAGCGAATTGATGGCCTAAGTTAATAAAATTTCAATCAAAAAAAGAGTGATTCATGGCGGTGGCTTCCTTAATTGTGCAGTGGGTTATGCCGTAAATTAGGCGCGAATCCAATCCAGGATCTTCGCGTCCTCGTCCCCCGCGGCCCACACTTGGCGGAGGAAATCGGCGAGATGGAGGTCGCCATGGCGGCTGAGGAAGGCCCGGTCTCCGCCGCAGCCGAACATCAGGTCGGGGTCGAGCTCGCCGCGGAGTTTGGCCCGGGCTTTGGCGAGGATCCGGGGGAGGTAGGCGATCCCTTCGAGCTCGTCGCCGAAGGTGGGGATGTCATCGCGAGTCAGGTTTTTCTCGCCCGGCTTCCCCTGCATGACGACCTGGAAATAGTCCCGTCGGACGGCCGCGACCAGCAGGGCGGTGGACGGGGAGGGGGTGGATTCCTCGCAAAAGTCCTCCACGAAGTCGAAGAACTCGCGGGGCTTGTAGCCGATCTCGGCGAGCAGGGCGGCGTCGGCCGGGGCCTCGTAGTAGCTGGTGAAGTCTTTGTCGCCGGCGCGGTAACGTTTCACGCAGCGGTCGAAGAGGTCGAGAAAGCGGTCATTCCAAGTCATGGTGGCTGAATCTGGACCGTGACGGCGGGGGTGCAAGTTTTTCGGGGTGGGGGCTGGGTGACCTTGATAACCGGATTGACCGGATTGAAGGGGGGGCGGGTGGGGTCGGGCAGTGGACACGCGGCGGACCGGCGCTTCCCGCTTGGCAAGGAGGGCTCGGGCGGATGGAGTGTCGGGCCTATGGATGGACCGGCGGTCGAGATCGAGCATCTGAGGAAGCGCTACGGTAGCTTCGAGGCGCTGGCGGGGGTGTCCCTGAGCGTGGCCCGGGGGACGGTGTTCGGGCTGCTGGGGCCGAACGGGGCGGGGAAGAGCACGATGATCAAGTCGCTGCTGACCATCATCCGCCCGACCGAGTGCCGCGGCCGGATGCTGGGCAAGCCGATCGGCGACCGGGCGACGCTCGGGAAGGTCGGGTATTTGCCGGAGCATGCGAGATTCCAGGAGCATCTCACCGGTCGTCAGGTCATCGGCTTTTCTGCCGGGCTGGCCGGGGTGAGCACCGCGGAAACCCGCCGACGGACGGAGAGCTTGCTGGAGCGGGTGGGGATGAAGGATTGGGCCGACCGGAAACTGGCCACCTATTCCAAAGGCATGCGGCAGCGGATCGGGCTGGCCCAGGCGCTGGTCAACGAGCCGGAGATCGTGTTCCTCGACGAGCCGACTGACGGGGTGGACCCCGAGGGGCGGATCGACATCCGCAAGATGATCGAGCGGCTGCGGGAGGAAGGTCGGACGGTTTTCGTCAACAGCCACCTGCTGGGCGAGGTGGAGCAGGTCGCCGACGAGGTGGCGATCCTTTCCAAGGGCCGGGTGATCGAGTCCGGCAAGGTCTCGATGTTGACCCGCCGCGCGCGTCGCTTCGAGATCCGCACGGTCGGGCCGGTGCCACCGGCGCTGCGGGCCGGGCTGGAACGGGAGGGGCTGACGGTGGCGGGTGACTGCATCTCGCTGGAGGCCGAGAACGCGACGCCGGTGCAGCCGGTGATCGATCTGCTCCGCGGGGCCGGAGTCGCGATCCGGGAGATCCGCGAGGCCAAGGACTCGCTGGAGGACATCTTCCTGCAGGCAATTCAAGGAAAGGAGGCGGCATGAGGGCGTTCCTGACGATTCTCACCGACTCGATCCGGCTGCTGCGGGCCCGGGCGCTGTTCTGGATCTCGCTCGGGATTTCGGTCTTCGTGGCGCTGCTCTATCTGTCGATCGGCTTCGACGAAAAGGGCATGACGCTGCTTTTCGGGGCCTTCAACTTCGAGGTGCCTTTCATGACGAAGGGTTCGGAGGGGGCGGAACTGGTTTATCTCGGGATTTTCCGGAATTTCATCGTGTCCTGGTGGCTGACCTGGATCGCCATCGTGATCGCGCTGGTTTCCTGCGCGCCGATTTTCCCGGAGTTCATGGCGGAAGGCTCGGCCGGGGTTGCGCTGTCGAAGCCGGTCTCGCGGCCGATGCTGTTTGCCTACAAATACATCGGCGCGCTGCTGTTCATCGGCTTGCAGGCGCTGTTGTTCGCGGTGATCGTCTTCATCGCGATCCGCTGGCGGGTCGGCACCTGGAACCCGACCGTCTTCTGGTCGGTGCCGGTGGTGCTGCTGGTGTTTTCCTATCTGTTCGCGGTGCTGGTGTTTCTGGGGATCCGGACGCGCTCGGTGATGGCGTCGGTGATGGTCACGCTGCTGGTATGGTTCACCTGCTTCATCGCCCAGCTCGGCGAGACCATGACCTATTCCGCCGCGGAGCACGGGGTCGGTCTGACCGGGGTCGAACTTACGGAGGAGGAACAGGAAAGCTGGCAGAAGGCCTATCAGTGGGCCCGCATTCCCTATGTCCTGCTGCCGAAGCCCGGGGAAACGACGGCCTTGCTGGACCGCTGGATCGTGCTCGGCGACGGCGGGAACCTGGGGGAATCGACCTTCGACGCCATGAAAAAGGGTGGCAAGTTCGAGGGCATGGACGAGGGTGTGGAAGACGATCTCGAGCGCCACTCGGCGGGCTGGGTGATCGGCAGCTCGCTGGCTTTCGAGGCGGTCGTTCTCGGCCTGGCCTGCCTGATGTTCTCGCGGCGGGACTTCTGAGCCAGCGGTCAGACCGGCGCGACGTCCACCGACACCTTCAGCGAATGGCTGGCACCGCCGACGGTGACGCCGCGCAAGGGAGAGACGTCGCGGTAGTCGCGGCCGGTGGCGACGGTGATGTGGCGTTCGCCGGGGCGGACGTTGTTGGTGGGATCGAAGTCCAGCCAGCCTTGGCCGGGCACGAAGACGGCGACCCAGGCGTGGGAGGCATCGGCCCCGACCAGCTTCACCTTGCCGGGCGGTGGCAGGGTTTCGAGATAACCGGAGACGTATCTCGCCGGGAGGCGGAGCGAGCGGAGGGCGGCGATCATCAACTGCGCGAAGTCCTGGCAGACGCCTCGTCGGTTCTTCAATACCTCGGACACCGGGGTGGCGACGGTGGTGAAGTCGGGGTCGAACTTGAACTCGCGGAAGATGCGGGTGTTCAAAGCGCTGACGGCTTCCAGGACGCAGCGTCCCGGGGTGAAGTCGGGCCGCGCGAAGTCGGCGAGTTCCGGCGTGACGGGGATGAGCGGTGAGGAAAGAGCGAAAGCGCGGGCGTCGAGCGAGGCGGGGTCCTTCGAGGCGAGGAGACTATCGCGCAGCGTGTTCCAGGGGCCGCCGGCTTCGAGCGGGAGTTGGCCGGACGAAAGGACCTCCACTTCGCTTTCCGCGGTGATCACGAGTTCGGGATGCGGCCGCTGGATCGAGAAGTAGTCGATGTGGTTGCCGAAGGAGTCGCGCCGCGTGCGGTGGAATTCCGGGTCGGGATCGATGGTGAGTTTCCACTTCAAGCAGCGCTGTCCCGGCAGGTCGAGCGGCCGCAGGCGCGCCTCGTTGTGGCACAGGTTCGCCGGCGTGTCGTAGCGGTAGGTGGTCCGGTGGCGGATGCGGTAGCGCATGGAAGAAGATGGGAGATGGTGGATGGTAGGTGGAGGATCCTCTTCGAGGGCTCAGCGGTCGATGGTCCACGAGGGGTCGCCCAAGCCGGCGTCGTAGACCCAGTCGCGGGAGGTGGAGGAGAACCACAAACCGCCGTCCCAGTTGAGCTTCATGTAGAGCGTGTATTCGGCGGGGCCGTCGGTCTGATAGACCAGTGAGGTGTTGCGAAAAGCCACCTGGACTTCCGGCAGGCGGGGAACAGAGGGATCGAGGCCGGCGATATTTTTCGGATAGTCGCCGTGGAGCCGGTGATGGGCTTCCAGCGCGAGTGGGACGACGAGAAGCGGATCGCGGATCTCGCGCAGCTTCGCGCGGTCGGAAGGGGTGTCGAAGTAGGGCTTGCCGGTGACGAAGAAGAGCGCCTGAAGGCCCAGGAATCCGGCGAGGATCACCCCGAGAACCCCCAGCCCGGCACAGCCGAGCACGGCATGGAGGGGCTTGATCTTCTTCTTCATCGTACGGCGGCGGACGGAGGCGTCGGAGCGGGCATTTGACTCTCTTCATCTACCATCTTCCATCTGCTATCTACCATCACCGCCGCTGGCGGCTACCCGTGCAGGAAATGAGGCCGGTCGGCGTGGCGGAAGTAGGTCAGGGTGAGGGCGTTCGAGAGGTTGCCGAGGGAGTGGCTCATGTGGTCGACGAAGATCTCCAGCTTGCGGCGGCGGCCGCCGTTGGTGGCGGCGAGGACGGAGAGGTCGGCGAGGCGGAGGCGGCTGCCGGTTTCGACGAGAATGCGCTGTTCTTTCGTGAGCCGCGCGCCTTCGAGCTGGCGCGGCAGGCGGTCGATGTTCCCGGTGAGGCGCTGGACCTGATAAAGCAGCGAGCGGGCGTTGTTCGGCTCCATCAGCAGCAGCTCCAGCACCAGCTCGATCCGCGGGTGGGTGCGGTAGCGCTTGCGGTAGGTGACCAGGCTGTCGGAGGCGGCGAGCACGGTTTCCATGACGAGCTGCTCCTCGGCGGCGGGGCGGGCTTCGACCAGGAAGTTGCGGATGATGCCGAGCAGGAACTGGGCACGCTCGATGCGCCGGCCGGAGTCAAGCAGGCGCCACCCGGCGTCGCGGGTCATGCTCTCGAGGTTGAGGCCTAACAGCGCGGTGAAATGGATGATCAGCCGGTTGAGAGGATCGGTGTAGTCGTCGAGGTCCTTGTAGGCCGGAGGCTTGTCCTCGACCCATTCGCGGGTGATCGACTCGATGACACGCCAGGAGTCGGGCGACCAGAGATCGCGGACGGTGTAGGCGGCGTTGCGGAAAGAGCGGAGGTTCCCGGCGAGGGAGCCGGTGCGGTTGGCCTCGGTCAGCAGGGAGATGACCTCCTCCTCGTCGCTGACCGCGGCGAACTCCTCGCCGGGGTGGATCGGGGCGGCGTTGGTGACGCCTAACAGGCCGCCCATCAGGATCTCGCGGTGTCGGAGGAGCTGGTTTTCGTCGTCGCCCATCGCCTCGACGAAGCTCAACACGGCGCGGCGCAACAGGCGGGCGGTGCCTTCGGCTCGCTCGGCGTAACGGCCGGTCCAGAACAGGTTCTCGCCGGAGCGGCTGGGGACGTTGCGGGCGTCCGGTTCGCTGGCGATGCCTTCGCCTTCGCTCCACAGGCTGACGAAGGGTTCGTTGTCCTTGCCCTGGACCCAGGTGTCTTTCGACGTGCCGCCGAGCTGGCTGGAGACGATGAGGGCATCAGGCGAGGCGGCGATGCGGGTCAGGCCGCCGGGCATGACGATGTAGCGGCCGTCGGGGGTGGAGGTGGCGAAGCCGCGCAGCACGCCGCGGCGGGCTTCGATGGCGGTGCCATTGAGGCAGGGCAGGGTGGAAAAGCCGACTTGTTCCTGGCCGACGAAGCATTCCGGCGCGGCGAGGATGCGGTCGCGCAGGGTTCTCAGTTCCTCGGTGCTGAGGGTGGAGCCGAACACGGTGTCGAAGGTTGGCGCGCGGTGGATCGCCTTCACTACCATCTTGTCGAGGCGCGAGAGGACGATGTCGCGGGCCTTCTTTTCCCCGCACCACCAGGTCGCGGCGGCGGGCAGGATGAGTTCTTCGCCGCGGAGGTGGCGGCAGATGCCGGGGAGGAAGGACATCAGGCCGGGGTTCTCCAGCACGCCGCTGCCGGGGTGGTTGACCACGGCGACATGGCCGGCACGCATCGCCTCTAACAGGCCGGGCACGCCGAGCTGGGAGTCTTCCTTGAGCTCGAGCGGGTCGCAGAACCAGGCGTCGACCCGGCGGACGATGACGTCCACGGCTTCCAGCCCGCCGAGCGAGCGCAGCCAGACGCGGCCGTCGCGCACGGTGAGATCGTCGCCCTGGACCAGCGAGTAGCCAAGGTAGGAGGCGAGGAAGGCCTGCTCGAAGTAGGTTTCGTTCTGCGGGCCGGGGGTCAGGATGACGACCCGCGGTTCGCGGGCTCCGGCGTGGGCCGGGAAAGATTCGAGGGTCTCCCGCAGGGTGCGGAAGAAGCCGGCGATGCGGCGGATGCCGGTGCGGTGGAAAAGGCGGGGCATCGCGCGGGTCATCACGCCGCGGTTTTCCACGACGTAGCCGCTGCCGGAGGGGGCCTGGGTGCGGTCGTTGACGATCCACATCCGGCCGTCCGGGCCGCGGGCGAGGTCGGCGGCGTAAAGGACGAGCTGGCGTTTGGAGGCCAGCTTCATGCCGTGGCAGGGCCGCAGGTAGCCGCGGTGGGCGTGGATCAGCTCGGGCGGTAGCCAGCCGCCGGTGATCAGGCGTTGGTCGCCGTGGAGGTCGGTCAGGATGTGGTCGAGCAGCTCCGCGCGCTGGATCAGGCCGGCTTCGATGGTCTTCCAATCCTGCTCGGAGACGATCCACGGCACGGCATCGAGCTGCCACGCGCGGTGTTCGCCGCCGGGCGCGCCGTGGACGCTGTAGGTCACGCCGTTTTCGCGCAGCAGCCGGCGGATTTCCGCGGAAGTGGCGCCGGCCTGTTCGGGGGAAAGCCCGCCGATCCAGGACGCGACGTGAGACCAGGCGGGGTTGACGCGGCCGTCGGCGGCGACCATTTCGTCCCAGGTGCCACGCGGGTAGTCCGGGGGTGGGGTGCTTTTCGGGGTGACCGTCGCCGACATGGGCGCCGGTATGCCCGGATTGGCCGCGCTTGGCAATGGCGGGGAGGGGGGAGGCGTCATGCGGCGGGGGAATCAGGATCCGTACCGGATGTCCAAGCCGCTGAGGGCTAGGGTCCGGGATCGGTTTCGTCCGCCCGCTCGATTTGAATGATGTGCCGGGCTTCGAAGGCTAGGGGCTTGCCGACTTTCAGCTCGTCCGTGCAGAAGGGATCGTGTCAGCGCACGCAAGCCGCCCCGGCCCATGGGGCGGCTTCCCACTGCGGGTGGCGCAGGGTCAGGTCGATGATGAAGCGGGCGATCTCGGTGCCGTTGTAGTCGCGATGGTTGCGCTGCCAGCCCTTCTTCGCCACGGCGACGCGCTCGGCGCGATGCGTGGCGAAATGGCGGACCATTTCGGCGAGGTCGGCGGGCTTGTCGAAATAGACCAGCTCGTCTTCCGCATAGAGCGATTCCAGTCCCGCGCCGCGCGGGGTGAGGGTGAGGACGCCGTTGCCCATCAGCTCGGCGATGCGCGAGGAGGAGTAGAGCGGGACATCGGATCGGCGGGAAAGGTTGAGGGCCATCTTGGAGCGGCGGATGATCTGCTCTTTCTCCCAGCCGAAGATGCCCGCTTGGTCGAGGCAGCCGTAGTAGCCGACCCGCAGGTCGGGCAGCAGGGACTTCAGTTCGATCAGGAATTCGCGGCGGCCGGGCTCGCCCTTGTCGCGGCCGAAGAAGAGGAGGTCGTGCTGGATTTCAGAGTCCGGGGTCTCGAAGGCGCGGTGGCATTCGATGCCGGCGTCGACCGCGCTCGGGATGAAAGCGGCGGGGCATTCGAGGGTCGCCAGCGACTCTAACAGCGGACCGCCGGTCGAGCAGAAGAGGGCGTCGAGCACGCCGGTCCGCTCGCGCAGGTGGCGGATCTCTACTTCATCCCACAGCGGGTCGACATACCACAGGCCGATGCGGATCTGCGGCAGGATGCGGCGGATCTCGCGGAGGGTGTCGGCGCTGATGTACTGCGCGTGGCCGAGGATCAGCAGGTCGGGATGGACGTTGCGGCAGGTCTCGATCAGCGCCTTGTTCGCGCGGCCTTTGCCGAAGGTCTTGCTCTTGAGCGGCGACAGCATCCGGGCGCGGTCGTTGATCGAGAACGGATAGACGAAATGCCCCAGCCGGACCAGACCGTGGTGGATCTTCTGGTCCTGGTTCCACAAGTGCGCGCCGTCCTTGTCGAACTGGAGGTTGGCCGCGTGGACGATGCGCATGGCGCGAGCTTGGAAGCGGGGCGGGCTGGTGCCAAGCGTGGAGTCGGAGGGGAGGCAGGAGTCGGGACCGTTTGCAGCCCGGGGCGCGCACCGGATCGACCCCGTGAACCGCGGGGCAATGGTCACCTTGCTGCGGCTTGCGGAGCGGATTTCCGCCGCGCTTATTCGCCGTCCGGCCGGGTCAGCGTGAACCCGTAGCGGCGGACATCGCTCATGTCGTCGTGGGGACAGGAGTGTCCCCACTCCTTAGTGGACGTATCTCGCGGCGAGGTGGGCGAGGTGGGACTCCGGGGAAGGGGGGCTGCCGGTGGCGGACTCGACGATCTCGGCGGGAGTGGGGACGGCACCGCGGGCGTGGACGTGTTCGCGCAGCCAGCCTAACAGCGGGGCGTAGTCGGCCTTTGCGTTGGCGGCGGCGATTTCCGGGCGGGAGGTGGCGGCGGCGAAGAGCTGGGCGGCGTTGAGGTTGCCGAGGGTGTAGGTGGGGAAGTAGCCGAGGCCGCCCATCGACCAGTGGATGTCCTGGAGGCAGCCGCGGGCGTCGTCGGGCGGGGTCATGCCGAAGAGGTCGCGGAAGCTTTCGTTCCAGGCGGCGGGGACGTCTTTCACCGACAGCTCGCCTGAGACGAGGCGGCGCTCGAGGCCGAAGCGGAGCAGGATGTGGAGGTCGTAGGTGGCCTCGTCGGCTTCGACCCGGACGTAGGAAAACTCGGCGCGGTGGATGGCGGCGAGGAAGTCGTCGAGGGTGACGGCGGCGAGCTGAGGGAAGTGCTTCGCGGCGGCGGGCAGCCATTTTTCCCAGAAGGGGCGGGAGCGGCCGACGTGGTTTTCCCAGAGGCGCGACTGGGATTCGTGGATGCCGAGCGAGGCGGCGTCGCCGGAGGGCAGGCCGAACTCGGCGTCGGGCAGGCCTTGCTCGTAGAGGCCGTGGCCGGCCTCGTGCATCACGCCGAAGAGCGACGAGGTGAAGTCGCCTTCGTCGTAGCGGGTGGTCAGCCGGACGTCGCGCGGGCCGAGGGTGGTGCAGAAGGGGTGGGTGGTGGTGTCGATGCGGCCGGCTTTGAAATCGAAGCCGAGGGCGGCGGCGACTTCGGCGTTGAAGGCCTGCTGGGCGGCGATCGGGTAGGGGCCTGCGGGGAGTTTCGCGTCGCGCTTGTTAGATCGCTCGACCGCGGCGGCGGCGAGGTCGCGGAGGCGCGGTTGGAGGGCATCGAACAGCGTCGCGATCCCGGCGGCGGTGGCGCCGCGTTCGTAGGTGTCGACCAGGGCGTCGTAGGGTTCGGCCTGGTAGCCCCAGCGTTCGGCTTTCTCGCGGGCGATGGCGAGGAGGGCATCGAGGTGCGGGGCGAACGCGGCGAAGTCGGAGGCTTTGCGGGCGGCGGCCCAGGCCTGTTTGCCGAGCGATGAGGCGACGGCCTCGCGGGCGACGAGTTCGCCGGGGAGCTTGGTGGCGCGGTCGAATTCTCGACGCATGGCTGCGGTTAGGCCGGGCGCGCTGCCTTCGGCTTCGGCGGCGGCGAGGGCATCGCCCCAAGCGGCGGAGGTGGCGAGGTCGTGGGCCTTTTCGGAAAGCCAGGCGAGTTGGTCGGCGCGCCACGCATGGCCATCGTCGGGCAGGTAGGTTTCCTGGTCCCAGCCGATCACGGAGGCGGCGCTGGCGACGACGGCCCGTTCGCGGGCGAGGGTGCGGAGAAGGTCGAGTGCGGTGGGCATGGGAGGAGGATGGCGGGGTGGAGTGGCGGGTGCAATGACGGAGGCGGGGTGGCCCTGCCATGGACTGCGGCAGCCTGCTGCCGCTCTGGTTTCGCCAGCCTGCTGGCGAATCGGCTCATGGGATTGAAGCGTAAGGATATCGGGTTGATGCCGCTGCGGCTTGGAGCGCTTGTCTCGCCAGCAGGCTGGCGGACGGAAAGCGGCAGCAGGCTGCAGCAGTCCATGGCCTTCGGCCCACGGGAGGCTTGCCTCGCCCAAGGCGGCTGGAAGACTCCGCGACATCCATGAAGATCCTCACCGACGATCACGTTCACGCGGCGCTGCGCTATCCGGAGTTCATCGATGCCTTGCAGGAAGGCTTCGCGGGCGATTTCACGATGCCGCCTCGGCAGGTGATGCTGCTGGATCCGGAGTCGGGCGGGCACGATGCCTTCGCGATGCTGCCGTCGTGGAACGAGGAGGTGATCGCGTTGAAGGCCTTCACCTACTTCCCGGAGAACCAGCCGCCGTATCGCTCGCTGTATTCGAAGATCCTGGTCTTCGACCGGGCGCATGGCGAACCGCTGGCACTGGTGGACGGGAGCAGCGTGACCTACTGGCGGACCGCGGGCGTGTCGGCGCTGGCCTCGCGGTATCTTTCGCGCCCGGAGGCGTCGTCGATGCTGCTGTTAGGCACGGGAAATCTCGCGCCTTACCTGATCCGGGCCCATGCCAGCGTGCGGGCTTTGAAGACGGTGCGGGTGTGGGGTCGCGATGCGGCGAAGGCGCGGGCGGTGGTCGAGCGGATGGCGGGGGAGTTGCCGGGGATCGGGTTCGAGGTGGTGGAAGATCTGGAGAAAGGATGCGGCGAATCGGACCTCGTGGTGGCGGCGACCGGCAGCCCGGAGATCCTGATCCGCGGGGCCTGGCTGCGGCCGGGGACGCACTGCGATTTCCTGGGCAACCACCACGCGACGAAGCGCGAGTGCGATACCGAAGCGGTGACCCGGTCGCGGGTTTACGTCGATACCCGGGCGAACTGCTTCCGCGAAGCCGGGGAGATCCTGGTGCCGATAGAGGAAGGGGTGTTCTCGAAAGAGCAGGTGGTCGGGGAGTTGGCGGAGTTGTGCCGCGGCAGCGTGCCGGGGCGGACCTCGGCGGAGGAGGTCACGCTGTTCAAGTCGGTGGGCTGCGCACTGGGGGATCTGTGCGGGGCGCTGGCGACGTGGCGGGCGTCCTGTTAGGCCGGCTGCTGCTGCGAGATGCAGTGCAGCGTGCCGCCTTCCTCGACGAGGTCGAGGCAGTCGATGCCGGTGACTTCGCGGTCGGGGAAGAGTTCGCGGAGCAGGCCGAGGGCTCGGTCGTCATTGCGCTTCTGGCGGAAGGTCGGGACGAGCAGGCCACCGTTGACGATGAGGAAATTGACGTACGATGCGGGTAGTACTGGCAGCCGCCAGCCAGGGACGGCGCAGGCTTCGGGCAGGGCGATCTCGATGACTTCGAAGTTGCGGCCGTCGGGGCGGGTGAAGTCGCGGAGGCGGTTGAGGTTGTCGTCGAGCACCGGGTGGTTCGGCGACTCGCGGTCCTTCTCGACGCAGGCCACGATCATCGAGTCGTCGACGAAGCGGGCGAGGTCGTCGATGTGGCCGTCGGTGTCGTCGCCTTCGATGCCCTGCTTGAGCCACAGGATGTCGCGGACGCCGAGGGTGTCGCGGAGCTTTTGTTCGATCTCCCGGCGGCTGAGGTGCGGGTTGCGGTTGGGATTGAGCAGGACGGCTTCGGTGGTGAGGAGCTGGCCGAGGCCGTTGATTTCGATGGCGCCGCCTTCGAGGATCATGCCGCCTTCGAAACGCTTCAGCCCGAGCGAATCGGCGACGGCGCGCGGGATGTCGTCGTCGAGGTCGTAGGGCGGGAACTTGCCGCCCCAGGCATTGAAGCCCCAGTCGCTGACCGCGAGTTCGCCGCTGTCGCGGTGCTTGAGGAAGATCGGGCCGTGGTCGCGGCACCAGACGTCGTTGTGCGGGTGGTCGAAGAGCTGGACGCGTTCGGGGACGGCCTTGGCGCGGTTGCAGGCGGCGGCGATGGCGTCGTGGTCGGCACCGGGGGCGTTGATGCGGACGATCTCGTGGCGGCTGACGGCGGCGGCGATCTCGGCGAACTTCTGCCAGATCAGGTCGCGCTTGGCCCCGCCCCAGTGGCGCGGGTCGTCGACCGGCCAGGACAGCCAGACGGCTTCCTGCGGGGACCATTCGGGCGGCATCGCGAATCCTTGGGCGGCGGGAGTCATGTGGCGGGAGGAAAGCAGCATCGATCTTGGCGCGGAAGCGGAAACGGGGAGGGAAGGCGGAGATGGAACCGCCAAGACGCCAAGGTCGCCAAGTTGGAGATGAAGAGGGGACTTGCCGTGAGGTGTAGATTTTTGGCGTGAAATCAGGGAATTCGTGACGTATCGAGACGCCTATGAAACGACGTGGATTCCTTGGGAAGTTGGCAGGCGGTTCGGTGGCGGGCGCGGCGGGGATTTCCGCGGCTCAGGATCAAGCCAAGGAGGCAGACGCCGGGCCGCTGGTGAAGACGCCGGCGGTGATCATGGCACCGCGCCATGACGGGGTGGAGGTGGTGTGGGCGGTGTCGCGTTTGGCGAAGGGCCGGGTGGAGTGGAAGGGCGAGGACGGCAGTTCGGGGACGGCGGCGGCGGACCGCTTCGGGATGGTGCCGCAGGGCGATGAGATTTTGCGGGTGAGGATCGGCGGCTTGAAAGCGGGCGGGAGGTACCAGCTCCGGGCGATCACCGAGGCGGCGGACGGCAAGGAGCGGATCGAGGGTCCTTGGAAGAAGTTCGGCACGCTGGACCCGCTGGCGAAGTCGACGGAATTCGTGGTGTGGAACGACACGCACCAGAACGCGGAGACCATCGGGAAGCTGCACGAGTTGACCCCGCGCGGGGATTTCCTGCTGTGGAACGGCGACACCTGCAACGACTGGCATCAGGAGGACTGGCTGGTGCCGACGCTGCTGCATCCGGCGGGGCGGGACGTGAGCGAGGACCGGCCACTGTTGCTGGTCTGGGGCAATCACGATGTCCGCGGCAAGTGGGCCTACAAGGTGCCGGAGCTGGTGGCGACGCCGGAGGGGCGGCCGTTCTACGCGTTCCGCAGCGGGCCGGTGGCGGTGATTTGCCTGCACACCGGCGAGGACAAGCCGGACGATCATCCGAGCTTCGGCGGTCGGGTCGCCTTCGAGGCACTGCGCAAGGAGCAGGCGGAGTGGTTGAAGGAAGTCATCGCGCGGCCGGAGTTCCGCGATGCGCCGTATCGGATGGTATTCTGCCACATCCCGCTGCGGTGGAAGACGGAAGAGGTGAAGGACTATGCGAAGGGCGGCTACGACTCTTATAGTAGATCGAGCCGCGAGGCCTGGCACGACGCGCTGGTCGCGTGGAAGACGCAGGTGGTGGTGTCGGGCCACATGCACCAGACGGCATGGATTCCCGGCACGGCGGAGTTTCCCTACGGCCAACTGGTCGGCGGCGGGCCACAGCCGGAGCGGGCGACCTGGATCGAGGGTAAGGCGGACGCGACGGCGCTGTGCTTCGTGATGAAGGGGCTGGACGGCAAGGTGATCGAGACCGTGGAGTTCAAACCGCTGGCGACGTAGCACCACTTTGCAAGGGGTGATCCGCAGCGCCGCCTGCCGAGGGGACGGGGAGAAGCTGCCTTCACGGTCCGCCGGCAGTCGAATGGCAAGGGTGGGACGATCCCGCGCACAACCTGCAGGGTCATGCTGCTTCCGGAGACGCGAAGGTCATGAAGATGCTGGAGAGGGAGAGCAGAGCGATCGTCTTGAGCGGGGTCACGCCCCGGACTACCTGCCCGGTGATCAAGGGGTCACGTTGATGCGGTAGAAGATCTTCGCAGCGGCGGCGTTGGCCGAAACGTCCACGGCGACCGGGGCCGGGGCCGCGAAGGTGCCGACGGGGAGGGCCTTCGACCAGGATCCGAGATTGGCCGACGACTCGACGACGTGTGGCGCGTGGCGCAGCGGGGTGAAGGACACGGTTCCCGCCGCGCGGTCGAGTGTGAGCTTGGGCAAGCCGGACGATGCCTGGAGCGGGTGGGTGCCGAGATAGCGCTCGGTGCGGTTGTTGAGTCCGTCGCCATCGGGGTCGGAGTCGGGATGGCGCGAGCTGCCGACTGGACCCGGGGTGATGTTGCCGAAGTAGGTGTTGAGCCAGCTGTTAGGGAGACCGTCGGAAGGCTGGGAATCGTTGTGGTGGCCGGTGATCACCAGCTTGTGCTTGGGCGAGAGGTTGACCCCGTCCGAAACTTGGAAGTAGGCGATGTCGTAATAGGTGCCGCCTGCGATCTGGGCATCGCTCAACTGGGAGTCCCCATAGTTCGGGCAGGCATAGGACAGCGTGTTTCCGGACAGGGTGAAACCGGACGGCGTTCCCGGCATCAGGGAGATGGTCAAGGGGCTGGTGGATTGCAGGTCGAAGGTCGTGAGGGTGACCCGGTCGACACCTGGACCCGTGGGCTGGGGGCTGCCGGTGACCACCCGCAGGGTGCGGTCGAGCGAGCCGGGAGGGGTGTTCAAGGGATAGCCGTAGGAGATGCGGTCCTCGTCGTAGAGCCGGATATCGGCGCCGCGTCCGTCGGCGTGGGCCTGGTAATACATCGTTGCGTCCTTCAGGACCGGGTCGGTTTCCCCGCTGCTACTGCTCGAATGGACCAGGCCGAGGGCATGTCCGATTTCATGGGTGAGCACCTCCGCGAAGGTCAGGGCGTTCGACATGGACGCTGCCCGGTGATTCATTACGACGTAGCCGAACATACGCCGGTTGAAGGTGCGTCCGGCGATCGTGGCTCCGGACCCCGGGTCGATCTGGTAGCTGCCTCCGCCGATGCCGAGCGTGCTGGTCGAGCCGATGCGGTTGAAGTTGTCGTGGAGCTGGATCCGGAGCTTGGTGTCGTCGATCGCGATGGTGTCGGCACCGGCTCCGAACGACGTGGTTCCCTCGATTTTGAATTTCAGGGAGGAGGCACCGGCCCAGGCATTGAGGGTGTTCTGGACGATCTCCAGCGCGGCGGCGGTGTTGGTCCCGGCTGGCAGCTTGGCGGGGTCGATATCGACCAGGCACGAGATCGGGGTGCCGTTGTCGCAATTGATGAACCGGTTCGGGACCCCCGAGGTTTCAAAGTAGCCGGTGGTGGTGATGCGGGAGCCGGGGACGCCCGAGTTCTCCTGGCCGGAGACGTCGCGGGGCTCAGGTTCGGCCGAAAGCGGCTTCCGGGCGCCGCCACGGACGAGGTCGCGCAGGGCTTTCCGCCGCTCCGGGCTGCCGGAATTCCGGATGCTCCGGAAGGGCGCGGGTTGCCAGGTGCCGTCCGGGCCCTGCTTGAGATGGAGGATCTGGTCCTCACCTTCGGTCCAGCCGGGATGAAGGGAGGAATGCTCGATGGTTCCGGCCAAGGTGCCTCCGGGATACTCGGTTTCCAGATCGGCGGGTGCGCGGCCTTTGAGCGATTCGGTGAGGGACAGCCGGTAGCGAGTCCGGATCCTGCCTTCTGCGTTGCTGAAAGTCTCCACGGATACTACCCGGTATTCGCCGATCGCGGCTGCGGCGCGATAGGTCTCGGCCGGTGTTTCATGGTCGCAGCAGCCGGCTTGGACGTGCGGGGAGGCGGTGATGAGGAGTCCGGCGAAGACGATCGGATGGCTTTTCATGGGTGGTGCTGGCAGCACTCCTTCCGTAATGAAATTCAGCACTCCGGGGAACTTTAAATTTTATAAAAATTGATCATCAAGCCCTCGGGTTTGATCTTGGTCCGACGGCCAGTGAAATTTTTTTTAAAAATTCCCGGCTTCTAGCCGGGTGGGGCAATCGACGGCGGGTGCGGGGCGTGTTTCCATTGCATCAGCACGTTGGCCGCGAGGATCAGCGAGCCGCCCGCGACCAGTGAGACGGTGAGCGATTCGTTCGGGTAGGCTTGACCGGCAAGCTTGCCCAACAGCACCGGCAGGAACATGGCGAAGCCGGCGGTGAAGAGGGGCTCGGTGGTGTAGATCAGGCCGGCTTCGGTGGCGGCGACGCGGGGCTGGAAGGAATTCATCAGGCTGTAGGCACCGACCGAGCAGAAGAGGGCGAGCATCAGGACCAGCAGGAAGACCGGCCAGGAGGCTCCGGCGGCCAGCATCGCCGCGGGTTCCGGAGCGAAGAAGGCGGAGATGGGGAAGAAGATCAGCGCGATCGCGACGCACATGGTGAAGGTCACCACGAGGCCGCGGTTGCCCTCATACTTGGGGTTTTCCAGGGTGAGGATCTGGAAGGTGAAGACGAACGAAGCGGCCAGCGTGGCGAGTTCGCCTTTGCCGAGCTTCAGCTTGTCGGGGGTGATGCCGGAAAGGATCGTGCCGCCCATGATCACCAGCGCGGTGGCGAGGACGATCCTGCGGGTCGGCAGGGAGCGGGACTTCAAGCAAGCGATCAGGGGTAGGATCACGCAGTAGGCCTGGGTCAGGAAGGCGGAGGTGGATGCCTCCGTGTAGGCCAGGCCCCAGGCTTGCAGGGCCATGCCGAGGCCGCCCCAGAATCCTAGCCAGGAGCCTTGGGCGAGTTCCTTGCGATTCGGCCGCTGATGGAGCAGCAGCGGAGCCATCAGCAGCGCGGCGAGCGAGAAGCGGGCCATCTGGAGCCAGCAGGCGAGGAAGGTCTTCGAGGCCTCCGGCAGACGCGCCGATTGTTCAAGGTCGAGCGCCTTGATGATGGGAAAGCTGAGGCCCCACAGGGCGCAGGCGAGGATCAGGAAAAGGACGGGCATGGCGCGGAAGGCGGCCAGCCTTGATCACCCGACGCTCGCGGGGAAGTCCGGACACAGCGTGGAGGTGTCGATGGCTTCGGAAGGGGCGATTTGCATGAAGAAAAACATCCGGCCCTTCTCGTCGCAGAACCAGACTTCCTCCGCACCGGCTTCAAAGAGGAGCGCCCGCTTTTCGTCCATCTCCGCCCGGGTGTTGCCGGGGGAAAGGACTTCCACGCAGATCTCGGGGGCGATGATCAGGACGTTCTCGCGGAGTGCTTTTTGACGTCGCGTCGCCGAGATCCAAACCGAATCCACACCTCGGATCCCTTTCCTCGTGGAGACCGGGCACTCCGTGGATGCGCCATCGTGACCCAGCGCTTCACCGAGAAGATAGGCAATCCGGTATTGGATCTGAGAGTGGGGGTATCCGGGAGGAGGGCTCATGAGAATGTGTCCGTAGGCGTCGGACTCGATGCGGCCTTCCACCTTGAGCAGTTCGGGGTTGGCGCAGATCTCTTTCCAGCGGGCGAGGTTGAACTCGTGCCGGTCGCGGATTTCAGGGAGCTCGAGAACCGCATTCATCAGCGGGGAATCTAGCGAATCCGAGGTCGGATGCAATCCCGCGGATTGCCGGCGGGATGGGCCGCTCAGAGAGGCTCCGGCCTCCTCTGCCTCTTCTCAAAAAGCTGCGTCTCCCCATACCCGGCCGACTTTGCCCAGCCGATCGCCTTTTCGAAATCCCGCGCGACCTCTCCGGGAGCATGGGAGTCGGAGGAAATCACCAGCGGGATGCCGGCTTTGGAGGCGAGTTCGAGGAAGCGCGGATGCGGATAGGCCTCGGCGCAGGGCTTGTGCCAGCCGGCGGTGTTCAGCTCGATGGTGCCGCCGGACTCCGCGATGGCTTCGATGGCCGGCTCGTAGAAACGGGAAAGGTCGCCGGGCGGGCGGTGGGAGAATTTCTTCACCAGATCCGGGTGGCCCATGATGTCGAACAGGCGGCTGCGGGCCATCGCGGCGTAGGTCTGCCAGTAGTGCGTCCACACCGCCCCGACATCCGACTCCGCCCAGCGGCCGAGCCACTTCGGGTTGTCGAAATCCCAGTCGCCGAGGTAGTGGACGGAGCCGATCAGGTAGTCCCACGGGTAGCGGCCGGCGAGGTCTTCGATCCAGCTTTCGCAGCCCGGCAGCCAGTCGCATTCCAGCCCGGCGCGGATGGGCAGCGGGCCGGCGGCGGCGCGGGCTCGGTCGATCCATTCGTAGTAGTCAGGAAGCTCGGCCTCGTCCATCCGCCAGTCGTCGAAGGGCTCCGGGCGGACCGGGGCGTGGTCGGAAATGCCGTATTCGCTCAGGCCGGCGGCGCGGGCGGCGGCGACGTAGGCCTCGGGCTCGCCCGTGGCGTGGCGGCAGAGCGGGGTGTGGGTGTGGTAATCGGCCGGCACGAAACGGGCGGGGATTCGGGTTGCTTGACTTTGGTTAGGGATACTAGAGTGCCGTCCGCACGCAAGCCCCGCCGGGATTTCCGATGACCCAAGACCTTTCCAGCCCCGCTCCAGCGGGCAATTCCTTCACCGACTACCTGATTGCCAAGCTCCGCAGTCACCCGAAGCGGATCGTTTTCACGGAAGGCGAGGACCTGCGGGTGCTCCACGCGGCCGAGCGGCTGGTGAATGCCGAAGCCGCGGTGCCGGTGCTGCTCGGGTCCCGGGAGAAGATCCGCGCGATGGCGGCGGAGAACGGCGTGAGCCTGAAGTTCATCAACGTCATCGAGCCGGCGAAGTCGTCCGACCTCGGCCTGTTCTGCCAGCGCTTTGCCAAGGTCGAGCGCTACCGCAACCACAGCGCGGCGGATCCCGCGGACGTGGTGTCGCGGCCGCATTACTTCGGCGCGATGATGATCCAGTACGGTCACGCCGATGCCTTGGTCGGCGGCAATCTTTCGCTCCCTGCGACCCTGTTCCGCGCACTGCTTCACACGGTGCAGCCGATGCCGGGGGTGTCGAAAATGTTCGGCATCATGGCGCTGGTCGCCCCGCACTTGCAGCATTTCGGCAGCGATGGCGTGCTGTTCCTCGCCGACTGCGGCTTGATCCCGCAGCCGACGGTCGACCAGCTCGCGATGATCGCGATCGAGACCGGCAAGCAGGCCAAGCACTTCCTCGGCCGCGAGCCGCGGATCGCGCTGCTGAGCCACTCCACCAAAGGCTCCGCCGGGACCGAAGACGCGCGCCGGATGGCCGCCGCCACCGCGTTGGCGGTCGAGCATGCCAAGGCCGCCTATCTCGATTTCTCGATCCTCGGCGAGGTCCAGGCGGACGTCGCGCTGGACCCCACCGCGTCGGAAATCAAGCTCCCGGACGCCGGAATCCGCCAGCCAGCCGATGTGCTGGTGTTCCCGAACCTCGATGCCGCCCACATTTCGCTGAAGCTGCTGCAGCATTGCGCCGGGGCGATCAACTACGGCCAGATCCTCGCCGGGCTGGCCCGTCCGGCGGCGCAGGTGCCGCGCACCGCGTCGGAAGAGACCATTTTCGGCACCGCCGCGGCGGTCGGGGTGGAGGCGATCAAGTACCACCAGCTTTACCCCGAAGGCGAGGTCTGAGGCCCGTAGGCCGGACGGGGCGGGGGGCTTCCATGAAATCGCCTCACCGCACCGGTCAATCGATCCCATGGCGGGGTTCTTCCGGTGGCATGAAACGCGCTTGAACGCGAATCCCGCTGTGCCATGGTCCGCCGCCCGGCCCCGGGGGCCTTTCCGTTTCAATGTCCACCTTCATCCAAATCCCCGACGACGCACCGTTCAACGCCGAGCAACGAGTCTGGCTCGGTCAGTTTCTTTCCCAGTTGCTGGCAGGTGCCTCGACCGCTTCCGCTCCCGCCGGCCCCGCCGTGCCGGTGACCATTCTCTGGGGCTCCCAGACCGGCAATGCCGAGGGCTTGGCCAAGAAACTGGTGAAAACCCTGAAGAAGGGGAATTTCGAGCCGGAGTCCTACGACATGTCGGCCTACGATCGCAGCCGGCTGCCGCAGGAGAAGAACCTGCTGCTCATCACTTCGACCTATGGCGACGGCGAACCGCCGGACAATGCCGCCGACCTGCACACCTGGCTCCATTCCGATTCCGCGCCACGGCTCGAAGGCGTGAATTTTTCCGTGCTCGCGCTGGGCGACACGAATTACCCGGACTTCTGCAAATGCGGGATCGAGTTCGACACCCGCCTCGAGCAACTGGGCGGCAACCGCCTGATTCCGCGGATCGACAGCGACGTCGACTACGACCCGCCGTTCAAGCAGTGGACCGATGCCATCCTCGCGCTGCTGGCCCCGGCGGGATCGGCCTCGTCGAACGGTGCGGCCGTTCCGGTCGAGCAGGCTGAGAGCGGCTACTCGAAGAAGAATCCCTTCCCGTCCGCCATCCTCCGGAACTTCAACCTGAACGGCCCCGGCGAAAAGCACACCCACCACGTCGAGTTGTCGCTGGAAGGTTCCGGCCTCGATTACGAAGTCGGCGATGCCCTCGGTGTCTATCCGCAGAATCCCGCGGACGTGGTCGATGAAATCCTGGCCAACCTGCCCTTCAAGACCGCCGTGGAGGTTCCGCTGCCCGACGGCGGCGAGGCCAGTCTGCGCGACGCGCTGATTTCCTCGTATGACATTGGCAACATCAACAAGACGATCATTCAGAAGTGGCAGGCCCGCAGCGGTTCGCCCTTCCTCCGCTCGCTGGTGCAGGCCGATGACAAGAAGGCGTGGGACGACTTCTGCTGGGGCCGCGACCTGATCGATCTGGTCATCGACCACCCGGCCGACTTCACCGATGCCGAGGACTTCGTCGCCGTGCTGAAGAAGCTCCAGCCGCGGCTTTACTCGATCGCTTCCAGCCCGAAAGCCCATCCCGGCGAAGTGCATCTCTGCGTTGGCATCGTCCGCTACAGCACCTTCGGCCGGAAGCGCGGCGGCATCTGCTCGACCTACCTCGCCGACCGCGCCAGCGGCATCCGGCCCGGGGTCTTCGTCCACGTCAACAAGGCCTTCCGCCTGCCGGAAAACGGCGACACCCCGGTCATCATGGTCGGCCCCGGCACCGGCATCGCGCCGTTCCGCGCCTTCCTCGAAGAGCGCAAGCTGACCGCGGCCAAGGGTGGCAACTGGCTGTTCTTCGGGAATCCCCATCAGGCGACGGACTTCCTCTATGGCGAGGAACTCACCGCGTTCCAGAAGGAGGGGACCTTGCAGAAGCTCGACCTCGCCTGGTCGCGCGACCAGAAGGAAAAAGTTTACGTCCAGAACCTCATGCTCCAGCAGGGCGCGGAGCTGTGGAAGTGGTTCCAGGACGGAGCCGCCTTCTACGTCTGCGGCGATGCCTCGCGCATGGCCAAGGACGTCGACGCCGCCCTGCACACCATCGCGGAGGAGCATGGTGGCTTGTCGAAGGACGATGCCGCCGCGTGGGTTAGCCAGCTCAAGAAAGACAAGCGCTACCTGCGCGACGTCTACTGAGTGGCATCATGATGTCGGCCTTGTCGTTCACCCTGCATTTCGAAGCCTGGTGGGTCGTTCTGATCATGTTGGCGGGCATCGCGCTGTTCATCGGCATGTGGCTCGCCGTGACCTTCCTGATCTCGCGTTTCGGCTGGGCCGGATTTGCCAAGCGCTACCGGTCGCCGGAACGACCATCGGGGGAGTCGTTCCACGCGACCCACCTGCGCTTCCGGCTCTTCCTGGCCGGCTACCGGAATGCGGTGAAGGTCGTTCCGACCGAGGCGGGGCTTCACGTCCGAACCATTTTTCTGTTCCGGGCCTTTCATGATCCCTTCCTAATTCCCTGGTCCAGCGTCCGGCGGATCGAGCAGCGGAGCGGCCGGTTTTTCGGAGGCAGCTTTGTCGAGGTGGAGGATCCCGCCGGGCCGATCCGACTGATGCTCCCGCAAGCCTTCGCCACCCGGGCTGCTGAGTTTCCCGGTGCACCCCGGCCGGTGTCCGCCTGAGGCCGGTGCGAAGGCTTGCGGGCGGGTGCCCGGAATCCCCGCCGGCTCCTCTGCGGAGCTTTGCTGCCAGTCTGTTTTCGTGCTTGTCCATCCCCGCCGATCCGCTACCACTCCGCCAGCCGAGAGGGTGGATCGTTGCTGCGCGAATGCTGCACCGGAAGCTCTCGAAAGCCCGAACGCCGCTGTAGCTCAGGGGTAGAGCAGCTCATTCGTAATGAGCAGGTCGTCGGTTCAAATCCGACCAGCGGCTCCACTTGAAGGTTATTGGAATCAGCCCCGCTCTAGGAGCTTTTTTCGTCTCGGGGTGGCAATGCCGACTCCGCCGACAACCGGGCAAATCCGCCGAAATCCGGAAAAACGGTGCATTTTTGGCAACTGCTCTGGCAACTATTTAAGAGATCTTAAGTAACTGCCACCTGCCTCCTTGGCGGTGGCCGGGTGCCGGATTCTACCGGCGGTAGGGCAGCAGGAGGTTGACCCGTGGCGACAAATTGAAGTGGCGTTGCACAAAGTTCGTGCCCGCCGGGACCGGACCGATTATAGCGGCGCCATGGCGTCAAAATCATCCAAGGAACCTCCCACCGGTTATCCGGAATTCGGCGTGCGTCGCGAGATGATCAGCGCCTACTTCCACCCTCCGCTTCCTCGCTCGACATTCCACGACTTCGTCAACAAGGGGACCATCATCCCCATGAAAGGCATCCGCGGGTTCTACCTGCTCAACGCGTCGCTGCGCCGGCTCGGCCTGCGGGAGGTGCCCGAGCTACCCAAGGATCCCAAGGAGCGATCCATGGAGGACATCATCCGGCTGGCCTTCAGCCTGATCGACCCGCTCGCGTTTCCGCCGCCGTCCTGGCTGCTGACCGTGGAGACGATTGACATGAAGGATACAGACCATGCGCGGCGGGTTGCCGACCAGCACCGGGAGGCGGTCCATGCGATCGACAACGTCTGCCTGAAGATCGCCTACCAAGGCGGTGTGCTCGACGCCCAGGTCATGTCGGAGGAAGAGCATGCTTGGGATGACTGATCAGGGGCGGGGTATTCGTCGCTCGCACCGGCTTCGGACAAGTGCCTGTTGCTGCGTCGTGACAGCGAAAACTGGAAACATGCAGTAATTCGTTGCATGATTGCCGCGACCGCTGATGATTTGCTGCATGAGTTCGAAGCGCGCCATGATCCAAATCCCCGGCTCCGCCGTCCGTGAATTCGCGGAGGTCGAGCAGATGGACTGGTCAGCGGGGGTGTCGTTGACGGACCTGCTCGAGTGGGTCAACGCGGTGGCGGAACGGTTCCGGCCCTAAGAGATCAACACCAACTCGCGGGCCAGCACGGAGTTCACCGTGCGCACCTTCCGGCACTACCAGACGCTCGGCTGCATCGACTCGCCGGAGCGGGCCGGCAAGCAGGTGGTCTATCGCTTCCGCCACTACGTCCAGGCGCTGCTGCTGCGCAAGCTGCTGTGGGAGCGGATGCCGTCGGAAAAGATCGCCGCTTTGATGGCTGGCCGCGGCACCGAGGAACTCAAGCGCCTGCTGTTCGATGGCATCGAGGTGGTGGCCCGCCAGTCCGACGGAACGACAGGTGCCGCGACGGACCCGGAGCATGCCGAACCGTGGAAACGCATCGTCATTGCACCAGGTCTCGAGCTGCAACTGCGCGCCGACCTGCCGAAGCCCAAGCCGACCGAAGTCACCCGATTGCTCGCCCTGCTTGAAACCGCCCTTCGGAAGAACTGCTAACCCACCAACCCCGGTCCTCCCTATGAACACGACTTCGACCCGTTCCACCGTCCGTCAGCTTCGTGACGACGTGGCAGCCATCTGTCTTCCCCGCGGCCGGAAGGTCGGCTCGCCGGATCGGGCCAAGCCGGACACGCCCGGAGGCGACCGCCAGGCAAGGCGCCCTAAGTCCCGCCGCGACACGAATCTTGGAGATCAGGGCACGTCGGGTCCCACGTCGGCGGGCATCAGTCCAACCAAGGCTTGCTGGACGGACCATTCGTTTCGCTGCAAGGCCTGTTCCGCAACAGGTCGCGCGACGCCGGTCAATTCCCGCAGGATGCGGACGGCGCGCTCGCGCAGCTTCGCGTTGGTAGGCTGCACATCGATCATCAGATTCTCGACGACCTTGCCCAGTCGCACCATCGACAGGGTCGTGAATATATTGAGCAGCAGCTTGGTGGCGGTGCCCGCTTTCAGCCGGGTGGAACCCGTCAGGATTTCCGGACCGATCTGCGGCGCGATGACCAGCGTGGGACGAATCTTCCGGGGGATCACCAAGTTCGGGTTGAAGCACACCAGAATGGTGGTGGCCCCGGACTCGCGTGCCGCGGCGAAAGCGCCCCAAACGAATGGCGTGCGGCCGCTGGCGGCTATCCCGATCACCACGTCGACTGCCGAGACCCCCCTGGCGCATACGGCGCTTGCACCTCCTTCGGGATCGTCCTCCGCGTCCTCCCGGGCACCGGCCGACGCTTGGTCGCCACCGGCCACGATGGCCTGGGTCATCTCCGGAGGAACGCTGAAGGTGGGAGGGCATTCATACGCGTCGAGCGCGCCCAAACGGCCGCTTGTTCCGGCCCCGACGTAGAACAGCCGACCGCCGCGGCGGAACCCGCGGACGATGAGGCCGATCGCCCGGACGATCTTTTTTTCCTCCCGCAAGAGTGCCGCCGGAAGGGTGGCGTCCTCGGCCAGCATGAGACGGATGGCGGCGGTCACCGGCATTCGGTCGAGGTCCCGCGAGAGAGGGTTGCGCTGCTCGGTCGGCGAGAGCCCGCGCGATCGCGGGATGACGGTTGGTGCCGCAGGGGCCTTGGGCGCCGTGGCCTCGCGGTTGGTGGTCCCGGCGGGTGACTTGGCGTGTTGCTTCCGGGCCAGACTCGCGGCACCCCAGGCTCCTTCCCGGAGAAGTGGTTTCACCTGCGCTCCGGGCCACGCGCTTGTCAGTCGATCACCCACCTTTCGGGCAAAGGCCGGCTGCTTCTGAAGAACGCTTCCAGTCAGAACGAACTCGACCGTTCCTCCGCGGCGCGAGAGGCGGGCCGCGCAGGCGGCGGCGGTTTGCGCGATCGACTGGGCCGCCTCGTCAATGACCCCCCGCGCGATCGTATCGCGCGCCGCCGCCGCCGCGAAGACGTGGACGGCCAGCGCCGCAAGCTCCGCCTTTTGCGCGCTGCCGGCCCACGCGATCAGGTCGGCGGGGGACTCCGACTGAAGCGCACGGAGAAAGCGCCGGCCCAATCCCGGCCAGTGCCCCGTTTCATCGAACCTCACGAAGACGGCTCGGAGCCCGCGTACGGCGATGTCGTAGCCGCTGCCCCGGTCGCCCAGCAGATGGCCCCAGCCACCGGTCAGCGCGTCGCCGCGCGTCGCGCTTTGCCCGTAGCAGGAAGCCCCGGTCCCGCTGATGACGACGACCCGTGTGGCCCGGGCCGCGGAGGGCGGGTCGCCCGCAGCGGCGAGAGCGGTCTCCAGATCATTACCGGACCAGCAAGGGATCCCCGGCCAAATCTCGGCTGCCGCGGCTTGAATGCGCGCACGGTCGGTCGCGTTGAGCACTCCCGCCATGCCGATGCCCACGGCGGCCGGCGGAGGCACCTGGCGGGCGATGTTGCATAGCAGGTCCCCCAGCCCGGTGTCGCTCAGCAGCCGGAGGTTGGCGGGAACCAGGCCTTCGATCCGTTGAAGGAGTAATCCATCCGCATCGGTCAGGATCGCGACACTCCGCGACGCGCCGGTCTCAATGCCGAGGAACAGCGGGCATGTGGCAAGCGGTTGCTTCGGTGGATCCGGCATCGATGAAATCATGGAAGGTCACGGCGGAATCCGCCTGCTCCGCCATCAAGCACCGGGCGCCACGATTTTGTAAATCCCGCGCTGGAAGCCAGCGATTGTCCACTTGCTGGACAATCAGGACCGGCATCATTCGCCTTTGCCCGACCAACCCGCCGGATTAACACATGGCGAGTTGAACCCACCGGACCCCGCGACGCGGTGCTGACCTCGCGTCGGGCGCTGCCGGTGGAGCCCCCGATGAACCTTGAACGCCCATGACTTCGTTCCGCCATCTATTCCCCCTTCTTCCGATCTTCCTGCTGACCGCGCCGGCCGAGGACCTCGCGCCGCGCCTGGTGCCCTTGCCAAAGTCCATCCGAACGGAGGCCGGTGCGCTGGCCTTGTCGAAGACCGCCCGCATCGTCACCACCTCGAAGGAGCTCGAACCGCTGGCGAAGGTGCTCGCGGACGAGATTTTCCGCTGCACCGGGGTGAAGCTCGCCACGGCTTCCGGCCAGAGCCAGCCGGGTGACATCGTGATCCAGCTCGATCCGTCTCTCAAGGGCGAGGCCTACACGATGGAGGTGAAGGATTCGATCCTCATCAAGGGTGGCAACTACCCGGCGGTGGCCTCGGCCAGTATCACGGTGCTGCAATCGCTGGTAGTGAAGGATGGCGCGCTCTCAGTGCCGCGGATGACGATCGCCGACGGGCCCGCGTATCCGTACCGCGGCGCGCTGATCGATCCCGCCCGCAAGTATCATTCGCCCGGCGGGATCGAGCAGGTGATCGAACTCTGCCGCCTCTACAAGATCCGCTATCTCCACCTCCATCTCACGGACGACCAGTTGTTCATGTTCCCGTCCACCCGCTTCCCGCAGGTCGGCAAGAGCAACCACGAGTTCGCCCGCTTCGAACCGGCGTCACAGCCTTACAGCGCGCCCTACACTCTGGAAGAACTGAAGGCGCTCGAGGCCTTCGCCCGCGTCCGCGGGGTGTTCCTCGTGCCGGAGATCGACTTGCCCGGGCACTCCGGCCGGCTGATCGCGGACGCGCCGGAGATCTTCGGCGCGCCGGGCAACGGCTCGACGGTCAACATTGCCAGCCCGAAGACCTTCGAGGCGATCACCGTGCTGATGAACGAGGTGATGGATGTCTTTCAAAGCACGCCTTACATTCATCTCGGGGCCGACGAAGTGGGTCTCGGCGGGATCGACCAGACGCCGGAATACAAGGAAGCCCAGGCCAAGCACGGCATCGCGAATGTCCACGACCTCTACTGCAAGTTCGTCGCCGATCTGCACGCGGTGGTGGTGAAGCGCGGCAAGAAGGCGATCGTCTGGGAGGAAGCCTGGAACCCGGACGGGGCCTATCCGCTGCCGAAGGAAGCGGTCGTCATGTCGTGGACCCACGGCCGCAATCCGGCGGCGATCGTCAAGAGCGGCTACCAGGTGATCAACGCCTCGTGGACACCGCTTTACATCGTACGCAACGACAAGCGGCCGCTGGAATTCCTCTTCAACTGGCAGGTCCCGATGTTCGGCCAAGGACATCTGGGCAACGACAGCTTCACGACGCTGGAGAAAAGCGATCGCATCCTCGGTGCCCAGTTGTGCTCGTGGGAGAATGCGGAGAACATCGAGATCCAGAGCATGCGGGACCGCCTGGCGCTGGTGGGCGAGAAGACCTGGAACCCCGCGGCCGGCGGCAGTCTCGGCGACTTCAAGCAGCGGCTCGCGCACACCGATGCCTTGTTAGACAAACTGGTCCACCCGATCGCGATCCGCACCGACGGCACCTTCGGCAGCGACGAGAACGCCTTCAGCGAGCCGCTGACGATCACGCTGGAGCCGCGCGCCAACGGCTTTGTGACGAAGTATACCTTGGACAACAGTTTGCCTATCAAGGACTGGAAGGTCTATCAGGGGCCGATCACCACCGATCGCACGGTGCATCTGCGGGCCGGGCTTTTCGACGATGACGGCAAGCTCCAGGGTCGCCTGGTCGGGGCTTGGTTCCGCGCGGAGATCCCGGTGAAGCCGAACCTGGCCACCGGCAAGCCGGTCACCGTGGGCCCGGGTCCGGACCGCACCGATAGCTGGGGCGCCAAGGTGGCGGTCGACGGCCGCTCGGACGATGCCGGCGGGCATTGGGCGTCGGAAGGAGCAGCCCCGCAGTGGCTGCAAGTCGACCTCGAGAAGGTGCAGCCGGTCGATTTCATCAAAGTCGTCACCTACTGGGACGGCGGCCGCTATTACCAACTGACCGCCGAACTCTCGGCGGACGGCAAAGAGTGGAAGCAAGTACTCGATTTCTCGAAGGACACCGCGCCCGCGACCGCCGACGGCTACTCCGGCAAGTTCGCGCCGGTGGAGGCCCGCTATGCCCGGGTCCACATGCTGAAGAACAGCGCGAACCCGTCGGTCCACATCGTCGAGCTGATCGTCGACGGGCCGAAATAGTCCCTCTATGAGATCCTCACGACGACCGATCGTCCTGCTGGCGCTGCTGGCGTTTTTTCATCCCGCCGATGTTGAGGCAGCCGAATTCACTTGGACCGGAGCGGCCAAAGACGGCTTCTGGGGCACGCCGGGTAACTGGCAACCGGCGAACGGCTTTCCCCGTTCGGGCGACGACGTGGTCTTTCCCGCCCTCACCGCCAACGTGACCGTCCGGCTCAAGGGCGAGCAGGCGGCGCGCTCGGTGACCTTCCATCCGGTCGCGCTTTTCTCCTACACGCTGGAAGGGGCCAGCCTGAAGCTGGACGATGGCGGGAAGATCCGCTTTCTCAAGCTCGCGGAGGATGTCGGACTGGGGAAGTCCGCAGTGCAGACCATCGCCAGCGATCTCGTCCTGGCCGGGTCCGCCACCATCGGCAACGAGAACCGCTGGTACTTCGGCAGCGAGTTGCTGCGGATCAACGGATCGATCCACGGGTCGGGCGCGATCACCATCGACAGCGAACTGGGCGGCTGCGTCGGCTTCGGCGGTGACAACCAGAACTTCACCGGCCCCTTGGTCATCCGCAAGGGAATGCTCTACGCGACCCATCCCGCGGCGCTGGGCAGCGGCGATGCGGTGAAAATGGAAGGCGGCATGTTCTGGGTCAGCGCGGTGCCGACAAGCCGGGATTTCCTCATCAACGGCCAGTCGTCGTGGAGCGCGGTGCAAAGTCCGTCGGGCCCGCATTCGGGCACCATCACGGTGGCGAAGGGAGCAACTTGGGAATACGGCACCGGCGGCAACCGCTCGAAGCTCACCAGCCGGGTGGCGGGTGAGGGAAATACAGTGTGGAAGAGCGGCCACCACGGCACCCACATCGGCGGCACGGAAGCGAACACCTTGAGCGGGGAATACACGGTCGGCGGCGGCTTGATCCTCTTGGGCAAGCCGGCCGGAGTTGACGCGGTGGCCGGGCCGCTGAGCGTGCAGGGCGGTGCGATCCTCCGCTGGGAAGCCGACGAACAGATCGGCGACGCGCAACCCTTGAAGCTGGCGGGCGATCTCTGCGCGCTGGAACTGGGCGGTCACCGCGAAACGCTCGGCAGCCTCGAACTGCGGGGGCATGCCCGGATTGTGTGTGGCGACGGGGCGGATCTTTTGCAAGCGGCCGACAATCTCGGCGTCGCGTGGGACCATTCAAAGGAGCTGATCGTCGAGAAGTGGAATGGCAATCCGAAGGGCGGGGGAGAGGACCGGCTGGTCTTCGGCAAGGGCCCCGGTTCTCTGACGGCGGAACAGCTCGCGTGCATCGGCTTCCGGGATCCGGCAGGCTACCCGGCGGGACTTCATACGGCACGGATTCTCCCCGACGGCGAAGTCGTTCCGGGCTCGCCGGTCCGTCCGGTGAATCCTCCCTTCGATCTGTCGGAAGCCGCGCGGGAAGATCGTCGCAAGCTCCATGAGGTCGCGGGGCGGGCGAATTTAACCGGAAAGGAGACCCCGCTGAAGAAGGACATGAAGATCGCGTTCTTCGGCGACTCCATCACCTGGGGCGGCGGCTACATCGGCCTGATTGACCAGGCGCTGAAGGCGGGCGGAGGCAGCAAGGACCTCGGCGTCCGGCTCATCAACCATGGAGTCAACGGCGGCGGCGTGCTGACCCTGCGCGACGGCGAGGAAGCGAAGAGCCACGTCGGCGATACCCGGCCCCGGCCCTTTGCGGAATACCTCGCGGAGGACCGGCCGGACGTGGTGGTGATTTTCATCGGCATCAACGACATCTGGTGGCGCAAGACCGCCCCGGCCGACTTCGAGAGAGCCTTGGGCGAACTGGTGGCAAGCGCCCGCTCGAACAAAGCGGTGCCGGTGCTGGCAACCCTGGCGGTGTGGGGCGACTCGCCGGTCGAGGCCAATGCCAACAATGCGAAGTGCGACGAGTACGCCGCGATCACCCGCAAGGTCGCCGCGACCATGGGAACGACGCTGGTGGACCTCCGAAAAGCCTGTGTGGCCTATCTTCAGAATCACAACCCCCAGCTCCGCCTGAACGGCAGCCTGCGCTTTTCCGACACGGGGATTCTGACCGGCGACGGCGTCCATTTGAACGAGGCCGGCACCGCGCTGGTCGCCGACCAGATCGCGCAGGGGATCCACGACGCGCTGATGAAATAGCGGCGGGTCTCCGCGGGTATCCGGTCGGGCTGCATTCGATTTTCCTCGAACCGACGATCCATGATGACACTGACACTCCGCCGATTGCTTCCCCTTTCCCTGGCCCTGCTGGTGGCACCCTTGCAGGCAGAACGCCCCGTTCCTTTGAAACCGGGCGAGCCCTTCGATTACTCGAAGCACGCCTTCCAACCCAAGTCCTGGGAGGCGCGGAAGCTCGAGATGAAGCTGATCCCCTGGGCCGGCAAGGAGGTTGTTTTCCTCACGGTCGACGACTCCTGCGACCCGGCCTTGATGGGACTCTGGGTTGCTCGACTCGACGCCGGTTGGAAGTTGTACGCCGACCTGACCGGCTCAAAACCGGGACTGTTCCGGCATTCGGGAGAGAAGGTCACCATCGCCGCGGTTCCCGGTGCCGACCTGACCTGCGGTGCCGGCTGCGGGTATGTCGGTGCGACCGGGATCGAGCTGGCGATGTTCTACGACCACGATTACCCGCTGCTGAAGACGCAGCCGAAGACGATGCCCCACTACGTCTTCTACGAGATGGGCCGGAACTACTACACCTTCGGAGACAAGCATTCGTGCTTCATCACCGGCTTCGCGGTCTTCATGCGCTACGTCTGCATGGACACGTTGAAGTACGAGGACAGCGATACGGGGACCCGCAAGGTCATTGAAAGCGTCGAGCCCTTGCTTGCGAAGAGCGGTCTGGGATTCCTGGATCTCTTCACCACCAGCAGCGGGACCGGCGAGAAGGTGAGCCTGATCAAGGACGAAGCCGGAAACCTGGTCAGCCCGTCCGACCAGCCGGTCCGCTACGCCGCCGCCATGCTGAGGTTGCGCCGTGAGAACGGCGGCGACGAGTGGGTGAAGCGCTTCTTCCGCGAGTTGGCCACCTGCCCGGGATCGCCGCAGGATACGAAAGAAGGCGCGCTCGCCCAGGGATGGCACTGGATGCTGGCCGCGAGCGTTGCCGCGAAGAAGGACCTTTCGCCGGTGTTCGTGGGCGAGTGGAAGCTGCCGCTGGATGAGAAAACGCGCTCCGCCCTGGCGAAGGTCAACTGGAAGAAGCGCGACCTCTCCGCGAAGGATCTGAGTGCCGAGCTGACGCCCGGCTGGGAGGGTTAGCCCGCCGGATCGAGCGGTCGTATCCCTCCGGCGAAAGGCGGTGCCATGTCCAATCGTTGAACATCTCCGGGAGGGTTCTGCGACGTTTCTCCCGGCAAACCCCGCGCTAGGTTTTTTACAAGATCGTCACCATCCCGTGGTTCTCATGCCCGTTGCCAAGTACCCCCTCAGGATCTCCATTTCCCGTCACCTGCTCGGATCCACGGCGATCACCGCGCTCGGCCTCTCCTCCCTCCACGCCGCGGTGGTGGACATCAGCGGTGATCTGACCGAGCGGCTCGACACCGTCGTCGGTGGAGGGAACTCCGCCCGGCTGGTCGCGAACACGAAGTCGATGTGGTACGGCACGGATTCGACGTCGCCGGTCGATCTCAACGGCTTCGAATTCAGCATCGATACCGGTGGTGGCAACGCGCAGAGCTACAACGGCACCATCACCGGCCCGGGATCGTTGCGGCTCGTGGGACGGCCTGACGCGAGCTGGACGCCTGATGCGCGGCTTGGCGGTTCAGGTTCCAACACCCCCGGCAGCGTGCTGATCACCCGGGGCCGCGTCACCTTGAACAAGACCGCCGGAGCGGATGCGCTGGCCGGACCGATCACCGTCAACACGAGCGACACCGTGCGGATCCAGTGGCTGGCGAGCGACCAGATTCACGACAATTCGACCATCACCAGCACGGCCGGCAGCGGAGCTTTCGTGATGGAGATGGGCGGGTTTTCCGAGACCATCAGCGGCCTCGCGATCAAGGCCGGACACGTGGTCGACACCGGCAGCGGCGGGGTTCTCACGGTGACGAATCTCTCCGTGGCGGGCGAGAACAAGGGCCCCGGAACCTACACCGTGGCGGACGGTTTTGTCGCCGGTAGCGGCAGCGTGGTCGTGCCGGGTGCGACTCCGCCGGCCGATGCAGTTCAGTCCACCCTGGCCAGCTCTCCGGCCTCGGTCATTGCGAACGGGATCGCGACCTCGACCATCACCGTGACTTTGAAGAACGCCGCAGGCGATCCCGCGACAGGAAAGACGGTCGCACTGGCATCGGACCGCGGCGCTACGGATCTGATTTCCTTGCCCTCAGGAGTGTCGAACGCGTCGGGCGTGGTGACCTTCAACGTGCGATCGCTGACGCCGGGCACGCCGGCCTTCACCGCGACCTCGGTCACCGATTCCATCGCGGTCACGCAGACGGCGGGCGTGACTTTCACGGCAAACCCGCCCGCCAGCGCGAGCGAGTCGACCGTCTCCGCAACTTCCGCCCCGGTCCCTGCGAACGGGGCCACCACCGCGACCGTCACGGTGACCCTGATGGATGCCGGCGGCACAACCGTCGCGGGCAAGACCGTGACCCTGGCTTCCAGCCGCGGCACCACCGACCTGATCTCCGCGGCCTCGGGGGCTTCGAATGCCTCGGGCGTGGTGACCTTCACCGTGTCGTCTCTAACCGCCGGCAATCCGGTCTTCACCGCCACCGTGACCAGCGACGGCTTCGACGTGACCCAGACCGCCGGCGTGACCTTCAGCGTGGCGAGCAACGTGGTGGACATCAGCAACACGCTGACCCCATGGGAGGTCTCGAATCCGGGACTCGGCGTGAGGATCGACGCCGCGGTGACCTCGGACAAGTCCGCGCGCCTGGTGGGTCAGACGCAGACCCACTGGCGCAGCGGCGGCTTTTCCCGGATTGTCGATTTGAACGGCAACACGCTGGTCATCGACAGCGGCGGCGGCAACGCGATGTTCGCCAGCGGGGCGATCACTGGCAACGGCGTCGTGCGGGTGAACGGCGGCGGTGTCGGCGTGCTGCGGATCGGCGGGAGCACCGGCAATCCATATACCGGCACCACCGAGATCCACAACGGGCCGGTGAAGCTGGAGAAGACTTCCGGCAACGCGTTGAACGGACCGGTCGCGGTGAACGGCGCGATGTCGAACAGTTTCCCGGGCACCGGCACGCTGCTGTGGGGTGGAAATCATCAGGTCAACGACGCGTCGGACCTGACCCTCGCCGCGGGCTCTTCGCTCAACCTCGCCGGCTACACCGACACCATGGGAACGCTGGCTTTGACCGGCGATGCAAACCTTTATCTCGGCGAGACCACCTCGGTCGCGCGTTTTGCCAACAGCTCGGCCACGGCCTGGACCGCCGGCAGGCAACTGGTGATCCGCGAGTGGAACGGCGCGCTATCCGGCGGCGGCAGCGAGGCGCTGTTCTTCGGAACCAGCGCCAGCGGCTTGTCCGCGGGCCAACTGGCGAAGGTCGGCTTCATGAATCCGGCGGGCCTCCCGGCGGGCCTTTATCCGGCCTCGATTCTGGCCAGCGGGGAAGTCGTGCCATCCGGCTCCGCGATCCAGCCGGTCGATCCGCCGTATGACTTGTCGCCCGCCGCCACCGCCGCCCGCGCCGCGATTTACAGTTCGACCGGCCGCTCCGATCTCAGCGCCGCGGATTCCCCGCTGGAGACCGGGACCCGCATCGTGTTCTTCGGCGACTCGATCACTTGGCAGAACAGTTACATCAGCCTGCTCAACACCGCGCTGTCCTCCGGTGCCGGCACCCAGGGCCAGGGCATCACCCTGATCAACCGCGGCATCAACGGCGGCGGGGTGATCCAGATCCGCGACGGCGCTCCCGACAGCGGCTATCCGGGCAGCACCGCGCAGGCCTCCTTCGCCAGCCTGCTCGATTCCGACCAGGCGGACATCGCGGTCGTCTTCATCGGCATCAACGACGTCTGGTGGCGCGGCACCTCGGCCGCGACTTACGAGCAGGCGCTGCGGGACCTCGCGGCCAGCGCGGAAGCCCGGGGCGTCACCTTGGTCTTCGCCACGCCCGCCGCCCGCGATGAATCCCCGGTGGGTGCCGGCCCCAACGATCCGGCGATCGACCAGTTCTCCGCGATCGTGGAAGAAGTCGCCGCCGACACGGGGTCCGCGTTCGTGAACCTGCGCGCCGCCTTCGTCGCTTACTGGCAGAACCACAATTACGAGATCCGCCTTGACGGCAGCTTCATCACGCTGAAGCCGTACGGATTGCTGACTTACGACGGCGTCCACCCGACCAGCCTCGGCAACGCGATGATCGCCGATCACCTCGCGGACGGCATCCTCGCCGCTCTCACTCCGGGCACTACCTACGGCGACTGGTCAGACGACCATGCGGACGGTCAAGGTGCTGACGAGGACTTCGATGGGGACGGCGTGCCGAATGGCGTCGAATACTTCATGGGCGAGACCGGCTCCTCCTTCACCGCAAACCCTCAAGTGGTCACGACGGGAGAAGCGAGCACCATCACCTGGCCGCGCGACCCCGCCGCGCTCGCGACTTTCAAGATCCAGATTTCGGAGACCCTCGCCGTCTGGGACGACATCCTGCCGCCCCACGCGGACATCGACGAAGCCACTCCCGGGCAGGTCACCTACACGCTGCCAGCGGGAGCTCCCAAAAAGTTCTGCAGGCTGGTGGTCGTGCCCTGAGCTACCGCGATCACTTGTTCAAAATATGTACACCGGGAAACTGCTCTGCCTCCCTTTCCAGCCGTGGGGCGGACTCCTAGCTTGTATCCGAGAACCTGCGCAATCCCCGATTTTCCAATGTCTGACTTCCCCCAAAATCGATCCAAAATCCCCGGAATCCACAACCAAAGTAATGCCATGAACACCGTGAACCGAACCGACAGTCGGCCGAGTAATTTTCCGCCCTTCCCCCTGGCGTTGACGGTGGGAGCCGCCGTGCTCTTCAGCGCGGGTCTTTCCCCCCGTGCCGCCGCCATCATCCCTTTTTATGGACCCGGCAGCGGGGTCCTGGGATTCGGCTCGCTGCCTCCGAATGCCGACTGGGCGACGATGACCTGGACGGGTGCCGCGGAGGATATCACCGACGCCGCGGGCCTCGATGCCGCGGTCCAAACCCTGGACATCGTCAACATCGCCACGACGCTCGGATCGTCGGCCCCGGTCCCTCCTCAGGCTTCGGGGTTGGCCCGCTTCAATAGCAACCTCCAGAGGCTTCAGTTCTACCCGACCGCGGGAGTCAAGGGCAACGTTCTGGTTGCCAAGATGGAGAACTACTCGGATGAGGCGATCAACCAGGTGGAAGTCTCCTACGACTTCGCCAAGCCGGTCTCCGGAGCGGAAGAGGTCCCGGGCCTTCGCGTCTACTACAGCCTGACCGGCATGCCCGATAGCTGGGTGCTCATTCCGGAGTTGTCCACCGCGACCCCCGGGAAACTGAGCGCCGGATTCGTGCTCGGATCCCCTTGGGAGATCAACTCGCCGCTCTACGTGTTGTGGGCGGACGATAGCTCGGCCCCGGGCGATGCCTACACCATCGACAATGTGAATTTCAGCAAGGCGGGTGAAGAGGCGAAGATCCTCTCCTTCGGTTCCCCCGGCAACGCCGCCACCCTCAGCGGGACGGACATCCGTTGGTATGTGCCGGACGGGACGGATGTCACGACCCTGGCTCCGACTTTCAATCTCTCGTACGGAGCGAGCAGCGTGCCCGTCTCCGGCTCCACCCAGGACTTCACGAATCCGGTGCAGTACACCGTCACCGGCCAAAATCCCTTGGTCAGCGAAACCTACACGGTGACCGTCGCGACCGGGACTCCCACGGTTTCGGTCCCCGGAAACTGGGGCGCGACTTACAACGATGCGAACCATAACCTCAACCAGATCGTCGGTTCCGGCAACCGCGGGAGACTGGAAGGCGATTTCATCATCCACTGGTCCGGGGGACAGGGAAGCTTCTCGGTGCCGATCGATACGAACGGCTTCATTTTCTACGCCGACAGCGGCGGCGGTAACACCGGCCACGTGGCATCCGGGCCCATTTCGGGGAATGGCGCACTCCATTTCCGCCACGGCGCCCATGCCAACGCGGCCACCTGGAACGTGAACTACACCGTCGGAGGCTCCGAGCCCAACACCTACACCGGCGGCACCTGGATCCGGCGGGGAAATATCCGGCTGGCGAAGTTTGCCGGAGTCGACGCCCTTTCTGAAGGCACCATTACCCTCGGATCGTCCAACGAGACCGCGCGTTTGATCTGGGGCGCGAGTAACCAGATCCACGACCTCGCCGAGATCATCGTGCAGACGCCGACGGTGAGCAACGGGGCGACTCCGGATGCGAATTTGAACTACCTCGATCTCCAGGGAAACGTCGAGCGCATCCAGTCGCTGGAACTCACCGACGACGGCACCAAGACCCAGGTCCGCACCGGGGTCGGTGGCATCTTGAATGTTGATCGCTTGATCGTGAACGGTGCCGAGATGCCGAGGGGCGCCTATGCCGCGGGAAGCGGCTTCGTCACCGGCACCGGCTACATCGACGTCGATGATTTCGGTCCGCCGGTGATCGAGGAAGCGCCGGATGCACCGGTGAACCCGTCTCCGGCCGACGGGGATGACATGGTCAATTCAATCTCCCTCACCAAGCTCGACTGGGCGGACAGCCCGGGTGCCACCAGTTATGATGTCTATCTCTGGGCCGACACCGAGACGAAGCCGGAGTTTGCGACGGCCAGCAGCCTTCCGTTCAGCGAATTCGCCCCCTTCGGAGGCTTCGCCTCGCTCACCAACTTCAACTGGCAGGTGATCGCCCGGAACGATGTCGGCGAAACCGTCGGCCCGGAGTGGACCTTCAGCACCTTGGACAGCCGGGACATCAGCGGGACGCTGGCCAACGTGCTCGATTCGGTCGTAGGCGAAGGGCCCGCCCGTTTGATCGGGGATGCGACCACCTACTGGCAGGTCGTCACCTCGGTAGCCGACGTCAATCTGAACGGATTCCAGTTCACCATCGATACCGGCGGCGGCAACGCGCAAATTTACAACGGGTCGATCTTCGGGCCGGGAACACTCCGCCTGCGCGGCCGGCCCGACGCGTCGTGGACGCCGGACATGCGGTTGGGCGGTACGGTGGCGAACAGCCCGGATGGGGTCACTCTCAACTACGGCCGCGTCCAGTTGAACAAGACACCCGGCGTGGACGCGCTGGCCGGGCCGATCACGGTCGGTTCGACGGGGACGGTCCGGATCCAGTTGCTGGCGGACGACCAGATCAATGATAGCTCGTCGCTCGACAGCACTACCAGCAGCGGAGCTTTCCACCTCGAAATGGGCGGCTTCAGCGACACGATCGGCGCCCTCACGCTGAAAGCGGGCCACACGGTGGACACCGGCGACGGCGGCGTGCTGACGGTGAGCGCGCTGATGGTCGACAACGTCGAACTGACGGGCGGTCCCTACACCAATGGAACCCATCCGGAATTCGTGACGGGCACTGGCAGCATCGTGGTGGGTGAAGGCGGCGGCGGCAGCGGGTTCTCCGACTGGGCGACGACCAAGGGCCTGGCCGGGCTCAGTGCGGCCTTCGGTGCCGATCCGGACGGCGACGGCCTTACCAACGGCATCGAGTTCGTGCTCGGCGGCGAACCGAATCCAGAAAATCCCGGATCGAACTCGGCGGACCTGCTTCCGACCGGAGAGATCGACGGCAGTGATTTCGTCATCACGTTCACCCGCATGAACGAATCCGCCTATCTGAATCCGACGGTGGAGTTTGATGCCGACCTGCAAGGCACCTGGACCACCGCGGTCGATCCCGGCAATGCGACGATCGAGGTCAGCCCCGGCTCGCCGGCCGCGACGGTCACGGTCCGCATCCCGATGGGATCGAACACTGCGATGTTCGGCCGCTTGAAAGTGGTGGAACCTTGATGGAAGTCTTCTCTTCGGCAGGTCGGCGGAGTCCGCCCTGCCGAAGCGCATGGCCAAGCGAAAGACCTCGGGAATCCGGGGTCTTTTTTGTTGGAGGGCTACCTCGGTTTGGATGGCTGGGAGAGCCGGTTCTTCGCGGGCGAGCCCGATCCTCCCTCCAAGCCGCACCCGAATGAAGCGTCCCGTTGGACGCCAGACGGCAGGCGAGCCCACCGGGCACTCCTTGCCGGGCTCTGATGATTCGTCCCGTTGGGAGGCAGACCACCTATCTTTATAGGCATTGGGCTGAAGCCGGGGCGACGTAGATCAAGAAACCACCATCTATCAGATCACCAAGCTTCAAAGCGAGGTCGCTCAAGGGTGAGGCGGGTGCGACTTTGACAGTTCCGCGGAACGATCCCGCGTCGCGGGATTCCATGACTCGGCGTTCTGGAACCACTACCGGACGAGGTGGACGGAGGAAGACCTGCGGCCGCCGATGGCCCTGCACGCGGTCGGAGATGGACGCGGACTATCGGTGTTCTCCCTTCCCGCGGGTCGGTCTCGCGAGGCGGCGGTGAGGCACCTCTCCGGCGTGCTGGCTGGTGATCGCGCGGCAGTGGAGAAGCCCCGCTGAAAGGGTCGGCCGATGAGACCCCGACGTGCTCCGGGTCGGCCGGAGCTGCGTCGAGGTCGTGGCACCGGGGGTAAATCAATCGCCGCTGACCATGATCTCGCGCAGCGACTTCTCGCCGGTGCTGCCGGCCAGCGACCGCAGCGTGACCCGGACGTGGCGGGCGGAGGTGCTGGTGAAGTTGTGGGTCACCCCGGCGCGGGTGCCGGGAGTGGTCGCCTCGGCGATGGTGGTCCAAGCGTTGCCGTCGGGCGAAATCTCAAGCCGGTAGGAGTAGCTGCCGGAAGGGGCGAACAGCAGCGCGATGCGGTTGAGGTTCTCGAGCGCCCCTAGATCGACGGTTAGGGATTCACCGGCGGGGCGGGCGCTGCTGACCTCGGTGTTCCAGCCCTGGCAGTCGCGGAGATCGACCGCCCGGGCGGAGTTGCTGCCGCTGCTTGCTGTCACCGATTTTCCTGCGGCGAGGTTGTCGACCACGGTCATCTCGCGGCGGTGCATTTCGCGCATCATGCGGCCGACCCGTTGGCCGGATGCATTGAAGGCGGCGGCGCGGAAGTAGCCGTTCTCGGTCAGGGAGATGGGTCCGGTGTAGAGGGGCGAGCTGGCGGTGACGTCGCTGCGGTTGGTGGTGTAGCGGATGACCAGCGGCTGGCCGGCGGCACCGGGGGTCAGACTCATGGCGGCGGTGGCGCTGGTGCCGAAGACCCGGTCGTCGGGGTTGTCGAGGCTGCTGTAGGTGATACGCACCGGGCTCAGGAGGGAATCGAGCAGCGCGTCGGTGTGGGCAAGGCGGCTGCTGAAGTTCGCGAAGCTGGTGCCAAGCGACGGATTCCAGGTGCGCTCGCTCATCGCGGCCAGGCGTCGGCGGACGCTCATCATTTCCATGTCCTCTTCCTGCTCGAAGGTGGTGAGCTGGGTGCCGAGCACGTGCTCCGCGGCGACGGTCTGGCTGGCGTAGTCGTCGCACTCGCCGGAATACTGGCCGAAGATGGTACGATCCCAATCGTAGATCGAGCTCACCGGCTTCCGCAGGTGACCCACGACGTAAAGCGGCGACCACGCGGCGTTGACCAGCTTGATACCATTGGCGGGAAAGGAGCCCGGGTTGTAGCTGTCGAAGGGCATCACCAGGATGTCGGTGGCCGCCGGGACTTCGGGCGAGCCGGTCATCGCACCGTTTTCCCAGACGATCGACTGCTTTCCGAACTCCGCGGCATAGTCGCGGGCGATGGTGATGAACTTGGCGAACACCAGGTGGACATTGTCGCGCGGGTTCGGCCGGTTGAAGCCCCACTCGGTGAAGATGGCCTGGAAGTCGGCGTTGTTCTCGCTCCATGCCCAGTCGACCTCGTCGCAGCCGAGGTGGATGTAGGGCGTGCTTTGGAAGACCGCGCAGTGCTCGCCGATCAGCGTGCGGACCGCTTCGCGGACTTCGGCCTTGGCGACGTTGATGCTGCTGCTCGGTTCGTAGGGCGCGCCGGGGCCGGTCGGGTAGGTGATCTTGAACAACTCGGGGTAAGCGACGAGCATCAGATTGCAATGACCGGGCATCTCCAGCTCCGGCATGATGTGGACCGCGCGGGCGACGGCGTAGGCTTCCAACTGCTCCATTTCCGCGAGGGTGTAAACTTTCCGGCCGCGGCTGACGGTGACCGAGTTCAGCAGCGGAAAGGCCGCGCTGGGAAAGGTGTAGGCCTGGTCGTCGTTGAAGTGCAGATGGAGGTAGTTGATCTTGTAGAGGCGGCAGAGATCGACGGCCTGCAGGAGCGATTCGAGCGAGTGGTCGGCACGGGCCAGGTCGAGATGAAGGGCGCGGATGCCGACGGCGGGCTGGTCGTCGATGGTCACGCGCGGGCAGAGCAGCGCGCCGTCGTCGGTGCGCATGGCTTGCAACAAGGTGCTGGTGCCGAGCGACACGCTGAAGGCGTTCCGTCCCCGGACGATGGCGCGGTCGGTCACGGCCAGCGTGTGGCGTTCGCCGGCGAGCGAGGCGTCGAGTTCCAGCACGATGTCGCCCTCCGCGGCGGCGGTGCTGACGACGGGAAGTGTCACCGCATGGGTGGCGGCGATTTCAGCCGCGAGGACATTGGCGGCGTCTAACAAAGTAGGGTCGCTGGCCACGATGCGTGCGCCCGGGGCGATGGCGAGGTCGCCGCTGCCGGGCTGCACCTGGAGCGGCCAAGGGATGAGATCCAAGCCGTTCGCGCCCGGTGCGGCGGTGATCGCGATGCCGGCCTTGGCGCTGATGGCATTCCCCGATTCGTTGGTGACGACCACATGGTAGTCGCCTTGCGCGGACGGAGTGGCGGCACTGACGGTGTGGGTGTTGCCGGTGGCCCCTTCGATCGGGATGCCGTTGAAGTACCACTGCCAGCTCACTTCCTTCGCGCCGCCGGCTCCGGCGGTCAGCGTGAAATCCTCGCCTTCCGGGATGTTGGCGTTTTCGGGCGATGCGGTGATGCGCGGGGCGGGCTGGCCGGTGATCGCGGTGTTCACCGCCCTCAAGCGGGCGAAGAGGGTGGGGTGCTCTTCACTGGGAATGGTCACCGTGACGAGGTCGGACTGGCTGCCGGGGGTCACGCCGATGGTCGAGTTGGCGGGATCGACGGCAGTGGTCCAGCCGCTGTCGAGGCGCGGGCTGAATTCGACGACCGGATCGAGGTAGGCGGATTCGTGACGACGCTGGTAGGTGAAGGCGAAATCGTCGCCATCGCGGGCCGCGGTGGGCAGAAGGTTGCTGGAGTTGGCGGAGGGCGAGGCGGGATTCGGGTCGCCGCCGAGGACGAATTCGAGGCCGGTCGGGATGCCGTCGGCGTCGGGATCCAGATGGAAGGCGGCCGCCTCGCCGGACAAGCCCTTGCCGCTGGCCCACGTGTCGAAGGACGAGCCGCCGCCGCTGGTGACGACCACGCTGCCGGTGCCTGAGATGAAATCGTGGCTGGCGGAAGTGTAAGTGCCGGCACCCATGACGGTGCCGTCGATGGACAAAGTCGCGGTGGTCAAAACCCCGCCGTTGCCGGTGTCGATGCTGTTGCCCGACTGGATCGAAAGCCCGGCGACAGCTTCGCTGAAGCCGCCGAGCTCGAGGTGGAACCGGCCGATGCTTGTTGTCGAGTCGATCACCGACGCGTCGTCGATCTGGTGGCTTCTGAGCCACTGGAGACGAACCGTATCCACCGTATCGACGGTGACCGGACCGGCGAGGGCATTCATGCCGGGGGTCTTGTTGAGCTGGATGCGGCCGTATTGAAGAAGGGCTCCGTCCGGACTGTTAGAGCCGGTACCGCCGAGCCGCATGTCGGGCGAGTACGTTGCGTCGTGGCGTCCCTGGAAGCGGAGCGTGCCGGGTCCGGTGATGGTGCCGTTGTAGGTTTGCCCGTTGCCGCCGCCGGTGTTGATGGTGAGGCGGTGGCCGTCGAGAAGGATGTCGGACGTGGACGTGGTGGCCTGCCAATGGGTGATGGCATCCGCGGTGAGGCGGGCCGGGCCGCTGCCGACCAGCGAGTCGAGGATTTGACCGAGGGCTCCGGCGATGTCGCGACGGTCCACGGTGGTGAAGGTCCATTCGGGGCCGGGCGTTTCACCGGCCGCATTCTTTGCAATGACCTGCCACTGGTAGGTGGTGAGCGAAAGCAGCGGGGTGGCGAGAGGATACTCGTTGAGCGGGAGGTCCGTAGCGGTCGGAGCGGCAGGCTTGGAAGACGTTGCGGGCCACAAGTAAACATCGTATCCGGCGGCATCCGTGGCGGCGGTCCACGTGAGTTTGCTGAAGGTTGCCGGGTGGACCTCGCTGTTGGCATCCGCCGGTGACGGGGTGGCTGGAAGTCCTGGTGGATCGGAAACAAGCGGCGGTCCGAAGTTGTCGACATCGATGTATCCGGTGCCACTGACGAAGCCGCTGCCCGCGGCATAGGCACCGCGCGGCATGGCCACGCCGCCGACCGTTAGAGTGGCGACATTCAGCACGCCACCGCTGCCGGTTTCCACCCAGTGGCCGCTCTTGAGGTCGAGTGCGGCGAGGGTTTCGTCGTGGCCGCCCAGTTCCAGGTGGAAGGCTCCGCTGCTTGCGGTGCTGGTGAGGGTGGAGGCGTCATCGATCTGGTGGTCCCGGGTCAGTTGGATGCGAACGGTGGCACCGGTGTTCACCGTGATCGGGCCGGCCAGGGCGTCGATGCCGGAGGACTTGCTCAAGGTGACGCGGCCGCGGGTGATCAGGACATCCCCGGGTGAATTGTCCGCCGTTCCTCCGAGCTGGATATCGGGGGTCCAGGTGGCATCCGATCGGCCTGTGAGCCGCAGGGTGCCGGATCCTGTGATGGCTCCGTTGTAGGTCTGGGCGTTGCCGCCGCCGGTATCGATCCTGAACTCGTTGCCGTTCAGATCGATGGCCGACGTCGAAGTGGTGGCCCCCCAGTGGGTGGTGGTGGCGGAGATCAGCCGGCCGGAGTTCCCGGCACCGACGACCGTGTCCAGCACCTGCGTCAACGAGCCGCCGATATCGGTAACCGCGGCCGAGGCGGATGCCGTGGCGGCCGTTGCGAGAAGCAGGATCCTCGCGGGACCCGCGCGGCAGGGGGAGACGGGGCGACTCTTCGGCAAGGGCGGCGTCCCGCAAGCGGTGGGGGACTGGAAGACGGCGAGGAGACGGTGGATCACGAAATTCATGGCACGGTTGGGAAGTCGGGCTTCGGGCTTCGGGCTTCGGGCTTCGGGCGGGGTGCGCCGAGCGTGAAGGGCGGGCAGGACCGGGAGAAGCGTCGGATAGAACTTGCCGGATGTCCAAGGCTTGGATAACCCGGCTTCATCGCTTATGAAGAAGAACCGTGAGTCCGACCGCCCCGTCCCAGTCCGTTTGACGCTCGCCGAGCAGGCGGCGGACTGCATCCGTCAGGGGCTGAAAGCGGACCGATGGGATGGCCTGCTACCGTCCGAAAGCGAGTTGTGCCGGGAGTTCGGGGTGTCCCGCGGGACCCTGCGCAGCGGGCTCGCGGTGCTTTTCTCGGAGGGGCTGCTGAGCCCGGGCGGGCGGGGCGGGCGGCACACGATCGTCGCCACGGTCACCAGGCGGAAATCGCGGACGTCCGCCCTCAAAGGCACGATGGTGCGCGTTCTCAGCCCCCAGCCGCGCTTCATCATCGCCGGCCAGACCCAGAGCATCTTCCAGACGATCAGCGAGGTGCTCGGGCGCGCGGGCCTGCACCTGGAGTTCGAGCACCATCCCGGATTGTGGAATCTCAAGCATCCCGATTCCGCGCTGCGCAAGATCACGCGCCAGCCCAATGTCGCGGGCTGGTTGCTCTATCGTTCGACGCATGCGGTCCAGAAATGGTTCGCGGGTTCCGGGATTCCGGCGGTGGTGCTGGGCGGGAAATTCCCCGATGTCGCCCTGTCGCACGGCGAGTTCGACCTCGTCGCAGCCAGCCGCCATGCCGCCGGCATCTTCGCCTCGCGGGGCCATCGCCGGATGGTGTTCATCACGGTGGAGAAATCCACGGCGGGCGACCTGGCCAGCGCCGAGGCCTTTCAGGCCGCGGCCGCCGCGGCCGGAGCCCACGCGGAGATCGCGGTCTTCGACGATACGGTGGCCGACCTGTGCCGGGTGCTCGACGGCCTGTTGATCTCCAAGCCGTATCCCACCGCCTTCCTGGTCGGCTTCCCCAATCACGTGCATGCCACCCTCGGACATCTCACGCGACGGGGCTTTCCGGTGCCGAAAGTCGCCGCGGTGATTTCGCGGATGGATGCCATGCTGCTGGCCGAGAGCATTCCCGCGGTGGCCCGCTATTCGATGAGTTCCGAACTGCTGGGACGCGGCTTGGCCCGCTTGATCATGAAGGCGGTCACCCCCGGCAGCAAGGCCGGCGGGCATTGTATCATCATGCCGGAGTTCATCGATGGCGAAACGGCCGGTGGCAAGACGATGGTCTGACCGAAGTTGTATCATCCTTGGACAATCCGGAAGGGCATCGCCGAACTTTCCGCGTGGAACGGCGTCTCCCAGACTCGCGCCCCGTCGCCCGGGCCACCGCCGGCATCCATCCGCCTCATCCCCCGGCACACCGATTCACCCAAGACCTGCTTCCCTGCAATGCCAACGTTCGAAGAAGAAACGGCCACCTGCGCCGCTGCCGTCGAATCCCCCGTGATCGAAGTGGGGGAGCCTCCGTCCGCGCGCGCGGCGGAGGACCGGAAGTTGTTGCTCGCCCACCTCGACCGCCTGCGGCCCTCGGTGATCAAGCCGGCCAACGGACATATCAAGTACCCGTATTGCATCCCCGGCGGGTTCTACGATCAGCAGTGGGACTGGGACGGATTCTTCATCGCCAGCCATCTTGCGGCGCGCGATTCGCCCCAGGCGCAGTATCTGAAGTTCTGGTCGCTCAACATCCTGTCATCGGTCCGTCCCGACGGCGAGGTGCCGGCCTGCATGAAGCCGGATGGCGCGAAGGTCGTGCATCCATCGCTGATCCTGAAGCCGTTCCTGGCGCAGGGCGCGGAACTGGGAGCCCGCTTGCTCGGCGACTATTCGTGGATCGAGGAGAACTACGATGTGATCGTGCGGATCGCCACCCGCCGGGAAAGCACGCATTTCATCCGCGAATACGGACTGCACGCGTGGGACGACGCGATGCAGTCGGGTGCCGACAACAATCCGGCGGTCGGCAATGATCCGAAGTCGGCGAAGGCGGTGCTGGCCTGCGACGTGAACGCCTTCCTCCACCGGGAGTATCTCGCGCTATCGCGTCTGGCGGAAGGCCTCGGCCGGCGCGATGACCAGATCCGTTTTGCGGAGACGGCGGACGCCGTGCGCGTGGCGATGGACAGGCACCTGTGGGATGCGGAATCCGAGTCGTATTGGAACCTGGACGCGAACTCGGGACAATGGCGGGAACGGGTGTCCTTTTCGAACTTCGTGCCGCTTTGGGCAGGAATGGTACCGGTGAACCGCGCGAAGGCGATGATTCGCCGCTATTTGTGGAACGAGGAGCACCTGCTGACGCCCCACGGCCTCCGGTCGCTCTCGCGGTCGGATCCGGAATACAACAATAGCAACATCATCATTCCCTACTCGAACTGGCAGGGACCGGTCTGGCCCATTGCCAACTACTTCTTCTTCGTCGCGCTGATGAACTACGGGTTCCGCAAGGAAGCGCGGGACCTGGTCGAGCGCTTGACCCGCCTCTATCTGCGGGACATCGAGTTCTGTGGCTCGCTGCACGAGAACTATCATGCCGAAACCGGCGCACCGCTGGCACCCACCGCCCTCCAGTCGAAGCACGGACAGGAGGGCGGGTTCCTCGGGTGGAACCTCTTGATCCAAGACATGATCGAGATGCTCGAAGGACGTCCGAACCTGTTGGCGCTGGCGGACTGAGCGGGGGCGAAGTTCAAGGGACTTCCGAGAGGTTCCGGACGCGGGGTTGCCCGCCGGCCGGGTCAGGGTGCACCAGCACGAAAGAGCGCGCCCGGGGATCGAGCGGCCAGTAGGTCGAGTTGAAGGGAACCCACCTGGTGCCCGCCAGCGTGGCCATTTCCACTTCGATCCGTTTGTCGGCGGGTGCCGGAGTCGGAGGACGCAGATAGGTCGAATGCCCCGGTTTGAGCCTCGACTGGCTCTTGCCGAAACGCACCGCGATCTCGACTGCGGTTGCATTGAGCAGGAAGCGGTCGCCGGGGCCGATCCGGGCGACGTCGTCGGGAATCGGAAAGATGTGGCATTTGCCGTCGTTCACCGGAAGGACCAGCAGCAGGTAGCGGCCGCCTTCGGTGTCGGGCAAGCTGAAGGTGGCCGCGGTCTTGAAGGATTCCGAGGTGGCGGTGTATTTGCCCGGGGCCAGCTCGAGCGGTTCGCTGAACTGGTTGCGCCGTGCCTCGAGCCGCAGCGCGGTCGGGCTGCCGGGCGGGGATGTGGCCAGGCGGACATCGAACGCGACCTCGGAGTCCGGCAGGTCGAAGGCGAGCGTCCTCACCGGGGCGGCCGTGGCGGGGTTCACCGCCAGCAGGACGGTCACCATGGGAAGCAGGATTTTCAGGCGCATCAGGTGGCGGGGTAAGTGGCGGTTGAATCGGCGGACTGGCGCTCGGTGCATCAATCGTGCGGGCCGGCGAGCCAGCGGAAGGACACCACCTCGTAGCGTCTCCCCCAGAGTTGGTTGAGCGGCTTTTTCGGGGCCGTGATATGGGAGTCTTCACTCCGGTCCATGAAGTCGGGGGTCCGATTCCCTCAAGCATTGTTTCTATTGTTTTTCACGCCCGCTTCATTAGACTAACCGCATCCTTGCCCTCGAGATGCCCAGCCAGTGGAGTTTTCGAAGAGACAGGCAAACTTGCTGTGGCCCATCACAAGGGGGAACGCGGTGCGTTGCTGCGGCCGACAAAGGCGGTGATGGCTTTGGAGGCGATGCGGTTCCTGGCACTGACGGAGCGGTCGCTGGTGGAGGCAGCCAGGCAGGCGCTGGAGCCATTGGCAGGCGCATGAGGGGAGCGAGAAGACGGTCGAGCAGCGGTTGCTGGCGTTCACGGGTAAGATGGGCTGAGGGAGATGGCGGCAGTTCTGAGCTCATGCGGTGGCAAACGAGGATTGGGCACTCGCTCAGTAAATGTCAGTTTTCCAGCATGAAGCTTGCGACTGAAGTAGCCCGTGAACTCTTTGATGAAAACGGCGTATCCCCGCATGATCCGTCCCTGTAGGACGGCGAAATGGCGTTGGATCGACCCGGCACTCCGTCCCGGGCTCTTATGAATGGTCCCGTTGGGACCGAAACCTCTTGAACGGAGACGGCAGGGTCGTGCCCAGTCCTTAAGGGCATTGCCCTCAAGACCGGGAGCGCCGCGGGGATACTCCCGGCGATTCGTTAGAAAGGGATCGCTCGGAATTATAAAAATTTCTTTATAATCAGGCGAAATTTTGCAGGATGCGCGCGCTGTCCCATCATGAAAACCTCCATCCTTCGCCTTTCGGCCGCTGCCCATTCGCGTCAGGTTAAGCCACAACGCGCTGACTGACAGTGAATTAAAACGGAAAAAAGTCCGAATTATGTGTTGACAGGGTGAGCGAGCCGGCAAGCTCGGCATGTCTAAGACTTCACCCGC
>JBIPNO010000092.1:0-17227 GCA_044372775.1 Haloferula sp.
CGGAAGGAGCTTGGGAGCATTCCCAGCTTGCCGGCCCCATGTCCCGGTCAAGGAAAAAAGCACGATTTGCTGGCTTTTATTTCGTTGTAAACCAACGCGTTACGCTTAGGTTGACGCCGATGGGTGCAATCGTCGTCATCCCACTCTCAATCTGAAAACTCTGGCTTCACTACTCCGTGGCGAGCCAACTCGCCAACAACCCAAAGAACACCGTCAGCAAGAATACCGTCTGAAATGGTTGAGGAAACGCGACGCTCGCCATTTCGCTTGATGGTCAACTGCGGATAACTGACACGGAAGGCTGGGCGCTGCTCGTCTCTAATCTCGATGCCAACCAACGAATCAGCATTCTCACCTATCTGAATCGTCAGCCTGTCAGTCTGATGCTCCAAGACGTGGATGCTAACCGATGCGCCGAAGGAACTGCGGAGACGCAACAACAAGGCATCAAGTGCGGTGGTCGTCATATTGCACCTAACAGTTTTATTCGCCGACTGGTCGAAATGGTCCCCAACAGAATGACTGGCGCTCTGTCGGAGACGGTTCAGGCGCTGGACCTCAATCTTCGTCGAAAAATCTTATCGGTTAGAGCGCCAAGCTTTGAAAGGGTTCCCTTCTGCACAAAGGGAGTTATTTCACTACGGGACAAGTTTAAGGGCACACCTAATTTCGATGCCACGAAGGGAAGTCGTTCCGATTCATCGGAAAAGCTCTCAAAGCAGCTCTCAAACCCCAATATGTCCCCGGAATTCCGTAGAACTCTTGGATCTCCCCTGGTCGGGTCGCCTTCTTCTAGGACACGGCGAAGCCGCCCTACTTCAAAATACCTGAAACCGAATGTATGATCGCAGTCGCCGACCCATGCTGAGATGGAACAAAGACGCCCGCCCATGGCCTTCATGTGGCGTTGAATTTCCTTGGAAAACTGTAGGCGCATTCCCCAATTTTCTATCAACCCTGTCCAATCATCTTTCTGGCAAACAAACACGAAGTCTTCTCTAGCCTCTGCGACGTGAGCTTCTCGGTAAGCTCGTAGCCCAATTTCGTCCAAGAACTCTCGAGGCGTTCCTTCGAAACCTTTGGCGAAAAAATAGAACGATACGGACGGGAACCCCGATTTCCAAAAGGTAAGCGCTTCGCTGGCTTTAATCGATTTCTTGTTCATCAATTCTTTTGTGGCGAAGACTCTTGATTGGGTGGCACTCCGTCGGTGATCGAAATAGGCACGTCCTCGCCGAAAAGCTGACCAAGCTCTTCCAAGTCTTTGCGCTCGGGATCAGAGCAATAGACCTGCGCGGAGCTGATGAGCGAATTCTTCTCCCTGAGCAAATCGATCCACACATCGATCTCATCGACTTGGAAATGGTAGCGAAATGCCTTAGGGTCAAAATTCTCGAGAATCGTCCTCGCGTCGTCGTTCGGGTCGTAATTGCGGACCATCGTGGCTCCGACCAATGCCCAGTCCGAAGCCGAAGCGTACTCAAGCAGGATATCGTTAGCGTCGTTCAGGTGTATGCCAACCGGTTCCGCACTCAACTGATGAGAGGTTGACTCCTTCTGTTGATTGCAGGCGACGAATCCGAGAAGAGCAATCAGGACCAGTGAAAGCATCGTGCTTCGGGATTGAGGCATACATTCTGGCGAAGAGTCTCGTTCACCGGCCGGAATGAACCGGGTGCAGGACAGTTCGTTTCTTCCCGTGGAGGCTAGAAGCCTTCTCGGGAGGACTCAAGGTGAAAGCCGGAAGTTCCGCCCCCCACCAAGCCGCGGCTTGGACCGGGGCGGTTGACTTGGTTTCTCCGCGGACCTGCATGGTTCTGCCGCCCCCCTTCTCACCCCAGCACCTTCGTCACCACGTGGCCGTGGACGTCGGTGAGGCGGAAGTCGCGGCCTTGGGCGCGGTAGACGAGCTTGGTGTGATCGAAGCCTAACAGGTGGAGGATGGTGGCGTTGAGGTCGTGGACGTGGACCTTGTCTTCGACGGCGTTGAAGCCGAGCTCGTCGGTCTTGCCGAGTTGGACGCCGCCTTTGATGCCGCCGCCGGCCATCCACATGGTGAAGGCGTTCGGGTGGTGGTCGCGGCCGTCGTTGCCGCCCTGGACCATCGGCGTGCGGCCGAACTCGCCGCCCCAGATGATGAGCGTCTCGTCGAGCAGGCCGCGCTGCTTGAGATCCTGGATGAGCGCGGCGCAGGCCTTGTCGACATCGAGGCAGTTCTTCTTCAGGTCGCCGGTGAGATTGAAGTGCTGGTCCCAGGACTCGTGGAACAGCTCGACGAAGCGGACGCCGCGCTCGACCAGGCGGCGGGCGAGCAGGCAGTTGTTCGCGAAAGAGCGCTTCCCCGGCTCCGCACCATACGTCGCGCGGACGCTTTCCGGCTCCAGCGAGATGTCGGTGACTTCCGGCGCGACGTCCTGCATGCGGAAGGCCATCTCGAAGGCGGCGACGCGGGTTTGGATCTCGGGATCGCCGATCGATTCGTAGCGCTTGTGGTTGAGGAAATTCACCGCGTCGATGGTGCGGCGCTGGGCTTCGCGGGTGATGCCTTTCGGGTTGGAGAGATAGAGGACGGGATCGCCGGTGGAGTTGAAGGTGACGCCGTCGTGGACGGTGGGCAGGAAGCCGGAGGACCAGTTCGCATTGCCGCCGGAGGGGCCCTTGAAACCGGAGGACATGACCACGAAGGACGGCAGATTGGCATTCTCCGAACCGAGACCGTAGGAGACCCAGGAGCCGAGCGAGGGCCGGCCGAACTGCTGGGATCCGGTGGCCATCAGGATCTGCGCGGGGGCGTGGTTGAAGGCGTCGGTGTGCATCGAGCGGATCAGCGCGATGTCATCCGCGCGGGACCCGATGTGCGGCAGGATCTCCGCCATCTCCATGCCGCTTTGGCCGTAGTGCTTGAACGGGAATTTCGAGCCGAGCAGCTTGTTCTCCGGGCGGATGAAGGCGGAGCGGTATCCTTTCAGCAGCTCGGCCGGCGGGTTCTTGCCGTCCATCTCGCGCAGCACGGGCTTGTTGTCGAAGAGGTCGATGTGGCTGGGCGCGCCGCCCATGAAGAGGAAGATCACGTTCTTCGCCTTGGCCGGCAGCGGCGGGACCTTGGGTGCCTGCGGGTTGATCGCGGGCGAGGCGCCTTGCGCTTCGCCGAGCAGAGAGGCGAGCGCGACCGAGCCGAGGCCGACGCCGCAGTCCTTCATGAACCAGCGGCGGGAGTACGAGCGCTGGAGGTCGGCGAGGGTGGAGGGCGGGAGCATGGTGGTAGGGAGTGCCGGGTGAGCAGGGGAAGACGGGAGAAAGTGCCGAGTGATCAGTGAGCAGTGATCAGGGAAAGACAGGAGAGAGTTCCGGGTGAGCGGCCTGCCCTCCGTAGGCTTTGCGAAGGAGGGTGATTCAGTTCCTGGTGATCGTTTCGTCGAGATTGAGGAGGACGCGGGCGACGGAGGCGGCGGCGGCGAGATCGGGCAAGGGGTGGGCGGAGAGGTCGAGGGTCACGGGCCGGTGGTGTTCCAGCAGCAGCTTTGCCTCGGCGGGGTCGGCGGCGCGGGCGGTGTCGTAAACGGAGACGAGGGTGGCGATTTCCTCCGCGTCGGGGACCCGCGAGGTGCAGCGGACGAAGGCGCGGGCCAGCCTTTCTTCCGGCGTGCCGGTGTCGGTGAGGATGAGGTGGGCGAGGCCGAGCGCGGCTTCCACGGAAACCTGCTCGTTGAGCGTGACGAGCGCCTGCATCGGGCTGGTGGAGATGTTGCGGCGGACGCAGGAGGCGGTGCCGGCCGGCGCGTCGAAGGCGACCAGCATCGGGTAGGGCACGGAGCGGAAACGGAAGGTGTAGAGCGCGCGGCGGTAGCGGTTGGAGTCGGTCTCCACGTCCCAGGTCTTCGGGCCGTAGGAGACGGGTCGCTGGAAGAGGTAGCCGGGGGCGGGCGGGAACACGCTGCGGCCGCCGATTTTCCCGTCTAACAGACCGGAGCTGGCGAGCTGGATGTCGCGGACGGTTTCCGCCGGAACCCGGAGCCGTGCGCCGCGGGCGAGGAGCCGGTTCTTCGGATCCATCTCGCGCAGCGCGGAGGAGGCGGGTGAGGCCTGGCGGTAGGTGGCGCTTTCGACGATGAGGCGGTGGATGTGCTTCATGTCCCAACCGCTATCCATGAACTCCACGGCGAGCCAGTCGAGCAGCTCCGGATGCGAAGGCCGCGCGGCCTGGTGGCCGAAGTCTTCCGACGTTTCTAACAAGCCGATGCCGAAGTACGCCTGCCACAGGCTGTTGACCAGGCGGCGCGCGGTGGTGGGCGATTGGCGATCGACCAGCCACTTGGCGAAGGTCAGCCGCGATTCCGGATCGCCGGGGGGCAGCGGGTGGAGGAAGGCGGGGACGTGGGGTTTGACGACGTGTTTCGGCTGGGTCTGCTCGCCGCGTTCGAAGAGCCGGGTTTCGCGCGGTGTCTTGGTTACCGCGGCGACCAGCGCCCAGGTGGGCGGCGGGACTTTCGCGTAGAGGGCCTCGATCTCCGCGGTCTCGGTGGCGAAGTCGGGGTTGCTTTCCCGCCAGTGCGCGAAGAGCCGCGCGGACTGGTCCGGGCTGCGCTCCGCGGCCGGCGTTTCCAGCGCCTCGCGGACGAGCGGCGGCAGGTGGTCGAAGGCGGTGGGCAAGGTCGCGGCGACGGAGACCCGGATGCGACCAAGATTGTAGGTCTGGGTGTCGTCGGAATTGAAGCCGCCGTGATTCTGGTTGAGGCCGTAGCGGAAATGGGTGGTGCCGCCGGTCTTGAAGGGCTCGGGCAGCTCGAAGGTGAGGACGGCGGGGTCGTTGTTGCGGGCGGGATCGCGCTCGTTCGTCCAAGCGGTCTTGTTGTCGCCGTCCAGCGCGAAGGCGGCGGGGCCGGTGGTGCGGTCGTCGGGCTTGCGGTCGGCGTTGGCGGGGAAACGCATCGGATCGAGAGGCGTGACGGGCGGATTCACGCTGGCGCTCGCCTTGTTGAAGGGGAGCTTGGTGAGCTTCGCGGGATCGCTGCCGGCATGGAGCACGAATTCGGTGAGGGCGCCGGTGCCGTGCGAGGAGCGGCCGGGGCCGTTCATCGGGAGGTAGGGATCGTTCATCACCTCGAGCCGCGCGGATCGGATCTCGGGGATGTCGAGCGAGGAGGTGAAGGACTCCCCTCCTCTTGTCGCGGCGTAGCCCATGTTGATCACGGACTTGTCGGGGAGGTTCCAGTATTTCTGCCCGGAATCGCCGAGCTGATAGAGTTCCAGCGCGTGCCACTCGGTGCGCGGCAGGGCGAGCATTTCCTCCTGCCATTTCGCGAAGGTGCTTTCCACGTCCGGCGACTTTTCGCGGAGCGAGGTGTCGATGGCGGCGATGCGCGTGCGGATCTCGTCGGTGGTGAGCTTGGCCTCCGGCGTCAGGGCGGGGATGGAGGTTTCCTCGATGTCGTTCAGGTAGGCGAAGAGGCCGAAGTATTCGTCGTGGGTGAGCGGATCGTATTTGTGGGTGTGGCATTGCGCGCACTGCGCGGTGAGGCCGAGCACGGACTTGCCGATCGCGTCGATGCGGTCGAAGACGCCCTCGATGCGGAATTGCTCGGGCTTCGCGCCGCCTTCCTCGTTGGTCATCGAGTTGCGGAGGAATCCGGTGGCGATGCGGTCGTCCTGCGTGGCCCCGGGCAGCAGGTCGCCGGCGATCTGTTTGATGATGAACTGGTCGTAAGGCAGGTTCGCGTTCAGCGCGTCGACGACCCAGTCGCGGTAGAAGTGGTGGTAGCGCGGCAGGTCTTTCTCGTAGCCGGCGGAGTCCGCGTAGCGCGCCGCATCCAGCCACTCGCGCGCCCAGCGCTCGCCGAAACGGGGGCTTGCGATAAGGCGATCCATTTCCCGGGTGAAGTCGAACGGCGCGGCCAGCTCTTCCGGCGAGGGCGGCAGGCCGGTGAGATCGAGCGAAAGGCGGCGTAGCAGCGTGGCGGCGTCGGCTTCGGGCGAGGGCGAAAGCCGCTCCGCCTCCAGCCTGGCGAGCACGAAGCGGTCGATGGGATTCTTCACCCAGGCGGAATCCTTCACCTCGGGCAGCGGCGGCCGCATCGGCGGCACGAAGGCCCAGTGCACGCCCCATTCCGCGCCTTCCTCGATCCATTGGCGGATCAGCGCGACCTGCTCCGGCTTCAAGCGGTCCTTCTTCTCCGGCGGCGGCATGAGCTTGTCCGGATCGCTGTGCTGGATGCGTTTGAGGAGGAGCGATTTCGCCGGATCGCCGGGGACGATGGCCTTGCCGCTCTCGCCGCCTTCCAGGGCCAGGGCGCGGTCGTCGAGGCGCAGTTCGCCTTCCACCGTCGCTTCGTCCGGGCCGTGGCAGGCGTAGCAGTTCTCCGAGAGGATGGGCTGGATCTGCGTGTTGAAATCCACCTTCCCTGCCAACGCGAGCGCGGGCATCAGGGAGGCGAGGATTGTCAGGGTGAAACGCATCGCAGGATCATACGGCAGGACGCGGGGCTTTTCCGTGCCGGATTCGCCAATTTTTGGTAGAATCCGCGCATGATTGCCAAGGAACGCCCCCACCTCGAAGACTCGCTTGCGGCGCTCTTCGATGATCTGCCGATGCTGGTCTTTTACTGGAAGGATGCGAAGGGCTGCTTCATCCGCTGCAACCGACGTTTCGAGGAGTTCCACGGCCTGCCACCCGGCGGCGCCATGGGACTCACCGATCACGACCTGCACGACCCGGGAATCGCGGAACAGTATCGTGCGGAGGACATGGAAGTCATGAGAACCGGCGCACCGACCCCGAACCGGACCTGGATGGTACCCGGCGCGAAGGGGGTTCTGCGCTGGTGGATCTCGCGCAAAACGCCGGTGCGCGATAGCAGCGGAAACATCTGCGGCGTGGCCGGGGTGATGTATGAGATTTCCGGCGCGGCGGGGGTGACCGAGCCGTTCGCCCGGATCGAACCCGCGCTGAAATTGATCCACGGAGACGATCCTGGCCCGCTCGCCACGGCGGAACTCGCCGCGGCGTGCCATTATTCGGAGAGCCAGTTCAACCGCGTCTTCCGCGACATCATGGGCAGTTCACCGCGCCGCTACGTGCTGCGCCACCGGCTGGAAACCGCGAAGGATCTGCTCGCCCGCACCGACCTGCCGTTGTCCCAAATCGCGGCGCACACCGGCTTCTACGACGCCAGCGATTTCGGGAAACGGTTCCGCGAGCAGGAAGGGCTCACGCCGAGGAAATACCGGGTCAAGCTGCGCTCGATGATCCGCAAGGAGGGATGAGCTAACCGAGCAAGGTGCTCCGCGAGAACAGCGCGACGACGGGGATCCCGCGGGCTTCGATCGCCTGGCGGCCGCCTTCCTCGCGGTCGACCAGCACCAGGGCGAAGGCGACCTTGCCGCCCTCGCGTTCGATCACGTCGATCGCTTTCAAGGTCGAGCCGCCGGTGGTGATCACATCATCTACGACGACCACCGTACTTCCGGACTTGAAGTTGCCTTCGATCTGCTTGCCGCGACCGTGGCCTTTCGGCTCCTTGCGCACGGTGAAGACTTGCAGGGCTTCGTCGGGGTTCGTCACCGCGCTGGTCATGCCGACGGCGAGGGAGATCGGGTCCGCGCCGAGGGTCATGCCGCCGATGGCATCGATCGTTAAGTTCTCCGTGTTAATTTTCGCGCGCACCGCCGCCCAGCCGAGCTGGCCGATGAGGTTCGCGCCGAAGGGATCGAGCGCGGTGACGCGGCAGTCGATGTAGAGGTCGCTTTCCTTGCCGGAGGCGAGGGTGAAGGTTCCGGTGCGGACGGACTTTTCGAGAAGCAGGGCTTTCAGCGCGGCGGCGGTGTCGGACATGGGGCGAGATTGAAGTTCCAAGGAAAAAGTGCCAAGTGCCAAGAAAGGCAGGAGCGAGGCGCGGGAGATTGACGCGGGGCGGGGCGGGTGGTTTCTGGGGGGGAATGGATTCGGAGCATTCTGCCGTTTCGGAACCCGCTCCGGCTTCCACGGAGGCTACGTGGTTCTGGCGCGGTGTTGCGTGGGGCGTTCTTGCCACGGCGCTGGCAGGTGCCTTCCGCTATCTCAAATGGCGCTGCGACCTGAGGATACGAGCGGGTCCCTTTGACACCGGAGAATTTGAAGATGCGGTCGCCGGCTCGATGATTTCGTCGCTCGTCGGCATCCCCCTGTGCCTCTTTTGCGGCCTGATGTTTTTAGGTTCTTGGACGCGTTGGTTGATCGAGATCAAAGAGCGGAGAGGAAGATCGCGAGCATGACAGAAGAGCAAGACAACGCGGATCTGGCCGCAAGTTGGCTGTCGGAGAGACGATGGTTCCGCTGGACCGTGGGATTCTCGGTCGGGATGTGCCTGTGCATGCTCGGATGGTGGGCTGTGATGTTTTGGTTCCACCATCAAGTCGCCAAGTTTGGGTCCATGAAGGCGGGTCAACTCGGCCCGATCTTTTTGGCGAATGCTATTCTGAGCATCCTGATAGTCGGCTCCGGTTTCGGGTTTATCGTCACATTCGTGAAATGGCTGCTGGCGATCCGCACGCGACGGAAGATGCAGATGAGCGTCGGATTCCAAGCGGGGCAAGATCGCTAGCCACAAGCCCCGGAACGATCCCATGAACGAATCCGTTTCCACTCCGCCGGCTGACGCCCCGGTCCGGCTGCCTTCCCGGTCGCCGGAGAACTGGTGGTTCTGGTGGGGCATGGCATGGGGCGGGGCCGCGTCGGTGGCGGGCGGGGCGACGGCTTATTTGCATTGGAAATCCGCGGCCGTTCTCCGCAGCGGTTCGCATGGCACGCACTTGAGTGCCGACGCTCTCGGAGACTCGCTGCTGGCGGCGGTGCTCGGACTTCCGGTCACGGTCGTCTGCGGCGTGGTTTTCCTGGGTAGCTGGGCGCGCTGGCTGGGCGAAATGAGGAATCGCCGCCAAGGCGGATCGGGCGGCATGCGGTGAGTGTGTGGGCCAGCCGGGGGGAAATGAATTCGACGCCCGGTGCCAGCTCAATCAGCGTGACGGCGGATGGTCGAGTCGCCGAATGATGCGGATCCGGAAGATCAGGGGAGTCCTATGGAGCCTGACTCCAAGGGCCGCCGCCGCCTGTTGATTCCGGCGGCCACCGAAGACGCGCGGTTCATCGCGACGCTGGGTCCCGCCGAACGGGCGGAGTTCCTCTCCCATCATTACAAGCTCCAGCAGGTGGAGCAGTTGGCTGACGCGGAAGCGCAAGCCTTCCGGGGTTGTGCGTGGCGGGGAGGCTTCTTTTGTGCCGGATTGGCGCTGGCCTTCGCTACCGATTACCTGTTGGAGCATGCCGGGATCGTGCTGGCAGCACCGGAATGGGTGCAATGGATCCTCTTCGTGCTTGGCGCGGCCGGTTCACTGCTCGTGTTCGGTTTTCTGGTACCCGCGATCCTCGGGTTTTTGCGCTGGATCGTCGCGATGCGGGACCGGCGGCGCCTGGGCCGGGTGATGGTGATGCCGGCGGCGGCCTTCGAAAGGAGCAAGGCGGGTGAGTCGGGTCGGGATGGCGGTCTTTAGGGCTGGCGGTTTGGTGGAAGGGTGGACCGCCCGTGCTGCTGCGGACCGGAGGCTCTCCACCGGGTGCGCGGAGGCTCTGCCCCGCAGGGCGGTCCGTGCCGCTCCGCCGCCCGTTCAAGCCCGCACCGCCGAGACCCGCCGTCCCGGTGCTTCTGCGGGCCGGAGGCTCCGCGCACCCAGTAAAAAGCCGCCGGCCCTGGCGGGACGGCGGCTTTTCGAAGAGACGGACTTTCGCTCAGTTGGCGGAAGCGGTGGCGCTCACGTTCACGCGGCGGCCATCCTTGTCGAAGAACACGCGGCCATCGACGACGGCGAAGATGGTGTGGTCCTTGCCGATGCCGACACCGGCACCGGGGTGCCACTTGGTGCCGCGCTGGCGGATGATGATGTTGCCCGGGATGACGGCCTGACCGCCGAACTTCTTCACGCCGAGGCGCTTGGAGCGGGAGTCGCGACCGTTCTTGACGGAGCCTTGACCTTTCTTATGAGCCATAAAAGTAGGGTGCTTTGAGGGTTAGCCGGCGATGGAGGTGATCTCCAGCTGGGTCAGGTGGCGGCGGAAGCCGATGGTCTTGTGGAAGCCCTTGCGGCGCTTGAACTTGAAGGCGACGCCCTTGGGTCCGCGATGCTGCTGGACGACCTTGGCAGTCACGCTGGCACCGTCCACGAGGGGCGCGCCGAGCTTGATGCTGTCGCCTTCGCCCACCATCAGGACGTCAAAGGTAAGAGTGGCGTCGACTTCGGCATCGAGTTTCTCGACGTCGATTTTGTCGCCTTGTTGGACGCGGTATTGTTTACCGCCGGTTTTGATGACTGCGTAGGCCATGACAGAAAGGATGCGTTTCCCCCCGGGAGCCGGGCGGGCGGGGAGATCACCACGGGGCCGCGGATCGGGCAAGGGAATTTTTTGAAATCGACGTCGCCGGCCGGATCGGGATCTTGCAGGGCATGGAGCGGGTGGTCCGGGACGAGGCGGAGATGGAAGCGCTGGGCGAAGAGCTCGCGGCGGAAATGACATCGGGCGGCGTGCTGGCGCTGGTCGGCGGGCTGGGCGCGGGGAAGACCCGCATGGTGAAAGGCCTGGCGCGGGGCATCGGCCATGAAGGCGAGGTGACCAGCCCGACCTTTTCGCTGGTCCACGAGTACCGCGGCGGGCGGCTGCCGCTGTTCCACTTCGATCTCTACCGGCTGAAATCGGCGGAGGAACTGCTGGGGATCGGCTGGGATGAATTCCTCGATGAGCCGGGAATCCTGATCGTCGAGTGGGCCGATCTTTTTCCCGAGCTGCTGCCGCCGGAGACCCGCTGGCTGCGCTTCGAAGTGCTGCCGGAAGGCGGGCGGCGGGTCAGCGGGTGACGGTGCGGCCGACGGCCTGGAGCACGCGGCCGGCGGTCTGGTTGATGCTGTTGAGCGCACCGCAGGACGAGAAGGTCACGGCCACCAGCGCGGCGAGGACAAGGCGGACGATGCGGGTGCTCATGGCAGCCGAGGCTAATCAGACGGCGCGGCGGGTCAATCCGGCAGTTTTGAACGGCGCGGCTTCCGCGGTCAGCCGATCCGGCTGTCGAGCTGGAAGATCTGGCCGGAGGTGTGGGGCAGGTGGTCGTGCAGATGGACGAGGAAATCGGCGACGGCTTCCGGGGTGTTGAAGCGGTCAAGCACGTGGTCGCGGCGGACTTGCTCGCGGCGCTCGTCGGAGAGTGCGGCGGTCATCGGGGTGTCGAGGAAGCCGGGCAGGATCGTGTTCACGCGGATGCCGGCCGGGCCGAGTTCGCGGGCCAGCGACTTCGCCAGGCCGAGCAGCCCCGCCTTGGCGGCGGCGTAGGCGGCCTGGCCGGCCGGCGGATGGAGGGCGGAGAAGCTGGAAACGAACACGATGTGGCCGCGGCGGGCGCGCAGCATGTCCCGCGACGCGGCGGCGGCACAGGTGGCGGCACCCTGGAGATTGACGGCCATGACTTCGTCCCACGCGGCTTCATCGAGCCGGGCAAGCGGGGCATCGCGGGTCAGGCCGGCATTGCAGACCAGCAGCTCGGCCGGGTGGGCGCGGAAGAAATCGCGGACGGCGGCGGCGGCGGTGACGTCGAGCTCGCGACGACCCGGGCTCTGCACCGGATGGCCGGCGGCGCTGAAGGCGGCGGCGATGGCCTGGCCCAGCCGGCCTTCGCCTCCGGTAATCACAACAAGTCCGCTCACGCCGGCGAGGGTGAGCGGACTTTCAAAGAGCGGCAAGGAGATGCAGCCCGGTAGCTTCAGTCGTCGGTCTTCGGCACCGGTTTGATGATGATGGCGTGCTGCTCGTACTTCGCGATGCCGCCCGCCTGCTTGAGCATCATGTCGAGCACCGCATTGGCCGGCACGTTCTTGACCATCAGGGTGACGGTCGTCTCGGCGAACTTGTTGGAGGGATCCTGCACCATGAAATTCGGCGCGAACTTCCCGTCCGACTTTTCCTCGATCATCACAGCCAGCGCGGCGATTGCCTCGGACAGCTCGACCTTGTCGAAGTCGACCTGGGCGATGACGTACTCGCCCATCTTCTTGGAGCGTTGCCGGGCGGCGATTGATCCCTGGTTCTGCTGCAACTGGCCGAGCTGGTAGCGGGCGTTGGCATTGCCAGGCTGGAGCCGGAGGACTTCCTTGAAGGCTTGTTCGGCGGCCTGGACGTTGCCTTCCTTGACGGCGATCAGACCGAGCTTGTAGCTCTCCGCGGCCTTGTCGGCGAAGGCGGGAAGCGCGGTGAAGAGGGCGAGGGCGAGGATGAGTTTTTTCATGATGCGTGGGTCGGGTTGCAGGTTGGAAACAGATGGCATCAGGGCTTTACCACTTATCAAACAACATGGCGGGGAGCGGCGAAGGGATCAACAGCGTTTCCCCGGACTTGCGCAGATTTCCGGAAAATGGCCTTTCATTGTCCATGCAAGGTGAAGACGCGCGGTGGATGCGGCGGGCGATCGAGGAAGCGCGCAAGGGGATCGGCCGGACTTCGCCGAATCCTCCGGTTGGCGCGGTGGTGGTGAAGGACGGGGTGGAAATCGGGGCCGGCTGGCATCGTGGCGCGGGTCTGCCGCATGCCGAGCGCGAGGCGATGGCGGCGGCGCGATCGACCCTCGGAGAAGACGCGCTGCGCGGCTCGACGGTGTATGTGACGCTGGAGCCCTGCTCGACGCACGGGCGGACGCCGCCTTGCACCGAAGGATTGATCGAAGCCGGGGTCGCCCGGGTCATCTACGCCGCCGAGGATCCGAATCCGGCGCATGCCGGGGGAGCGGACGCCCTGCTGACGGCGGCAGGCATCGCGGTGACCCGTGGCGTGCTGGCGGAGGAAGCGGCCCGCTTGATCCGGCCTTTCGCCAAGGTCCAGCGCTGCGGGCTGCCGTGGGTGATTCTCAAAACCGCGATGAGCCTCGACGGCCGCATCACCCGTCCGCCGGGCGAGGGGATGTGGCTGACGGGTCCGGAAGCGCGGGCGGAGGTGCAGCGGTTGCGGGCGGAAACGGAAGCGGTGCTGACCTCGGGGGAAACCGTGCGCCAGGACCGTCCGCGGCTGGATCTGCGCGATCCCGAACTGGCGAAAGGGCGGGCCCAGCCATGGCGGGTGGTCGTGACCGACCGTCCCGACAGCCTGCCGATGGATGCGCCACTTTTCACGGACGACCACAAGGAACGCACGCTGATTGAAAGCCGGACCGCGGTGGAAGACGTGCTGCGGCGGCTGGTGCGGGATCGCGGCGTCTCGGCGGTGCTGGTCGAGTGCGGCGGGAGGCTCGCGGCCGATCTGTTAGAAAAGGGCCTGGTCGACGAGTGGGTCGCCTTCCTCGCGCCCTTGCTGGGCGGCGGGCCTTTGCCGGCGGTGGCGGGAACCGGCTTTCCGGAAGGACTGCGGCTTGAGAAGCCGGAGTTCCGTCGCTTCGGCGGCGACGTCATGCTGCGGGCAACGATTGCCAGGGATTGACCGCGAATTCATGCGGCGATCATCAAGCCTTCACGGCGAAGGTGGATCAGGAGCGTGCACTCCATAAGGCACGAACATGAACTCCACCGAAACCACCGTCATCGAACTCGCGAAAATCCCCGCCTGGATCCGTCCCCTGCTGCGCCACGCCGTGGCCCTGCTGCTCGCCTTGTCCGGTCCCGCGCTGATGATCGCGGCGCTCGTGGCCGGTCTGATCGCCGGCAGCCCCACGCTCGGCGGGCTCGGCCTGTTGGGTGGCGCGTTGCTCACCGCCTGCGGCGGCGTCGGGCTGCTGTGGTCGTTGGGCCGTCCCAAGCAAGGCTGATCTCAACCGCCGAACATCTGCGTCCAATGCGAACCGTGCTGGCCCAGACCGATGCGCCGCTGGCCGGGGCTGAACATGTTCTTGTGATGCCCCGGCGAGTAGAACCAACCCATGTTGGCCGAGTGGGAATCCGCCGAGCCGGCGTAGATGTTCTCACCGGAAGCGGTCGTGCCGGCCTTCGCCGCGCGATCCCATGGTGTCTTCTTTCCGGCGACCGGCGACTCGTGGGCGAAGAAATTCTGCTCCGCCATGTCCTTCGAATGATCGCGGGAGGCTTCGCACAGTTTCGGGTCGAGTTCGAGGGCGTTCAGACCGACGTAGAGGCGCATCAGATTGCACTCCTCGATGCCCCGCGCTTCCTCGGCGGGAATCGCCTCGTCCTCCACGATCTTGCGATTCTTCTCCAGGATCTTCAGCCCGTCGCGCGGCAGGCCGCCGGCTTCCGCCGCCACCTTGGCCTCCTCCGCCGCCAGTTGCTCGCGCGAGTTGGCGGGCGTGGTGGACAGCGCGGCATCCAGCGCGGCGTCGCGGAACTGAGCCAGCTTGCGCGCGGCATCGCGCTGCATTTTCAGGACCGGCGGCGCGATCGAAAGCAGTTCGTCGGGCGTCGGCGAAAGCAGTTTCCGCAGCTCGTCGACGGCCGGTTTGCTGACTTCCTTCAGCTTCGGCTTCATCGGTCCCTCCTCCAGCGCGTAAACCGCCATGAACCCGCTTCGCAGCTCGCGGACGCGGCGCTGGCTTTCGGTGCGCGAGCCGCCCGCGCCCTGCTTCGAGGCGGCGGCGAAGGCGGCGAGATAGCGGTCCCGCACGCCCGGCCAAGTCTTCTCCAGTTCGGTGATCAGCGCCTTCTGATCGGCGCTCTCGAGCGTCTCCAGCGATTCGCAAAGCTCGTCGATGTCCTGGCCCTGCTCGAGCCGCGATTGGAAGTTCGCCAGCAGCTCGTTCACCGCCACCTGGCCGCGGGCGGCCATTGGAACCAGCAAGGAGATGGCGAGGAAAAGGCCGGGGATCAGTTTCATGAGGCGGTGGTCGGCTGGAGCGGAAGCGTCGCACCGGCCGGGATTCGTCTTGAGGCAAACGCAATCGTCCGGCCACGGCAAGCACCGCGGCCGGACGACGCCGCAAGGCTGATCCGCGGATCCGCGGATCAGCGGCATCCGCGGTCCCTGCGGACCGGATAATACGGGCGGCGGTGGGGCGGATGGACCGGGATCACCCGGGTCCGGTAAACCGGTCGCCCGCAATGGTCGTAATAGGCGAGATAAGTCTCGATCCACGCCGGTCCGCCGCACGAGCGGTGATGGGAAACATAACTGCGCGAACTGCGGCTGCGGGCATCGGCGGCCGGGGTGGCGATCAGGGTGGCAAGGACAAGAGTCAGGATGGGAACCAGTTTTTTCATCGTGTTGAATGTCGATTCGCTTGCTTCGACGCGGCTTCGCACGACCTATTCGAGAAGCTCGAAAAGATTTCCGCGGCGACCGCGGATTCCAATCTTCCGGCGGCTTTCCCATGGCTGCCCGCCTCGATCCATGGATCTTCTGCAAGCCTCGACCCCATCCCATCATGAACGAATTCGACCCGTCCTCCGATCCGGCCGCACAAGCGGCACCCCAACCGCAACCGCAAGCCACCCGCTACACCAGTTTCTCCGAGGCGTTCGACAGCGCGCGCCACGACGCCGAATCCATGGCGCGGGAGGCGGCCCCCAAGCTGAAGCAGGCCCTCGCGGGTGCCGCTCATGACCTGGCTTACGGGGCCGCCTTCGGCGCCTGCTTCGCGGCGTGCTTCGCCCGGGAAATTATTCCGGACGGCCTGCGGGAAACCCTGCGCCGCGGTGCCAAGGCAGGACGCGCGGCTGCCACCCAGGCCACCGAAGCGCCGGAGGTCCCGCCCTATCCCGGGCCCACCGCCGCGCCGGCTTGAAGAAGTTTGATAAAGATTGATTAAATATCAGGCCTCGGCAGTTTCCCGCGTCGTCCGCCGCATGAACTCCAAAGCCGCCCTCCCCATCCTTCTCCTCCTTCTTGGTGCTTCCGTGGCGGAAGCCACCACGACTTTCTCGTTCATCACCGACGTCTGGACGAACGGCTCGAACACCCAGACCGGCTACCGGAACGGCGCGCCCAACGGCAGCCTGACCAAAGCCGGTCTGACGATGACCTTCCAGAGTTCCTACGCGGGAACCGGCGTTGCCGCCACCCGCAACCTGACGCTCGACAACGGCAACCCGACCGGCTTCGTCCTCGGAACGAACAACGATCCGAACAATCTCGCGGGCTCGCTGCTGAACTATCAGCGCTGGGATTTCTCCTTCACCCAGCCGGTGCTGATCAACAGCCTGATCATCGACGACATCGACTCGGACAACAACAACCCGCTGCCCAATACCGGCGGCTTCCGCGATGCGATCGCCGCGGAGGGTTTCTTCACGCAGACTCCCGGAGCCCTGGGTACGGGCATCGACGTCGACTTCAGCTTCGAGAATCCCACCGGGTTGATCGAAGGGGTCATTGCCGCGGGCAGCGGCCAGTCGGTGAACTACGTGATCGCCCCGCCCGCGAACAATCCCAACAACGCGCCGATCCACCGGGCCTACCTCACCTTCGGCAATACCCCGGTCACGTCGTTCAGCATCTACTCCTTCTCCGACCGCAACCAGGCGCACCGGGTGACGCTTTTCCAAGGGATCATCGAGGTCACCGCGGTGCCGGAGCCTTCGGCGGCGCTGCTTGGACTGATGGGAATGGGACTTCTCGCGCGGCGGCGGCGATGAGCACCTCAGCGGCGGAGGTCTTTCTCGGTGAAGCCCGGGATGGGTCGGGTGATCCAAATGAGGTCGCCCTTGGCGATGCGGTCATTGTGAGGAAGCCCGCCTTCGTCTAACAGGTCCGCATCGATCGACCAGACGCGCGGCGAGCCGTCCGGCATGCGTTGGTAGCGGAGTGGATTCCCGTCGAAGGGGTCGGTTGGAAGCGTGGGAAGGTAAGCGGGAACCAGATCTTGCAAGGCGGACGGGTAGCTGCCGTGCTTCAGATGATGGCGCTCGAGTGCGATCCCTGTGCGCAGCACGGCGATGCTGGCTTCCGCTCGGAGCGAAAGGGTTGCGGTCGAATCCAACAGCGACCAGCCCTCCGAATCCGAGTCCCGGGCTTCGAACGTGGGGCCGTCTTTGTCAGCGAAGAGCGCTACCGGACTGTCTTCCTTCAGTCGGCGAAAGCGTCGCATATCTTCCGCGTCGAAACGCTGCCGAGGCTGGCCGGCATCCTGCGGACCTTCGTCGAAGACCCTCCGTTGCGCCTCCACTTGATTTAATACCAGTTCTTCAAACTAATGTGACTTTAATCTTGGACGCGTAGCGTTTGCTTGATCCAGCAGCCACGGGCGTCCGACCAACCGCAGCACCGCCGCCGCGTCGTTCCAAA
>JBIPNO010000093.1:0-17122 GCA_044372775.1 Haloferula sp.
GTGGCGGCAGGTGCCGCGATACTCGAATCCCGGGCAGGTGCAGGTGGCTTCGCTGGCCTCGAAAGTCAGGATGTATTTCTTCGAGGGATTTGAACCACTCGCCAACTCGTAGACAGTGGCAGCGGGCCGGGTGAGCACCCGTGCCAAGGCGAGGATCGCCTCGCGGCTGAGAGGCGGAGCCGCCGGGCGCGAGGAGGCTTCCCGGTCGAGCGGTTCGGTTTCCTTCCTTCACGCCGAAAGGCATTGGGACCAGAAGGGAATGCCGAGTAGACTCACCAATGTGCACATTTCCAAAGCAACAGTAAGGACCAAGATAGTCGGCCTACCCGATCCTCATCCGCTCGATCGCAGTGGTCACATCCGCCACCCGGAAGCGGACCGCCTTGCCCAGCTTGAAGTAAGGGATCAGCCCGGCCATGCGCCAGTTGTAGAGCTGGCGGCGGCACACCTTGAGGTGGCGGGCGAGGTCTTGCTCGGTCATGAGGTCGAGTTCGGCGCGCGGCGAAGTGGGGTGCGGGTCCATGCCCGTGAATGCCGTGTCAACTGGGGCTTTTGCAGGTGACTCGGGTTCTTGTAACTCATTGGCGATAGGTGACAAATGGTGACAAAATACATTCCCGTTCGTGCCCCAAATTGCTCCAATCCATCTTGCCCCTCTGTGGCAGATTTGGGCAATTCTAAGGACTTATGAGAATGCAGATGATTGGTATTCAGTGGTTTAGCTACATTCAAATCCTACTCCCGCCACCAATGAAGGCCACGGTTTGCATACCGTGGCCTTCGCCGTTTCAAAGGGGAGCCGGGAGTGGAAACGAAAAACCCGGCCGCGTGGGCCGGGTATCGTGGGGTGAGGGCGATGAGTTCGATCCGGAAGGTCACCGGTAGACCCTCAGGTCCCTTGGTCGACTCCCGTCGGGATCAAAGGGAGCGCTTCAGGATGTCGAACTGCTGCCGCAGTTTTACGATCTCCTTTTGCTTGGCTTCGATCTGGGCGTGGAGGGTCGAGAGCTTGGACAGGGCACCGTTCACGGACTTCGCCTTGCCGGTCCCGCGAACCGCGGCGGCGGGCGACTTCTTCATCCAGGTGGAAATGGTCAGCATCGAAATCCCGAACTTCTTCGACGCCGCGGTCTGGCCTCCCCGGCCCTTGCTGGCATTCACCTTTTCGACATGCCCGATGATGGTGGCTTTTTCCTCCGCCGAGTAACGGCGGCCCTTCGAGTTCTTACCTTTCTTGCGACTGGCCATGGCGATAGCTAACACGATCATCCCCAACCGGGAAATCGTTAATTTGCAGGGTGCCGGGAAGTCAATCGACGAGATAGTCCATCCCGAAGGAACCTGGGTCCGGTTCGAGCCGGAGAGAGTCTGGAAGCCCGCCGAGTGCCGGCTTGCGGAGTCCGGTGCGGGTCGCTAGTGGTTCCCGGCCGATGAAGCTCCGATGGATTCCCGCTTGTGCCGCCGTCCTGGTCCTCTGCCACTGCGGGACCCCGTCCGCGCCGGTGTGCCTGAGCCTGCCGAGGGCATCGCGGGGGGACGTGAAGGTGCAGGTCGACCAGGCCCGCAGCGCCTGGTCGGGAGTCGCCCGCGCGGACTCGGCCGCGGAGCGCGACCTGGCGCTGGCTTCCTACAACTCGGCGGTCGCCAAGCTGGTGGACCGGCTGCGCTGCGGCCCCGGGACCTATCACGAGAAGGCCGCGGCGATGGGCACCACGATCGACGAGTCCCGCTCGCTCGGGGTGGGGATCCGGCTCGCCGACATCGACGCCCTGATCCCGGCGGCTTCGGTCCCGACGGACGACGTCGGCACGCGACATCTGGTGGAGGGGATCGGGGTGCCGGTGATCGCGTGGAAGAAGACCGCAGAGGAAGGCAAGCCGCGCTGGGAGTTCGAGCCGCCGACCGGAGTCCCGTTGATGCTGACCGCGGTGCTGCGCTTTCCCGCCGGCCGGCCGCCGGAGTGGGCCTTCTTGTATCCGGGCAAGGCGAAGCCGGTGGAGGTCGGGGCACGGCAAGTCACGCTGGCGGCCGACTGGACCGCACCGGCGGCGTTTTACTGGCACATGAGCGACCTCGACGACTTCGACCTTGCGAAGGTTTTCCTGCCGAGCCGCTTCACCGAGGAGACCCGGCTCTACGTGACCTCGCCCTACGATCCGAAGCGCATCCCGCTGGTGCTGGTGCACGGCTTGAAGTCCAGCCCCGGCGCCTACAAGACGCTCTACAACGAACTCAACCGCGAGCCGTGGTTCCGTGAGAACTACCAGATCTGGTTCTACAGTTATCCCACCGGCAACAACTGGACCTTCAGCGCGGCGCGCTTCCGGCAGGAGATGAACCGGGCCGACGCCTTCGCGCGGAAACAGGGACCGACCGATCAATGGGAGCGCATGGTGGTGGTGGGCCATTCGATGGGCGGGGTGATTTCCCACGCCTCGCTCAAGCAGCCCGGCGACCAGCTCTACCGGGCCTTCCAGGAGCGGCCGATCGAACAGCTCACGGAGAACAAGGACACCCGCGAGGCGATCCGGCAGCTCACGATGTACGAAGCGATGCCGCAGCCCGACCGTGTTGTCTTCCTCGCGGCTCCCCACCGGGGGTCGCCGATGGCCGACCGCTTCTTCTCGGACTGGATGACCAACCTGATCCGTCTGCCGAAGAAGCTGACGGTGGATCTGGTCGATCTCACGCTGAATGATTTCGGCAGCCTGCTGACCAGCGGCGAGAGTTCGTCGAAGGGCTGGTTCACCAGCGTCGGTTCGCTGTCGCCATCGTATCCGGCCTACAAGGCGCTGGACCGGGTGCCGTTTCGCGAAGGCTTGAAGGTCCACTCGGTGATCGGGGATCGCGGCAAGGGCAACACTCCGGACAGCTCCGACGGAATCGTGCCCTACTGGTCGTCAAGGCTCCAAGGAGTCGAGAGCGAGGTCATCGTGCCGGCCGGGCACAGCGTCCAGAATTCGCCGGAGTGCGCCGCCGAGGTGAAGCGGATCCTCAAGCACCACCTGAACGGCGCAGGCCGGCCCACTCCCTGACCTGCGGGCGGGAGAGGAAATACAAGGCGAGGGCCGGGTAAATGCAGGAGATCAGCGGCGTGGCCACGGTGGTGATGGCCGTGAAGGATTTCATGATGCCGGTCATCTTGTCGGCGGCACCCGCCGGCATGCCGGAAGGGAAAGCCATCGCCTCATCCATCATCCGCTGCATCGCCGGCAGCACCACGGCGACGGTGACGACCAGGGAGATCAATTTGGTGGCGATGGAGGTCCAGGCATAGCGGTGCGACCAGGTCACGCCCCGGGGTTGCGATCGGACCAGCATGATCCCGGAGCTCAGCAGCAGTCCGGCCAGCGCGAGCAGGAAGACCCCGCTCATGATGCTGACCCAGTTCAATTGCTCGACGTATCGGGTCTGGGCCTCCACGTAGTTCGTGCGACCTTTGAAAGCGGCGCTGTTCGAGTTCATGAAGAAGCCGTTGAGCTGGTTGGCGAAGAAGCTCCAGATGCCCATCAGAAATCCGATCCCCGCGAGGATCAGGTGGAGGATGCCGAAGACCTTGACCGCCGAGGGCTCCTGAATGCCGCCGGCCGGCATCGGCGGCGGGGTGGCGGCGGGAGGAGGGGGCGGTGAAGGATCATTCATCATGTTGGCTGGCATGAAACGGTCCGGCCGCCGTTCTGTCGATGCCGCAGTCGCTCTCTTTGGCCTTTGCCGGTGGCGGCGGCGTGGATATCATCCGCGCATGACCAGCTCCCCTCGGGTCGCCCTCACCATCGCCGGTTCCGATTGCTCGGCCGGCGCCGGCTTGCAAGCCGACCTCAAGACTTTCCAGCATTTCGGGGTCTTCGGCCTCACCGCCGTGACCTGCGTGGTGGCGGAGACGCCGAACGTCGTCCGGTCGGTCCACGCGGTGCCGCCGGCGATCCTGCAGGACCAGTTGCGGGTGCTGCTGGAAGCCTTCCCGGTCGCCGCGATCAAGACCGGCATGTTGTTTTCCAAGGCGCACATTGTCGCGGTGACCGAGATCCTCCAGGAGTATCCGGACATCCCGCTGGTGATCGATCCGGTGATGATCGCGTCCACCGGCGACCCCTTGTTAGAAGAGAATGCGGTCGCGGCTTACAAGGAGCGTCTGTTTCCGCTGGCCACCGTGATCACGCCGAACCTCGACGAGGCGGAGGTGCTGTGGGGCAATGGCCCGGCGCGGGACGAGGCGGCGATGGAAAGAGCGGCGCGCGAGCTGTCGGCGCGGCATGGCTGCGCGGTGCTTTTGAAAGGCGGCCACCTCGGTGCGCCGGAATGCGCCGACCTGCTGATGGACCATGACCTTCCGGTCTGGTTCCGCTCGCCGCGGTTCGATACCGCCGCGTCGCACGGCACCGGCTGCACGCTGTCGGCGGCCATTGCGGCCCATCTGGCATTGGGCAAGGACCTGCACGACGCCGTGGCGGCGGCGAAGGCCTATCTGGACCGCACCTTGGCGGAGTCGCTCGCGTGGGGCGATGTCGCCATGCTGAATCAAGGGACCACGCTGGTCCGCTGATTGGAATCACGGCAGGCGGAAATCCCGCACGACGGCCATGTGCTGCATCATCTGGAGGCCGCTGTCGCCTTCCTGGGCCGGCGGGACTTTGGCCAGGGGCTCGAACACCCGGGTGTCGAAGACCAGGCCGCCGTCGAACTCGATCCCGGCGAGCTTCACCGGGACCTCGAACTTGTCGAGGGCGGGGGAGGCGAGCACCCAGTCGTAGGGGCGGTTGCGCGGCGAGTTGGTGTGGATGTTGCCCATCCCGTCGTGCGGCGGTTCCTTCGGCACGACCACGGACTTTGCCAGCAGCGCGAAACAGGGCTCGCCGGTGCCGCGGGTGTTGAGGTCGCCGCCTAACAGCAGCATCGCGCCGGCCGGGACGTTCTTGCGGATCGCTTCTAACAGAGCGGTCGTCTGCTTCGCCCGGGAGGTGGCGTTCTTCGAATGCAGGTGGACGCTGACCGCCCAGAGGTCGCGCTCGCCGGGCAGGCGGATCCTCGCCCAGGCGAACTCGCGGTTGTCGAGGACGGGATCGTCCCAGTGGCCGGAAGCGGCGATCGGATGGCGGCTGATGATCCCGTTCGGGATGCCCTTGATCTCCTCCCGCATGAAATGGAAGTCCTTGCCGAAGGTGGCGTTCACCCACTGCCGGGCGGGGATGCTGGTATTGAACTCCTGGATCAGCACGATATCCGGTGCCAGTGCTTTGAGGATCCGCGCGCCGGCACCCTCGGGGTTGGAGTGGTTGCCGTTGTCCGGGGAGTAGGTGGAATGCCGGTCCGAGGTCAGGTTGGCGGCGACCACGCGGAGGGCGAGCGGCTCGGCGTTTGCGAGTGTGGCGAAGATCGCGAAAAGGACGAGGCTCCGGAAATGCACCCGCGGACCTTGGCGTTCAGGGCGAGGAATGGGAGGAAAATCCCAAGGGCCCGAATAGCGAGCGTTATTCTGAACTCCGGATCCTTGGTCCGCGCAGAAGACCCGACCGTCCAAGCCGACTAAAGATCGGCGCTCCCTTCCGGCACGAAAGATCGGCGCTCCCTCCGAGTAGGCTCCCTCCAGATCGCTGCCTTTCTTGGCACTTGGAACTTTTCACTTGGAACTTCACTCTCCCCCCATGCGCACCGCGGTTTACGCCGGCTCTTTCGACCCACCGACCAACGGCCACCTGTGGATGATCCAGCGCGGGCTGGAAGTGTTCGACCGGCTGATCGTGGCCATCGGCAGCAATCCGTCGAAGAGCTACACCTTCACCGTGGAGGAACGTCTGGAGCTTTTGCGCGCCTCGATTCCGTCCGCGGAGCGCCTGACCATCGCGCATTTCGACAACCGCTACCTGGTCCACTACGCCAAGGAGCAGGACGCGCGATTCATCCTCCGCGGGATCCGCGGGCCGAACGATTACGAATACGAACGCGTGATGCGCCACATCAACGCCGACCTCGCGCCGAGCATCACCACCACTTTCCTGATGCCGCCGCGGGACATCGCCGAGGTGTCGTCGAGCATGGTGATGGGACTCGTGGGGCCGGTCGGCTGGGAAGACCAGGTCCGCCGCTACGTGCCGGCCCCGGTGTTCGAGGCCTTGGAGAAGCGCAGCCGTTAGAACTTTCAAACCCGCCCATGCAAACCCTCGCCATCGCCCTCGGCGCCTTCGTCCTCTATCTGGTCGCCTACCACACCTACGGCCGCTGGCTGGCACGCAAGATCTTCAAGCTGGACCCGGCCCGGGTCGCGCCGTCGATCGAGCTGGAAGACGGCAGCGATTTCGTCCCCACCGCCAAGTCGGTGGTGTTCGGCCACCATTTCACCTCGATCGCCGGGACCGGGCCGATCGTCGGTCCGGCGCTCGCGGTGATGTGGGGCTGGGTGCCGGCGTTGCTGTGGGTGCTGTTCGGCTCGATCTTCATCGGGGCGGTGCACGACTTCGCCTCGCTGGTGATTTCCATGCGGAACCGCGGGCAAACGGTGGGCGACATCGCCGGCCGGGTGGTCGGGCCGCGCGCGCGGCTGCTGTTTCTCGGCATCCTCTTCCTCGCGCTGACCGTGGTGCTGGCGATCTTCGGCGTGGTGATCGCGAAGGTGTTCGCGATGTTCCCGTCGTCGATCCTGCCCTGTCTGGTGCAGATCCCGCTGGCGATGGGGATCGGCGCGCTGCTGCACAAGAAGAGCGCGGGCATTTTGATCCCGTCGCTGGTCGTGCTCGCGCTGATGTATTTGAGCGTGTGGTTCGGCGATGTCGGCTGGCTGCATTCGATCAACGAGTCGCTGTCCAAACTGCCGCTGATCGTGTGGGTCGGTTTCCTGCTGCTGTATTCCTATGCCGCCTCGGTGATGCCGGTGTGGCTGCTGCTCCAGCCGCGCGACTACATCAACTCGCTGCAACTGCTCAGCGCGCTGGGGCTGATCGTTGCCGGGTTGGTCGCCGCCGCGTTCATGGGCGGGCCGGCGCTGGCGGACGGGTCGCACGCGCCCTTGGAGATCATCGCCCCGGCGATCGATACCGGCAAGGCGTCGACGCTGCCGCTGATGTTTCCCTTCCTGTTCATCACCATCGCCTGCGGGGCGATCTCGGGCTTCCACTGCCTGGTGTCGTCCGGGACCTCATCGAAGCAGCTCAAGACCGAGACCGACGCGACCTTCGTCGGCTTCGGGTCGATGCTGACCGAGGGCTTTCTCGCGGTGATCGTCATTCTCGCTTGCGTCGCGGGGCTGAGCCTCGGGGTGAAAGGGCCGGACGGCAGCGTTCTCACAGGATCCGCGGCGTGGGCTTCGAAGTATGCAAGCTGGTCGGTCGCGGAGAAGGGGGCGCTTGCCGCGTTTGTCGAGGGCGCGGGGAATTTCCTGCGGGCGCTGGGGATCAGCGCCGCCGCCGCGACCGCGCTGGTCGGGGTGCTGGTGGCCTCGTTCGCCGCGACGACCATGGACACCGCTTGCCGCTTGCAGCGCTATGTGATCGAGGAACTGGCGGCGACTTTCTTGAAACACCGCGCCGTCACCGCGCCGCACACCGGGGTGAAGGTGACGGGCAATCCGCTGAGCTGGCTGAGCCATCGTCATGGCGCCACCTTGTTCGGCGTGACGATCGCCGCCGTCCTCGCCGCGGCTCCGCGGCCGGGAGTGCCGTGGTCGTTCGAGACGGCGGGGCAGGGGGGCTTCATCTTGTGGCCGCTGTTCGGGGCGATGAACCAGTTGCTCGGTGGGCTCGCCTTCATCGTCATCCTATTTTGGATGCGCCGCCGCCGCCTCCCGCTGTGGTTCGTGGCGATCCCGGCGGTGTTCATGCTGGTGCTGCCGGCCTATGCGCTGGGCTACCAGCTCTTCGTGCAGGCGCTGGGGTCTTCGACTTCGTGGCTGGCCGGCGGCGACTGGGTGCTGGCGTTTTTCGGCGCGGCGACGCTGGCGATCGAGGCCTGGATGATCGTTGAGGCGGTGAAGGCCTGGCGGGGAGCGGACGGCGTGCTGGAGGCCCCTGCTGGTCCTGTTGGCGAAGGCGCGTGACCCAATTGATTCTAGCCAGCGGACGGAAGCCGCGTTAGATCTATCGGGTGCGACTTTCAGCGATGGGACTGCGGGGGAAGTTCGCGTTGGCGCTGGCCATCGCGGCCGTGCTGCCGTTGGTCGCCGGGTTCATCGTGCTTCAAACCCTCGGCTTCCGCCACCTCCTGGCGACCAAGGGCCGGCTGCATCAGGCGGAGGCGAAGACCCTGGCCCGCTCGCTCGACAGCGCGGTGGAATCCCAGGCCGGCCACCTCTGGAGCTGGATCGCGGCGGATCCCTCGGTGCCGGATTTCCTGGCCATGCCGCGGCCGGGCCGGGCGGCCGATCTGGAGACGATGGAGGCCATCGAGAGGCGTTGGCTGGACCTGCCGGCCGATGACTTGTTGTTGCGGGAAATCCTCAAGAACCCGGCGTCCGACAGCCTCGCCCGCTATGCCGAAAAACACCCGCTGGTGGCGGAGATCTTCATCGCCGACGGGGCGGGCCGGGTGGTCGCGGCGACGAAGAAGACAAGCGACTACGACCAGTCCGACGAGGAGTGGTGGCAGGTCGGCACGACCTTGTCGGAAGGTGGGATGTGGACGGACGGGCTGCACTTTGACGAGAGCGCCGATGTTTTCTCGCTGGATCTGGTGGTGCCCCTGCACCGCGACGGCCTGCTGACCGGGGTGGTCAAGGTGGTGCTGAACGTGTCGTCGATGTTCCAGCGCTTGCGGCCGATGCCGGATGAGGATGGCGGGAAGTTGGAGATCCTGCTTTCCGACGGCGTGACTCTGGCACGCAAAGGCGAGGCCGGCTACGACGCGGTGGCCGAGCGAATGGATGACGAATCGCTGCTCTGCATCCGCGTCGGCCGCGACGGCTGGATGATTTCCGGCAAGGGAACCGAGCAGGAACAGATGACTGGCTTCGCGGCGATCCAGTCGTCGGTGGTCGATCGCCAGCGCTTCGAGCCCGGCGGCTACATTCTTTTCTCCTCGCCCAAGTCCGCGGTGATGGCCCCGCTGCGCCGGCAGATCCTGCTGGTCGGCGCGGCCGCCGCCCTGACGACCGGGCTTTGCCTGCTGGGCGGCTACGCCCTGGTCAGCCGCAGGATCCTGCAGCCGATCGCGGTGCTGAGCCAGGCGGCGCGGGCCTTGGCGGATTCGGTCCGGCTGCGGAAGGAAAACGGGCTGAGCGAAGAGGAGGCGGAGGAGCGGCGGCGGGTCGCGGAAGAGGATCTCGAGCAGATCCAGGCGATCTCCACCGGCGACGAGGTGGAGGATCTGGCGGCGGACTTCGGGGTGATGACCGCCAAGGTCCTCCGCTATCATCGGGAGTTGGAAGCCGAGGTGGAGGCCAAGACAGCGGTGATCCGTGAGGATCTCGAGATGGCCCGCGAGTTCCAGCACGCGCTGATGCCCTCGGGTTATCCGGAATTCCCGCCGGAACGGGTGGCGGATCCGCTGCGGCTCGGCTTCGCCCATTTCTATCAGCCGGCCTCGACCGTCGGCGGGGATTTCTTCGACCTGATCGAACTCGACGAGCATCGGACCGGGGTGCTGATCGCCGACGTGATGGGCCACGGCGCGCGCTCGGCGCTGGTCACGGCCATCCTGCGGGCGCTGGTGCGGAACCACGTCGGGTCCGCCGGCGAGCCGGGTGAGTTCCTCGGGATCATGAACCGGGAGCTTCACGAGGTGATCGAGCGCAGCCACCAGACGCTCTTCGTCACCGCCTTTTTCATGGTGCTGGATACCCGGGAAGCGCGGGTGACCTGGGCGGCCGCGGGCCATCCCTCGCCGCTTCGGGCGCGCCGCGGCACTGGCAATCCGCCGCAGCCCCTCTGGACCGGGGCGCGTCGTCAACTGGCGCTGGGGCTCAGCGCCGAGGCCGTTTACGAGACCTCCACCTCGCCGATCCGCTCCGGCGACGTCTTCCTGCTCTACACCGACGGGGTGGTGGAGGCGGAGAATCCGGCGGGCAAGGACTTCGGGATGCAGCGGCTTTCCTCCACCTTCGACGAGTCGCTCGATGGCCCGCTGGCGGCCATGCCGGCGAAGATCATCTGCGAAGTGGTGTCCTTCCAGAAGCGACGCCATCATGACGACGACGTCTGCGTGGTGGCCGTGGAAGTCAGTCCGGGCAGCGCTCCGGGGGGCGCCTCGCAGGCCGGAATCCTGACAGGATCCGCCCCACGCGGTGCTTGACTTGTACCGCGTCCTCGGGCAGTCCCGGCCCATGGCCAAGCTCTCGATCCGCAACCTCGACGTCACCGGCAAGGAAGTCCTCATGCGCGTGGACTTCAATGTCCCGCTCAAGGACGGCGTCATCACTGATGACACCCGCATCCAGGGCGCGGTGCCTTCGATCAAGCACCTGCTTTCCGGCGGGGCGAAGCTGGTCCTCTGCTCCCACCTCGGCCGGCCGAAAGGCGGGGCCGATCCGCAGTTCACCCTCGCCCCGGCCGCCGCGCTGCTCGGTGAAATCCTCGGTCAGGAGGTGAAGCTCGCCCCGGATTGCATCGGCGAGGAAGTCGCCGCCCTGCGCGCCGCCCTCCAGCCCGGTCAGGTGCTGCTGCTGGAAAACACCCGCTTTTACCCCGCCGAGGAAGCCAACGAGTCCGCCTTCGCCGAAGCTCTCGCCGGCAGCGCCGAGATCTACGTCAACGACGCCTTCGGCACCGCCCACCGCGCCCACGCCTCGACCGAAGGCGTGACGCATTTTGTGACCCAGAGCGCGATGGGCTTCCTGATGGAGCGCGAATTGGAATACCTCGACGGCAAGCTTGAAGCCCCAGAGAAGCCCTTCCTCGTGATCATGGGCGGCGCGAAGGTTTCCGACAAGATCCAGGTCATCTCCCGCCTGATGGAAAAGGCCGACGCCTTCCTGATCGGCGGCGCGATGGCCAACACCTTCCGCAAGGCGCAGGGCTACAAGACCGGCAACAGCCGCGTCGAAGCCGACAAGCTCGACCTCGCGCTCGAGCTGCTGGCGAAGGCCGAAGCCAAAGGCGTGCGCTTCCTTTTGCCGGCCGACACCCGCGTGACCCAGGAATTCAAGGAAGGTGCCGAGACCCAGTGCACCGCGCCTTACGAGCAGGGCGGCGAGACGCCGGACGGCTGGGAAGGCATCGACATCGGCGACGTCGCGATCGGCGAGTTCGTCGCGGAGATCGCCAAGGCGAAGACCATCATCTGGAACGGCCCGATGGGCGTGTTCGAAATCGACAGCTTCGGCCACGGCACCAAGGCGGTGGCGGAAGCCATGGCCGCCAGCAGCGCGGTGACGATCGTCGGCGGCGGCGATTCGGTGACCGCGGTGAACAAATATGGTCTCGATGACGACATGACTTTCATCTCCACTGGCGGCGGCGCGTCGCTGGAATTGCTTGAAGGAAAGGTGCTTCCCGGCGTGGCCGCCCTCTCCGAAGTTTGACTTGGCCCGATTCCCGCTGTTCACCCCGCACCCGTTCGAATTCCCATGATCCGCAAGCCTATTTTCGCCGCCAACTGGAAGATGAATATCGGTCCTTCCGAGACCGAAGACTTCGCCAAGAGCTTCCTTTCGAAGATCCAGAACCGCACCTTTCCCTGCGACATCGTCATCGCGCCACCTTTCGTTTCGCTGTCCAAGGCGACCGAGATCCTCGGCAATGTATCGAGCGTCGCGCTGGCCGCCCAGAACTGCTCGCAGTTCGACTCCGGTGCCTACACCGGCGAGATCAGCGCGATGATGCTCAAGGAGTTCTTCGTCCACTACGTCATCCTCGGCCACAGCGAGCGCCGCGCGATCTTCCTGGAGACCGACGAGGTCATCAACGCGAAGGTCCGCAAGGCCCGCGAGCTGAACCTCAAGCCGATCTTCTGCATCGGAGAAACCCTCGAGGAGCGCGAGACCGGCCGCTTGGAAAAGGTCCTGCGCACCCAGGTCAGCAAGGGCCTCGCCGGCCTCAGCGAGCGCGACCTGCTCGACACCGTCATCGCCTACGAGCCCGTCTGGGCGATCGGCACCGGCGTCACCGCCACCGCGGCCCAGGCCCAGGAAGCGCACGCCTTCGTCCGTTCGCTGGTCGCCGAGCAATTCGGGGCCGACAGCGCGGCGAAGATCCGCATCCAGTACGGCGGCTCGGTAAAGCCGAACAATGCCGCCGAACTGATGGCCTGCCCGGACATCGACGGCGCGCTGATCGGTGGTGCGTCGCTGGAGCCGCAGAGCTTCCTCGACATCATCCAGAACGGCGCTCCGTGAGTCGGCAAATTTCCCCCGCGACAGGCGGAGCACTTTGGTGTTCACTCCGCCATCATGCGCTGGCTCCTTTTCCTGCTCCTCGCTCCCGCCGTCCACGCCCAGGCCGATCCCTTCGCGGCGATCGATGCCAACAAGGACGGCAAGCTGTCACGCAGCGAGATCCCCGAACCGTTGCGGCCCCGTTTCTCGATGGTCGACGGCAACGGCGACGGCTTTGTCACCAAGGACGAATTCCTCCGCGTCGCCTCCGGCCAGGCGGGTAACAGCGGGGCCACCGCGGCGAACGTGGAGCACCTCAAGAACATCGACTACGTGGGCGGTAACAATCCGCGGCAGAAGCTCGACCTATTGCTTCCGAAGGATCGCGCCGGCAAGAAGCGGCCGATGGTCGTGTTCGTCCACGGCGGCGGCTGGATGTCCGGCAAGAAGGAGGATGGGCTCGATATCGTCCGCATGCTCGCCGCGAGCGGCGACTACGCCACCGCCACCATCAACTACCGCCTGACCCAGGAAGCCGTCTGGCCGGCGCAGATCCACGATTGCAAGGCGGCGATCCGCTTCCTCCGCGGCAAGGCGGATGAATACGGGATCGATCCCGACAAGATCGGCGTGATGGGTGCCTCGGCCGGCGGACACCTGGTCGCGATGCTCGGCACCAGCGGCGGGATCGAAGGGATGGAAGGCAACCTCGGAGCTTTCGCCAAGCAGAGCAGCCGCGTCCAGTGCGTGGTGAACTTCTTCGGCCCGGCGAATTTCCTGACCTTCTTCGGCAAGGAGGTCGCGATCGAAAAACTCCGCCGCGACAACATGGCGGTCCGCCTGCTGGGCAAGGAGACGGAGGAGATCAAGAGCAATGCCAAGGCCGCCTCGCCGGTGAGCTGGATCACCAAGGACGACGCGCCCTTCTTCACGGCCCATGGCACGAAGGACACGCTGGTGCCTTTCGCCCAAGCGGAGGAACTGCACGGCGCCCTCGGGAAGACCGGGGTGGAGAGTCACCTGATCGCGATGGAAGGCGCGGGACACGGCTTCGTGAACCCGGAGCTCAACCGGCGGATCAAGCTCTTCCTCGACGGCCACCTGCGCGGGGTCGCAGGGGAGATTCCGTCCGACCCGATCCGGGTGCGTTGAAAATTGCGGCGGAATCTCCACTTGTTGAAACCGGGTCGCTTCGTGCAGCCTGCGAGCGTGAGTGAAGAAATTCTTTGGAAAGGCAGTCCTTCGCAGGTCCTCAATCTCGGCAAATATGCGATCGCCCTGGCATTGGCCGCGGGGATCGGGATCGGCGGGGCTTTCTTCTGGCCCGCCTGGATCGCCCTGGTCCTGCCGCTCGGCTGGGCGCTTTGGGTTTTCATCGAGACCCGCGCGACCCGCCACGAGCTGACCACCGAGCGGATCCGGCTTTGCTCGGGCGTCTTCAACCAGCAGATGGACGACGTCGAACTCTACCGCGTGAAGGACACCTCGATGGAGCGCCCGTTCTGGTATCGCGTCTTCGGCCTTTCCACGCTGATCATCGAGACCTCCGACCGCTCCCAGCCGAGGATCGAGATCAAGGCCGTGCACCGCGGCGACGAGCTGCGCGAGACGCTGCGCAAGCAGGTCGAGTTCTGGCGCGACAAGAAGCGCGTCCGCGAGGTGGATTTCGACGACGGCATGGTGGTGGATGCCGGGGACGAGGCCATGGGTTCGGACACGATCGTTTGAATTTGCCTTTGAACGCAGATCCCGCGTGTCATCGGGACCCACTTCCGTTTTCTTCCCGACATGACTGAATTGCCCGGACGCACGCCGCACACGCCGATCGCCGTCAACATCGAGATGTGGTTCGAGGGCTCCTTCGTGGAGCGGATCGAGCAGGCCGCGGCGCTGGGCTTTCCGGCGATCGAGCTGTGGACCTGGCGCGACAAGGACCTCGTGGCCGGGGCGGCGGCGCTGAAGCGTCACTGCATGATCGCCACCCAGTTCACGGCCTGGGGCTTCGGCAAGCAGATCAACGATCCGGCCTTTCCGGTGGAGGACTTCGTCGCGGAGATCACCGCCGCCTGCGAAGGCGCGGCGCTGCTGCCGGGCTGCGAGCGCTTCTGCGTGGTGGCCGGGGATGACATCGAAGGGCTGACCAAGGAGCAGATGCACGCGTCGGTCATCGCCAAGCTGCGCGCCGTAGTTCCGGTGCTGGAGGCGCATCGGAAGATGATCATCCTGGAGCCGATGAATCCTTACAACCACCCCGACCACTGTCTCTATGGCAGCGCGGACGGGATCGCGATCTGCAAGGCGGTGGATTCGCCGTGGGTCCGGCTGAACTGGGACCTCTTCCACATGCAGCGCTTCGAGGGCAACCTGATCGACAACATGGAGCAGCACCGCGAATGGATCGGCTACGTCCAGTTCGCCGATTCCCCGGCTCGGCACGAACCGGGCACGGGCGAGATCCGCTTCAGCGAGATTTTCCGGAAGGTGCGGGAACTGGATCTGCCGCTTCCTTTAGGCGCCGAATGCATCCCGCAAGAAGGTGACGCCCGCCGCGCGGCGGAGCGGCTTTACGAGGCTGACGCCGCGTCGAAGTAGCGCTGCTTTGCAAGTGGTGTGCTGCTGGCGGCCCGCTGCGGAGAGCGGGAACGAAGCTCGCGTGACCGGCCGCCCCCGATCGCAACCTGCAAGGTCGCGCTACTTCTTTTCGACCTTCGGCTCGTCCTTCGCGGGAGCCGGAGCTGCGGCGGGGACGAACTTCAGGGCGATGCCGTTGATGCAGTAGCGCTGGTCGGTCGGGGTGTCGAAGCCTTCGCCCTTGAAGACGTGGCCGAGGTGGCCGTCGCATTTGGCGCAGAGGACCTCGGTGCGGACCATGCCGCCGGAGAAGTCATCGCGGGTGATCACGTTCTTGGCCTTCGAAGGGTCGTAGAAGGAAGGCCAACCGCAGCCGCTGTCGAACTTCTCCTTGGAGGTGAAGAGCTCGGCATTGCAGCCGCCGCAGTAGTAGGTGCCTTCGCCCTGGTGCTTGAACTCCTTGTAAACGTCCCCGTTGGCCCGCTCGGTGCCGGCCTGGCGGAGGATGCGGTACTGCTCGGGAGTCAGGATCTTCTTCCACTCCTCGTCGGTCTTCTCGACCTTGGCGGTCGGCTGTTCCGGGGCTTTGTCGGCGGTTTCCATGGCGGTCTTCTTTTTCTCCTCGGCGGTGCAGGCGCACAACGTGACGGCGGCGGCGAGCATCAGGGCGGCTTTCATCGGGGAAGATCTACGCATGGATGCAGGAGGATGCAAGGAGCGGGGTATTCCGCGTGGTTTTGGATTTCAGGCGGGGCGGGCCGGGTGTTGGATCCCGCCATGTCCGACTCCATCGCCGACCTCACCGCCCGCATCCGGACCTTCGTGGCCGCCCGCGACTGGGAGCAATTCCACAATCCCAAGGACATGGCGGTGGCGATCGCGGCGGAGGCGGGGGAACTGATGCAGCATTTCGTCTGGCAGCAGCCCGGCCAGATCGAGAAGCGGGCGGTGGAGAAGCGGGAGGAGATCGCGTCGGAGATCGCGGACGTGGCGATCCTGCTGTTCGAGATGGCGGACCTGCTCGGGATGAAGCTCGGCGAGGTGATGGAGGCGAAGATCGAGCGCAACGAGATCCGTTACCCGGCCGACAAGTCGCGGGGGAACAATCTGAAATACAACGAGCTTTGATCCCGCCTTGACCGGCGAGGCCGGCTTGCGGAGCTTTCCGGAAGCATCCCATCAGTCTCCATGAAGCCACTTTTCCCATTTCTGTCCTGTGCCGCCGCGATCGCCCTGACCGCCTGTGATTCCAAGTCGGGCACCGCGGGAGCGGAATCCTCCGCTGCATCGAAGCCCGGCGGGAACGCTGCCGCTTCAAGCGAGGCGGGAGCCGAGGGCGGCGAAGCGATGCCCGGCAAGAGCGGCCCGCGCGATCCCTCCGCGAAGCCGGAGGTCACCACCACGGCGAGCGGCTTGAAGTACACCGTGCTCCAGAAAGGCACCGGCACCGTGCATCCGAAGGCCACCGACAATGTGACCGTCCACTACCACGGCACCCTGCTCAACGGCACCGTCTTCGACAGCTCGGTCGACCGCGGTCAGCCCGCGACTTTTCCGCTCAACCGCGTGATCCCCGGCTGGACCGAGGGCGTGCAGCTCATGAAGGTGGGCGACAAGTTCAAGTTCGAGATCCCCGCGCCGCTGGCTTACGGCGGCGGCAGCCCGAGCCCCGCGATCCCGCCGAACAGCACGCTGGTGTTCGAGGTGGAGCTGCTGGAGATCAAGTGAGGAACCGTATCACCGCCGGTGGGCGGGCGGTTTGACGGATCGCTCGCCTTGGAGGGCGAGGCGGATCTTGCGGATCATGGACAGGTCGCCTTGGCGGCGGGCTTGGTTCAGGGTGTGGGCGGTCGGTTTGGCACCGCGGGCCAGCAGCAGTTCGACGGCCTCCGTCCTGCCGAAAAAGACCGCCGTGTCCAAAGGCGTGGAGCGGTTGTGGCGGGTGCCGTTCGGGTCCGCGCCGTGGTCGAGCAACAGGTGGATGCGGGCGGTGTTGCCGTCGAGGGCGGCGGAGTGGAGGGGCGATTCGCCGTTGGGGGCGGTGACTCCGACCTTGGCTCCGTTCTGGAGCAGAAGACGGGTCATCGACTCGCCTTTTGCGAGGTGCAGGGCTGTCTCGCCTTCGCGAGTGGTCGCGTTGACGGCAGCTCCTTTCCGCAGCAGCAAGGCGGCGATGGCGAGGGCGTCGGGTGATACCAGTTCTTCAAACTAATGTGACTTTAATCTTGGACGCGTAGCGTTTGCTTGATCCAGCAGCCACGGGCGTCCGACCAACCGCAGCACCGCCGCCGCGTCGTTCCAAAAACGCCTGAGGGC
>JBIPNO010000004.1:0-181244 GCA_044372775.1 Haloferula sp.
GAGTGGGAAACCGGTAAAGTCTACCTCCAGCCAGAAACCAAAACACCAAGCCACTGAACCAACCAGCAGCCTTCAGCTTCCCAGTTCTCAATCAGACACTTTTACAGAAAAAAATTTGCGCGGCCTCGCCGAAGGCCGAACCTTGTTTGGAGATGTTGCAGACGGTGGTGTGATCCCGCCGGACTTCCACCTCGCCGTCCTGGAGGATGTAGAGGCGGGTCAGCGGGCGGCCTTCCTTGATGATGACCTCGCCGGGGGCGAAGTGGACTGCGGGGGCGTTGGCGGCGATTTCGAGAAAGGATGGCATGAACCGCCGAGACAGGAACAAGCCTGCCCGGCGGTCGACCCGGGAATGGTGACGAAATCGACGAATTGCAGCGTCAGGGCTTGTGCATGCCGAAGACGAAGGGCTTGGCTTCGGCGAGGCGGTCGGTCGGGATCGGGTCGGTGGAGATTTTCTCGATGAGGTTGCCGCGGACGAGGACGTTCGAGGGGGCGGAGAGCGTGTCGGATTTCCCGTCGAAGATGCGGACGTTGCTGAAGAGCGTGACGTGGGGTGCGGGCGTGGCCGGGGCGGCGGGTGCGGGGCCGGCTTCCTGACCGGTGAGATTGACCGCGGCGACGAGGCCGAGCGCGGCGGCGGAGAGGAGGAGCGGGGCGTGGGGTTTCATGGGGGAGGGGCGTGGGATTTCACGGCCGTCGAGGAGTTAGAATCTCCGGAGACCCAGCGTCGAGCCGGAAGCGCACGAAAGGAGGGGGGAGACTTTTGTCCCCTCGACTTTCCTGGTGCGACAGGAAGCGGAGCAGAGTGCAGAAAGCCGGGGCGACAAGAGTCTCGCCCCTCCGGTGCAGAAAGCCGGGGCGACAGGAGTGTCGCCCCTCCGGTGTGGAAAGCCGGGGCGACAGGAGTGTCGCCCCTCCGGTGTGGAAAGCCGGGGCGACAGGAGTGTCGCCCCTCCGGTGTAGAAAGCCGGGGCGACAGGAGTCTCGCCCCTCCTTAGGGCACGGCCAGGGCGCGGGGGCTTTCCCAGAGGGTGAAGGTGCCGGAGGGGAGCTTTGCCGGATTGCGGCGGATGTAGCGGACCACGTTCGCGAAGTGATCGGAGTCCCGGATCAGGGTGTCGCGGTAGTTCTTCTGCCAGACGCTGCCCATTCCGAAACGCCGGCCCGCGACGCCCTTCCAGGTCTGGATCAGCTTCTCAAGCGGCGCATGCGGGATGAAGAGCAGATGCACGTGGTTCGGCATGATCACCCAGGACAGATGCTCCGCCTTGCCGCCGTGGTCGTGCATCAGCACGCCCTCGAGGATCTTGCGGTGGTCTCCGTCGCGGAGAATGCAGGAGCCCGCCCCCTCATCCAGCCAACGCTCGAGCTTCATGGTGAATTCCCGGTGGTATTCCCGCTCCACCTCGGGGGTCCATGGCGCGGGATGGTGGGTCATCCATACTTTCCGCTCGGCATTCCATTGATCCAGTTTGTCCTGGGGCAGGGCGTCTCCCAGTCGAAAGGTGATGAATTGCATGACACCGTCCTGCTGCCAGTGAGGCAGTTTGTCCCCGTGCTTCCGGGTCTCGCCGGAAGGATCGTAGAACTCCGACATGATGGGGGAAGATGAAGGTCGGGAGGAGGTGAGGTCAAGAAGGGGAGGCGGGAAAGGAGAGGCGAGACTCTTGTCGCCTCGAGTTTCCCGGGAAAGTCGGGGGGACAAGAACCCGAGCGAAGAGGAGATGGCCGGAGGCAGTCTTCCCTTCCTATCATGACCGGGAAAGTCGGGGGGACAGGAGTCTCCCCCCTCCTATCGTGACCGGGAAAGCCGGGGGGACAGGAGTCTCCCCCCTCCTATCGTGACCGGGAAAGTCGGGGGGACAGGAGTCTCTCCCCTCCTTTCAGCGGGCGGGCGCGGACGCCAAGGCGTCGCCGAGCAAGGCGTCGATCTCGCAACCGCAGCGTTGGCTGTCCGCGCCGTGGGCATGCCCGGAATTTGCATCCGCGGTCGCCTGCCGGATGAAGTTGGAGAACGCGTGTTCGCCCCGTTCGACAATGACCCGGGGTATCAGGGAGCTTTGTCGAAGTTCAGGCCGGGGTCGCCTTGCGGGCCGCCGGCGAGGATGAAGTTGAGCTTGGTGTCGGCGGGCCGCTTGATCTCGCCGACCATCTGGGAGTCCTCGCTGGCGAGGACGAGCAGACCGCGCTGGTCGATGCTGAAGTCGCCGGTGAGGTCGTTCTTCTGGTCGCCCTTGCTGAAGGTCCAGGTGAACTTGCCGTCGGCGGCGAGGTTCAGGGTGACCTTGCCCTGTTCGCCGCGGTCGCTGACCCAGGTGCCGACGAGCTTGTCGGCGGGGACGGGCGGCGGGGCGGGAGCGGTTTCGGCTTCGACCGGCGGGGTGGCTTCGCTTTCCGCGCCGCCTGAGGCCGACGACTTGCAGAGGTCGCGGAGCTGGGCGGCGATGGTGTCGGCGGGCTGCAGGCGCGCGGCCTGGTCGAACTGCTCGTAGGCCTGGTCGAGGTGGGCGCAGACGAGGTAGTGGTAGCCGAGGAGGAAGCGCGTGGCGGCATCGGTGGGGACGGCGCGGGCGTAGTCCTCAAGTTTGCGGAGCTGGTCGGTGTAGGTGGTCTGGCTGCCGTAGAGACCGGTCATGGTGGTCCAATCCCAGCCGGGCCCGGAGGCGAGGACGGGATTGAGGACTCCGGCGGCGTCGGCGTATTTGCCGAGGGCGAAGAGGACGAGGGCGCGGTATTCGTGGATGGCGGGGTCGCCGGGGACGAGGGCGATGGCCTCGTCGACCGACTTCATGGCGGCGAGGTAGTCGGCGCGTTTGAAGGCGGTGCGGGATTTCTCGAGGGCGAGGCTGGACTGCTCTTCGGCGGTTTTTTCCGCGGCGGCGTCGCCGGGGGGCAGGTTGCCGGCGGAGACGGTGATCGGCTCGCTGTAGTTGATGATGGTGGTGCCGGCGCTGCTCTGGACGGGCGGGGCGGGATAGGGATTGGAATACGACTGGTAGCCGATGTTGTAGATCATGTTGCCGAGGCCCCAGGCGGCGATGCCCCAGGCGACGCCCTTGGCGAAGTCGTTGTCGTTGTCATAGATGACGTAGCCGGGCCAGGGGCGGGGGCGGTAGTAGCTGTAGTGGCCGTACCAGCGCTGGTTCCAGCCGTAGTTCCAGCTTCCGTGGTGCCAGCCGTGGCAGTTGTTGGTATTCCACCACGGGCGGGAACCCCAGTAGTTCGGCTTGTAGCTCCAGTTGTGGTTGTTGTGGAAGTTGTTGTTGATGTTGAGGTTCACATTGTTGCCAATGTTGACGTTGTTGCCGAAGCCGGGGCGGTTGTTCGGGTAGCCGGGCCGGTTGTTGCCGTAGCCCGGGCGGTTGTTCCAGTTGCCCCAGTTGCCCCATTTGTTGTTGTCCCAGGCCGGCTTGGTGGTGGGCCGGTTGTTGATGTTGGGGCGGTTGATGGTGACCGGGCGGTTGTTGATGACGGTGTTGCCGCCGCCGGGGCGGTTGATGGTGTTGTTGTTTCCGAAGCCGGGGCGGTTGCCGATGTTGTTGTTCCCGCCGGTGCCGGGGCGCGGGTAGCCGACGTGGCCGGGCTTGGTTTCCGGGCGGCCGGGGAGGGGCATCGGCTTGGTGGTGGGGCGGTTCATGCCGGTGCCATTGCCGGTGCCGGGACGGGTGGTGCCGGGCAGGGTGGAGGGGCGCTCGGGCTTGCCGGTGCCGGGTCGGGTATTGCCGGGCAAGGTGGAGGGCCGCTCGGCGGGACGGGTCGCCGGTTTGGTGGAAGGCTTGGCCGCGGGTTTGGTGGCCGGACGGGTGGCGGGCTGCGGGGCGGGGCGGGTGGTGGGCCGCTGCGCGGCGGGGCGCGCGGCCGGTTTCTGGGGGGCGGGCCGGGCAGCCGGGCGCGGGGCGGGGCGGGCGGTGGGCCGGGTCATTTTCGAGCCGGTCATCGGGCTGCGGCTGGCGCCGCCACTACCTGCGGCGCGGGCACCGCCGCCGCCGCGGTTGCCACCGCCACCGCCACCGCCACCGCCGCCGCCGCCGCCGCCGCCGCCGCCGCCGCCGCCGCCGCCGCCGCCGCCGCCGCCGCCGCCGCCGCCGCCGCCGCCGAATCCGCGGGCCTGGGCTTCGTGGGCGAAGAGGGAGAGAAAGAGGACCGTGACGATCCAAGACGCTTTGGTTTTCATGGCTGGAGAAGTGGTGGGGGTTCGGGATTACTGTTCCGCGGGTTTTTCAGGCTCGGTGGCGGGACCGTTGCCGGGTTCCGGGGCGTCGGCGAGGGGCTGGGGGTCGGGATCCGGGGCGCGGCGGACGAAGCGGAGGGTGGCGTCCGGCTCGGTCTCGCCGGCGCGGACGCGGTCGGTGGCGGCCCAGACGATGGTGTCGCCGCCGTCCATGGTGATCTTCTGGGTGGCGGCATTGGTTTCGCCGTCGGCGGTGATGCCGCTGGTGCGGACCAGCCAGCCGTCGCCGCTGCGGGTCCATTGGCCGGAGGCATTGCCGCCGTCGCTGTCGAAGGTCCACCAGAAGACCGACGAGGTGGCGGGGTTCCAGCCGATGCGCAGGCTGGTGGTCTGGAGGTCGCCGCCGGGGGCGAGGGCGACGGCTTCGCCGACGAGGAAATTGCCGCTGTTGTCGAGGTCGATGGCGAGTTCCATCCGGACGCCGTCGTCGCCTTCGTAGGTCCACTCGCCGGCGAGCCAGACGAGGGGTTTGAGGTGTTCGGAGGGCGGGGTGACTTCGAGGTGGTCGCGCGAGCTGGCGATGAGCCAGGAGCCGTCGGGCTGCTTCACCTGGGTGACGGAGTAGCTGACGGATTTCACCGGCTCGTTCTCGGCGGTGGTGAGGTGGACCACGCCGTCCTCGATGGCGACGCCGGGGGTGACGAGGCGGACGGACGAGGCTTCGAGGGCGATCTGCGGGACGGTTTCGTCGGCGAAGAGGTCGGTATAGAAGGTCTGGATGTCCTCGCGGCCGCGGATTTCGTCGCCGTGGCGGCCGATGATTTCGCCGGAGGGGAGGAAGAGGCCGGCGATGGCGGCGGCGTCCTTGGCATTGAAGGCGGCGACGAAGCGGGCGGCGGCTTTGCCGAGGGATTCGAGTTCGGCGTCGGCGGTGGCTTCGGCGCTGGCCGGGGCTGCGGGGGCTTTCTCGTCCTGGGCGGAGGAGAGATGGAGCGGCGCGGCCAGGAGCAGCGCGAGGGCGGGGAGGACCCGCGGGTGGGAGTTCCAGGGTTTCATGGGCGTGGAGGTAGGGAGGAGGCTTCGGGAACGTGGTGACGGGATGATCCAACTGATCGTGAGAGGTTAGTGCATAGGTCGGGGAGGGAAAGCTGGCCACTCGAAATTTTGCAGGGACCGGGCATATTTTGGGAAAGTAGTTAAGCGATGTGAGATATTGGGTGCGGTGACCGGATTGACGAGGGTGACCGGATTGACGTTTGGGGATGTTGGGAATGAGGCACGAAAAAACCCGCGGCCGGTGAGGCCGCGGGCTGGGGGGGACTCGCCAGCAGGCTGACGAGGGAGAGCGGCAGCAGGCTGCTCGCAGTCCAAGGAGGCGGGGCTTGCGCCCTGCGGGCTCAGAGCTTCTTGAGCTTGGTGACGCGGCCGGACTGGTTCCAGTCCTGGACGTAGAGGTTGCCGTCCTTGTCGAAGGAGAGGCCGTGGGGGGCGGTGAAGATGCCGAGCTTCATCTGGTCCTTGGGCACGGGGAATTTCGCCCACTGGCCCTTGTCCGGGTTGTCGCCGAGGAAGGAGATGGGGGTGCCCGATTTGTCGAGGATGGTCACGCGGGCTTCGAGCTCGGCGACGGCGCAGACATCGCCGAGGATGGAGATGGTGCAGGGGCGGCGGAGGTTGGTGGCGTGGACGCCGATCCAGTTGCCTTCGAGGTCGAAGTGGACGAGGCGGCGGCTTTCGCGGTCGCAGACGAGGAGGCGGGGCTCGCCGAAGCGGGGGTCGATGGCCATGCCGTGCGAGCAGGTGGTGAGGCCGTCGCCCTGGCCTTTGCCGCCGAAGGATTTGAGGTGCTTGCCTGCGGCGTCGAACTTGTGGATGTGCTGCGAGCCGTATCCCATGGAGCAGAAGATGCTGCCGTCCGGAGCGACGGTGACGGCGGTGAGGCCGTTCCAGCCGCCCTTGACGTCGCCGGCGGTGGCCTTGGAGATCTCAAGGACGACCTTGCCGGTGGTGTCGATCTTGCAGATCCGCAGGGGATTCGGACCGCCGAGCTGGGCGCCGTAGATCATGGTGGCGCCGTTTTCCTCGCGCGCGGCCATGGCGTGGAAGCCCTGGCATTCGGGGGCGATGGCGGCGACGAACTTGCCGTCGGGCTGCCAGACGAGGATGCCGTGGCCTGCATCGGTGGAGACGAAGACATTGCCGGTTTTCGGGTCGACCACCACGCCGCCGTGGGTGGGTCCGATGTTCTTGCCGTCGGGCAGCTCGCCCCAATGCGGGACGGCTTCGTAGGACCAGGCGCCGTTGCCGGTGCGGACCGGTTGGTCGATGTCCTTGCCCGGCTCGGTGCCGTGGTCGGGGTGGGCGAAGGCGAGGGCCGGGAGGAGGGAAAGAAGAAGTGCGGGTCTCATCGGGAGCGAGTGAAGCGGTTTGGTCGGATTTGGCAATGCCCGGGGTCGGGCGTTACGGAGAGCTACGCGGACGGGGGCGGGACTACGCGGACGGGGGCGGGATTTTTCAATGGAGTCACTTCTCGGGGAGCGGATCGCCGGCATGGATGCCGGCGGCCGCGAGTTGCTGGCACAAATGGCCGATCACGTAAACGCGGTCGGTCGTGAGGTGGAGGTCCTGGTTGCTTTCCAGTTCCGCAATGGCTGCGGCGATCGCCGTCCAGGCGGGGGTGTTCTCAAAATGGCGGTAGGGATGATCCATGGGAGAGCGCGGGGCTTGATGCGGACTCGCCAAGGAATGCCGCGGGGAGTTTCTCCCATTTTTGATCTGCCATCTGCCATCTGCCATCAAGGCAGCTTCCCTTCCCGCGCGCTGCACGCCGGGACCACCCAGTCGTTCTCGATCCCCGGATACATCGCGTTCATTTCCTGTGGCGAGGGGCCGACCCATTCGCTGCGGGCGGCGGAGAGGGTGAAGGTGCGGGCGTCGAGGTCGATCTCGAGGAAGGTGAAGACGGCGTCGCGGTAGGGCGCGGTGCAGGCGATGAAGGGGTGGGCCTGGTGGATGGCGGCGTCGTAGCGCTCGCGGCGGTTCTTGTCGCCGAGCCAGTAGTAGGAGGCGGAGTTGATGTGGAGATAGGGGATGCCGTTGATCTCGCGGGCGAGGTCGAGGTGCCAGTGGCCGTTGAGGCAGGCGGCGACCTTGCGGGTGCCGTCGGGGTGTTTGGCGGCTTCCAACACGGCGCGGACCTTTTCCTGGGAGCGGATGCAGTTCGGGCGTTCGAGGCTCTGGTGGGAGAAGATGAAGACGGGCGTGGTGGCGGCGGTGAGCTCGCGTTCGAGCCAGGCGATCTGGGTGTCGTCGATGTGGCTGGGGTAGCCGCCCTTGTGTTCGGGCGGGGTGTCGTTGCCGTCGAGCACGATGCCGGTGATGCCGCCGAGTTCGAAGCGGTAGTGGCGGGCGGGCATCTTGTGGAAGGCGACGACCTGTTCGCGGGTGAAGCCGCCGTCCATGTCGTGGTTGCCGATGGCGTGGTATTTTTTCCCGGGGAAGGCTTCGAAGAGATCGGCGAAGGCGCGGTTGGCGGGCTTGGGGATGCAGAAGTCGCCGAGCTCGACGACGGCGTCGGCCTTGCGGGTGGCGGCTTCCTTGAGGAAATGGCGGAGGCGCGCCGGGGCATCGTGCATGATGTCCTGGTGGACGTCGGCGATCAGGCCGATGCGGACCTTGCCGGAGGCGGGCTTTTCATCCGCGGCGCGGACGGGGAGCGGGAAAGTGCTGCCGGCGGCGAGGGTGGCGGCCTGGGCGAGGAAGCGGCGGCGGGAGAGGTTCATGGGGATGATGGTTCAGGCAAGTGCCCGTGGTAGAGGTAGAGCGCGCCGTAGGTCCAGTTCGGCTTGGGCATGCCGGGGAAGTTCGCGCGGTCCATCATCAAGGCGATGTAATGCGCGGGATAGCCCTCGGGCAGGGGGATGACGTTGGGCCAGATGCGGGTGCCGTTCTGGTCGTTCCAGGGCGGCATCTCCACCTTGAGTTCGCCGGCGGGCTGGAGGTCCGGATAGGTTCGGATGTAGATCTTGCGGTCGGCGCTGCCGAAGAGGGCGTAGCGCTTGTCGCCGAAGGTCTGGATCATGGTGCCGGTGCTGTCCATTTCGACCGGCCCGGCCAGCCGGGTGAAGCCGCGGTCCCAGTGGTCGCTTTCCCACATCCCGGCGCGGTAGGTCTTGCCGTGTTCGCAGACGAGGAGCCGCCATTTGCCGGCGGCCTTGTCGTAAACGCCGTGCGGGTCTTCATGGGCACCGGCGAGGCCGATCGGGCGGGCCTTCATGACGGAGAAGCCGCGCCGCGGATCGCGGATCGAATTCACCGCAAGGATGGTCTTTTCCTCGCGCTTGCCCGTTCCGCCGAGGGCGCTGAAGCCGGTGGTCCAGCCGCGCCATTCGCCGGACTTGGTGTCGCGGAAAAGGTGGGACGCCAGTTCGTTGCGGAGCAGGCCGTCCGACATGTCGAAGACGATGATGCCCTCGAAGCGGAGGTCGAAGACCGAGGGATCGAGCGAGAAGACGCCTTGCAGCGGGTGGGGCAGGCCGCGGCCGCGGACGGTGATGGTGAACCAGAGGCGGCCTTCGTCGAGAAGCGGCGCGCCTTCCTCGTCGGTGATCGCCCGGATGTCGGCCTGGCCCGAACCCGGGGTGAGGGCAGAAGATGCGCCATCTAACAGAAGGCTCGCGCCGGGCTTGAGCTCGGTGGCGATGGCGAAGTCCATGCGCTGGAATTTCTCGCGTTCGCGCAGGTCGAGGTGCTTGGCGAAATCCGAGTGGCCGACGAGGACGGACGTGCCGGAGGATTCGAGGAGCAGGTTGACCCCCACGGCGGACATCTGGGCGCGCAGGGTCAGGTCCTTGGCCGAGGTGCCGGCGGGGACAGGCCAGTCCTTGGCGATCACCTGCTTGCCGCCGGTCGTCACCTGCCAGGCGATGGTCGCGGGCTTGCCGTCTTTGAAATCCAGGCTGGCTGTTAGAGTGGTGCCGTTGCTTGCATCGAGGAATTTCATCCCGGCCGAGCCGTCGCCTTGGGCGCTGCGGATCACCAGGTCGTAGGTGGCGAAGGGATTGAAGCCGCCGGCCCAGCGGAGCGACGCGCCACCGGCCTCCTTGGGAGAGCCGGAAAGCCCGCCGTCCTTGATTTCCCAGGTGATTCCGGAATCCGGCTGCAACTCCGGATGCATCAGGTCGAGGTTGACCACCTGCGCGGGGCGGAGCGAGGAGAGCGGGATGTTCTGGGTGGCATCGAAGACCATGCGGGTCGCGGCCTGCCGGCGGAACTGGATTTCGTCCGGGCGGATTTCGTCGGCAGTGGCGGACGGGATGGCGAGGGAGGATCCGAAGAGAAGCAGCAGGGGGAGGCGGGATAGGGTCATGGATTTCCTGCAGCCTCATGGGGTCGGACTTCGGCGTCCAACTCAAAACCCGTCTCCTCAGCGGATCCGCGAGATCGCGTTTCGCAGCGCCATTTCGATCCGGATCATCGGGGTGAAGAAGCGCAGGGTGTGGAGGGGAGTCCGGTCGGTGATGTCGTGCCCCCACATCGTGGCGCTTCCTTCCGCATAGAAGGCCCCGCTTTTGTCGTAATGGAATCCGCTGCCGGCGTACATCCCGTCGCCGTAATCCGTCGAACTGCCACGGACGAGGTAGCCGTTGAGCCGCAGGACCGCGTAGGAGCCGGAATACAGAAGCGACAGGATCAGCGCCGCCAGCAGTCCGCCCAAGGCCCGTCGCTGGGAAGGGCGCAACGAGCGGACGAAAGGGCCGAGGCGCGGCTTCATCGGGGTTCAGCCCCGGGTGGCGTCGGTCACGATGCCGTTGGTGACGCGGAAGTTCACGCGGTTGTCGATGTATTCGAGCGTGTAGAAGTAGCCGGGGATGATCACGCGCCACGGGCGACCGTCGCGCTCGGCGAGGGCGATGGCATCTTCGAGCGGCAGGCCGAGGAACTGGGCGACCGCGAGGGGATCGACCGGCGGTGGATCGACGATGGGATCGCCGGGGATGGTGATCGGCATGCGCTTGACCGGGACGGCGAGGAATTCGGCGAGGGAAATCCTGCGGTCGAGGTTGCGGTCGCACTTCCGGAACAGGGCGCGGAGGGCGGGTGCGGGCAGGCGGAGCGCGGCGGCTTCGTCGCGGCTCAGGGAGCCGTCGTCATTGAGATCCGCGGCTTCGAAGAAGGCCGTGCGGTCGGCGATCACCGTGGCACCAGGACCTCTTTCCGCGGCGGAGAGCGGAGCGGCGAGGAGGGAGAGGAGGGAGAGGAGGAGCAGGCGTTTCATCGAGATAGCAACAGGATCGGGTTTCGGAAGACGGGAGTCAAGGAAGCTCCAACCGCATCGTGTTGGCTTCCCTGGGTCGCGCGGGATCCGCCAAGTTGATGTCGCCCCGCCTTAGGCTCAAGCTCGATGCAGGTTTTGCCGATGGGGGTCGATTTGCTGGTTAAGATGCCCCGTGCGCCGGACGTTTATGAGGGAATCCTTGGCAATCAATCATCATGTCTTCAGAGAACCCGCGATCGCTCGCTGACTTCGTCGGCCTGCTGACGCGGCATCAGCCGGACCTGCTCGCCTACATCATTTCCTCGATGCCTGGCGATCCGGACGTTCCGGATATCATCCAAAAGAGCAACCTTGTGTTGTGGAACAAGCGAGCCCAGTTCAGGGCGGGCACGGATTTCGTGGCGTGGGCTTTCTCCATCGCCCGCTTTGAGGTGCTGAACCACTTGAAGAAGCAACGTCGCGCCCGCACGGTGCTGCTCGATCAGGAGTTGTTGGAAACGCTCAGTGCCGAGGCCGGTGAGGCGCTCGGTTCGCATGACCGCCGGTTGGTCGCGCTGGAGATTTGTCTCGGGCAACTGCGCCCCCAGGACCGCGAGCTCTTGGAATACCGCTATCGGTGTGGCTCTGACCTCAAGGAATATGCGGATCGCGAGGGGCGGAGTGTTTCCGCCCTCTCGGTCACTCTCAACCGGCTGCGAACGATCCTCCGCCGCTGTGTCACACGGCGGCTTGCCGCGGAAGGAGGCATGGCGTGAGCCCCGACGAAATCGAAGTGGCGATTCAAGGCGCCTTCGACGGAACACTCCGCGAGGAAGACTGCCTCCGCCTTCGGGAGGTATTGAAACGCGATCCCGCGGCACGGGTCTTGTATTTCGAGCACGCGGCGCTCCATCAATTGCTGGTTTACCGGCTGAGCCGCAGTCATCCGCTTGATGCGGCGCGCACGTTGACCGACGCCCGGCTGAAACTTCAGAACCGTCGCAATGTCCGGGCTTCTCTCGCCGTGGCCGCAGCGGTCGTCTTGCTCCTCGGCCTTGCTCTCATGCGGCTGCTAGCTCCCGAGCCTGCCGCGCTCGCCACCATGGAGGTGTCTGCCGGCTCGCGATTCACCGTGCTAGCCCCGGACGCAGGCTCCGGGCCATCGCCGCCGGATGGACTCCGCGAGGGAACCCGGATCCGGCTCGATCAAGGCTCGATTGAAATCCGGATCCGCAAAGGGTCCCGTGCCGTCGTGTTGGCCCCGGCCCGGTTACGGATCGATTCGGAGAGCCTCATGACTCTCGACGAAGGCTCCGCTTGGTTTGAGATCGGTGAAGGCGCCGCGGGATTCCAGGTTGCCACCCCGCAGTTGCTGGTGACCGATCTTGGTACCCGGTTCGGCGTTCTCGCCCTGCCGGATGCGAGCCATGAGGTCCATGTGTTTTCCGGCAAGGTCGCCGCCCGCAGCCGCTCCGGGCTGAAGTCTGAAGAGACGCTCACCACCGGCATGGCCCGCCTTTGTGATCCTGCCGGGCGGCTCAAGCCGGTGCCTCTGTTTCCCGAGGCGTTCCTCACCCTGCTTCCGAAGCACTCGCCTTCGGACTTGATCGCCAACGGCGGTTTCGAAGCCGGCACCCCGCTTCCCCCTCGCAACTATGGACCCACCGCGACCGCGGCGATGCTTCCCGGGTGGCGCTTCGGCGGCAGCATCGTCGTCACGCGCGCCACCGTGGAAGGGCGTCCCGGCTATGGAGAGAGGGACATTGCCTTTCTCTCCTCCACGGCGGATAGTCAGGTCGGCTTCAACTTCAACCGCGAAGACCGGGCAGGCGGCAACAAGGTCTCCCTCTGGCAATCCTTCGCCACCCAACCCGGGAGGAAATACGAGGCAAGCTTCGAGATGGGCGCGATTTTCTTCTCGCCGACCACCATGGAACTCACCGCCGCGGTCCATGATGGAGACGCGCCCGATGGCCCGCCAAGCAGCCCGCCGCTGGCTGTCCTGGTCGAGCGCCGTGCCTCAAGCGATTCGAATGGCTACAATCCCCCGGCGAGCTTCGCTTTCACCGCGAGTTCCGCTACCACGACCCTCGTTTTTACCGAAACCAGCGAGAATTCGGTGAGCGCCGACCCGGTGATCGACAACATTTCCGTCAGGGAAATGCCCTGACGTGATTTTCGTGATTAAGAAATCGGCGGGTCGGGATGTTTGTTAGGCGAGTCCGATTTTCCATTGCAAAAACTCCCATGATCCGTGTCTGTAAAATCCAATGCCATGCCCTCGGGCTGGCCGCTTCCGTTGCTGTGACGTCGCTGACCACGGCGGCTGAGATCACCTGGACCAGCGTCCCGTACCTCACCAGCGGCGGCTACGGACAGAACCTCAACACCGGACAGTTCGCCACTTCCGGGACGCTGATCCGCGCCGAAAACGTCGGCGGCGGCGCGACCTCGTTCGATGGCATCGATTTCGCCGCCGGGACCATCACTTTCAGCGGCGGCACCTTCGGGGGCTTTCATGACGGCGGCTCCAACACCCCGCTGGCGGGAACCGGAGCCTATGGCAATGGCGGCGCACCCGGCACGGTCGCGCTCACCGGACTGACCAGCGGCAACGCCTACCGGATCCAAGCTCTTGTCTATGACGGTCGTGGTGGCGGTATCCCAGGACGAACCGTCAGCTTCGACGGCGTCAACCAGGGCCAGTATGCCAATGGCATCACCAATGTCACATGGGGTAACGGCCTGCTCGTCACGGGAACCTTTCTGGCGGATGCCACGACTCAGGATTTCACGATCGAAGCTTTTTCCGGTGCCAGCTCGGCAGGAGCCCAACTCAACGCTCTCCTCGTTCACGAGTTCGCCAACGGCACTCCGGTTCTCGAGAATGCTTCGGTGGCCTCCATCACCGCCACGACCGCCCAGGCCAGCGTCAATCTTTCGAGCGTCGCCGGCACCGTCACCCTCTACTGGGACACCGTGGACCAGGGCACCGGCACCTGGGCCCAGTCAAACCCGCTCGGCGACCAAGCCATCGGCCCGGTCGGCGGCGCTCTCTCCGGACTCGCCGGGGACACGCGCTATTTTTACCGCTTCCTCGCGGTGAACTCCCTCGCGGATCCGGATACCGAAGGCTGGAGCACCGCGGGCACCTCCTTCGTCACCGCACTGAGCGGCAAGGCACCGGCGAACGCGTCCGCTACGGGGTTCTCCGCCACGGAGATCGATATCGCGTGGACCGATGTCTTCGATACGGAAACCGGCTTCATCATCGAGCGCTCGCCCGATGGCATCGGCTCGTGGACCTTGGCTGGCAACGCGCCCGCCAATGCCCAGTTTTTCAGCGACGGCGACCGGCTGCCCGCCTCCACCTACCACTACCGCGTTTTCGCGCAGAACGGGGCGGGACTTTCCGATCCATCGGCCGTGGTGAGCGCCACCACCAATCCCGCCACCCCCGGCATCCGGGTCGAAGCGTGGTATCGCATGGGTGACGATGGCCAAGGTTCCGGCAACCGTCCGCTGGACAGCACGACCAATGCCCGCAGTTTTACGGGAAACGTCGGTAGCGCAACGCTCAGTCCAGACGGCGGTGGCTACGCGAATGACGCCTATTACACCTTCGATGGAACGGATCAGGGGTATTTCGGTACCAACTACAACGCCCCCGAAAACAACGTCGGCATCGAGGTCTGGGTGCGGACATCCGATCTGGCGCAAACCAATCACCACGTCTTCGGAACCGGCTCGAACCAAAACGGCATCAACATCGGCTACGATGCCGGCGGCTCACGCGGCTGGTTCGGTGCCGTCGGCGGCCAGGCCTTTGTCGGCGCGGTAGGCACCGCGAACTACACGACCCATGAATGGATCCACCTCGCCGTGGTCCGCGATGCCGGCGTCGCCACTTTTTATGTCAACGGCGTGGCGAGCGGAAGCGCGGCAAACGTCCCCTTCGATGCCACCGCCACCCACTTTGCCGTGAATGCCGGCGGAGCCCCCGGCGGCTATTTCGGTGGCGATGTGGCGGAAGCCAGAATCTTCACCTTCGATCCCGGGCAATTCCAGCTCTCCCACCTGCTCTATCCGGGAACGACATCTCCCTACGACTCTTGGGCGGAGTCCTTCAACGGCCTGAGCGATCCAGGCGCGGACCTCGACTTCGACGGCGGCAGCCTCGCCACCGGCATCGAGTGGGTCACCGGTGGAGATCCCACGGATGGAAGCGACGACACGGATGTGGCCCCGACCTTCGACACGACCACGGATCCGGCCCATTTCCTCTTCACCTTTCGTCGCAGCGATGCCGCCGCAGGCGATGCCGGCACCACGATCGTCGTGGAATATGGCAGCAACCTCAGCACGTGGCGCAACACCGCCGTTCACGGCGTGACCGATGGGGTCGTCACGGATGACACTACCGTCCTCGCTGGCGGCTTTCGCCAGGTCACGGTCTCCATTCCCCGCTCTCTCGCGGCAAACGGCGCTCTCTTCGCGCGCCTCAAAGTCACCCGCCCATGAGTTCGGTTTTCCGATTGGAGACCACAAGACGAACCGCCGGGCTGACAATAAGAACCATGAAACTGACAACTGTCACCATTCTGGCATCGCTCGCAACTCTTGCGTCATCCCATGCGGCGATCGCCCTCTTCGCCGGCTACAAATTGGGCGAAACCGGCTCTCTTGGAGCCAATAACAGCCCCCAGGATTATTCCGGGAATGGCCGGCACGTTACCAATGCGATCAGCGGCGGTGCGGCGACGGTCGGCACCCCCGGGGCCTACAGCGGATCAACCCACTACCTGAGCACGGCAGCTACGGGCAATGAGGGATGGTACGGCCCCAATGTGAGCGGCAGTCTGCCAACGGACAATTTCGGCTTCTCCATCTGGGTCCAGGCGGCGACGAACACGGGTGCCACCCAGGGCGATGCGTTCAGCTTGGGCGGAGGGACTGGGGCCTTCAAACTGTCCCTCGCGCCAAACGGATGGGCGGCCAGTTCGAACGGGGTGGCTTGGATCGGTGGAGACGATGGAGTGAGTGATACCTTCGCCGCCAATACTTGGACCCATCTCATGATGATCCGCTATAACGGAACGACCACATTTTATATCAATGATGTGGCAAGAGGTGCCACCTATGGAGGGGCGCCAACGCATGGAGACTTCCACGTGTCCGTGAATCCCGGTGGTTCGGTTTATTTCGACGGGCTGCTCGATGAGGCCCGGGTGGTGACCTTTGCCGGTTCGGACTCAGTGGCCGACATCAGGGCAGCCCTGGTCCCCGAACCCTCCGCGGCCCTGCTCGGTGGTCTCGGCCTGCTCGCGATGTTGCGCCGCCGCCGGGCGTGAGATCCGGTTTGATCCGCCATGAAAGCCCGGTCGCGGCGGCCGGGTAGACAGGTCGATTCAAAACCCGGGTTCCAGCCTTATGACGATTTCCTGTTTTCGATCCCCATTGTCCGGAGCGCGGTCCCAGCGGGTAGGGAAGATGCTTGCGTTCTTTCATGCCATGGCCGGAATCTTGACCGCTGAACCGGTCGTCCGGCCGGCCTTGATCCCGCTGCCGGCGAAGGTCGAGTGGCGGGAGGGCGTGCTGTCGGCGAACGGGGCTGTCCGGACGGTGCGGGTCGATGGACTGCCGCGGGAAGGCTACGAACTGGAAGTGACCGCCACGGGTGCGGTGATCCGTGCCTCTTCGGATGCGGGGGAATTCTATGCGCGGCAGACCTTGCGGCAGTTGAAGGCGGCGGACGGGTCGCTGCCCTGCGTGTCGATCTGCGATGCGCCGCGCTTTGCCTGGCGGGGGCTGATGCTGGATTCGTCGCGGCATTTCCAGACGGTGGATGAGATCAAGCGCTGGCTCGACCTGCTGGCCATACACAAGCTGAACGTGTTCCACTGGCATCTCACGGACGACCACGGCTGGCGCTTCGAGAGCAAGAAATTCCCGCTGCTCACGAAGGTCGGGGCCTGGCGCGAGCAGCCGCCGATCGGGCGCTACGGTGGCTTCTACACCCAGGAAGAGATGCGCGAGGTGGTGGCGCATGCCGCGAAGCTGCACATCACGGTGGTCCCGGAGATCGAGATGCCGGGGCATTCGCGATCGGTGCTGGCGGCGTATCCGGATCTCGCCTGCGGCGACACGCGGACCGAGGTCGACCGCTTTTTCGATTTTCCGATGGGGGCGACGACCTTTCCGACGGTTCCGGGCAACAATGTTTTCTGTGCTGGCGACGAAGATAGCTTTCGTCTGTTAGAAGGCGTGCTGGCCGAGGTGATGGAGATCTTTCCAAGTCGCTACATCCACTGCGGCGGCGATGAGGTCGGGATGGCGGCGTGGAAGGGCTGCAAGGATTGCCAAGCGGTGATGAAGTCGCGGAAGCTGGCCGATGAACACAAGCTGCAAGCGCATTTCATGGGGCGGATCGAGACGTTTCTCAAGGCACATGGCCGCAAGATGATCGGCTGGGATGAGATCCTCGAAGGCGGGCTCACGCCGGAGGCCACCGTGATGAGTTGGCGCGGCACCACGGGCGGGATCAAGGCGGCGCAGGCGGGCCACGACGCGGTGATGTCGCCGGAAGACCCGCTCTATTTCGACCACCGGCAATCCACCTCGCCGCAGCATCCGCCCGGCTTCGGCGGGAACATCGAAACGCTGGAGGAAGTCTATGCCTACGACCCGGTGCCGAAGGAGCTCACGGCGGAGCAAGCGCGGCATATCCTGGGCACCCAGGCGAACCTGTGGTCCTGCGCGACCGAGACGGAGGAGCGCTTGCAACTGTTCGCGTTTCCGCGGCTGTGCGCCTTGGCGGAGATCGCGTGGTGTGCGCCGGTGCCCAAGGATTTCGGCGCTTTCAAGCAGCGGCTCGATGGGCATCTGGTTCGGCTCGAGGCGTGGGGCGTGAACTATTGGAAGGAAGGCGACTCGTTCGAGGCCGGCCGCTGGTCGCCGGATCCGGCATTGAAGGCGGGGACGATGCTCGAGCTCGCGTTGGCGCATCCGCTTGAAGCCGGCAAGTGGACGGTGGCGTTTCACTACGAAGGTGGTGCGGACGCGCTGACCATTGACCGGGTCGAGCTGCTGGCGGACGGCGCGATGGTCGCCAGCGAAACGCATGAAGGCACGGCGGGCTCCGAGCACAAGGGCCATCAATACGCGCTCGAGGTGCCGGAGTTGAAGCAAGGCGCGAAGGTCGTGCTGCGGGCGAAAGTCCGGGTGACGCCGTGGGCCGGCGGCGGCGAGGGCGATTCGAAGGGCCGGGTTTCGATGAGCCGTGACGCGGCAGTCCGGCTATACGCGCCGGAGGGTCCCTTGCCGAAGATCCGCGGCACGACGGCGGTGCCGGGCGAGGGGGAAGCGTGGATGAAACGGCATCGCGAGGTGATCGAGCGGATGAAAGCGAAGGCGCCGGAGACGGTGGTGATCGGCGGGTCGGTCGTGGCCGAATGGGAAGCGCATGAAGGAGCCTGGAAGGCGGCGTTCGGCGAAAGCGGCGCGGCGAACCTCGGGGTCCGCGGGGACCATGCCGGCAGCGCTTTGTGGCGGCTTGGGAGCGGCGGGCTGGATGGCATCGCGCCCGGCCGGGTGATCGTCTTCGCGGGGATGGAGCCGCTAGAAGGCGAAACGCCGGAGCAGGTGCTGGTGGGGACGGACGCCGTCTGCCGGCTGATCCGTGCCAAGCTGCCGGCGGCGAAGATTCTGGTGATCGGGGTCTTGCCGCGGACCGGGGGTGCGGATCCGGACAAGGTGAACCACTTCTTGCAGACGCGGCTTCATCCGCGGCCGGGGATCGAGGTCTTCGATCCGGGCAACGCGTTCCGCAAGGCGGACGGTGAGGTGGACGCGTCGTTCTTCACCGGCGTCGGCCTGCCGAATGCCGCCGGGTATGCGGTGCTGGCGAAGGTTTTGGCCGGATTGAAATGAGTGCTCCGCCGCGGGGCGGACTTGTCTTCCCCGGGACGGCAGGCATCGTGATGCCATGAAACGCCTGCTGCCCTTGCTCCTTGCTTTGCCGCTGTTCGCCAATGACACGACTTTCGCCTACACCACGCACACCGGCGCGGTGTGGCAGGGGAGCATCGGCAAGGCGGAGTTCCGCGTGACCTTGGACGGGTGGACGGTGGACGACCTGGCCTTCGAGGACGGGAAGCAACGGCGCAAGCCGCGCGAGCAGTTCGGCGCGTGGTGCGAGCCGAATCTGACGGAGTGGAAGGTGGTGTCGCCGACCGAGCTGTCGATGACGTGGCGGGACTTCGAGCCGGCGGTGCACAAGACGCGGCGCGGGATCCTGCTTTCGACCTGGACGCTGCCGGAGAAGGCGGAGTGAGGTTGGCGGAAGTTCCTGATGCCGGATAGAAACGAAGCGAGTAATCTGTGTCCATGACCGGTCCACCCCGCCTGCTGCTCGGTGCCGCGCTCCTGTTCTGGGGCGGGATGAACGAGCGCGCGGTGCCGGCACTGGCCTGTGCCTTGCTTTTGGAGGGGGCGCACTGGACGCGGATCCGCTGGGATTTCAAGGAGCGCTCGTATTTGAACGGGTGGCGGCTCTCGGTGCTGCTGCTGCTGCTGGCGATGATTTTGATGGTGATGCAGGGCGAGGGGCGGAACGCGATGGCGAAGGTCTTCAGTTGGCTGCCGGTGATCCTGCTGCCCTTGCAGTTCGTGCAGTCGTTCGGGATGTCGAGCACCACCACGCTGGGGACCTTTTCGATGATGGTGCGGCGGCGGCGGGAGCACGCGATGAAGTACGGGCTGCCGTTCCGCGAGGTGCGCTTCAGTTTCGGGCATGTCTATTTCTGCGGCATCCTGCTGGCGGCCAGCTTGGGCGAACTGGCGGGGAGCGCGGCGTTTTTCCCGGGGCTGATGATCCTGGTTTCGTGGGCGGTGGTGGGGGCGGGCGGCTGGAGCTTGCGCCGGATCGGGCTGGCGCTGCCGTTCGCGCTCCTGCTGGTCGCGCTCGGTGGCTGGGGCGGGCAGGTCGGCATGTCGGCGCTGTATCATTACGTGACCCGCGGCCGTTTTGCGGGGGAGGGCGAGATGGCGCTGCGCGAGCGGCAGACGGCGCTCGGCAGCCTGGGCAAGATCAAGCAGTCGCCGGAGATCAAATGGCGGCTGATCCCGGAGCAGGGAAAGCTGCCGAAGCTGATCCGCGTGGCCTCATACGGGACCTACTGGGCACCGACCTGGCAGGTCAACCTGCTACCCGCCGGGACGAAGAACTTCCGCGATGATTTCCAACCGGTCCGGACACGCGCCAATCCGGTCAATCCGGATGACCCGGACGACCAGTATTTCATCGCCCCGCCGGATCCGGTGGATTTCGACGCGGCGATCGATCCCGCCTTGCCCCGCTTCCGGCTGCGCGGCTCGCTTCCGAACGAGGGTGGACTGCTGCCGTTGCCAGCCGATGCCGCGGCGCTCCACCAGTTTGCCACCATCGACTTCGACCGCAATTCCTTCGGGACTTTCCGCGTGAAGCCGTCGCAGCCGGTGAGCGATGCAAGCGTGGTGTGGGGCGGGAATTTCATCACCGAACAGGAACCGTGGGAATCGGTGGGAGACCGCGAGGTCAACGGCAAGCAGGTGCGGATCGAGCCCGACTTGCAGATCCCGAAGCGCGAGGCGGCGATGTTGAAAGAGGTGGCGGCGGAGATCGGGCTGCACGAGGCGGCGAGCGTCGGCGAAAAGATCGCCCTTTTGCAGCGGCACTTCCTCGGGAACTTCAGCTACACTCGCTACAATCGGGTGCCGAGGGACCTCGAGGAATGGTCACGCCAAGACAAGGGGGTGCGCGGCTTCGTCCAGGAGGAGTCTCCCACCTTGCTCGGGACTTTCCTCCAGTATACCAAGGCCGGGCACTGCGAGTTTTTCGCCACGGCCAGCGCCCTGCTGCTGCGCGAGGCCGGGGTGCCGACGCGTTACGTGACGGGCTTCGCGGTGATGGAGATGGACCCGGAATCCGGCGAGGCGCTGGTCCGGGGCACCCATGCCCACGCCTGGTGCCGGGCCTGGGACAAGGCGAGCCAGAGCTGGATCGATGTCGATCTCACCCCGCCGAGCTGGGCCGAAATGGAGGTCCCGCAGGCGTCGCGTTTCCAAGCGCTGTCCGACTGGATCCAGCTCCGACGCGAGGACCTGCTGGTGTGGCGCGACCGGCCGGGGAACATGGCGATCGTCACCGCGGTCCTGCTGACACCGCTGCTGATCGGCCTGGCCTACATCGGCCGCAATCTCTGGCGCTCCCGCAGCCGGGTGAATGACGAGAGGGCGCGCCGGGTCGTATCCACGCTACCGGTGACCCCGCTCTCCGCCTTGGAAAAGCCCGCGCGCAAACTGCTGGGCGAGCGCCCCCCCGGGATGCCGCTGGGGCCGTGGCTGGGCCAGCTCTCGCCGCGCCTGCCGCGGCCCGGGATGCTGGAGCAGGCGCTGGAGCTGCACCAGCGGCTGCGCTTCGACCCGGCGGCGGGCAAGGAGCCAAACGAACTGGCGGAACTGCAGGAACTGGTGGCCGGACTGCGCCGGGATCTGGCGGGGCGGGGGATTTGAGTTCCGGACCGGCATCGGTGGATTCAAACGCGGGTGGTGATGAGCGCCGGGTTTTTCGGGCAAGCCTGATGGCTGAATTTCCTGATGCATTTGGCGCATGAATTTCCTGTGGTGGCATGAGAATTTTTTTTCTGGATCAAAAAGTTCACTTTCGGCTTCACCCTGGGGGGTGAATGCGTCATTTGGTATCCGATTTAATGAAAACCTCATCATACCTGACTAAATACGCCAGTCGTGCCAACCTGATTGGCACCGCGTTCCTCCTCGGTCTCGCGACCCAGACCAGTTGGTCCGGCGTGATCGCCTACGATTTCTCGGAGAACCCCGGCAACCAGGTGCTCGACACCGTGACGCCGAAAGGCCCGCTCGGGACCACCTTCTGGAACGATTCGAATGCCGAGGGAGCCCCGGCATCCGGCACGGAAAGTAATCTCGTGGACGGTAGCGGAACCCCGACCTCGGCTTCCATCACCTGGAATTCCGCCAACACCTGGTACAACGGATCCGGGACGGGCGATGACAATGCGCGCCTGCTGGTGGGATACCTCGACGATGGCGGCAGTGGTGCTTCCGTAACCCTCAACGACATCCCTTACGCGAAATACAACGTGTATGGCATTGTCGGTTCGGATTCCGGCGGCGAGTACACCACCCGCGATTTCCGCATCAACGGCACCGCCTGGGCCTTCCCGGTCACGCCGCCGCTGCTGACGAATTCCGGCAGCACCGGTGCCGCGGGCAATGCCACGTCCAACACCGGCACCATCGCCACGACCGGTGCCCTGGCCGGCAGCACGGATCCCGCGATGGCCTTCAACAACCAGGTGGCCACCATTCCCTACGCCGCCGCTATGAATCCGGCCGGGTCCTTCACGGTCGCCTGCTGGATCAATCCCGCCAACGTCGCGGCCGGAAGCCGGGTCCTGGTCCAGTCGATGATCAACGGCCAGAACCCCGGTAACGCCGACGACCGCACCGGCTGGGTGTTCCGGCAGAATGACAACGAACTGACTTTCCTGGTCGGCGGCACCGGTCCGGCGGGTGGCAGTGTCTTCTACACGACCACCGCGACCACCACGACCGATGTGCTCACAGCCGGCGTCTGGCAATACGTGGCGGTTTCGTATGACAGCACCACCCAGAACATTTCGATCTCGGTCAACGGCACCGAAGTGCTCGCCACCACCGCAGCGGCCCCCTTGATCCCGAACTACGCGGCACCCGTCCTGATCGGCAACCGCGGCTACGGCGGCTGGGGCTATGTCGGCTCGCTCGACGAAGTCGCGATCTTCCCCGGCGTGGTCCCCTCGGCCACCCTCGCGAGCCATTGCGCCAACGGACTCGACTCCGGGCGCGCCACGCCCTACTCCACCCTGATCCAGGCGAGTTCGCCGCTTGCCTACTGGACCGGTACCAGCACCCCGGGTGTCGGAACCCAGGGCAGCGGCCCGGCTTTCGGCAACTGGCTGGCGGCCGGCCAGGAGTGGATCCGGATCAATCCCGCCACCAGCCAGCGCGGCAACTATTGGAAGGTTGACGGACTTACCGGCTCGACCTGCACCATCCAGGGGCTCAATTCCGGCGCGGGCCGGGGCTCGCTGTCTTCGGTGATCATCGAGGAGGTGGTCGTCCAGACCCAGTTGGTCAACACCGGGATCGAAACCTTCCCCGATGTCCTGCTGGCCAACGGGCTGACCTCCCAGTTCCGCCTCGGACTGGATCGGGTCACCGTGGGTAACCCCGACGGCTTCGGCACGACGGCCACGCACTCCATCGCGATCACCCCGCGGCCCGGTGTTGCCAGCGGGACCTATCCCCTGATCGATTACACCGGAACGATCGGTGGTTCCGGATTCGCCGGGCTGTCCTTGATCCCGAGTCCCAACCCCCGCTACGGCATGACCTTGGTCGACAACGTCGCGGGCACTTCCGTGGATCTCGCTTACGTGGCTCCCACACCGGTTGTCTGGACCGGTGCCACCGACACCGAGTGGGCGGATGTCGCGACTCTGAATTGGAAGCTCGAGTCGGATTCCAGCCCGACCCGCTTCCACCCCTTCGACGTGGTGAAGTTCGACGACACCGCGACCAGCGGGGCCGTCAACATCACCAGTTCGGTGAATCCGGTTTCCATGGTGGTCAACAACTCCACCTTGCCCTACGACTTCACCGGCAGTGCCATTGCCGGCACCAGCAGCCTGACCAAGACCGGAGCCGGAGTGCTCACGATCGGAACGGCCAACACGTTCACCGGCCCGGTCGAGATCCTGGGCGGCACGGTGAACGTTTCCGCAGGCAGCAACCTCGGGGCGTCCGGCTCGGGCAACACGCTTGCCATCAACGCTGGAACTCTCCGCGCCACGCAGTCGCTGACCTTGCCACGCAGGATGACCATCCCCGGGGCGGGTGAACTGGAGGTGGACGATACCTTCCAAGTCACCTCCTCGGGCGGCTTCAACGGTGGCGGCACACTGACCAAGACGGGTCCCGGGGCAGTCCGCTTCGAGAACTACGGGTCGGGCGGCTTCAGCGGCAGCCTCGTGATCGAAGAGGGCTCCGCGGTCTTCGCAGGCGGGGCGTTCAACGGCAACATCGGGGTCACTTCGATCACCGTCGCCAGCGGTGCCAGCCTGATCCAGCCCGCGGGTGCCTTCCACGCCCTCGGCGGCTACTTCGCCCCCACTCCGGTCATCAACTTGAGTCAGGACGCCACCTTCGTCATCAACCAGGAGAACTACTTCACCACGATCAACATGACCGGCGGCATCCTGTCCGGCAGCAGCGAGGTCCGCACCGATGCGAACTTCGCCGTGAACGTGCTGGCTTCCCCGTCGACCTCGCTGTGGAGCGCCCGGGTCAACTCGGTCAACGCGCCGATGACCTTCAACGTGGCCGACGGTGCCGCCGCGCCGGACCTCCTGATGAGCGGCATCCTGACCAATACCCAGCCCTTCGTGAAGAACGGCCCCGGGTCGATGGAGCTGACCGGAGTCAACACTTACACCGGCAACACCACCGTCAATGAAGGCACCCTGCTGCTTTCCGGTGCCGCCAGCTTCGACGCAAGCCCGCTGGTGGAAGTGAAAGCCGGTGCGTTCATGGACGTGACCGGAATCGGCGCTCCGCTGCCGGTGCCCCAGATGCAAACGCTGAAAGGTGCGGGCACCGTGACCGGGGACCTCGAACTGCTCGGAACCGTGGCACCCGGCGCGGACGCGGGCACCCTGACCGTCGATGGCGCTCTCCAGCTCAACAGCTTCTCGCAGTATGTCTGGGAAGTGTCCGACTGGAGCACCGGCGCGGTGGCGGGCACCGGGTTCGATACGATGGTCGCGGACAGCGTCGCCATCATCGCGGACTCGAACGATCCGGTTTACATCACGGTCAAGCCTTCGGCCCTCACCGGCTTCGTGGAGGAGAACCGGACCTTCCCGCTGATCCAGACGACCGGCGGCATCACTGGTTTTGCCGCCAATGCGTTTGATATCGACGCCTCCGCCTTGAACGCGGTGGTCACGACCTATGGCACCTGGAGCGTGGCGGTGCAGGGGACCAACCTGGTCCTCGTCTACACCGCGGGCACGCCGACGGCGTTCCAGACCTGGGTCTCCGGAGCCCCCTACAACCTCACCGGCAACAATGCGCTGCCCGGTGCGGATCCGGATGGTGACGGAATCTCCAATGCCATCGAGTTCGTCGTCGGAGGGAATCCCGCGACTGTCAATGACAGCGCGTTGCTGCCGACCGGCGCGGTGGTGGGAGCGAACTTCGAGTTCACGTTCCGGCGGACCGACCTCTCGAACTACGCGCCGTTCCCGTTCGCGGAATACGGTTCCAACCTGACCGGCTGGACTCCCGCCGCATCGGTGACCGTGACCGACGACTTCTATGGTCCGGGAATCGACCGCGTCGTGGCGTCCATTCCGCAGGCGCTTGCCGTGGGCGGCAAGATGTTCGTCCGCCTCAACGCGAATCCCTGACACTCCCTGAGTGAGGAATCCAGCGCGCCGCCGGAGACTCCGGCGGCGCGTTTCTTCTGCCATCCTGGTCATGATCCGATCCGTCCTCGTCCTCGGCGGTGGCAGTGCCGGCCTGCTGGCCGCGCTGACTTTGAAGCGGAAGCTGCCGGCCCTCGATGTCGAGGTGGTCTTCAGCAGCCGCATCGGAGTCATCGGCGTCGGCGAAGGCACGGTGCCCTATGTCCCGCACCATCTTCACGTTTATCTCGGCTTCGACGAGCACGAGGTGTTCACCGCCCTGCGCCCCGTCTTCAAGCTCGGGGTCCGCTTCCAATGGGGCAAGCGCCCGCATTTCGACTACACGTTCAGCGGCCGGCAGCACTCCTGGCGGACGCCCGAGCTGTCGCGGAACAACGGCTTTTACGGCTTCGAGGATCCGTCGGCGATGGATCTGCCCTCGGCCCTGATGGACCGCGGCAAGGCGTTGCCGCGGCGTGCCGACGGCTTGCCGGACCTGCCGCCGGCCGGGGGCAATCTCGCGTGGCACCTTGAGAACCGGCTCTTCGTGAACTGGCTCGAGACGGCCTGCCGGAGGCAAGGCGTGCGCTTCACCGACGCCGAACTGGCGGATGTGGAAACCGGGGAGCAGGGCATTGCCGCCATCCGGCTGGACGATGGCTCGGAGCGGCGGGCGGACTTTTACATCGATAGCAGCGGCTTTGCTTCCGAGCTGGTTGGCAAGGCGCTCGGCGAGCCCTTCGAGGATTTCTCCGGCTCGCTCTACTGCGACCGCGCGGTGGCCGGGGGCTGGGAGCGGGAGGATGAGCCGGTGCTGCCCTACACCCTTTCCGAGACCATGGAGGCCGGCTGGTGCTGGCGGATCGATCATCCGGACCGCATCCACCGCGGCTATGTCTTTTCCACGGCCCACACCACGGACGAGCAGGCGGTCGAGGCCTACCGCAAGGTGGCCCCGAAAGCGGCGGACCCGCGGATCGTGCGCTTCCGCTCCGGACACTACCGGCGCGGCTGGATCGGCAACGTCGCGGGGGTCGGGAATGCCGCCGGATTCGTCGAACCGTTGGAAGCCACCGCGCTGATGGTGATCTGCCTCCAGTGCCGCTGGCTCGCCGACGGACTGATCGACTCGGAGCGGCAGCCGACCGAAAGCATGCGGATTCTTTTCAATTCGATGAACGTCCGCCTGTGGTCGCAGATCCGGGATTTCCTGGCGATCCACTACCGTTTCAACGACCGGCTCGACACCGGCTTCTGGCGGCGTTGCCGGGAGGAAATCCCGCTGCACGGGCTGGAAGGACTCGTCGAGTTCTATCGCGAGAACGGCCCGTCTTCGATCAATGCGGGGCATCTCCTCCCCGGCGATCCGTTCGGACTCGAAGGCTATCTCGCGATGCTTGCCGGCCTGAAGGTTCCTCATCAGCGGCCCTACGCCGCGCCGCCGGCGGAAACGAATCACTGGAAGGCCCGCTGCGAACGCCATCGCAAGATCGCGCAAGGGGCGATGGGCATGCCGGAAGTGCAGCGGCACTTGTTGGATCGCGGGGTCTGGGACCGCCTGCGAGGCCGCTGAGGGATCACCCGTTCACTTCGTGATCTCCAGCGGCTGGCCGATCGGCTTGATGTCGAGCTTCGCCGCGGCCGGCTGGCCGGGATCCAGCGGGGCCGCATCGTCCTTTTTCGGCTCGCTGCCGGGCTCGGCGGGCTTGGCCGGGGCCTCGGCGGGCTTGGCGGGAGCTTCCGGGGTTTTGGCCACGGCGTCCGGAGTCTTTGCCGCGGGTTCCGCGGCCTTGGCGGGCGTCTCCGGCGTGGCGACCGGCGTGCCGTCATCCTTGCGGATCGCCTGGAAGAGCAGGTTGTAATTGTGGCGCACCGCCGCCGGGAAGTTCACCCGGCCCGGCTCCACCACTTTCTCGCGCAGGAGCTTGGAGGAAAGGTCCGCTGTCAGGTCAGCGCCGATTTTCACCGCGGCTCCCACGCCGGGCACCGCGCCGCCGACCGTGCCGCCGGTGCGGATCACGTCGCTGGAAATGGTCCGGCCTTGCAGCGCGAGGTTCGACTGCGCGGAAACGATCGAGCCCTTCTTGTCGATGGTCACCTCCAGCACCGCGTGGTCGTCGCTGGCCAGCCAGCCGCGGCGGTTGTCGATGCGCACCGAGGCGAAAATCCCGCCGTCGGGAGTGGGTGTGACTTCCGGCTTGTAGGTCCGGTACTGGGAGCCGGAGAGATCGTAGTCGCAGGCCTCCTTCCCCTTCGCTTTCCAGCCGCCGAGGCTTTTGCCGAAGGCGTCGATATCAAGGCTCACCCCGGCGTGCAGCGTGGAGACAAGGGAAAGGACGAGAGCGATGCGGATCATGGCGGAAGCAGGTTGGACGCGGCAAGGATACCACCGCCGAGACGGATTCCTTTAGTGAAAAATTCACGGGAGGATCGGGCGGAGCCGGCCGTCGATCGGAAAGGAGATTGAAGGAGCCCATGCCCGTCGAAAGAACCTCGACCGCTGCCCCCGTAGCGCCTTGGATTGCCCGACTGCGCAGGAATCATGGAGATTTTTGCCCTTTGGTTCATCGTTTGCCAGATTCCGTCATGACCCCGCCCCGACCGCTTCCCTTTCTCCGCGCCGTCCTCCTTTTCGCTGCCGCGGGAGGGATGCTGTCGGCCGCGGAACCCCTGGTGCCTTTGAAGAAGGGCGACCACATCGCGATCGTCGGCAGCGGCCTGGCCGACCGCCAGCAGCATCACGGGTGGCTGGAAGCGCTGATCCACCGGGCCTATCCGGAGCTCGATCTGACCGTGCGGAATCTTGGCTTCGCGGCCGACGAGGTGAATCTCCGCCCGCGTTCTTCCGATGTCCCGCCGACCGAGTGGTTCCTGGCGATGAAGAAGGGCGACTCCACCGGGAGCCGGGGCGCGGTTTACAAAGCGGGCACCGACTTCGGGGCGGACGTGATGTTCGCCTACTGGGGCTTCAACGAATCGTTCCGCGGGCCGGAAGGCGTGGAGGGCTTCAAGGCCGAACTCGGCCGCTACCTCGATGCCCAGCTCGCGGCGAACTACAGCGGCGAGGGCGCGCCCAAGCTGGTGCTCTTCTCGCCGATCGCCCACGAGAACCTGAAGAGCCCGGACTTCCCCGATGGCGAGGCGAACAACGCCAACCTCGCGCTTTACACCAAGGCGATGGAGGAGGTGGCGAAGTCGAAAGGCGTGCCTTTCGTCGATCTCTTCACCCCGTCGAAGGAACTCTTCGCCAAGGCCGCGACGCCGCTCACGATCAACGGCGTCCATTTGAACGAGGGCGGCGACCGCCAGCTCGCGCCGGTGCAGTTCCAGGCGATCTTCGGGACCGAGCCGCCGGCGGCCGATGATCCGCTGGTCGCAAAGATCCGCGCGGCGGTGGTCGACAAGAACATCGAGTGGCACCACCGCTACCGCACCGTCGACCAGTTCAACATTTTCGGCGACCGCTCGCGCATCGCCTACGAAGGCGTGACCAACGCGACGACCCTCGGCGAAGAGCTCGCCCAGCGCGACGTCAAGACCGCGAACCGCGACAAGCGGGTCTGGGCGGTGGCGAAGGGCGGCGATCTGACAGTCACCGATGACAACCTGCCGCCGGTCAACCTGGTGCCGCCGAACCGCAAGGACGAGGTGCCTTACCTGAGCGGCGAGGCGGCGATCCAGCACCTCAAGCTGGCCCCCGGTTGCAAGGTCGAGCTGGTCGCCTCCGAGGAGACCTACCCGGAGCTGGTCAACCCGGTGCAGATGAATTTCGACACCAAGGGCCGGCTGTGGATCGCCGCCTGGCCGAACTACCCGGGGAACAGGCCGACCACCAAGGTCTTCGACAAGCTGCTGGTCATCGACCTCGATCCGAAGACCGGCAAGGCCGCGAAGATCACGACTTTCGCCGACGGCTTGAACTGCCCGACCGGCTTCCAGTTTTACAAGGACGGCGTGCTGGTGATCCAGTCGCCCGACCTATGGTTCCTGCGTGACACCGACGGCGACGGCAAGGCCGACTGGAAGGAGCGCGTGCTCCACGGTCTCGACGCCGCGGACTCGCACCACGAGACCAACTCGATGTGCCTGGAGCCCGGCGGCGCGGTCTATCTCAGTGACGGCGTTTTCCACCGCAGCAACGTGGAAACCCACAGCGGCCCGGTGCGCAACACCGACGGCGCGATCTACCGCTTCGAGCCGAACACCGGCAGATTCACCCGACACGTGCCCTACGGCTTCGCCAATCCCCACGGCCGGGTTTTCGACTACTGGGGCAATGACTTGATCACCGATGCGACCGGCAACTCGAACTACTTCGGCCCCGCCTTCAGCGGCCATCTCGACAGTGGCTCGCATCCCGGCATGAACCAGTTCTGGAACCGCCCGTCGCGCCCCTGCGCCGGCACCGCCATCCTCAGCAGCCGCCATTTCCCGGACGACTGGCAGGGTGAATTCCTCAACTGCAACGTGATCAGCGTGCAGGGCATCTTCCGCGCCAAGCTGAGCGACGAGGGCTCCGGCATCAAGGGCGAGACCTTGCCGAACCTGGTCGAGACCGACATCGCGAAGAACCCGAATTTCCGCCCCTCCGGCATCACCGTCGCGCCGGACGGCTCGCTCTATTTCATGGACTGGTCGCAGATGCTCATCGGCCACCTCCAGCACCACCTGCGCGATCCGAACCGCGACCACCAGCACGGCAGGATCTACCGCATCACCTACGAAGGCCGCCCGCTGCTGGTGCCGAAGAAGATCGACGGCGAGCCGGTGGCCAACTTGTTAGAGCTGCTGAAGGAGCCCGAGAACGACGTCCGCATGCGGGCGAAGATGGAGCTGGGCAAGCGGGATTCGAAGGAAGTCATCGCCGCCACCAAGCAGTGGATCAACCAGCTCGACCCGGCGCTGCCCGCCTTCGAGCACCACGTGCTGGAAGGCCTGTGGGTCCACCAGTGGCACAACGTCGTGGACCTCGACCTGCTCAAGCGCGTCCTCAAGTCCCCCGAGCCGCGGGCCCGTGCCCAGGGCGTTCGGGTGTTGGGCTACTGGCGCGACCGGGTGCCCGACGCGCTGGCCTTGGTGAAGCTGGCCGCGAATGATGAAGCGCCGCGGGTCCGCTTGGAAGCGGTGCGTGTCGCGAGTTTCTTCCGCCAGTGGGAGGCGGCCGATGCCGCCCTGGTCGCGCTCAAGCACCCGACCGACTACTACCTCGACTACTGCCTGAAGCAGACCATGCGTCAGCTTGAGCCGTGGTGGAAGAGCGCCATCTCCGAAGGCAAGGCACTGGCCGCGGAGAATCCCGCCGGCATCGAGTACGTGCTGGGATCGGTCGCCACCCCGGATCTGGCCAAGCTGCCGAAATCGCCGGTCACCCTGACCGCGCTGCTGACCCGCCCGGACGTCCCCGCGGCGCAGCGGCAGTCGGCATTGGGCGAGCTGGCGGCGCTGCAGAAGGTGAGCCCTCTCGAAACCCTGATCGCCACCTTGGGACCGGTCGCGGCGAGCGGCAGCGGGGCTGCGTCGGATCTCTGTCGTTTCCTGCTCCTCCAGCCGGCCGCCGATCTGAAGGCCTCACGCACCGCTCTTGAAAATCTCACGGCGCCCGCCAATGCCCCGATGGTCCGCCGGACGGCGGTCGCGGCCTTGATCACCGCGGACGGCGGCATCGGCTCGATGTGGAATGCCGCGGAGAAGTCCCCCGCGGCGTTGTCCGATTTCCTCGAAGCGCTGCCGCGGGTGAGCGACCCGGCGCTCCGTGGATCGGCCTTCGACAAGGTGCTGCCGCTCCTCACCTCGATGCCGCCGGAGATCGCCGCAGTCCTTTCTAACAAGTCGACCGGCTCCGCGCGTTACGTCCGGATCGAGCTGCCGCGTTCCGGCACGCTGACGCTGGTCGAAGTGCAGGTCTTCGCGAACGGCACCAACGTCGCGCCGGGCGGCGTCGCGAAGCAATCGAGCACTTCCAACGACGGCGTCGCGCAGCGGGCGCTGGATGGCAACACCGACCCCGACTACAATCGCAATGGCCAGACCCACACCAACGAGGGTGAGAACAACCCGTGGTGGGAAGTCGACCTCAAGAGCGACCACCCGGTGTCCGAGATCGCCGTTTGGAACCGCGCGGGCTTCGAGGAGCGGCTGGAAGGTTTCACGCTCACCGTGCTCGATGCCGGGCGGAACGAGTTGTTCAAGAAGACCGGCATCCCCGCGCCGCGCCTGACGACCAAAATCGCGATCCCGCACGACCCCGCCGCCGGCGTTCGCGCCGCGGCGATCCGCGCGCTGGTGGCGACGGGCAAGGAGCCGCAGAAGGTCTTCGCCGGCCTCGCCGGGCTGATCCAGAAGAACGAGGAAGTGCCCGCCGCGGCGAAGGGACTTTCGCAGCTTCCCCGCGACGCCTGGGGCAAGTCCGCCGCCGATCCGACCGCCGCCGCCTTGGTGAACTGGGCGAAGAAGGTGCCGGTGGAAGGCCGTACCACCCAAGACTACAGCGAGGTGGTGCAAGTCGCCAACGAACTGGCCGCGCTGCTGCCGCCCGAGCGCGCCGCCGCCGCCCGCCAGGTGTTGCGCGATCTCCGTGTCAGCGTCTTCGTGGTCAAGGCGGTGCGCGAGCAACTGAAGTTCGACACCAAGCGTCTGGTGGTCGAGCCCGGCAAGCCCTTCGAGGTCATCTTCGAGAACCCCGACCAGATCCCGCACAACATCGTCTTCGTCCAGCCTGGCACTCTCCAGGCCGTGGCGGAAGCGGTGCAGGCGCAGGCTCCCGACAAGCTCGACAGCCAGGGCCGTGCTTATGTTCCCGAGAACGATCCACGCGTCTTCGCCGCGACCAAGATGCTGGAAGCCGGCCAGAAGGAAGCCCTCACGGTCACCGCGCCGGCGCAGGAAGGAACCTACGACTACGTCTGCACCTTCCCCGGTCACTGGGCGGTCATGCAGGGCAAGCTCATCGTGACGAAGGACGTCGATGGCTATCTCAAGGCGAATCCGGAGGTGAAGTAGGGGAAATAGGGTGGATAGGAGGAATGAGATGGTTCGAGTCCGATGGACGAGGTCCACCCTGATTCCAATCCCATCGGTCCCTCGCGATTTTTTCCCCTCAAATGGTCCACCACTCTTCCTAATGGAGGAGTCCTGGTGGGATGACTGTGAGTTTCTTCTGGAAAGAATGGGGATTGGGGGCAAGACTCGTTTCCTGCGCTGTCATGGAATCTGATTCGCCCGATGCCATTGCCCGATGGGCGGGCGGTCGATAGTACTGCCGACCTGACTGAAACCCGAGACCCAAACCAGATTCCCTTCTGCTAGAATGGACTGCCTGCCAGCACCTTGCTGGCTGTCGCCGCCCGCCGCCTCTTCCTCGAAGATCCAAAGCCTCCATTCCCGGCACACCAGCCTGAGATTCCCAAGCTCAAATCCAAACCTGCCCGAATATCATGAAACCCCGCATCCTTGATTCCGCCCGCCTCTCCTACCCGCTCGCCGCCGCCATTGCCGCGCTGCTCGCCGGCCGATCCGCAAAAGCCCTCGACGGCGCCTGGCTCGGCACTTCCGGAAATTGGGCCGACACCGGCACCTGGTCGGGCGGCATCATCGCCGACGGAGCCGACTTTACGGCGAATTTCACCGGCGTGGACATCGCCGCCGATCAGACAATCACTCTGACCGCGCCCCAGACCATCGGCAACATCACTTTCACCGACGATCTCACCTCTTCCAACAACCTGCTCATCACCGGTGGCAGTCCTCTCACGCTCGAGGTCGCCTCGGGCATCCCGGCGATCAACGTCACCCAGATCGGACGGACGCTCGTGATTGACAGTACGATCGCCGGAACCGACGGCTTGCAGAAGACCGGCGACGGAGTGCTCACCCTCACTGGAGCCTCGGTGAACACCTTCACCGGCGGCCTCAATGCCAATGGCGGAATCCTGGCGCTCGACCACACCAACCTGGCCACCCCGACCGACCTCGTTGATCCCGCCAACAGCCTTCAGATCAGCAGCGGCGCTCTCACCCTCACCGGCAAGAGCAACTCGACCACGTCTCAAACCTTTTCGGGCACGACACTCGGGACCGGTGCCAACACAATCAATATCAGCAGGAATGGCGCGGTGGGGAGCGCCACCTTGAATCTCGGGGTGCTCACCGCTACCGCGGGCTCCATCACCACCATCAATCCGACCACGGTCTGGGCCACCGGCGTGCTCCCCTCCAATGAAGTCGTCAAGGTTTCAGGAATCACCGGCAAAACCCTTCCTGGTGCCGCTGGCACCGCGAACTGGATCAACGTGAACGCCGGCCTCTTCTACCGCCAGTCCGCCAGCGCCGGCGCGGCGCGATGGGTCAGCGTGGACAACCTCGGGCAGCTTGCGGCTCTTCCCGTAACCATTGCCGCCCAGGGAGTCTCCGGAACCGTGACAACGGCACGCCAGATCTCCACGGCGAACATCACCCTCACCGGCAACGCGGAGAGCTACGGGCTGGTGGTCAATTCCAACGATGCCACCCGCGCCTTGAATCTCGGTACCGGCGGTTACACCTACACGATCAACGGCATTCTCAGCGTCAACACCAACAAGGCGATCATCGCCGCGGGAACCGGCGGAACCGTCGTCATCGGAGCGGAACGGAATCTCGTCTTCAACATGGACAATACCGGCGGCGTGGACGTCAACGCCCCGATTGTTGACAACGGCGGCGGGGCTTCGTCCGTCACCATCGCCAGCACCATCCCGTCCGGCACTCCCGGTGCCGTGAGCTTCGGCGGCGCGAACACCTACACCGGCGCCACCTACATCAACCGTGGTGCGCTGAGCTTCACCGCCGCGAGTCCCTTCGGCACCACGCCCGGAGTCAACGGGACCAGCGGGATCACCATCAATGCGGGCACCGTCCTGTCATCCGCCCGCGGCGGATCCAACCCGTCCACCACCGTCGCCGCCCCGATCACCCTCGGTGCCGGCGGCGACTCGACCCTCCGCATCGGCCAGGGTGCCGGCGGCAACACCCACACCTTCAATCTGAACGGGGCCATCGGCGGCACGACCAACAACCTGGTCTTCACCACCACCACCGGCTCCTTCGGCAACGGTACCTCGCGGTTCGTGCTCGGGGCCGCTGCCACCTACACCGGAGACACCCTCATCACCACGGGCAACGGCGCCAACAACCCGGTGTTCGTCAGAAACGGCGTGGCCAACGCCTTGCCAACCACCACCGTCTTGACCTTTGGCCAGGTCAATGGTGGCGGCACGGGCCGGACCTTCCAATATGAACTCAACGGCAACGACCAGACTCTCGCCGGTTTGAGCAATGGAGGCGTGGTTCCCTCCTTGAGGCGCATGCTCGTGAATAGCCCCACCGCCGCCACGCTGACGATCAACAACACCGGCGACTACACCTTCGGCGGTGCGGCTTTGACGACGGGCAGCACCACCAGGGCCCAGATCACCGGCACCATCGCCTTGGTCAAGAGCGGGACCGGAACCTTCACTTTGGGAGGCACCCTGGCGGGTGGTGCCACGGTGGACGGCAATACCTTCACCGGCGCAACCACCATCACGGGAGGGATCCTGGTTCTTGGTGAAACCCTTTCGATCAAGAACAGTCCCTTCGACACGGCCGGAAGCATCGCCGGAGACGCCGCAAACGGCCTGCGCACCAACGTCACCTCCCTGACCCTCGGCGGCCTGACCGGCGGCAACAGCTTCGGCAGCCGCTTCACCACCACCAGCGGCGGCTACGACGGCCTCACCGCCCTGACGCTGAACCCGGGCTCCGGCGTCACTCATACCTACTCCGGTGTCATTGGGGACGGTGCCGCCGGCATGAGCCTCATCAAGGCCGGCGCGGGCACCCAGATCCTCTCCGGCACCAACACCTACACCGCCACCACGACTGGCGACGCCGGTGCGCTGATCGCCACGACCACCGCGGCCCTGCCCGGCCACGATGCCGCCGGCAGAGTCATTTTCAATGGCGGAACGATCGGCGTGCAGGTAGGCGGCAGCGGCTGGACCACCGGCGAGGTGGACACCCTTCTCGCCAACGCCACCAAGAACTCCGGAACGCTCGGTATCGACACCACCAACGGCAACCTCACCCAGTGGACGCCTTTCACGGACACCAATTTAGGTGCGCTGGGGCTGAACAAGCTGGGTGCCAACGACCTGACGCTCGACCAAGCCAACACCTTCACCGGCACCACGACGGTCACTGAAGGCACCCTGACGCTGACGAATGCCCTCGCGCTCCAAAACAGCGCCCTCAACATCTCCGGCGGCAGCGTCGTCCTGAGTGGCCTGACCACGCTGACTTTGGGGGGGCTGAACGGATCGAGCACCCTCGACCTGACCGGCATCACCAACCTCACCCTGAATGCGCCGGCCGGAGCCCTGCTCAGCTACAGTGGCATCATCGCCGATGGGACACCCGGCATGACCGTCACCAAGACCGGCCCGGGCACCCAGGCCCTCACCGGTGCCAACACCTACACCGGCACCACCCAGATTGACGGCGGCATCCTGACCTTCGGCAACAAGGCCGCCAAACCCGCCGCCACCGCGACCGCGGGGGCTGCCGGTTCGATCGGTCTCGGCGTCAAGGCCGCGGACGCAGCCTTCTACTCCGAAACCGAAGTTGGCGACCTGTTCAACACCAACACACTCGCCGGTTTCAGCCTCGATGCCGCCTCCGGCGTGGCGATCGACACCACCAACGCCGGCGGGTCGTTCGACCAGACGGTCGCATTGACGGCGGCCCGTTCGCTCAGCAAGACCGGCAGCGGCACGCTGGTGCTTTCCCAGGTCAACAGTCATTCCGGTTCGACCAACGTCCTTGCCGGCACCCTCAGCCTCACCGGTTCGCTCGATGGCGGCGGGGCGGTAACCACCAGCGGCGCGGGCGTTTTCTCCCAAACCTCCACCGGTGTCATCAGCGGCGCGGCCACCTTCACCCAGGGCAGCACGGGCTCCAGCTCCCTTGCCGGAGCCAACACCTACACCGGGGTGACGAATGTGAACCTCGGACAGCTTGCCATCTCCAATCCTGCTGCCTTGGGAACCACCGATGGAAACACCATCGTGGCATCCGGTGGCAGGTTGATCATGTCCACCGTCGGCTTGTCGGTGGCAGAGCCGTTGACCATCACCGGCACCGGCACGACGGCCACCAATGGTGCGCTCGCATTTGGCGGCGGCGTCACCGGCATGGTCCTGACCGCCCCGATCACCCTCGGCGGCGCGGCACGGTTCCAAGCGGACGGCAGCACCGGCAGCACCCTGAGCGGCGGCATCGATCTCGGAGCCAATGAACTCACCATCAATGCCGACGGCGGAGCCACCCAGACCATCGACACAAGCGCCATCACCGGCACCGGCGGCTCTCTCGTCAAGTCCGGCGGCGGCACCCTGGTCCTCGGCGCGGCGAACAGCCATACCGGCACCACCACCGTCAACGGCGGAGTCCTGAGAGTCACCGATGCGGCTGCCTTGGGAACCACCGCGGCGGGCTCCGTGGTGAATGGATCACTCACCGGCAGCTCGGCCAACGCGCGGATCGATCTTTCCGGTGACGTCACTGTCACCGGGGAGGCTGCGACCCTCAACGGTGTCGGAAATTTCATCGGGGCGCTGACCAGCAGCAGTGGCACCAACGTTTGGGCGGGTCCCGTGACGATCGGTTCGGCGGGAACCCGGCTCGGCGCAGCCGCCGGAACCAGCCTCGAGGTGAGCGGCGTCATCGACAGCGGCGTCGACCCGCACGGGCTGGTCATTCGCACGACGGACCTCACCGGGGTTGTGGTTCTCTCCGGCGCAAACACCTATCTCGGCACCACCCAGGTTCTGATCGGCAAACTCCAACTGGCGGGAGGTGACAACCGGTTGCCGGTCGGCACCGCCCTGCAATTTGCCAGTTCCAGCACCAACCCGGATGCGGAACTGGATCTCAACGGCACGAACCAGGAGGTGGCCGGACTTTCTCTCGGTGGCAGCGGAGCCGCATCCAAGAACTCGGTGAACAATTCATCAGGCACGCTCTCCACGCTCACCGTCAACACCCCGGCAGCCACCCCCTCGACATTCGCGGGGATACTCAAGGGCAATCTCGCCTTGGTCAAAGCGGGCGCGGACACGCTGACCCTCTCCGGCGTCAACACCTACACCGGCGATACCCTGGTGGATGGCGGAACGCTGGTGCTCGCCGACGACGCCCAGCTCAGCTTCGTCCTCGGCGGCGCCTCCGGAGATAACAACGGCCTGACCGGCGCGGGCACGGTCACGCTCGATGGCGACTTCGTCATCGACACCACCGCGGCGGACGCGCTCGCTTCCGGCACCTGGACGCTGGAGGATGTGACCACCAGCACGTATGGTTCCACCTTCAGCGTCGTCGGCTTTACGCCCACCGGCGGCGACAAGTGGGAAAAACCGGTCGGTCTCACCAAGAAGTATACCTTTGATGAAACCACCGGCACCCTGACACTGGGCGCGTCCGCCTCCTATGCATCCTGGGCCGCGGTCAACGCCATCGGCAGCACCCCGGAGCAGGACAAGGACGGCGATGGAGTCAGCAACGCCGTGGAATACCTGCTCGGCGGGGATGTGAACACCAACGACCTCGACAAGCTGCCCACCGTGGACGCCTCCGGAACCGACCTGGTCTTCACCTTCAAGCGCGATCGCGACAGCATCGATGGCAGCACCACCGCCGTGATCGAAGTGGGAACCACGCTCGCCACCTGGCCGGGAGTCTTCAATGTCGGCGCCACCACGGCGGGTTCCACTGCGGGTGTCACGGTCCTTGAGGACAGCCCGAGTGGTTTCGACACCATCACCCTCACCGTGCCCAAGGCTCCGGACGCAGCCAAGTTCGCGCGGTTGAACGTCACCGTCGTTCCCTGACAACGCCGGCCGCAGGCCGCTTGTGACCCGTCCCCGCGCCGCCGGAGTTCCGGAGGCGCGGGGCTTTCGCGCGTCCCCGCCGCTTCAAAGCGGCCGAACGCCATCGTGAACACCATGCATTGAATCTTCAATCCGGCGGAAAAGATGCCCGACAAAGGATGCCAGGCACGTTGAAAGGAGCTGAAAGGAGCGCTTCTCCCGCTGGTTCAACAAGCACCACGAACGCCGCGGGACCTTGTGGATGGACCGCTTCATGAGAAGGAGTGTTCAAGGGCTGCCGGAGCCACTTCGGGGCGAAGCGGAAGGATGGGGCGCGGAAGATCCGCGAGGATGCGACGGGGAACCTGCACGCACTCCGCGAATTGCGGGTTTCGCCGGTGAGCTGAATGCTTCAGTCCAACGCTTCACCGCACTTCCAATCCGAGCGAGCCGCCTGCCGTTCGCCAGCTCTTTTCCGCGACGATCACGCCCGGCAGCGAGTCCGCGGCGGCGACGTGTTCGGAGCCTAACAGCTCGATCCGCACGACCTGGCCGGGACCGAGGGTGACCTTCTGCTCGCCGTCGGAATCCACCTGGCCGTCGGCGGTGAAGAAGCGCAGCGCACCGAGTTGGTTGACGTTCCGCGTCACCGCCGGATCCGTGGATTTCAAGGTAAGCACGATGCGTTTCCCGACGCGCTCGATTCCGCTCGACCAGGCCGGATCCGCGGCGGGGAGTTTCGTCCGGAATTTCTCAAACAAGAGGCGGGTCACGGGATCCGTTTCTCCCGCATGCGCCACCGGCAAGGTGATCGTAAACGGCACCTTCGCGGCGGGATGGCACTGGGTGCCGCAGCACATCCACGAGACGCGGGCGGTGATTTCAGCCGCAGCAATTGTTAGATCGCGGGGTGCGGTCACCGGCACCATCAGCAGGGTCTCGCCGCGATAGCCCTGCACGGTGTAGCGCGCCATTTTCACCGTCTCCGGAGCCGGCCATTGGATTTCCCCCGCCCGGAAGCCCGGCGGCAGCGACCACTCGACGGAGGTCGCCAGCCCGACGATGCCGGGGTGTTTCCAGTAGGTGTGGAATCCCTGCGGCGGCTGGAGATGCAACCCGACCATGAAGGTTTGAACGGGCGTGATCACCTTCGCTTCGGACACCAGCGTGACCGACAGCGGGTTCTCCGCGAGTGCGGGGAGAACCATCAGCGCGGCGGCAAGCAATCGCTTCATCGTTCGGCGGATACGGTGCGCGCCGCGGCTTATTTCTTCCGGGCGAGCGGCTTGGGTTCGGCTTCCGGGTGGCGGGCGAGGATGGCGCGCAGTTCCTTCACGACGTCCGGCATCTTTCCGGCGAGGTTCTCCGACTCCGGCGTGGCGGCCTGGTAGTCGTAAAGCTCCAGTTCGGCCTTATCGGCGGGCTGGCCCGGCTTCTTCCACTCGACGAGGCGGTAGCGGTCGGTGCGGATCGCCCGGCCGATGCGGCCTTCGCCGCGCGGGAAGCAGTGGTAGGCGTGGTCGCGGACGGTGGCCGACGGGTCATTCAGCACGGGCACCAGGCTCAGGCCGTCGATGGGCTGGGGGCCGGCGGGCTTCGACAGGCCGGCAAGCTCGGCGAGGGTGGGGAAGAGGTCGACGGTCTCGACGAAGCCGCGGGCCGCGCCGGGCTTCACGCCGGGGGCGATGATGAAGAGGGGGATGCGGTTCGCCTGCTCGTAGTTGGTGTGCTTGGTCCAGATGCCGTGGTCGCCGAAGTGCCAGCCGTGGTCACCCCACAGCACGACGATCGTGTTCTTCCAAAGCTCCAGCCGGTCGAGCTCGTCGAGCACGCGGCCGAGCTGGGCGTCCATGTAACTACTAGCCGCGTAGTAGCCGTGGATCAGCGTGCGGGCGGTGGCGTCGTCGGGCAGCCCGCTGGCGGGGACCGGGTCGTAGTTGGAAAGCTCGCCGCCGCGCTTGCCGGCGTAGGGCGGGGCACCGCGCGGGGTGTCGAGGTCGTGCAGGACGGTGAACTTCGCGGGATCGTGGAGGTCCCAGTATTTCTTCGGCGCGGTGAAGGGCAGGTGCGGTTTGACGAAGCCGAGAGCGATGAAGAACGGCGTGCCGGTCCGCTCTTTCGCGGCTTGCAAGCGCTTGATCCCGTCGTCGGCGATCCGGCCGTCGGCGTAGGCGTTGTCGGAGACCTCGGTGCTTTCCCAGGCCGCGCCTTTCGGGAGCTGCCTGATGCGGTCCAGTTGCTGGTTGGTGAAGTAGGCCTCCTCGCGGGTCAACTGGCCGCCGGCGGTGCTTTTCGGGTCGAGGTATTCGACGACCTTTTCGACGTTGGTCGGCACGCTCCAGGAAGCCTTGTCATCGGTATTGCCGTGGCCGCTGTGGAGGATCTTGCCGACGGCCTCCGCGCGGTAGCCGTGACGGATGAAATGCTGGCTCAGCGTCACCGCGTCCGGCACCGAAGCGCGGAAATTCGGGGCGAGGCCGTAGATCCCGAGGGAAGTCGAGCGCGAGCCCAGCATCAGGCTGTTGCGCGACGCGGCGCAGACCGACTGGTTGCAGTAGGCGCGGTCGAAGCGGATGCCGCGGGCGGCGAGGCGGTCAAGGTTCGGCGTCTTGGCCAGCGGGTCTCCGTAGCAGCCGAGCGCCGGCTTGAGGTCGTCGACGCAGATCAGCAGGACGTTCGGCCGGGCGGGTTCGGCGGCGGGCAGCGGGGCGGCTGTCAGAATCAGCGCGAATGAAAGGCGGGGGAGAGGGATCATGAGGCGCGGCATCGGGGTCAGGGTTTTGCCGGGAAGGAGTGCTTGCCGCCGGCCGCGGCTTCGAAGGAGGCGGGACTGTCGAGCGCCGCGCCGGGATCTTGGTGGGCGGCATAGTGGCGGTCCAGCTCCGCGACCAGCCGGGCCTTGGTCGCGGCGTGGGCCGGATCCGCGGCGAGGTTGGTCATTTCAAAGCGGTCGCGGGCGGTGTGGTAGAGCTCCTCGGCGGGGCGCTTCAGGAAGCGCTCGACCAGCCGCAGCGTCGCCGGATCGCGGTCCGCGTGGAAGATCCAGGTGCCCCAGTAGGGGTTGTGGTCGCTGCGGCCCATCAGGTGCTTCTCGAAGTAGAGGCGATCCGGCGTGAGGTTGCGGATGTAGCGCCACTCGCCGTCGGTGACCGAGCGGATCGGATAGGGCGGGCCTTCGGGGTGATTGTGGTGCAGGCCGTGGGCGAAGTCGCGATGGCGGTCGGCCTGGCCGCGCAGCACGTCTTCGAAGCTGCGGCCGTCGAATTCCTCCGCGCCGGGCTTGCCGCCGGCGAGGGCGGTCAAGGTCGGCAGCACGTCGGCATACTGGACCACCGCGGCGCTGCGTTTTCCGGCCGCCACCACGCCCGGCCAGCGGACGACCAGCGAGGTGTGGAGGCCGCTGTCCCAGTTGGTCCATTTGTTGCCGGGGAACTGCGCGCCTTGTTCGCTGGTGAAGATCACCACGGTGTTCTCCGCGAGCTTCATTTGATCCAGCAGGTCGAGCAGCTCGCCGGCCTGCGAGTCCATGTAGGTGATCTCCGCGAGGTAGCGGCCGAAATCCTGGCGGGTCCGCGGGGTGTCGGCGAGATAAGGCGGCAGCTTCAGCCGGGCGGGCGGGTAAACGGAGGCATCGCCCATCACCCAGGGCACGTGGGGCTCGGTCAGGGCGACCACGAGGCAGAACGGCTGCGCGGCATCGCGGGTGATGAAATTCCGCACGCCGGTGAGATCGTGGGGCCGGGTCGGTTCACGGACGCAGTTCTCGTCGAAGCCGGGGACCTTCTCAAAGGGAAACACCTCCGCCGGCTGGATGTGGGTTTTGCCCGCGAGGCCGACGCGGTAGCCGAGCGCGCCGAGGTGATGCGGCATGCTGCGGGTTCCCGGGCGGCAGGTCCCGTGGTTCCAGGCGCAGCCGTTCCGCAGCGGGGTGCGCCCGGTGTAGAGCTCGGAGCGGCTCGGCGAACACATCGCCATGCCGACGTAGGCGCGATCGAAGACGAGGCCCTGCTCCGCCAACCGCGACAGCCGCGGGGTCCGGGCGTTCTCGCCGCCGTGGAAGGGCAGGTCGCTGAAGGTGCAATCGTCCGCCACGATGAACAGGATGTTCGGCCGCGACTCCCGGGCGGCCGTTAGCAGCGGGAGAACGGAAATCAAGGCGACCAGCAGGCTTCTCATGGGGCGGATCAAGGCCGCGATTCCTTGCGGCCTGGTGAGAATACGCCCCGTGTTTCATGGAACAAACGCTTTTGGAGCGTCATTTCCGGCCAAGGGTTTTCGATGGTTCCTGAGGGCTCGAAGCGGGGTGGGCTTGCTGGCGCTGCCGCGGCGCGGAAAAGTCCGGCCGGGCTCAGTGTCCCTTGAGCCCGAAGATCTTCTCGGCCTGCACGGAGGCGCGCAGCTTGTGCTCGTCCTTCACGTAAGCCGCCACGGTGCCGAGGGCGGTGACCAGCGCGGCCCAGTCGTCGCCGTAGCCAGCCCCGGGAATGAGGTCCGGCACCATGTCGACCGGCAGGATCAGGTAGCCCAGCGCGCCGACGATCACGCCCTTCGCCCAGGCCGGCGTGTCGCTGTCGCGCAGGCAATGGTAGAGCGTGATGGCCGTGACGACGGTCTTGCGGCCGGCGACCAGCGCATAGCGGGAAAGCTTCCGCCACAGGCTGGGTGCGGAATACCAGCGCTCAGCGCGGTAGCGGGATGGGAGTTCGGGGGGCATGGGGTCGCTCATTGGCTCACCGGACCCATCGTCCCTTGGGCAGGCGGGGTCTCGGCGGCCGGAGTGCCTTGCTTCGGCTCCAGTTCGATCCCCTCCGCGGCGGCGAAGTCGGCGAGCGCCATGTCGGCCAGGGCCTTTTGCTCGGCTTCCTTCAGCACGGTGCCGCTCATGTCCACGCTGTCGCGGGCAACGCGGGCGCGGCCGGCGGCCTTGCTGCGCTCTTCCTCGACCATTTCCTCGAGGCGGTTGAGCGTGTCACCCGAGCCGCCGAGGGTGCCGACCATGCCGGCGGCCATTTCGTTGAGTTCAGCCATGGCTTTCTGGACTTTCATGTCGTCGATGCCTCGCTTGAGCGACTCGATCTTGTCGCGGGCGGCCTTGATCGCCACGTCGCGGGCGCGGACGAGTTCCTTGTAGCGGGTTTCGGCGGCCTGGAGTTGGGAATTCAGGTCGTCGTGCTGCTGGTCGACGTTCTTGTAGCGCATCGCCATCTCCCCGGCGGCGTCGCGCTGGCCGGCCTGGAGCAGCGCCTTGGTCTTGGCCTTCAGTTCGGTTTCCTCGGCGTTGAGCTTCTTGACCTGGCCCATCAGGCGCTCGACCAGTCCGGCGTGGGCGGCGAGGCCGGCGTTGAACTCGCTGATCTGCTTGCGGAGGTTTTCCTTCTCCACGTCGAGCAGGGCTTCGGGGTTCTTCTTCTCGATCCCTCCGATGAAGAGTCCGATGAATCCTTTGAATAAGTTGGCGATGCGGCGAAACATGGGCGGGGAGCGCGTTGGGCGCGGTCGCACCATGGGCGAAAGCGGCGGGGAGGGGCAAGTACAAGCCTTCCGGGGAATCGGAATCGGGGGGGATTGGGTAAATTAGGGAACTGGGGAACTGGGGATTTGAGGGATCGAACCGCGGAGGCGCGGAGGTCGCGGAGGAAGCGCGAAGGTTCGGAGCCAACGTCTTTTGAGAATTTGCCACTTCGTTGTTAACACCTTTCAAACTCAGCGTTCACCTCCGCGACCTCCGCGCCTCCGCGGTTCGTTCCACCCGGTTCTCTTCCAAAGCAGGATTGCACCCCCGCGGCCGCCGGCCTAGCCTCCGTCCCGTGAGCCGCCCGATCGATGCCCTGCTGGATTTCCTCCGCGCCGAGGAAGCGCGCGGGGTGACGCATGTGCATCTGGACGAGGAGGCGAAGGAGTTGCTGCGGGACTTGCACCGGCGGTCGCGGGGGGGAAAGGCGGCTGCGGCGGTTGAGCGCGGAGCCGCGCCGGTGGCTGCGGCGGTGGCTGCGGCGGCTGACCTACCGTCCAAGCCGACTAAAGTCAGCGCTCCCTCAGCCGCCTCGCCTGCGGCGGAGCCGGTGGTGATCGCCACGCCGGCGGGCGGGAGTGCGGCGGAGAAAATCGCGGCTTTGGCCGCGCAGGCGGAGAACTGGGCCCCGGCGCGGAAGCTCGGGACCCTGCGCGAGACGATGGTCTTTTCCACCGGCAATCCCGAGGCCGACCTGATGTTCGTCGGCGAGGCACCGGGCTATCAGGAGGAAGAACAGCGCGAGCCCTTCGTCGGACCCGCCGGGCAGAAGCTCGACGACATCATCAAGGCGATGGGCCTGTCGCGCCCGCAGGTTTACATTTCCAACATCGTCAAGTTCCGCCCGGCCACGCCCGGCCAGACCACGAACAACCGCAAGCCGACGCCTGAGGAAATGGCGTCCTGCATTTCCTTCATCCGCGCCGAAGTGGAGATCGTGAAGCCGCGCTGCATCGTCGCCCTCGGCGGCAGCGCGGCGGAAGGCCTGCTCGGGCTGTCCGGTCCGGTCACCGCGATGCGCGGCAAGTGGCACGACTTCGGCGGGATTCCGGTCCGCGTCACCTACCACCCGTCCTACCTGCTTCGCACCAGCTCCATCCGTGACAAGCGCGCGGTCTGGGAAGACATGCTCGAGGTCATGGGAAAACTCGGCCTTCCGATCTCCGACAAGCAGCGCTCCTTCTTCCTCCCCAAGTCCTGAGCCGTCCGGGCTCTTCTTTGGCACTTGGCACTTTCCCACTTGGAACTTCCCCCCATGCTCCTCGTCCTCACCACCGGCGGCACCATCGACAAGGTCTATTTCGACGCCTCGTCCGAATACGAGGTCGGCGAGCCGACCGTGCCGCACGTCTTCCGCGAGTCCGGCGTGACGCTGGAGTGGCGGCTGTTGCCGCTGCTGCGGAAGGACAGCTTGGAAATGACGGACGACGACCGCGCCGCGATCCGCCGGGCCTGTGCGGACGCGCCGGAGGAACGGATCCTGATCACCCACGGCACCGACTCGATGAGCCTGACCGCCGAGGCACTGACCGGGCTGTCGAACAAGACCATCGTCCTCACCGGCGCCCTCGCCCCGGCGCGCTTCCGGGTGACCGATGCCGTATTCAATCTCGGCCTCGCGCTGGGGGCGGTGCAGTCGCTGCCGCCCGGCGTGTATCTTGCGATGAACGGCACGATTTTTCCTGCCGGGAAAGTCCGCAAGAACCGCGAGGCGGGGAGGTTCGAGGCGGTGTGAAGAGAGTGGCTGCGGCGTCTGGCCGCAAGCCGCCCGGTTCAGGAAAACAAGGCTTGCGGCAGGGATGCCGCAGCCACGGTCACGGCGTCATCTTGACCGGCCGGATGAGTCCTTCCGCATCGTATTCAATCTTCTCCACCGCGATCTTCCGGCCGCCGCGGAAGGGGCCTTCCTTCTTCGTGCTTTCCCAGCGGTGGTAAACGATGAGCCACTGCTTGGTTTTCGGATTCTCGACGAAGGAATGATGGCCCGGCCCTTGGCGCGAGGCATCGCTTTCGAGGATCTTGCCGCGATATTCCCACGGGCCGGCGGGCGAGGTGGAAGTCGCGTAGTGGACGCAGTAACTGGAGTCGTTCCAGCGGCCGTGGCTGTAGCTGAGGTAGTAGGTTTCTCCCCGCCGATGCAGGAAGGGCGCTTCGGTGAAATGCGGCGGCTGCGCGGTCTCCACCTCGCGCTTGAAGCTCACCATGTCGTCCGCCATTTCGAACACGCGGAGCTTCGATCCCGCGCTGCCGCCGGCGTAGAACCAGGCCTGCTCGCCTTCGACGAAGACCATCGGATCGATCGCTTCAAAGCCGTCGCCGCCGGTGAGCAGCGGCTTGCCGCTGTCGGTGAAAGGTCCGGCGGGGGAGGTGCCGACCGCCACGCCGATCCGACTGGGGGTCGGGTTCTGCGGGCCGACCGAGTAGTAGAAGTAGAACTTGCCCTTCTTTTCCGCGATCGCCGGAGCCCAGGCTCCGTGCCAGGGCGCGCCGTCGGACTTCACCCACGGCACCTGGTCGAGGTCGAGGACGGTGCCCGTCCGCGTCCAGGTGAGGAGGTCTTTCGAACGGTAGGCGGCGAAGATCGGCCGCCGGCTGTGGGCCTCGGTCGGGTAGAGCCAGAAGTCCGTTCCCGCGACCTGCACGTGCGGGTCGGCCCCGTCCATCACCGGGTTCGCGGGGAGCGAAAGCGGGATGGTGATGAGCGTGGCGGCGAGAAGGCGCGGAGACATGCCCTGCACTACCGGGGAAGTTCCGCCCGGTCTTGCGAAATCCCTTCGTGGTGACACAGCCGGGCGGCGGTGATGACCTGGCGGGGGTGGCGCAAGGCGCGCAGGCGCTTCAGGTCGGCGCGGAGTTCGCGCAGGATTTCGGCCAAGCCATTGCGGACCGAGCGCTCGCAACCGGGGGCGTTCAGCAGTCGCAGCAGCACCCTTTCCAGGCGGCGGTCACTGCGTTCGCACTCGCGCGGCAGCCCGTCGCGGAAGGTCGGGAAGCGGCGGCTGACCAGGGTCATCCAGATCCGCTGGAATCCGGCCTCGCGGCTGGGGCCGAAGTCGGGCGTGGAGCCTTCGAGTTCGATCAGCCCGGCGATGCGCTCCGCCATGCCGGACCGGCGCTCGGCGAATTCTCGGCAGACGTTTTCCAGCAGACGGGACTCGGAGATCCGCGCGCCGTGGAGGTAGGTGGAGAGCGCATCCAGGCTGCGGGTGAGGGCGGTCTGGAGGGAGACGGATGAAGCTTGGGCGGGGAGACGAAGCTCATTCATTCCGGCACATTTACACGCATCCTTCCGGATGTCATGGGGCGAATCGCAAAAAAAATCGTCATCTTCATTTTCCTCCAGCCGGACGCCAGCCGACCTGTGTCCGGTGATAGGTCGAGGTGGTTTCGGCGGCAAAATTTCCGGACCGGAACACGTGCTTTCGGATCTCGATCCGGTCGTCCCCTGCGAGGATCTCGTGGAAGCCCTGCGGCTCGCCTTGCAGCCGGGTGGAGCACACGGTGGCGGCTTGGGAAACGATGCCATGCCACGATGCATCCGCTCCGATGGTGTCCAGATGGGAGCGGTGGAAATGACCGCACAGGACGAGGTCGACGTGATGTCCGCCGATCAGGTCGAGCAGGTCCGGCAGCGGGTCCACCACCGAGCGGCCGTGACCCGCCGGGGCCAGCAGCGGATGGTGGAGCATCAGCACGCGGAGGCCACCCGGTCCCGCGGCGAAGCGCCGGCCGGCTTGGGCGAGTGCGTCACGGGAAATCCTGCCTTCCGACCAGTCCGCGTGAAAGCCGAAAGCCTGCGTGCTGTTGAGCCCGACGACATGGATTCCGGGCAGGCGGAGTTCCGGCTCCAGCTCGTGGCCGAAGGTTTCGCGGTAGCGGCGGAAGGGCCTGAAGAAGCGGTCAAAGGGATGGTTGAGGCCGGGGATGTCGTGGTTTCCCGGGATCACCATCCGGGGCTCGGGCAGGCGGTCCACGAAGTCCCGGGCGGCGGCCAGTTCGCAGCGACGGGCCCGCATGGTGAGGTCGCCGCTGAGCAGGGTCAGGTCCGGCGCCAGCGATCTCGCCCGATCCAGAAAGGCCTCCGCCACTTGCGGATCCGCCGCGCCGAAATGCGGGTCGGAAAGATGGAGCAGGCGGATCATGCGTCGTCTGCCAGGATCTCCGGAGTGGTCAGCACTTTCAAGTGCCGCGGCCGAATCGTCAGCTCCAGCGGGAAAGCGAGGCGCAGGATCTCGCCGTCGATCATCACCATCGCGTGCTTCCGCCGGCCGGCCCGCAACTCCAGCTTCGCGGCGGTGAATATCGTCAGCTCGTCGTTCTGCTCCTGGCGGCCGAACACGTAGTCGAGCATCCCGCGCATCGCCGATCCGGCATGGCGCTGGCGGCCGACGTAGGCGGTCATCGTGCCGGACTGGAAATCGGTGCGGACGGGAACGATCCCGGTGGCCGCCTTGTAGCGGCCCGGCACGAATGCGGAGAACTTGGTCCGCGCCCGGCCCTCGCCGTCCGCGTGTTTCCATGTCAGCCGCAGCGAGCGGGCTTCCCTGAAGGTGCGGGGCAGCGAGGTCAGCAGCTTGAACGCCTTCTTCCACCAGCGGCCGCCGTGGTCGCGGCGGTCGAAAGTCCGCGCGAACTCCGGGTAGAAGCCGAGGATCGTGGTGCAGAGGCAGGCGTGGCCGGCGACATCGAGCACATCGACTTCCATGACCTCGGCCTGCGCGAGGAAGCGGGCCGCTTCTTCGATTTCCAATGGGACGCCGAGGTCGCGTGCGGCCAGGTTGAAGGTGCCCATCGGCACGATGCCGAGGGCGATCGGGGTCCCGCCGAGCAGACGGGCGGCGGCCGACACGGTGCCATCGCCACCGGCGACGATGATGCCGTCGGGGGCGTCGGCGACCGCTTGCTTCAGCGTGGGTTCGAGCTGCCCCGGCTCGACGATTCTCGACGAAATGTCGTGGCCCGCTTCGCGGAAGGCGTCTTCCACCGTCCGGCAGACTTCGCGGGCATCGAGCCCGCGGTCGTTGCCGCCGGAGCCGCGGTTCAGGAGGAGAAGGTAGCGGGGCATGGGGGGAAGCTTCAATCGAGGAAGCTCCGGAGCATCCACGCCGCTTCTTCATGGCTCTGGAGCAGGCCGGTCAGGAAGTTTTTCATGGTTAGCCCTTCACCCTAGCAGGTCCTCGGGATGTCGCGTGCAAAAGTTCGTGTTCGTCCTCGGGTCCTTGCGACGCCGCGGGTCGCGGTGCAGGGTGGCGGCATGTCCGATCCCCTCGCCGCGGTGGCTGCCGCCTTCGATGACCTGCGCGCCATGTCATTCGCCAAACGGGCGAAGGGTCTGGAGAGGGCGGCACAAATCCTGGAAGCCCGGCAGGAAAGGTTCGCGCGGCGGATGGCACGGGAGGTGGGCAAGCCGGTGACCCAGGGGAAGGCGGAGGTCGTGAAATGCGCCACCGCTTGCCGTCACTACGCGGCGCATGGCGAGGCGATGCTGGCTCCCGTCGTGGAAGACGGCGCGACGATTCTCCATCAGCCGCTCGGTCCGGTGCTGGCGATCATGCCGTGGAATTTCCCCTTCTGGCAGGCCTTCCGTTTCGCCGCACCGGCGTTGATGGCGGGCAACACGATCCTGCTCAAGCACGCGTCGAATGTTCCCGGCTGCGCCCGGGCGATCGCGGAAGTCATCGCGGAGGCCTTCGGCCGCGACGACCTGCTGCGCGCGGTCTTCATCGCGGGTAAGGAGGTCGAACCGCTGATCGCCGATGCGCGGATCCGTGCGGTGACCTTCACCGGCAGCACGGAGGCGGGTCGCAAGGTGGCCGCGGCGGCGGGTCGGTATTTGAAGAAGTCGGTGTTGGAGCTCGGCGGCAGTGATCCCTATCTCGTGCTGGACGATGCCGATCTGCCATCGGCCGCGAGGATCTGCGCCGCGGCCCGGATGGTGAATGCGGGCCAGAGCTGCATCGCGGCGAAGCGCTTTCTGGTCGCGGAAGATGTGCACGACGAGTTCGTCGGGCTGCTGGCAAAGGAGCTGGCGGAATTCGTCCCCGGCGACCCGCGGGATGAAGCCTGCAATCTCGGGCCGATGGCGCGCACCGACTTGCGGGACGAACTCCACGGGCAGGTCATGGACAGCATCGCGGCCGGTGCCCGGCTGCTGTTGGGCGGGGAGGTCCCGCAACTACGAGATCTGCCGTACTACCCGGCGACCTTGCTTGCCGGCGTGAAACCCGGGATGCGGGTCTTTGACGAGGAAACCTTCGGCCCGGTCGCGGCGGTGACCCGGGTGTCGGGCGATGCGGAAATGATCGCGCTCGCGAACCGGACGCCGTTCGGACTGGGTGCCGCCGTCTTCAGTGCGGAGGTAGATCGTGCCCGCCGCGTGGCGGAGCAGCTCGACACCGGAACCGTCGCCATCAATGCCCAGGTGGTTTCCGATCCCCGCTTTCCTTTCGGCGGCGTGAAGGACAGCGGTTGGGGACGTGAACTCGGTAAGCATGGCATCCGCGAGTTCGTCAATGTGAAGACGCTGCGGTCATAATCGGCAGGAAAAATGTTTCTTGCCAGACCGGCAAAAGCCGCCAGTCTCCGCGCCCCCCCGCTGTCGCGGGTTGTTCGATCCAGGAGGCCTTTTGGTTGTGGTTTCCAGGATCACCGTCCTTGAAACCAATACCAACTGACTATGGAAACACCGCCTTTCTCCGAACTCGGCCTGCCCGCCGAACTCCTCGCCGCCATTGAAAAACTCGGCTACGAGCGCCCCTCGCCGATCCAGGCGATGGCGATTCCCGTCGCCCTCACCGGCCGCGACATCCTCGGCCTCTCGCACACCGGCTCCGGCAAGACCGCCGCCTTCACGCTGCCGCTTCTCGCCAAGCTCGACTTCAAAAAGTTCGCACCGCAGGCCCTCATCCTCTGCCCGACCCGCGAACTCGCGGTGCAGGTCTGCGAGGAAGTCCACCGTCTCGGTTCCCAGCTCGGCCAGCTCCGCGCGATCCCCGTTTACGGCGGTGCCCCGATGGACCGCCAGCTCCGCGCCCTGCGCGACGGCGTCCAGGTCGTGGTCGGCACTCCCGGCCGCGTGATGGATCACCTTCGCCGCGGGTCTTTCGATGTCAGCAAGATCGAAACCGTGGTGCTCGACGAGGCCGACCGCATGCTCGACCTCGGCTTCCGCGAGGAGATGGAAGAGCTGCTTGCCGCGATCCCGAAGGAACGCCAGACGATGTTCTTCTCCGCGACCATGAGCCGCGGGGTGACGCATCTCATCGGCAAGTTCGGCAACAACGCGCAGACCATCGAGATCGACCAGAAGAGCAAGACCGTCTCGACCATCGACCAGTGCTGCTACGAAGTCCGCGAGCGCTCGAAGGTCGAAGTGCTGTCCCGCCTGCTCGACATGGAGCAGTCCCGGCTCGCGATCATCTTCTGCAATACCAAGCGCTCCGTCGACGAGTGCACCGAGGCCCTGCTCGCCCGCGGCTACACCGCGGACCGCCTGCACGGCGACATCACCCAGCAGATGCGCGAGCGCGTGCTGAAGCGCTTCCGCGACGGCACCATCGAACTGCTCGTCGCCACCGACGTCGCCGCCCGCGGGCTGGACGTCGAGAACATCGACGTCGTCTTCAACTACGACCTGCCGCAGGACCCCGAGGACTACGTCCACCGCATCGGCCGCACCGGTCGTGCCGGCCGCAGCGGCCGCGCGGTGAGCTTCGTCTTCGGCCGTGAGATCCACCGGCTGGAAATGATCGAGCGCTACACCCGCCACCCGATCCGCCGCGAGCGCGTGCCGACCCAGGAGATGGTGGAAGGCCGCCTCGCCGACCGCTTCTTCGACCAGATCAAGGAGCGCCTCGAGAAGGGCGAATTCGAATCGCACGAGAGCCAGATGGACCGTTTGTTAGAGCAGGGCTTCACCCCGACCGACATCGCCGGCGTGCTGATCACCATGCTCAAGGAGAACTCCGGCCGCGAGTTCGGCGAGATCGCCGAAGACCGCGAAATCCCGGGCCAGCGCGGCCGCCGCGAGGTCCGCGAACCGCGCGGAGATTCCCAGCAGCGGGAGTATCGCGAACCCCGTCCGCGCCACGAAGGACCGCACGACAACTCCAACATGGTCCCGCTGTTCTTCTCGCTCGGCAAATTCCACGGCGTGAAGGTCGGCGAGATCATCGGCATGCTGTATGGCGAAGCCGGTCTCCCGGACGGCGCCGTCGGCAACGTGAAGCTCTTCGCCAAGCACAGCTGCATCGACGTCCGCGCCGACTGCGCCGAGCGCTTGGTGCAGATCTCGAAAGGCGCCAGCCTCCGCGGCCGGAAGTTCGTCCTCGATTTCGACCGCGGCCCGCGGGCGTGAGGTGGCCTCAGTCCAATGTCTCAGCGGACTCGTTGGTTCGCGTCCCAACGGGACGATTCATAAGAGCCCGGCACGGAGTGCCGGGCGTTTTCGAAAGCCGTTTGGCGTCCTACAGGGACGCTTCATCCGTGGGCGGCTCGACGGCGGGTTCGGCTCCGCGACGATGCCGACTGCTTTTCCCCGCATGATCCGTCCCTGTAGGACGGCAAAAGACAAGGGCACCCACCCGGCACTGTGTGCCGGGCTGTTATGAATGGTCCCTGTAGGACCGCAGAATCCGCGCTTCGACTTCATCGGACCCGTTGCAATCGCGTTGCCCTGCGGAACACCAGCACCGCTCCGGCGCACAACCCCGCATTTGTGCGATTCCGCCGGGCGCGCCGAAACATCATGGCGTGGACGCGGGTTTTCCTCCGAACATCCCGCCGCCTCATGAAAGCGAACCTTCTTGTTCTGGTCTTCTCCGCCGGAGCCATCCTGCCCGCCGCCGCCCAAAGCCGCACCTGGATCTCCAACGACGGCCGGCCGATCGAGGGCGAATACCTGCGGGCCAACACCGACTCGGTGGTGATCCGCCGCGCGGACGGCAAGGAGCTTTCGGTCCGCCTGAAATTCCTCAGCGCCGCCGACCGGGAGTTCGTGCAGCAGAAGCTGGCCGCGGCGGCTCCGGAGAAAGCGAAGGAAGAGAAGGTGCGGACGGATCTGAAATACGTCCTGCCCGACGGCCATGAAAAGTGGCCGGAGGACCGGAAGAAGCGCATCACCGATGCGATGGACGCCGCGGTCGCGCTCTACAACAGCCTTGGCGTTTTCAAGAAGCAGGTGTGGGCGAACAACAGCCCGGGCACGCCGACGGCCGATGCGAACTACGAGGGCTGGATCAATTTCGGCGGCAGCATCAACACCCGCGTCGCGCTGCACGAGATCAGCCACACGCTGGGCATCGGCACCCACCCGAACTGGCAGGCGAACATCAAGGATGGCAAGTGGACCGGCAAGCATGCGCTGGCCCAGCTCCGGGAGTTCGATGGCGAGAACGCGACGCTCAGCGCCGACCGGATGCACTTCTGGCCCTACGGGCTGAATTTCGACAACGAATCGAGCCAGGAGAACGACGTCCGCCACGTGAAGATGGTCGCGGCGATGCGCAACGACATGGGCATCGATTGAAGCGCGGCTTGCAGAACGGCTGTTTCGCAGTTCATTGGGGTGATGTTGCCTTCACCCGGCGCCCGGTTCGCCGCCCTTTCCGGAACCCTGCTGTTCGCGTCCTGCGGGTCCTTGCAATCGAACGCCGACCGTTCGTTGGAGCGGAAGCCGCAGGCCAGCGACTCGGTGACGGGTAGCGGGCAGCTGGCGGTAAGTGCCTTTCGCTCGACCACCATGGCCGTGCTGAGGCAGCCCTTCACGACGGTGCGCACCGGCCTCGCGGTGATGTGGCACCGGCCGCGTGAAGTGGTGAGCGGGAACCTGCCGGTGGAGATCGAGTTCAAGCCGGCTCCCGTCGAGGTGCCGGGGACGGAGGACTTCGAACGCTTGCTGGACCGCGAAGGCATGCCGCGCCGGGAGGCGGGCACCCTGGAGTGGCTGGTCGACGGGCCGGGCTTTTTCCCGGAACTCGATCGCCAGCTTGCCGCCGCCAAACAATCGGTCGATCTCCAATTCTTCATCTTCGACAACGACGACATCGCCGTGCGCTATGCCGACATCCTGAAGCGGCGGGCGGAGGAGGTGCCGGTGCGGATCCTGTTCGACGATCTGGGCAGCAGCTTCGCCCACACCGCGGCTCCCGAGACCCCGGGCCCGCGCGGCTTTCAACCGCCCGCCGACATCGCCCGCTACCTGAAGGAGGACTCGAAGCTCCAGGTCCGCCGCACGTTGAACCCGTGGCTGGTGTGCGACCACACCAAGCTGCTCGTCTTCGACCGCCGCACCGCGATCCTCGGCGGGATGAACATGGGCCGCGAGTACTATTCCGAGTGGCACGACCTGATGGTGAAAGTCGAGGGCCCGGTGGTCGGCAGCTTGTCCCGAGAGTTCAGCCGGGCCTGGCGGAAGTCCGGCCCTTGGGGAGATCTCGCGTTGTTGCAGAAGCCCGCCTTCTTCCGTCGTCCGCCGCCCGTCGATGGCGGCGTGCCGCTGCGCCTGCTCCGCACTGATGCGGCGCGCGGCCAGACGCAGATCCTCGATGCCACGATGCTCGCCATCCGCGCGGCCCGGAAGCGGATCTGGATCGAGAATCCCTACTTCGCCCACGACGACATCGCTCTCGCATTGGCCAGCGCGGCACGTCGCGGCGTGGACGTGCGCGTGATCCTTCCGGCCCGCGGTGATTCGACGATCATGGATGCCGGCAATCTCGGCACCGCCCGCCTGATCATCGAAGCGGGCGGCAAGATTTACCGCTACCCGAAAATGACCCACATGAAGGTGATGATCTGCGACGGCTGGGGCTGTATCGGGTCGGCGAACCTCGACACCTTGAGCATGCGGATCAATCGCGAGTTGAACCTCGGATTTTCCGATGCCGACACTCTCCGCCGGCTTGAGAACGAGGTGTTCCTGCCGGACTTCCGGATATCGCGGCGGTTGAGCTTGGAAGACACTCGCTCTCCCGTGGCACCCTTGGCGGAGGCCATCGCGGACCAGTTGTAAGCCTCAATCGAGCGGCACCTGGCGGACCTTGCCGCCGTTTTCGATCACCGTGAACTGCCCGCCGGTTCCTTTGGCGAGGAGCTTCATGGCGGCTTCCGCCTTGGGCTCCATCATCGCCACGGTGTTGATCATGATCTTGTTCCGCTTCGCCCGGCCGGCGATGCTTTTCGCGAGACCCTCCGCATCTCCGCCGGTGATGCCGTCGGTCATGAAGAAAATGACATCCGGCGCGGGATCCATCGCCAGAGCCATTTCGAGCGCGGGCTCCCAGTTGGTGCCGTAGACGAGGGGGGTCGATGCGATCAGGTCGAGGGACTTCTTCCGCTTGGCAGGGGTGACCTCCAGCCACTTCGCCTTCTGCTTCCTGCCCTTCGTGTTCCAATCGTGGGCGCTGCCTTTGGAAACCCAGTCGAAGGTGCCGCCGGAACCCTTGACCTCGGCGGACTTGTTGCCCTTGGCCATGGTGACCTCGTCCCCGGCAACCCAGGTCGGGCCGGCGAAGAAGATGAGCTGGTAGCTCATCGAGAGCGACAGGCTCTCGACCGACTTCCGCAACTCGGCGCGCATGAGTGACTCGCGCGCGCCGCGCATCGACTGGGAGTAGTCGATCACATAGGCCACCTTGCTCGCCTTCACCTTCTGCTGGAAGAAGGTCGCCCCGCCGCCGCCGCTGCCGTCGCCCGAACCGCTGCCCCAGCCTTCGCCGAAATCATCGCCGTTGCCGAAGTCGGTCGAAGGTGCCGTGACATCGGTGTCCGGCACCGGCACCGACACCGGCGACTCGGTATTGGCGGCGATGACCTTCGCCATCGCGGAGGAGGGTGCGGAGGGCTTGCGGTCGACCGAGGTCGAAACCTTGCGCTCCTGCACCATCTCGTCGGTGACGCTGCTGGACTGGTAGCTGACGATGACCGGGGTTTCCTTGAAAAGAGGGGAAAGGAGGAAGAACGACAGGATCGCCAGCAGCAGGATGACCACCAGCACCGAGATGATGGAGCTGGTGATGAATGAAGTCCGCCGCTGGCGTCGGAGGACGGCCTCGGTTTCCGGTTTTACCGCGTGGATCGACATGGCGATTGGATTTCAGTTCGTTGATGACAAGCTGTACTACAACTATACTCCAGCCAATCCCGGATCATGCCGGATTTTTTTTCCGTTACTTCTTCAGGACGCGGGACTCCTCGCGGCCGTGGCCGGTGATCACGATGCGGTCGGCGTGGACGTCGATGATCGAGAACGCGGTGAGTTCCGGCTCGTGAAGCATGGAGCGGAAGGTCAGGTAGGGGATGCCGTTCCGTTCGGCGAAGGCGCCGGCGTGGTTGTGGCCGTTGAAGTAGGCGGCGACGCAGGGATGACGGTCGAGCACGGCCAAGATCTCCTCGAAATTCCAGGCTTGGTGCATGTCGGCCGGGACCAGCGGATGGTGACCGCAGACGATCACGCGTTCCTTCGCGGCATCCGCGGCGGTGAGTTCGCGGTCGAGCCAGTCGAGTTGGGCTCCGCCGATGCCGCCGTTCCACGGCTTGGCGCCCGGGGCTCCGGTCGCCTCCAGCCGCTTGAGGAGCTCCGCCGCGGATTTCGTCGCCAGTGAGTCCGCGGGCCGCTTGTAGGTCGAGAGGTCGTTGGTATCCAGCATCACGAAACGGATGCCATGGCTACGAAAGGTGTAGTAGTCGTGCGGCATCCCGAGGGTGGAGACCACCCGGGCCTTGTCGGCATCGGCCACGTCGTAGTCGTGGTTGCCCAGCAGGTGGTGCACCGGGTGACCGAGCCGGTCGAGCAGCGGGAGCATGATGCCGAAGGCCTTGAAATCGCGGTCGATGAGGTCGCCGAGATGCAGGGTGAATGCGGGCTTGGCGGCGCGGATCGTTTCGACGGCGCGCGCCAGTTTGTCGGGAGTCGCGCGGTAGTGGCGGTCGTTCCAAGGATCGGCGTCGGCGTACTGGGCGTCGGCGATGAGGCCGAAACGGAGCAGGGGAGGGGTGGATTCGGAGGCCATGGCAGGGCGCGGGGACAAGCAGGACGCCGCGGCCGAGAAGAGGAAGTTGCGGCGTTTCATGGGAGTGGCCCCGGCCTTCGCCCGGGCGGGCGGGATCTTGGCCGATGGACTTTCCCAATTCAATTCGGGAGTCGCAGGCATCACGTCCGGTTGGCTGCGGGCCCGGAGTGGTCACGACTCGGGCTGGCCCAATGGGGAATCCAAGTATCTGAAGGTCAGCGATGGAGGCGGAGGAGGGAATCGAACCCTCGAATAGCGGTTTTGCAAACCGATGCCTTACCACTTGGCTACTCCGCCGTGACGCTTCGTGTCGCGGGGCCGATTCCCTACGCCCCCGGGCCGGGGCTGTCAATGCCCGGATTCCTGCTCTTGTGACCCGATTGGGGCAAGACAGGCGGCGCATCCCGCGGCTAGGCTTGGCCCATGAAGCTTGGATTTTCCCTCATCGGCGTCCTGGCCGCGGCGCAGGTCGGCGGAGCGGCGGAGAAGCCGAACCTGCTGGTCATCCTGGCCGATGACCTGGGCTGGTCGGACCTGGGCAGCCAGGGATCGGAGATCGCGACGCCGCACCTGGACCGGCTGGCAGCCGAAGGCGTCTCGTTCCGTCAGTTCTACAATGCGGCGCGCTGCTGCCCGACGCGGGCCTCATTGCTGACCGGGCTTTACCCGCATCAGGCGGGGATCGGGGGGATGGTGGTGGACCGTCCGGGGCCGGAGAAAGGGCCGTATCAGGGTTATCTGAACGACACCTGCACGACGTTGGCCGAAGCGCTGAAGCCCGCGGGCTACCGCAGCTATCATGCCGGGAAATGGCACGTCGGCGAGTTCCGCCCGCAGTGGCCGGTCGACCGCGGCTTCGACCACGCCTACGGGTTGATCTCCGGCGGGATGAACTACTATGACATTCGTAAGTGCAAGGTGCCGGGTCTGGAGCGGGTGTTCGCGAAAGACGGCGAGCGGATCGTGCCGGAGGCGGAGGAGTTTTACGCCACGGAAGCCTTCACCGACGCGGCTCTCGACTTCCTCGACGGGCACCGGAAGGAGCAGGCGGGCAAGCCGTGGTTCCTCTATCTCGCCTACACCGCGCCGCACTGGCCGCTGCACGCGCCGGAGGAGATCGTGAGGAAATACGAGGCGCGCTACCGGGCGGGCTGGCAGCCGGTGCGGGAGGCGCGGCACCGGAGGCAGATCGATCTCGGCGTGATTCCCGCCGGCACGCCCTTGAGCCCGCCGGACGCTGCGGATTGGAAGAAGCTGCCGGAAGCGAAGCGGGTGGAGATGACGCGCAAGATGGCGGTCTATGCGGCGATGACCGAGATCATGGATACCGAGATCGGCCGGCTGCGGTCGGCACTGGAGAAGGCGGGCGAACTGGAGAATACCGTCGTCGTCTTCCTTTCCGACAACGGGGCTGCCGCCGAGGGCGGGCCGCTGGGCAGGAACATGCGGCCCGATCTGAAGGGGGCGATCGGTACGGTGGATTCCTATCACAACTACGGGCAGTCCTGGTCGAACGTCTCGAACACCCCGTTCCGCCGCCACAAGGCGCACACCCACGAGGGCGGGATCCGCACGCCCTGCATCGTGTGCTGGCCGGCGGGGATGAAGGCGAAAGCCGGATCGCGAGTGGACGCGGTGGGGCATGTGATCGACCTGATGCCGACGCTCTGTGAGATCGCGGGGGCGAAGCCCCCGGAAGCGCTGCCAGGCAAGTCGCTGCTGCCGGTCCTGCGGGGCGGAGAAGGCGGGCCGCGCACGCTCGGCTGGGAGCATTTCGGCGCGGCGGCGTGGCGGGACGGCAATTGGAAGCTGGTGCGGAAGGGGCCGAAGGCGGCGTGGGAGCTTTACGATGTGGTGAAGGATCCGTGCGAGCTCACCGACCTTGCGGCGGTGGAGAAAGAAAAAGCCGCGGCGATGGCCGCGGCTTGGGAGAGGTGGGCGAAGGAGGTCGGGGTGAGGGTCGAGTAGCGTGGAGCTTAGGTGGCGGAGCGGCTGCGCCGTTTCGTTTTGGGAGCCCGACTGTCCAAGCCGACTAAAGTCAGCGCTCCCTTATGAAGTCAGCGCTCGCTTCGCGTCACTTGGGGTCGAGGTTGGCTTTCATTTCCTCGTCGGTGGGCGTGGGGGATTTCACGCCGTCGGCGGGGACTTCGGCCTGGGCGATCCAGGCGATGGCGTTGAGGACGATGCCGCGGTGGTCGTCGTGTTGCCAGTTTTTGTGGAAATGGCCGCCGGTGAAGCCGAAGGCGCGGCCTTTGCCGAAGGATTCGGGGCGCTCGTAGGCCCACATCACGTGCTGTGGTTCCTTGCGCTCGTTGACGGCGGCGCGGACGTGGGGATTGCCGGAGTGGGCACCGTCGGGACGGCTGAGGGTGTCGGGGCCGGGCAGGTCGCTGAGGATGGGGGTGACGCCTTCCATGTTCTCGCGGAAGCGCATGTGGTAGTACCATTCGTCGCGGATCTTGAACTCGCCGATGCCGCGGCTGATCGCGTGCTTGGCCGGCTTGAAGGAGGCGTCCCAGTGCGGGTTGACCGACCAATCGGTCTCGAAGTAGCCGCCGATCAGATCGAGAAAGGTGTTGCCGCCATCGCCCTTCGGCACTTCCACGCCGTAGTGGATGCAGCCGATGCCGGCGCCGGTTTTGGCGATCTCGCGGAGCTTGGGCAGGTGCTGCATGGCCGGGTGACCGCCGCCGCCGTCGGCGTAGATGACCACCGCCGCAGCGCCGTCGAAGACCGACTCGTCCTGCGGCCAGCCATTGGTGACGACCACCGCGTCGATCGGCAGGCCGCTCTTGTTGAGGTGGTCGGCGAGTAGCATGCAGCCAGCGCGGTGTTCGTGCTCGCCGGGTCCATGACTGACGCGGCCGGCGACGAAGACGATCTTCTTGCGGCCTCCGTCCGGGGCGTCTTCCGCTTCGGCGGGGCTGTGGGTCATGAAGGCAAAGGTGGCGGCGGCGGTGCAGCCGAGGGCGAGGAGAAGAGAACGCGGGGATCGAGGCATGATGGTCATTCGATACAGGGCGAGAGGCGGGTGGATTTCAAGGATTCACTCCGTGGGGAGCCCAGTCTCTTTCCACAGTGCGAAGCCGCCTTCGAGGATCGACACGTCGTGGCCCTTGGCCGCGAGCCGCTCGGCCATCGCTTGGGCATCGGGGCAGGCGGCATCGGTGCAATAGAAGACGACCGGCTTGCCCGCCGCTTTCGCCGCGCGGATCTCGGCCTCGCTTCGGGAAAGCCGGGCATCGAAGTCGCCCTGCGGCCACGAGATCGCGCCGGGGATTTTTCCAAAGCCGGCGATGAAGCCGGGGCGGGCGTCGTAGAGCAGCACGGTGCCGGCCTGCTGGCGCGGGAAGAGCGTGGTGATATCGATGGCCGTGAGCTTGCCGGTTTTCACCGGCGGGGCGGCGGGCTTCGAGCTTGGTCCTGGCTTGGCGGGAGCCGCGGCCACGACCGGTGGGGCGGCGGCGGGATTCTGGCAGGAGGCGAGGACAAGGAAGGCCGCGAACGGGAGACAGGAAACGACGGACGGCTTCATGGCAGGGATTCCATCGGAAGTCGGGCGGCCGCGCAAAGTCAATGTCCGGGCCGCGGACACCCGGGTTTTCGCGGATGGCGATCGGCACCGCTTGTGCTACGTTGCGCGCCGTCGTGCGAAATTCCGCCCTTGCCTTCATCCTCGCCACCGCCGCGGCCTGTCATGCGGTGGAAATCCGCGTGGCGAGCTTCAATGTCGGTGCGTTTTTCACGGAGAGCTCCGGCGGGGTGTTTTATCCGCTCTACGGGCTCGGGGCGGCCGGCACCGCGGATCACGATTCCGTTCGCGACATTCTCGATCGGATCGACGCCGACGTGGTGGCTTTGCAGGAAATCGACTCGGCGGACTCCGCGGGCAGCCCCAACGACGTGCAGGATCTCGCGACCAGCCTTGGCTATCCCCACGTTTACATCGCGCCGGTCAACGCGTCCGGGGATTTCAAAGCACCCTTCGACGGCGACCTGCGGGTCGCGGTGATCTCGCGCTATCCCTTCCTCAGCACCGGTGCCATCCGCTCGCCCGAGAACATGCGGGAGCTGACCCGGCTCCATGCGGTGGTGAAGGTGGACGTGCCGGGAACGTCCAACGATCCGGTGGTGATCACCGCGCATCTCAAGCCGGGCGACAGCATCGACCGCTTCCGCAGGGCGGTGGAAATGAAGCGCCTTGCCAGGCACCTGAACGTGCTGGGCCTGAGCGACGACGACAACTACATCATCACCGGCGACTTCAACCTCAACCCGAACTACGGCAGCACCACTTACAACACGCTGCCGTCGGGTTTGCCTTCCACTTACGCGCTCGGGGCGGATATTCCGCTGCCGGTCAGCTATTCGGTGAACCCGCTGGCCTATTTCACGACGCCGGGTGTCGCCCGCCTGGACCCCCGCCAGCCCAATGGTTCCGCGGTGACCTTTCCCGGCGGGGCGGGCTACACGCTCGACCTGATGCTCGTCTCGCCGGCCATCGCGGGCCGCGTGACCGACAGCGAGGTTTACAACTCGGCGCTCGATACCTCGAATAGCAGCGGCTTGCCCAAGGCGGGATCGCCGCTCGCGTCGGGCACCAGTGCGACGGCGTCCGACCACTACGCGATCTTCGCGGACCTCGAGCTGGACTCCGAACAGCCGGACCTCGCACTCGCCCTGTCGGCCCCGTCGCTGTTAGAGGGCCGGCCCGATGGAACGGTGAACGCCACGGTGACGCTGCCCGCGATCCGGCCGAGCGCGGTGACGGTTTCGCTTTCGTCCGATACTCCTGGGGTCGATCCGGTGGTGCCGTCGCTGGTGATCCCGGCCGGTTCTCTTTCGGCGGGCTTTGCGATCCGGGCACCGCGGAATTTCATCATGGATCCACCGCGCGCCGTGACCTTCACCGCGACGGCATCGGGCTACGATCCCGACAGCGTGGTGCTTCAACTGGAGGATGTCGACGGCCCCTACACCTTCACGGCGGTGGGGCAGACCGTGACGGAAAACTTCAATGGCTTTGGCGGTCAGAGCAATCCCTCGCCGTGGATCACCGGTGGCGGGGCTCTTTGGAATGGACAGGATGCCGGGGCTTCGGTGGCGGCGGGCTGGCGAAGTTATGGTTCCGGGTCGGAGGCGGGGTTGGGCTTCCTCCCGCAAGGTGCCGCGGGCACGGCCACGGCCAGCTTTGTCAACCAGTCGGCGGTGACCCTGACGGCCTTGCAGATTGCCTTCGATGTCGAGCAGTGGCGCGCCGCGCTGGGCGGGTCGGCGGAAACCTTGAGCGCGGATTTGATCGTCAACGGCCAGGTGATCCCGCTGACGGGTCTCGCCCATGCCGCGAGCACCAGCCTGCCCTCCGGCGCGGTGGCGGGCGGGCTGACGACGGCGAAGTCGGCGGTGGTTTCAGGGCTGTCCATCGCTCCCGGGGTTACCTTTGAGTTGCGGGTCACCTTCACTCCCGGCAGCGGCGGCGGCGTGGCCCCGGCGGACGTGTTCGTCAATGAGTTCCACTACGACAACGCCAACACCGACAGCAACGAATTCATCGAGGTCGTGGTGGCTCCGGGCTTCAGCCAGGATCCCTCGACCGTCGACGTGGTGCTCTACAACGGCGAGTCGGCCGCGAGCGCCACGGTTTACAACACGCTCAACCTCGGCAGCGCCTTCACGTTGGCGGGAACCTACGGCGGTTATCGTATCTTCACCCTGGATCTGCCGGTCAATGGCCTTCAGAACGGCCCGCGGGATGGTATCGCCATCGTGAACAAGTCCACATCGCAAGTTCTGCAGCTTCTTTCCTACGCAGGCGTTTTCACTGCCGGTAACGGTCCCGCTGCGGGCATGGCCTCGGTGTCGATCGGGGTATCGCAAACGAGCACAACTCCACTGAACTCATCGCTCGGCCTGACCGGTAGCGGCGGGGTGCCCGGGGATTTCACCTGGGCAGTTTCGTCGGGAAGCAACACGAAAGGGGCGGTCAACGCGGGGCAAATCTTTGTTCCGCCGGTGCTCCCGCCGCAGGGACTGGCGATCGACAATCTGAGCGTGACCGCCCTTGCCGACCCGGATTCGGATGGCGACGGGATTGCGGATTCCGCCGATCCCGACGATGACAATGACGGGCAGTCCGATTCCGACGAGTTGGCATTCGGGACCAATCCGCTGAATCCCGCGTCGCTCTTCAAGCCGCAGTTGGCTCGCGCCGCCATCCCGGCGAATGGATTCACGCTGACTTTCCCCGGGGCCGCGGGGATCACTTATGTGGTGGAGACCAGCACGACGCTTGGGGGGTGGTCCGAGGTTTCGAGTCATGTAGGAACCGGCCAGCCGGTCGTGGTGCCGCTGGCGCTGGCGGGTCCGGCGAGGTTTTATCGGGTGAGGGTGGGGGTAAACTGATAGCGGTCCGCACGAAGGTTCTCAGCAACGCGGAAGTCTCGGCCTGGTTGGTCAGCCATGGAATTCAGGATCCTTACTCGAAGGTTGCTTCGAATGAGGAGGGGGGATTCGAACAAATCGCCATTCCGCCCCAAGCTTCAGGTCAAAGCTTCTTCGCCCAGAATCTCGTCAAGGAGGTTCAGCCTTTCGGGTCCGCACTGCTTCACATCACGGATTGGTGCTCACTACATCCCGCAACAAATGGCGACGTTGGTGGCCATTCGCGCTTCGTGTGGAGAGACGCGCAGTTTGATCGATGCTCCGGGACACTGTCTTGGTGCGGACGAAGCGGATCTTCTTTCCGGCATGTTCGCGCTTTCGATGCACTACGGATGGTCGGCTTACCTTTATCTTGAGAAGGGACCGACTTTCCTGAATTGGGAGGGCGAGCTTCTCGACGTGTGGATGCCGGAGGGAGACCACGAGTTTCTCCTCAGGGCGATTGAATCCTTCAAGATGGACGATGGATGAAACGAAAAAGCCGGACGGTTTCCCGTCCGGCTTTGGTGGCTTGAAGAGGCTTGCGGCAAGATGCCGCAGCCACTTTCAGCGGGTCTACTTTTCAGTAGTCGCCCATGCCGTGGTCGTGGCCGTGGCCACCGCCGGCGGCGGGCTTGTCTTCCTTGATCTCGGTGATCAGGGCTTCGGTGGTGAGCAGCAGGCCGGCGATCGAGGCGGCGTTCTGCAGGGCGGAACGGGTCACCTTGGTCGGGTCGACGACACCGGAAGCGATGAGGTCCTCATACTTGTCGGTGGCGACGTTGTAGCCGTAGCCTTCCTTGTTGGTCTTGACGTTTTCAACGATCAGCGCGCCTTCGCGGCCGGCGTTGGCGGCGAGCTGGCGGAGCGGGGCTTCGACGGCGCGGGCGACGATGCCGGCACCGGTCTTCTCGTCACCGACCAGGCCGAGGTCGCCGATGGCGGCCTGGGCGCGGATCAGCGCGGTGCCACCGCCGGGGACGATGCCTTCTTCCACCGCGGCGCGGGTGGCGTGCAGGGCGTCTTCCACGCGGGCCTTCTTTTCCTTCATCTCGGTCTCGGTGGCGGCACCGACGTTGATGACGGCCACACCGCCGGCGAGCTTGGCGAGGCGCTCCTGGAGCTTCTCGCGGTCGTAGTCGCTGGTGGTCTCGTCGATCTGGCGGCGGATCTGGTTGACCCGGCCGGTGATGGACTCGCTGGTGCCGGCTCCTTCGACGATGGTGGTGTTTTCCTTCGTGATGGTGACGCGCTTGGCGGTGCCGAGGTCGGACAGTTCGACGGACTCGAGCTTGATGCCGAGGTCATCGGTGATGACCTTGCCACCGGTGAGGATGGCCAGGTCTTCGAGCATCGCCTTGCGGCGGTCGCCGAAGCCCGGGGCCTTGACGGCCGCGATGTTGAGGATGCCGCGGAGCTTGTTCACCACGAGGGTGGCCAGGGCTTCACCTTCGACGTCTTCGGCGATGATGAGGAGCGGGCGGCCGGTCTTGGCGACCTTCTCAAGCAGCGGAAGCATGTCCTTCAGCGAGGAGATCTTCTTCTCGTTGATGAGCAGGTAGGCGTTGTCGAGGAGCACTTCCATGCTCTCGGCATTGGTCACGAAGTAAGGGCTGAGGTAGCCCTTGTCGAACTGCATGCCTTCGACCACGTCGAGGGTGGTCTCGATGCCCTTGGCTTCTTCCACGGTGATGGTGCCGTCCTTGCCGACCTTGTCCATGGCTTCGGCGATGATGCTGCCGATGGCAATGTCCCAGTTGGCGGAGACGGTGGCGACCTGGGCGATTTCCTTGGTGTCGTTGACTTCCTTGGAGATCACCTTGAGCTGGGCCACGATGGCCTCGGTGGCCTTCATGATACCGCGCTGGAGCGAGATCGGGTTGGCACCGGCGGTGACGTTGCGGAGGCCTTCCTTGTAGATGGCTTCGGCCAGCACGGTGGCGGTGGTGGTGCCGTCGCCGGCGATGTCGGAGGTGCGGCTGGAAACCTCGCGGATCAGCTGGGCGCCCATGTTTTCATAGGGGCACTCGAGCTCGATTTCCTTGGCGACCGAGACGCCGTCCTTGGTGATGGTCGGCGAGCCGAACTTCTTGTCGAGGATGACATTGCGGCCGGCCGGGCCGAGGGTCGCCTTGACGGCGCGGGCGAGTTTCTCAACACCGCGGAGCAGGGCGTGGCGGGCGTTTTCGTCGAATTGGAGTTGTTTGGCCATGGTGGTTGGTTGGTTCTACTTTTGTTAGATGGGTCGGATCCGACGGATCGGTCGGATCCTTTAGATTCAGGAAACGATGCCGAGGATGTCGGATTCGTTGATGATGAGGACTTCCTGTCCGTCGACCTTCACTTCGGTGCCGCCGTACTTGGAGATGAGGACCTTGTCGCCCACCTTGACGGTGAACTCGATGGTCTTGCCATCTTCATCCTTGCCGCCGGTGCCGAGGCTGATGACTTCGGCTTCCTGGGGCTTTTCCTTCGCGGTGTCGGGCAGGACGATGCCGCCGGCGCTGACTGCTTCCGCGTCGAGGCGCTTCACGAGGACGCGTTGACCGAGTGGTTTGATGGTTGCCATGTGGTTCTGTGGTTTGGTTTGCGTTTGGTTCTGTTGAGAAGCCGCGCCGCTTGGACGGCGCGGAAAGGGGTTGGGAAAAAGTGATCAGTGATCAGGGAAAACTCCTTGGTTCACTTGTCGACGACTTCCGCTTCCACGACCTTGCCTTTGGCCTGGCGGGGTTCGGAAGATGCGGCGGCGGGGCCGGCATCGTCGACTTCGGTGTCCGGGGCGGCACCGCCGGCGGCGGCCTGGGCCTGTTGGGCGGCGTTGTAGAGCTCTTCAAGGGCGGACTCGAGGCTCGAGGTGTTGCTCTTGATGGCGTCGATGTCGTCGTTCTTCAGCGCGTCTTTCACGGCGTCGACCTTGGCCTGGATGCCGGACTTGAGTTCGGCGGGGGCTTCGGCGGGAAGTTCGGCGAGTTGCTTCTCGACGTTGTAGACCATGTTCTCGGCCTTGTTTTTGACGTCGATGGTTTCGACCCGCTTCTTGTCTTCCTCGGCGTGGGCCTCGGCTTCCTGCTTGGCCTTTTCGATCTCGTCCTTGGAAAGGCCCGACGAGCCCTGGATCGAGATCTTCTGTTCCTTGCCGGATTCCTTGTCCTTGGCGGAGACGTGGAGGATGCCGTTGGCATCGATGTCGAAGGTCACTTCGATCTGCGGTTCGCCGCGGCGCTTCGGCGCGATCCCGTCGAGCTTGAAGTTCCCGAGCAGCTTGTTGTCGGCGAACATCGGGCGCTCGCCCTGGCAGATGCGGATGTCGACGGCCGGCTGGTTGTCGGAAGCGGTCGAGAAGACCTGCGACTTCTTGGCGGGGATGGTCGTGTTGCGCTCGATCATCGCGGTGGCGCGGGAGCCTTCGGTTTCGATCGAGAGGGTGAGCGGGGTCACGTCGAGCAGGAGCACGTCCTTGACGTCGCCCTTGAGCACGCCGCCTTGGATGGAAGCGCCGATGGCGACGACTTCATCGGGGTTCACGCCGCGGTGCGGTTCCTTGCCGGCGAGTTCCTTGGCGATTTCGATCACCTTGGGCATGCGGGTCATGCCGCCGACGAGAACGAGCTCGTCGATCTGGGCGGCGGTGACGCCGGCCTCCTTGAGGCAGTCGCGGACCGGCTTCTTGGTGCGCTCGAAGAGGGAGTCGGTGAGCTGTTCCAGCTTGGCGCGGGTGAGCGTGATCTGGATGTGCTTCGGGCCGGTCTGGTCGGCGGTGATGAAGGGCAGCGAGATGTCGTAGGACTGGCTGGAGGAGAGGGCGATCTTGGCCTTCTCCGCCTCTTCCTTGATGCGCTGGAGGGCGTCGGGCTGGCTGGAGAGGTCGATGCCCTGGTCCTTCTTGAATTCGCCGACGATCCACGAAATGAGCGCGTTGTCCCAGTCGTCGCCGCCGAGCTGCGTGTCGCCGTCGGTGGAAAGCACCTCGAAGACACCGTCGCCGATTTCCAGCACGGAGATGTCGAAGGTGCCGCCGCCGAGGTCGTAGACGGCGATCTTCTCGTCGGACTTCTTGTCGAGGCCGTAGGCGAGGGCCGCGGCGGTCGGTTCGTTGATGATGCGGCGGACGTTGAGGCCGGCGATCTCACCGGCGGCCTTGGTGGCGTTGCGCTGGGAGTCGTTGAAGTAGGCGGGGACGGTGATCACCGCGTCGGTGATGGTTTCGCCGAGCTTGGCTTCGGCGTCGGCCTTGAGCTTGCCGAGGACCATCGCGGCGATCTCCTGGGGCGAGTAGGTCTTGGTCTCGCCTCCGACTTCCACCTGGATGTGGGCGTCGCCATTGGCCGCGGCGACGATGGTGTAGGGCATCTTTTTGTCGGCTTCCGAGAGTTCCGCGAACTTGCGGCCGATCAGGCGCTTGGCGGAGAAGACCGTGTTTTTCGGGTTCGTCACGGCCTGGCGCTTGGCGGCCTGGCCGACGAGGCGTTCGCCGGATTTGGTGAAAGCGACGATGGAAGGCGTGGTGCGGGCGCCTTCGGAGTTTTCAAGAACGACGGGTTCGCCCCCTTCCATGATGGCCATGCAGGAGTTGGTGGTGCCGAGGTCGATGCCGAGAATTTTGGACATGAGATTGGGTGGTTGGAGGCTGGGTTGGATCCGTTTGAGCGGAAGGATTTGCTGGATCCGCTTTCGCAAACGACGTGCCAGTGTCGGCGGGCGAGTTTCCGGGCTCTGAAAGTAAGATGGTTACGAGTGGGGGAGGCGCGAAAGTGGGCGCGCCAAGCAGGCGGGGTGCGACAAGTTGGCACCATTTGTCGCGGCCAAGTTGTCGCACTGCGACACGGCGGAGCGGGGGAGGCCCGGGCCGCGGGACCAGTGCTGGAATTCTCCCTGAAAATCGGGTTGCCAAGCTGCCGCCCTGTTCCTAGGGTGCGCGCCCTTCCGCAGGGGCAGGTGTCAGAGTGGTCGAATGAGCACGCTTGGAAAGCGTGTGTGCTAGCAATAGTACCGAGGGTTCGAATCCCTCCCTGTCCGCGGGAAGATTTTCAACGGTGCCTCACGGTGCTGCGTTCATTGGTGTTGAACCGGCCCCATCGTGAAGGGGGGGATGAGAACCTCACCGGAGGCTTTGCGGAGGTCAGGGTGCCTGAGGAATGACTCCCTTTGAGATCTGCCGTCGCTGTCGCGGTCTCATGGAGTGCGACGGCACGACTTCGCCTTGACTTGGGGTGAAGCCCGCCACGCCCCGTCGACCGCGGATCGGCTTCCAAGGCAATCCGTGGCCAGCATCGCAAAAGGTCCGCACCCCGAGTGAAAGCTGCGTCATGCCGCAGCACTCCAGGGGGGCTCCGGTCCAGTCGGACCCGCCGGGGCCGGCATTCTCTGGCGTTCTGACTTTCCGGTTGGCTGCTTGCTTCGCGGGGTGAGGCGGTCTAACATCTCCGACAGGCCTCGTGCCAGAATCCATGACGGACCCCGCGACTTTTTCCGAAACACCCGAGCTGCTGAAGTCGCTCGGCACGGCGTTGGGGCTGGGACTGCTGGTGGGCTTGCAGCGGGAGTGGGTGAAGGCCCGGATCGCGGGGATCCGGACTTTCGCGCTGGTGGGACTGCTCGGCGGACTGAGCGGAGTGCTGTCGTTTCACTTGGGCGGCTGGGTGGTCGCCGCGGCGCTGGTGGCATGTGCCGCGGTGGTGATTTTCGGCTATCTGGCGGAACTGAAGCAGCCGGACCCGGATGTCGGGCTGACGACGGAGATCTCGATTCTGCTGATGTTCATCATCGGCGTGGTGGCGGTGCTGGGTCACCGGCTGGAGGCGGTGGTGTGCGCGGGGACGGTGATGGTGCTGCTGCAAAGCAAGCAGCCGCTGCACGGGATGGTGCGGCGGATCGGGGAGAATGACTTGCGGGAGATCGGCCGGCTGGTGCTGGCGGGGCTGGTGATCCTGCCGCTGCTGCCGAACCGGGAAATGGGCTATCTGGGGGTGCTGAATCCTTTCAAGGCCTGGCTGATGGTGGTGCTGATCATCGGGATCAGTCTGGCAGCCTATCTCGCGGGGAAAGCGTTCGGGGGATCGAAGGGCGCGGTGCTGGAGGGGGTGCTGGGCGGATTGATTTCGAGCACGGCGACGACCGCCAGCGTGGCCCGGCGGAGCCGGGCGGCGGGAACGGCCGGCCGGTCGCTGGCGGCGGTCACCTTGATCGCGTCGGCGGTGGTGTTCGTGCGGGTGATCGCCGAGGTGATGATCGCCGCACCGGGAGCCTGGCCGGCGATGCTGCCGCCGCTGGGGGCGATGCTGGGGTGGACGGTGCTGGTGGCTTTCGCCGTGCACCGGCTGGCGGCGAAAGAGGGGCATGCGGGGGGCGAGGAAGACACGCCCTCGGAGCTCAAGGGAGCGGTGATGTTCGGCTTGCTCTACGTGGCGGTGCTTTACGGGGTGGCGCTGGCGAAGGAGCACTTCGGGACGGCGGGGCTTTACACGGTGGCGGCGATTTCGGGGCTGACCGACATGGATGCGATCACGCTGTCGACCTCCGGGTTGGTGCAGAGCGGCCATGTCGAGGCCGGCACCGGGTGGCGGGTCATCCTGCTCGGCGGGATTGCCAACCTGGTCTTCAAGGCCGGGCTGGTGGCGGTGCTGGGAGGGAAGGGGTATGTGCGACCGGCCTTGGCGGGCTTTGCGGCCGTGCTGGCGGGCGGCGGGGCGATCCTGGCGTTCTGGCCGTGAAGGGGACGGAGACCACTCCTAATTCTTGAGCTCGCGGGAGAAGACGGCGTAAACGGCGGGGACGACGAAGAGCGTGAGCAGGCCGGAGAAAATCAGGCCGCCGACGACGGCGATGCCGAGCGATTGGCGCGAGCCGGCGGAGGCACCGAGGGACAGGGCGATCGGCAGGATGCCGAGGATGGTCGCCAGGCTGGTCATCAGGATCGGGCGGAGGCGGGAAACGGAGGCATCGAGCACGGCTTCGAGTTTCTTCATGCCCTGTTCCTTCCGTTGGTTCGCGAACTCGACGATCAGGATGCCGTTCTTGGTCACGAGGCCGACCAGCATGATGATGCCGATCTGGCTGAAGACGTTGAGGGTCTGGCCGGTGAAGTGCAGAGTGAGAAGCGCGCCGGCCAGCGAGAGCGGGACGGTGAGGATGATGATCAGCGGATCGATGAAACTTTCGAACTGCGCGGCGAGGACGAGGTAGATGATAAGCAATGCGAGGAGGAAAGCGAAGAGCAGGCTGGAGGAGCTTTCAGAGAAGTCGCGCGACTGGCCGGCGAGTGAGGTCCGGAAGCCTTCGGGCAGGACTTCCGCGGCGATGCGGTCGAGTTCCGCAACGCCGTCACCGATGGTCTTGCCCGGTGCAGGCGTCCCCTGGATGGTGGCGGAGACGGAGCGGTTGAAGCGGAAGATCGCGGCGGGGCTGGCGGATTCCTCGAAGCTGACCAGGTTGTCGAGCGAGACCATTTCGCCGCCCTTCGCGGGGACGAAGAGCTTCTTGAGGTCGCCCGGGTCGTTGCGGTCCTGGCGCTGCATCTGGCCGATGACCTGGTACTGCTTCCCGTTCTTGAGGAAATAGCCGAAGCGGCGGCCGGAGTAGGCGAACTCCAGGGTGCGGGCGATCTGCTCGACGGTGATGCCGAGTTCGGCGGCCTTGTTGCGGTTGATCGAGATGATGCCTTCGGGGCGGTTCACCTTGAGGTCGGCGTCGATCTGCCGGAGCAGCGGGCTCTTGCCTGCCGCCTCGAGGAACTTCGGCAGGACCTCGATCAATTGATCGAGGTCGGGGGCTTGGAGGACGTAGGACAGGGGTTGTCCGGAGCGGCGGTCGCCGATGGTCGGCGGCTGGGTGGCGAAGGCGCGGACGCCGGTGAAGGCGTTCATGTCTTCCATGATCTGCTTGTGGATCTCCGCCTGGCTGCGGGTCCGCTCCTCGGGCGGCTTGAGATAGATGTTCTGGCTGGCAAGGCTGGCCTCGGTGCGGCCCATGCCGCCCATGATGGTGAAGGTGCGGTAGGTCTCGGGGATGCTGTCATCGACGTAGGTCGAGATCTTGTCCATCCAGCTCTCGGTGAACTCGTAGCTGGAGCCTTCGGGGGCGGTGACGCTGATGCGGATGTTCTCGCGATCCTCCAGCGGGGCGAGTTCGCGGGGCACCACCTGAATGAGCCAGCCGATGATTACCGCATTGCCGGCGAGGATCAGGAAGGCGGCCCAGCGGACTTTCAGGAAGATCCGCAGGAGGGCGCGGTAGCTGTTGCCCATGCCGACGAAGAAAGGCTCGGTGACGCGGTAAAACCAGTTCGCGTTGTCGCCGTGCTTCTTCAAGAGGAAGCGGCACATCATCGGGGAAAGGGTCAGCGCGACGAAGGCGGAGACCAGCACGCAGCCGGCGAGGGTGATCCCGAATTCGCGGAACAGTCGGCCTGTTAGACCGGAAAGGAAGATGATGGGAAGGAAGACTGCGGCGAGGGCGATGGTGGTCGAAATGACGGCGAAGTAAATCTCCCGCGAACCGGCGATGGCGGCTTCGAGCGGCGGCATGCCGTCCTCGATCTTGGAGTAGATGTTCTCCAGCACCACGATGGCGTCGTCGCAGACCAGGCCGATGGCGAGCACGATGGCGACCAGCGTCAGGACGTTGATCGAGTAGCCCGCGAGATACATGATGAAGAAGCCGGAGACGATGCTCACCGGGATCGCGATCACCGGGATGATGGTCGAGCGCCAGTCGCGCAGGAACAGGAAGATGATCAGCGCGACGAGGCCGAAGGCGATGACCAGGGTTTCCTTCACCTCCTCGACCGAGCGACGGACGAAGCGGGTGAAGTCGTAGCCGACCTCGACGCTGACGTCGGCGGGGACCTGTTTCTTGACTACTTCGAGCCGCTTGTAGAACTCGTCGGCGATGGCGATCGCGTTGGTGTTCGGCTGCGGGATGATGGCGACGCCGATCGAGAACAAGCGGCCTTCCTTGGTTCCGGTGCGGAGGTTTTCCGCGGCGAGTTCGGCGTGGCCGATGTCGCGGAAGTGGATCTGGCGGCCGGCCTCCTCCTTGACGATGAGGTTTTCGAAATCCTCCGGGGTATTCAGCCGGCCGAGCGTACGGAGAGAGAGTTCGGTGGTGCCGCCTTCAAGCCGGCCGCTGGGAAGATCGACGTTCTGGGCGTCGAGCGCGGCCTGGACATCGATCGGCGTGACGCGGTGGACGGCCAGTTTCACCGGGTCCATCCAGAGCCGCATGGCGTAGCGCTTCTCGCCGAAGATGCGGACCGACGAGACGCCGGGGATGGTTTCCATGCGCTCGCGGATCAGCCGGTCGGCGAGGTCGCTGACTTCCAGGATGTCGCGCTGGTCGCTGCGCATCGAAAGGAAAAGGATGGGGCTGGAATCCGCGTCGGCCTTTTCGACGACGGGCGGATTCGAGTCCACCGGCAGGTTGCGGGTGGCGCGGGCGACGCGGTCGCGGACGTCGTTCGCGGCGGAGTCGAGGTCGGTATCGAGCGTGAACTCGACGGTGATGGTGGAGCGCTCCTCGCGGGACTCCGAGGCCATCGTGCGGATGCCGGCGATGCCGTTGATGACGGCTTCCAGCGGCTCGGTGATTTGGGAGGCGATGACCTGGGGGTTCGCGCCGGGATAGGTGGTCTGGATGGTGACGATCGGCGGATCGACCGCGGGGTATTCGCGGACGCCGAGGAAGGTGAAACCGGTGATGCCGAAGAGGACGATGACGAGCGACATCACCGTGGCGAGCACGGGGCGCTTGATGCTGGTTTCGGCGAGGCTCACGCGGCGGTCGGGAGAAAATCAGGGCGCGACCGGCTTGACCGGAACACCGGGGCGGAGGCGGAGGATGTTGGTGGTGAGGAGCTGATCGCCCTCCTTCAGGCCGCGGAGGACCTGCACCTGGGTATCGGTCCGCATGCCGATCTCGATGTCCTGGAAGGCGGCCTTGCCATCGCGCAGGACGTACACGCCGTGGCCGCGGGCGGAGGGGACCACGGCCTGGGTGGGGATGGCGAAGCCGTTGCCGACGCTGTCGAGCTGGAGCGTGACTTCGGCGAAGCCGCCGGGCAGCAGGCCTTTCGGGTCCGCACAGATCCCGCGGATCCGGAGGCTGCGGGTGGCGACGTCGGCGGCGGGTTCAATGACCGCGATCTCGCCTTCGAAGACGTTCGCATTGCCGGCGACGGTGAAGGTGAATTTCTGACCGGGCTTGACCTCGCTGGAGTAGCGCTCCGGCAGCGGGAAATCGACTTTGATGCGGGACAGGTCCTGAAGGTTCACCAGCACGGTCTCCGGCTTCAGCAGGGCACCCTCGCTGACCTGGCGGATCCCGGTCTGGCCGGGAAATGGGGCGCGGATCCGGGTTTTCTCCAGCTCGACCTCCTTGACCGCTTTCTGAGCCTTGAAAATCTCGAGTTCGGCGAGGGCGAGATCGTATTCCTGGCGGCTGATCGCGCGTTCCGGGAGCAGGGTCTCGGTGCGGTTCTTGTTAGCCTCGGCGAGCTTCAGCCGGGCTTCGATCTCGGCGACTTCCGCGGCGAGGTCGGTGTCATCGAGCAGGAACAGGATCTCGCCTTTCTCAACGCGGGCACCTTCCTTCATCTCGATTTTCACCAGCCGCTTGGTCAGTTCCGGGACGATGTCGACCGCCTCGTTGGCGCGCAGGGTGCCGACGGTGCTGACCGAGTTCGCCATCGGCGTGGCGCTCACGGTGAACACCTCGGCGGCGACCGGTCCGCCCGGGCCTTGGGCCCGCAGCGAGGGCGCGGCGAGCAGCAGGGAGCAGGCGATGAGAATCGGAACGGGCCGGTGCATGGGAAACGGGTTTTCTGGGAGGCACGGATACGGCGGATCTTCCCGAAATCCTCGGGAGAACGACCACCGCCTCACACGCCGAGCCTCCCGCCAAACCTCATTTCAGCAAAGCCTGAAGTTCCCAGGTGCGTTTTGCACGCGGCGTCCCGGGACCATTGTAGCCGAGCATCCGGAACCCCTTGGCCTCGACCTTCTTCTCTTCCAATGCGGCTTCAAGGGCGGTTTTCGCCTTGGCGATGTTCTCCTTGGAGTCGTTGCCCTGCCAGGTGTAGCTCAGCGTGGTGGTGGCCGGCACGTCGCGGACTTCCACCTTGGCGCCATCGGGGCCGGCGGTGCCGACCTTGCCGTTCTGATAGAGGAAGGCCATCGACGCCTGCTGCAGCTTCCCGTCCTCGCCTTCCATCCCCATTTCGACCGGTGCGGTCATCGGGATGTCGTGCTTCTTGATGTGCATGAAGAGCGTCCAGAAGGCCCCGGTCTCGCCCTTGCCGTTGGTGAAGGCGGCGCGGTAAGCGGGATACTTTTTCTCGGTGACCTTGTCGTAGGGGCCGGGCTTCGGCCAGTCCTGCGGGAGCGGGGCTTCGTCGACGTAGGCGGGCGCGGCTTTCGCCTCCGGCGGGTCGCCGGCCTGGAGATTGCAGGCGGCGAGCAGGGCGAAGAGCGGGAAGAATTTCTTTTTCACGAGCGGAAGGAAGCAGGGAAGTGGTTGAGCGCAAGGGTCATTTGAAGATCTTGCCGAAGAAGGCCTTCATCGCCTCCCAGGAGGCCTTGTCGGCTTTCTCGTCGTAGGCGGCGCCTTTGGACGGATCGTTGCCCGCCATTTTCTGGGTGAAAGCGTGGACCGCGTCGTCGTAAGCGACGAACTCGAGGTGCGCCCCGGCGTCCTTCATCTCCTTTTTGAAGGCATCAACCTGGGCCGGCGGGACGTAGGGATCGACCGCGCCATGGAGGACCAGCACCTTGGCCTTCACGCCGTCTTTCGCCGCGGCCTTGCCTTCCGCGGCATCGAGTCCGCCGTGGAAAGAAACCACGCCGGCGATGTCGGCGCCGCTGCGGGCGAGTTCCAGCACGCCGGTGCCGCCGAAGCAGTAGCCGATGGCGGCGATCTTCGAGGGCTCGGTGCGCTCGTCCTTTTGCAGGACCTCGAGGCCGGCTTTCAAGCGGCCGCGGAACAGGTCGCGGTCGCCCTTGTATTTCCCGGCCTCCTGGCCGGCGGCGGGTGGAACGGGGCGGACGCCCTTGCCGTAAATATCGGCGGCGAAGACGTTGTAGCCGAGCTCCGCCAGCATCCGGGCGCGCATCTTTTCGTAGTCGGTCAGGCCGGTCCACTGGTGGATGACCAGCACGGCGGGGCGCTTGCCGGTGACGGCGTCGTCGAAAACGTGGAAGCCTTCGAGGGTGACGCCGTCGTGGGTGTATTCGACGGATTTTTCGACCAAGGCGGCGGAAGCCGAAGCGGCGGCGAGAAGGGAGAGGGCGAGAACTTTCATCCCGTTGAGCAAAGCGAGGCGGGAGGGTCTGTCAAACCGACTTCCGGCGCAGGGCGAGGACGATGCCTCCGGCGACGATGCTCCAGAAGGCCGCGCCGATGCCTAACAGGGTGATGCCGGACAGGGTGACGAAGAAGGTCATGGCCGAGGCTTCACGGTAGTCCTCGTCGCCGAGGGCCGCAGCGAGGGCGTTGCCGATGGTGGTGAGCAAGGCGAGGCCGGCGATGGCGAGGACCAGTTCTTGCGGGAAGGCGGCGAAGAGGCCGGCGACGGTCGCGCCGAAGATCCCGACGAGCAGATAGAAGAACGCGGCGCACAGCGGGGCCCAGTAGCGGCGGGCGGGGTCGGGGTGGGCTTCCGGGCCGACGCAGAAGGCGGCGGTGATGGCGGCGAGGTTGATGCCGAAGGCTCCGAACGGCGCGAAGAGGAAGTTCGTCACGCCGGTCCAGCCGATGATTTTCGACACCGGCGCCTCGTAGCCGCCGACGCGGATCGCGGCGAGGCCTGGCAGGTTTTGCGATGCCATGGTCACGATGAAGAGCGGGATGCCGGTGCCGATCAGGGCCGGCAGCGACCACTCCGGCGAGGTCCAGACCGGCGTGGTGATTTTCCATGGCACCGCTTCCAGGTGCAGCAGGCCCTGGGCGGCAGCGATGGCAATGCCGAGCACGAGGACCAGCGGGATGTTCGCCCGCGGCCAGAAACGGCGGCCGGCGACGTAGGCGGCGGCCATCGAAAGGACGAGCAGGGGGGTTTGCGGGACCGCGATGAAGGCATCGAGCGCGAAGCGGGCCAGCACTCCGGCCAGCAGCGCCGAGGCGAGCGGCAGGGGCAGCCGCTTCATCATCTTTTCAAAACCGCCGCTGAAGCCGGCGATCATGATCAGGACCGCGCTGAAGAGGAAGCAACCGATCGCCTGCGGCATCGTCAGGTGGCCCGCCGCGGCCGCCGCGCCGATGACCGCCGCGCCGGGGGTGGACCAGGCGATGAGGATGGGCTTCCGGGTGAGGAGCGAGAACGCGAAGGTGGGGAGCGCCATGCCGACTCCGATCGCCCACAGCCACGAAGCCGTCTGCTCCGGCGTCGCGCCGAGGGCTTGGGTCGCTTGGAAGATGATGGCGACCGAGCTGGTGAAGCCGACCAGCACCGACACGAAGCCCGCGACGAGGGCGGAGACGGAGAAGTCCTTCAGCATGGCGGCGGACGGAGACAAGCCGATCCGCCGCCCCGCGGCAACCGTCGTGAATTTCCCGGTAACGGATCCGCCGGGTTGCTTCTGGGGAGGGTATGACGCCAGACTCCACCGACCGCCGCATGCAATCCCACGATCCCCATTCACCGCTCGGCGGGCTTTCCCCGGCGGACCTGCTGCGGCAGGGAGCGGCGGAGGACACGCTGCTCGACGGAGCGCGCGAGGCCTTCGAGCCGCCATCGCTGTTAGAGCTGGCGGCGATCTTTCCGCAGTTTGAGATCCTCGAGCTGATCGGCCAAGGTGGGATGGGAGCGGTTTACAAGGTCCGGCAGCGGCAGTTGGACCGGGTGGTGGCCTTGAAGATCCTGCCGCCGGGGATCGGCGGCGACGCGGCGTTCGCGGACCGTTTTGCGCGGGAGGCGAAGGCATTGGCGAAGTTGAATCATCCGGGCATCGTCACGATCCACGAGTTCGGCTGCAGCGGCGGGCTCTACTTCATCGTGATGGAATTCGTCGACGGGGTGAATCTCCGGCAGCTTCTCAAGGGCGGCCGGATTTCGCCGCGGGAGGCGCTGGCGATCGTGCCGCAGATCTGCGACGCGCTGCAATTCGCCCACGACCTCGGGATCGTCCACCGCGACATCAAGCCGGAGAACCTGCTGATCGACCGCCGCGGCCGGGTGAAGGTCGCGGACTTCGGGCTGGCGAAGCTGGTCGGCGGGGATCCCGACGAGGAAGCGGCCGCGATTTTCGCCAGCGGGTCCCTGCATACGGAGGGCGGCAAGGTGATGGGCACGCCGCGCTACATGGCGCCGGAGCAGATCGAGCGGCCGGCGGAGGTCGACCATCGTGCCGACATCTATGCCCTGGGCGTGGTGTTTTACCAGATGCTGACCGGCGAGCTGCCCGGCGAACGGCTGGAGGCGCCGTCGCGGAAAGTGAGCGTCGACGTAAGGCTGGACGAGATCGTGCTGCGGGCGCTGGAGAAGGATCCCGAGCTGAGATTCCAACAGGCGAGCGTGATGAAGACGCGGGTGGAGGAGACGCGGGAAGCTGGAACAACCGGCGGGGAGAAGAGCCCGGTCCCGAAGCGGGCCTTGGCGGGCATCGTCCTGCAAGTGATGGCGCTGCTGCTGCTTCTAACAGGACTGAGGGACGTCTGGAAAACACCGGAGGGAGTGCAGACGGTGGGCATTTACGAACTGACGGGCAACCAGGTGCCGATGGAGCTGGAGGCAGGCATGAAAGAGATTCTGACAAAGCTCGATCCCGGGGCGGCCCTCGCGAGGACTGCCGATGGCAAGCAGTGGTGGGTCTCGGTCGTGGCGGCGGATGCCGATGCGGGAGGCATTCATCGGCGATTTGAGGATGAGGTTCTCGCTCGGTTCGGAGATTTGCTTGAGTTCCGTGAGATGAGAACGATGTCTGCGGCGGTCGCCGGCAAGATGGCGTTGTTGAAGCCCCGGTGGTTGCTGGCCGGGGCATGGGCGGGCGCGATCGGGGCTGCCTTGCTCGCGATCAGCCCGATGGCTCGTTCGGGAGCCGGTTGGCGTTGGGCGGGGCCGGTGGCACTGGGTGTTTTCCTCGCGGCTCTGTTAGGGACGGGGGCGCTGCTGGTCCTCGATCCGTCGAACCGCGATTCTGCCTTAGGGTTCGGATGCTTCGCTCTAATCGTCGCCTCGGCATTCGGCCTCGTCGGCTGGCGATCCGCGCAGGGCAGGGCGGTGGTGCTCGGAGCATCGGCGTTGGTGTTCGCCTGGGTCGTCGCCATTCCGTGGGAATTCATCCGTTTTCCCGCCGGACCCGGGCGGGGGCACATCGAGGTGAAAGGCCATCAGCAATGAAACCCGCGTCGTCCGACGGATTCTTCGCCACCACCCGCTGGACCCTGGTGATGGCGGCCGCCGGGGCCGAGGCGGCGGGGGCTTTGGAGGAATTGTGCACCGCCTACTGGTTTCCGGTTTACGCCTATGTCCGCCGCCGCGGGTTCACCCGGGAGGATGCGGAAGATCTGACGCAGGGCTTTTTCGCCAGCCTGCTGGCGCGTGGCGACATCGCCGGGTTGCGGCAGGAGAACGGGAAGTTTCGCGCCTTTCTGCTGGCCGCGGTGAAGCACTTCCTGTCGAACGAACGCGACAAGCTCGGCCGGTTGAAGCGCGGTGGTGGAGCCCCGCACCTGTCGCTGGATTGGCAGGAAGCGGATGCGCGCTTCCGCCTCGCCGACGAGTCTTCGCTTTCGCCCGATGCGGCCTACGACCGCGAGTGGGCGAAGGCCTTGCTGGAGCGGGTCCTCGTCGCTTTGGAATCCGAAGCGGTGGCGGCGGGGGACGGCGGGCGTTTTGCTCATCTCCGGAGTTATCTGTCCTTCGACCGCGAGCAAATCCCCTACGCCGCCGCGGCCGCCTCGCTGGGGATCGACGAAGGCGCGGTGCGGGTCGCGGTGCATCGCTTGCGCGGACGCTACCGGAAGCGGCTCCGTGTGGAGATCTCGCGGACCCTCGCGTCGCCGGATCAGGTCGAGGAAGAGCTGCGGGTGCTGATGGCTGCGTTCCAATGACGCGTTCGGACCGCGCGGGTTCTCCTTTGGGATCGCTTGTTCGATCCGCAGGGAGCAAGGTGGCTCCATGAACCTACGATCCATGAGACCGGGCGAGGAAGGGGACATCGCCGCCCTGATCCACCGTTCGACCAACGCGTGGTATCGGGAGAAGCTGGGGCACGAGATCTTTACCGGCACGCCGGAAGACTGCCGGATTTTCCCGGAGACTTATGAGGCGCTCGATCCCGGCTGCTGCCTTGTGGCGGAGATCGAGGGGAAGATCGCGGGGTCGTGTTTCTATCATCCGCGCGACACCCATGTCGGCCTCGGCATCATGAACGCGGCGCCGGAATTCGTGGGGCGCGGCGTGGCGAAGGCGCTTCTAACAGAAATTCTGGAGCGGGCCGGCGGGCTGCCGGTAAGGCTGGTTTCGAGCGCGATGAACCTCGATTCCTACTCGCTCTACACCCGCGCCGGATTCTGCCCGGTGGCGGTTTATCAGGACATGATCTTGCCCGCGGACCGGCCGCTGCCGCCGCCGCCGATGATTCCCGGCACGGTGCGGAAGGCGGACGCGGCGGATTTGTTCGCGATGGTGGATCTGGAGAACGAGGTCGCGGGCATCCGGCGGGCGAAGGATCTGGCGCATTTCCTCCGCAGCCCGGGCGGGAATTGGGCGACCTTCGTCCACCGCGATGTGACCGGGAAAATCGACGGTTGGCTGGCCTCGGTCGATCACCCCGGCTGCCGGATGATCGGGCCCGGGGTGATGGGGGAAGGCGGCATCGCCTTGGCGCTGATCCACGCGCAGCTAACGCATCGGCGGGGGACGTCGCCGGTCTTCCTGGTGCCGACCCATGAGACGACCTTGGTGGCTGATCTCTACGGCTGGGGCTGCCGCAACGTGGAGCTGCACTTCGCCCAGGTCCACGGCGCCAGCCAAGCGCCGCAGGGCGTGGTCATGCCGAGTTTTTTGCCGGAGAGCGGGTGAGATATGCCTCAGCAGCAAAGCGGCATGCAGAGCTTCATCAGGGAGGGATCGATCTTATACTTCGAGTCGACCACGGTGCTGATCGGCAGGTGGCCGAAGGTGCCGTCGCGGTAGACCATGATGGCGTTGGTCTGACCGGCTTCGAGCGAGTCGACCGCGGCGATGGCGAACTTGTAGGCCATGATGCGGTCGTGGACGGTCGGCGAGCCGCCGCGCTGGACGTGGCCGAGCACGGTGAGGCGGGCTTCCATACCGATCGCGTCGTTGATGTAGCGGGTGGTGTATTCCGCCATCTTGGTGCCTTCGGCGACGATCGCGATGATGTGGCTGCGGCCCTCGTGCTTGATTTCGTACTTCAGCTTGGCGCCGATCTTTTCGAGATCGAAGGGAATCTCGGTGGTGAGGCAGACCTCCGCCCCGCAGGCCAGCGCGCTGACCATGGCGAGGTAGCCGCAGTGGCGGCCCATCACTTCGATGACGAAGGCGCGGGAGAAGGAGGTGGCGGTGTCGCGGATCGAGTCGACCGACTGGCGGATGATGTTCAGCGCGGTATCGACGCCGAGGCAGTAGTCGGTGCCGGCGATGTCGTTGTCGATGGTGGCGGGGATGCCGGCGAAGGGGACGCCGAAGTCGGTGTAGAACTGGTTGAGGGCGCGGAAGGAGCCGTCGCCGCCGATCACCACCAATTTCTTGATCCCGCGGCGTTCCAGGTTTTCGAAGGCCTGACGGCGGAACTCGATGTCGAAGAAGCGCTTTGAACGCGAGGAGCGGAGGAAAGTGCCGCCGCGGTGGAGGATGCCGGAGATCAGGTCGCGGTTGGACTCGACGATCTTGTCGTCGATCAGTCCGCGCAGGCCGTCGTAGACCAGCCATGGCTTGTAGCCACGGGAGGCCGCGTAGTCCGCGGCGCATTTTACGGCGGGATTCATGCCGGCCGAGTCGCCGCCGGAGGTGAGAATGGCAAGGCCTTCGCTCATGAGGTGCGGGCGGAGGGAAAGGGAGCGCCCGCGGGGTGGCAAGCACGGGATGTGCCGGGAGCGATTTCCCGGGGCGATGACAAAATTTCCGGGGTCGCGGCAAATCCGGGGAAGGGCATGATTTTGAGTCGCTTCGGGCGGCGCGAGCCGGATCGGGGCGCGGCGGGGTGAAGAAAAGTCCGGCAGATCGGTCATTCCGGGACGTTATTCATGGCAGCGGGGTGAGATTGCCGGGCGCGAACCCGGTGGCCGCTCTCAAGATTTGCCGCGGGTCAAACCGCGGCGGGGCGGGCGCTCGGGGAGGGGTGCCCGCCCCAACTTTTTGAACCATGAGCCTTTTTACCGCCCGGATTGCCTGTCGCTCCGTGATTCCGGTGCTGGCCTTTTTGGCCGGGAGCACACCCGCCGCCCGCGCCGACCGCGACAGCCCGCTGCCCGATTGGGGCGGCGGCTATTTGACGACCTATCTCGACAACGATCTCTTCGGCCATTCCGACCGCGACTACACCAGCGGGGCGCGGATGTCGTGGATCTCGTCGAACCGCGACGTGTCGGACCTCGGCTCCGTCCAGCGGATGCTGCGGCGGCTGTCGGGGGATGAGGACAGCTTCCGGATCTTCAAGGCGCTCACCGGCTTCGAAGACCCGCACGACGTCCAATACAACTTCGGCTCGTCGCTCACCCAACTGATGTTCACGCCGGAAACCGGCGCGTCCTATGCGCAACCGGCCGGCGAGCGGCGCTATGCCGGATGGCTGGGGCTCGGATTTTCGCTGCATGTGAAGGACGACACCATCCTGAACTCGATCGAGTTCACCGTCGGCACCACCGGATCGAACGCGCTGGGGGAGCACACGCAGGACTTCGTCCACAGCGTCCGCGGGCTCGCGAAGTTCAACGGCTGGGACAACCAGATCCCGAACGAGATCACCGCCGACCTGAGCTTCGCCCAGAAGCGCCGTGCAGACTTTTTCAAGTGGGACCGCGGGGTGTTCCGGGTCGACGGGCTGACCGAATGGGGTGGCCGGCTCGGGACCTTCCGGACCACCGCGCATGTCGGCGGCTTCTTCCGGGCCGGGTTCCACCTGCCGCCGGACTTCACCGACCCGCGGCTGTCGGACACCGCGTATTCGAACCTCTACTTCGACAGCGACGAACCGTATGTCGGGCATTGGTCGGCCTATCTGCTGTTCGGGGCGACCGGCCGCGCGGTGGGCTTCGATGCCACCCTGGACGGTCCCCTTTTCACCGGCTACGACACCGGCAACCGGCGCGAGCCCTTCATCGGCGAGATCTTCTGCGGCGGCGGAATCCGTTATCGGCAGGTGGAGCTGAGCTACGTCCACACCTGGCGCAGCCAGGAGTATGAAGAGCAGCGCGGCGGCGTGGCGGACTTCGGGTCGGTGGCGCTGCGGCTGAAGTTCTAGGATTGCTTCGATCCACGGGCGGGCCATGGTTTCGGGATGATCGCGGGTTTGAAAACCGTCGCCGCCCTGCTGGGAGTGGCCGCCTTGCTGATGTCACCGCTGGCGGCGGCAGAGCTGCCGTCGAAGCCGGAGGTGCGGATCCAGTCGCTGGTCCGCGAGCATGCGGCGGGGATGAAGTTCGCCAGCATCGAGTCCAAGGGCGGCGAGACCTTCCGTGCGGTGGAGATTTCCTCGGTGACGGAGCAGGCGGTGAAATTCCGCCACGCCGGAGGAGAGGGATCGCTGGCGGCGGCCGAGTGTCCGGAGCTGTGGCGGGATCTTTTCGGGCTGGCGGCGGACGGCACTCCGCCGTCGGAGCCGGCACCGGCCACGGGGGCCAGGACCGACGAGGCGGTGGCGGAGGCGATCGCCGTCATTGAAGGCGACCGCTCGAACGGCACCGGGTTCTTCTGCCGGGCGGAGGGGAAGGTCTATCTCTACACCGCGGCGCACGTGCTTTCGGGGAACTCGAAGCTGACGGTGAAGCTGCGCGACGGCACGGTGGTGCGGAAGTTCGGCGCGGTGGAAGCGGCGGAGGGCGCGGACCTGGTGCGGCTGGCGGTGGGCGAGGAAGTGCCTCATTTCCTGGAGATCGCGGCGGAGTCGGGCGTCGCGAAGGTCGGCATCCCGGTGCTGGCTTCCGGCAACGCGGGCGGCGGCGGGACGGTGGGCTTTGAAGAAGGCAAGGTGATGGGGGTGGGGCCGGAGTCGATCGAGATCGATGCCGAGGTGATCCAGGGCAACAGCGGCGGGCCGATCCTGCACGGGACGACCCGCGTGGCGCTGGGCGTGGTGACCCATCTCACCGCCGAGCGGAAGGACGAGTGGGCGAAGGAGACCCGCTTTTCCCAGATCCGGCGTTTCGGCTGCCGGCTCGACCGGAGCTGGAAGTGGAAGGTCGTGCCGGTGGATGTCTTCCTGAAGGAGGGCAAGGCGATCCTGGCGGTGCAGCAGCAGTCCGAACTGATGATCGCCGCGCTGAGCATGTCGAAGTGGAGTTCGCCGGTCTTCCAGCAGCAGCGCGAGAACCCGCTTTCGAGGGACATCACCGCGCTTCAGAGCTGGATGGAGCAGCAGCAGAAAGGCGGCCAGCGCTTCAGCGAGACGGATCGGAAGAAGCGGCTGCGCGGGATTTTCGACAGCGCCCGGCATCGTTCGCGCAGCCAGATGGCGGCGTTCAAGAGCGACGGGTTCACCTGGTTCCACCGCGAATCGGCGACTCAGGAGACCCTTCAACGGGCGGAGATCGACAAGGTCTACGAAAGCACCGTGGCGGACCTGAGGTAGGCCTCGGGGCAGCTTCAGGCTTGATTTGGCGGAATGTGGACTTATTTTGTCCGCATGAAAACGGCGACCCTCAGGGATTTACGGAACGACTTTTCGAAGCTCGAGGCCTGGCTGGGCGAGGGCGAGCAGATCTGCATCGAGAAGCGCGGCCAGCCGATCGCGATGCTTATGCCGGTGGATGCGGCCACGGTGAAGGAGGTGAAGACGCCGGACTTCGCGGCGCGGCGGAAAGCGATCTGGGGCGACCGGGTCTTCAGTGAGGAGGAAGTGAAGGCGATGCGGGAGGCGGAACTTGAAGGTGATCCCGGATGACCGCTTATCCCGACACCTCGTTCCTTTGCGCGATTTACCGGACGCAGGTGAATTCGCCCCGGGCGGATGCTTGGATGTCCGCCCGCGCCGGCCCACTGCCGGTGACCAGCCTGCTTTTGTTAGAGTTCCGCCAGTCGGTCCGCTTCCAGAGCCGCCTGTTTTCGCTCGACCGCACGAAAGGCTATCCGCCGGCCGAGGGCGCGCGGATGCTGCGCGACCTCCAGTCGGACCTCGCGAGCGGTGTATTGGAAGTGGTCGCTGCCGATTGGGCGGACGTGCACCGGATCGCGGAGAACCTGAGCGGGAAGTACACGGCGCAGGGGGGTCACCGGCTTGCCGACATCTTGCATGTCGCGACCGCCTTGCACCTGGCCTCGCCCGAGTTCCTGTCCTTCGACGCCAACCAGCGGACACTGGCGACGGCGGAGGGGATGGAGGTGCCGGTGTGAGCCGTTGCGGCTTGCCCCCAACAGCCGCAATCCCTTGTCTCACGGTATGGAGCGTGCTCGCAGGGAGCCGCACCTTCCGGTGACCTTATGAAAAAACTCGCTTCCCACTGGCAGATCCTCGCCTCGCTGGTCCTCGCCACGCTGACCGCAGTGGCTTTCCGCGGCCTGTTCGGTGGCGAAGCCCCGGAGGGCAGCTTCGTGCTGCGCGCCATCGAGACCTCCGAGTTCATCGGCGACCTGTTCCTGCGCGCTTTGAAGATGATCATCGTGCCGCTGATCGTCACCTCGGTCATCAGCGGGATCGCCAGCTTGCAGGGAGTCCAGGGCTTCGGCCGGCTCGGGATGAAGACCTTCGGGTTCTATGCCTGTACGTCCCTGCTGGCGGTGGTGACAGGACTGGCGATGGTCAACCTGATCGAACCCGGCGTCCGCGACGGCCAGCCGAACCTGACCATCCGCGAGGCCTTCGAGCAGCGCGCCGATGGTGCCAGCGACGCGCAGAAAGCCACGGTCGCCACCGCTTCGGAAAAGGAGGGCAAGGATTTCCTCGGGGTCTTCAAGGCGATGCTGCCTGAGAACGTGATCAGCGCGGCCGCCGACAACGGCCAGATGCTGGGCGTGATCGTCTTCAGCATCCTGTTCGCGATCGCGATCACGCGGCTGCCGGAAGGGGAGATGCGGACGCTGCGGGAGTTCTTCCAAGCGGGCAACGACGTGATGATCACCGTGACCCGCTGGGTGATGGCCACCGCGCCGATCGGGGTGTACGCGCTGATCTTTCCGGTCGTTTACAAGACCGGCGCGCAGTTGTTCATCGAGCTCGGGCCCTACTTCGCGACCGTGCTGCTGGCGCTGGCGATCCACATGTTCATCACCATGCCGCTGGTGCTGAAGTTGCTGGCCGGGCTGAACCCGGTCGCGCATTTCAAGGCGATGAGCGAGGCGCTCTTGCTGGCGTTTTCCACCGCGTCCTCGTCGGGGACCTTGCCCGTGACGATGCGCTGCGTGCAGGACAATGCCGGGGTGTCGAAGCGGACCGCGAGCTTCACGCTTCCGCTGGGTGCCACAGTGAACATGGACGGCACCGCGCTCTACGAGTGCGTCGCGGTGGTCTTCGTCGCGCAGGTGATGGGGATCGAACTCGGCTTCGCTCAGCAGTTCCTGATCGTCACCGCGGCGCTGCTGACGAGCGTGGGCGTGGCGGGTGTTCCTTCGGCCAGCTTGGTGGCGATCCTGCTCATCCTGAAAAACAGCGGCATTCCGAACGCGGACATGGCGGTGGTGGCGCTGCTTTCGGTCGACCGGCTGCTCGACATGAGCCGCACCGCGGTGAACGTCTTCGGCGATACCTGCGCGGCGGTGGTGATCGCGAAGAGCGAGGGGGAGACGGTGCTGGCGAAGTAGCGCGACGTCGCACGTTGCGCATCGGGGCGGCATGAAAAGGTTGCCTCGGTTCGTTTCAGGAAGACGGGCCGTCCCAAGCACACCGCTTGCAAAGTGGTGCTACTTCGCACCGAACACCGGCGCGGTGTCCCAATCGAATTCCCAGGATCCGAATTCGCGGATGATGCGGTTCTTCTCGTCGTCCGGGATCGGGCCGGTCGAGAACAAGGGCAGGATCGGCCGGCCGTCGGAGGCGAGCCGGTAGTCCGCGCCCTTCTCTTCAAGCATCAGCACGAAGCCGACCTTGCCGCCGGGGCGCTCGCCGATTGCGAGGTCGAAGTCGATCACATCGCCCGCCTTCAGCGTGATCCAGTCGCCGTAAACGAGGCGCATCCCGCTGAAAGGGCTGATGTGTTCTCCGGTCGGTTCCGACGGTTCCCAGCGGCCGTCGATCATTTCCTGGATGTCGCCCCAGCAGGCGGCGAGGCGCATCCTGCCGTTGACGAAGACTCCGATGTAGTCATCGCCGAGGCCGGCGAAGCGGTAAGTGCCGCTCTTCGCCACGGTGAGCCTGCCCTGGTAGTGCGCCATCCAGCCGGAAGGCGCGATCGTGTCCTTGGCGCCGAAGAATTCCGGTCCGCTCGACGCGTCCGAAAGCGGGATCGCGAGGTGGGTCAGGAACAGGCTGTTAGGCGCTTGGAAATGCCGCTTCAGGGAGGACTCGGAGAAATTCGAGCGCTGGAGCCGCACCACCCGGTCGACGAATTCGGCGCGGTCCGCGAGGTCGTAGGGGATCTTCGTTCCGTCGGGCTTCTGCTTGAAGTCGTAGAGCTTGCCTTCCAGCGATCCGGGGCGTGCCCCGGTGGATCCGAACCCGCCGCCTCCGCTGCCTCCAGCTCCTCCGCCGCTTCCGCTTCCGATGCCGCCGTCGCCGAAGTCATCGATGCCGATGCCGAAGAAATCCGACTCGAAGGCGATGTCCGGCACCTCCAGCGCGACCGGGGCGGGAGTGTTCGCCGTGATCACCCGAGAGGCGGCCGACGCCGAAGGGGCGGCCGGTCGCGAGCGTTGCGGCGTGATCTTTTGCGGCTGCATGTCGTCCTCGGTGGCTGCGGGGGCCTGATAGGCGACGATGACCGCTGGTTGCTTGATCAGGGACGGGAAAAGGATCAGGGCGAGCACCAGCGCGATCAGGGCGATGGCGAGGACCGAGATGAGGATGGACGCGACCGTCGAGTTGCGGCGCTGGGCGCGCAGCCGTTGGACGGCGGCAGGGCTGAGTGGGACGTGAAGGCTCATGGGATTTCCTTTCGTGTGCCGGGCGAGCCGGGCTTCATGGAAAGAACGATGGAGCCGCCGGTTTCTTGGAGGGAGATCGGCTTTTCACCAACCGCATCCTCTCCCAGATCGTCGGCCTGTCGCATTGAAATGCCCGCTTGGCCCGCGCCCGCCTGCCGCCTATCCTCATGAGCAGTGAAGACGACGACGCCCAAGCCCCTCCGCCCGCTGGTCACCGCGGAGCAGATGGAGAAGATTTTGTCCGCGCGGCGCTCCGTCAGCTCGGAGGAGGCGTATCGGCAGATGGAAACGCACTTGGGCCGCCGCCTCTCGCCCGGCCGGAGGAAATCCTCGTTCAATAGGCAAACCGTTTGGGTCTCCTGCTGAATCCGGCCGACCTGCCTTCCCGGGTGATCCGCGGCGGGCAAGAGCACGAGCTTTTCCACGACGAGGCGAGCGACCGCTATTTCAAAGTCACCCGCAACGGCGTCTTCGGCCTCAGCCCGGGCATCGAGCTGGCGCTCGTTTCCTCCTCGCAGGACGCCCGCCGCTTCCACCTGTGGGAAGCCTCGCCGCTGGAATACCTGGAACGCGTCGATCTCCAGAACCAGCTCGTCCCCGGGCTCAACCGTCTGGAGGGAGTCATCGTCCAGGCGAATGGCGAGATGGCCATCGTCACCTCCCAGCCGCGCTTCGACATCGTCGCCGTCGGCGTCGCGGAGATCGACGCTTGGTTCGCGGCCCAGGGCTTCGCCAAGATCGCGGAGGCCCGCCTACTACCGGGCGGAGGACAACCTCGGCGTCTTCGACGCGCACGACAAGAACCTGATCCGCGCCGGCGAGCTGCTGGTGCCCTTCGACGTTATCCCCTGCCACCCCGGCGGCGGCTTCCTCGCCTTCATCGAGGAAACCCTCACCACCCGGCGCACTCCATGAGCTTCCCGCGAGCGCGCGAGGCGTGCCCCGCTCATGGACCTGCAAAGCCGGCTAAGCTGGGTGACAACGGGAGAAATCCCCGCCTTCAGAAGGCCACCGCCTGGCTGGCGGAACGGGAGTAACAGGGGGACCACCAGAGCCGCAGGAAAAGTCATGGGGCTTTTGAGCGGGGAAGGAAGCTCCGGCCGTTTTCCTGCGGTGGCAGACGACGACGCCGAGGGTGGGTAGCTCGTCCGACAGATTCACCTGGCGATCGAAGTGGTTCGTGGGGCTTGTCGCGAACGATGGCCAGGCGTTCGTAGGGCGCTCGTCGAGGGAACTGCTGATTTGGCGCTGGAGTTCGCGGACGCTCCGCGGTTTGGCGGCGGCTTCGATTTCGTAGAAGAGGCGTTCTTCGGGAGAATCGCTGGTGAGCAGTTCAACGTGGTGGGACCAGCCGAGGGGGAAGACCTTGCGGGATTCTTACAGAATCTCCCGGTTCGGGAGCGTCGCCCGCGCGATCTCCGAGGTAGTCCGAGACAATGTCTCGAATTTCTAGGGAGCACCCGGGATTGAAATCCGGGATGCTGTCTCGGAAATCTTCCCCTAGGAGATTTCCTTGTGGATGTTTTCCGAAGGCTCTGCAATTGCCACCGTTTCCACCTTCTTTGGCTGCCGGCGGGAGCATCCCAACCTCAAGCGGCCCTTCCGTCCGCGAGGCGCGCGACTTTGAAACCGGAAAGTGGGCAGGAAAGGATTCGAACCTTTGAAGGCGTAAGCCAGCAGATTTACAGTCTGCCCCGTTTGACCGCTCCGGAACCTGCCCTTGGTTTCAGCGGGGCGGAGAATTAGGGGGGCACCCGGATTTTGGCAAGGGAAAATCCGTGCGGTTTCCGAGCTTGTTTTGTCGCGGGGGCTGGCGCGATTACCACAGGGTGCGGCCGCCGTTGACGATCAGGGTCTGGCCGGTGATGAAGGAGGCCTCGTCGGCGGCGAAAAAGTTCACGGCGTTGGCGACGTCGGCGGGCTTGCCCCAGCGGGCCATCGGGACGGTGGCGAGGTAGGCGGCCTTGTCGGTTTCCGGGACGTCGTCGTGGCGCTCCACCGGGATCCAGCCGGGGGCGACGGTGTTGACGGTGATGCCGTGCGGCGCGAGTTCGTTGGCCATCGAGCGGCTCCAGCCGATCTGGCCGCCCTTGGCCGCGACGTAGGCGCTGAACTGCGGCATGCCGGCGTGGAAGACCTCGCTGGTGATGTTGATGATGCGGCCCTGGCGCCGGGCTTTCATCGAGGGCAGGAGGCGCTTGGCGAGGAGAAAGGGGCTTTTGATGAAGGCATCGAGCATCGACTGGTGTTCTTCCCACGAGTAATCCTCGAGGGCTTTCATCGGTTGGAAGGGAGTGGCGTTGGCGACCACGATGTCGACCGGCCCGAAGGCGGCCTCGATCTCGCCGGCCATCCGGTTGACCTCGGCTTCGTCCATCGCGTCGCCGGCGACCAGCATGGCCTCGCCGCCCTTGGCGCGGATGCCATCGACCACGGCTTGGCCCTGATCGCGGCTGGCGAAGCAGTTCACGACGGTGCGGGCACCGGCGGCGGCGAGGGTTTCGGCGATGATCCGGCCGAGGCCGCGGCTGGATCCGGTGATCCAGGCGACGCGGCCGTCGAGACGGAAGGGGAGGGTCGGGACGGGCATGGGCCGAGGCCTTAGCGGCTGGACCGGGCAAGGCCAAGCCCAAGGTGCGCGGGTGGCGGGGATTTCCCCCGGTCGGATCAGCGGGTGGTGGGGAGGTAGCGGTAGTAGACCTCCAGCATCAGGGTGGCGAGGGTGGTGCGGTAGTGGATGCCGGTGGGGGAGTCGTGGGTGAAGAGCGCGCCGACGGCGTGGACCTTGGCGCCGCCGCCGGGCTTCGGCCACGAGCCGTCGGGCGACTGGCGGGCGGTCAGGCTGTCGCGGATCCGTGGCTGGTAGGCGGTCCAGTCTTTCCCGCCGCGCTGGAACATGGCCTGGGCGAGGTAGTAGTGGGCGTAGAGGTCGCAGTCGGGGCCGTCCCAGGTGAAGGGCGAGTTTTCCAAGGCGTGGCGGGCTCCGCGGCGGACGGCTGGCGAATTTTCCCGGCCGCCCATCTGGAGGCTCAGCATGCCGGCGCCGGTGAGGCTGGGGCGGGGGAGATCGCCGGCCGGGCTGGTGCCGGTGTAGCCGAAGCTGCCGTCGGCGGCCTGGCGGGCTTCGACGTAGTCGAGCGAGCGCTTGAGGCAGCGGGTGATGTTCCGGAATTCGATCCCGCTGATCCTGCACGCCTTCAGCGCCTGGATGTGCCAGGCGGTGATGGAGAGGTCGCCGCCGCGGCTACTATCTTCCTCGTAGTCGTAGTCCCAGCCGCCGGACTCGTGCTGGCGGTCGATCAGCATCTGGCCGGAGCGCTGGACGGTATCGGCGAGGTTGGGGATGTTGATGTTCAGCGCGCGGCACATCGTGTGGGCTTCGGCCAGGGCGTAGGTGGCGATGGCCTGCTCGTACGGCCAATGGCGGCCGGCGGCGGGATCGGGGAAGCGGCCGTCCTGCTTGGCGGCGCGGTCGATCAGGAAAATCATGGCCTTGAGGCAGGAGTCGCCGAATTCCTCGCTGAGCGGGGTTTCGCAGCGGCCGAGGTAGGCGAGCAGCGAGAGGCCGGTCATTGCCGCGCGGTGGTCGTTTCCCCAGCCGCCGTCGGGGGCCTGGGTCTGCTTGAGGAAGCGCAGGGCGCGGGTCACGTGTTCCTCGATCTCCGGGGTGCCGCCGCCGGCTTCGAGCTGGGCGAGGCGGTCCTGTGGCGTGCAGCGCTTGCGGAGGGAGGAGTGGATGGGTGTCCATCGGCCGGAGTCGTTCCCTAACATGCCGGAGTCGCCGATATCGTCGTCCGGGCCCGGGAACAAGCCGGGGGCATCGGTTGATACCTCCACCTGCGGCACGGAGAGCGGGGACACCGTTTGCGCCTGAAGGAAGGGCATGGCACGGGCGCTCGGCGGGGAGGGATTTTGCAGGCTGGTGGTCATTTGCGGCCGCGGAGGATCGACGGGCGGGATTTCCTCGGGATAGTTCACGATGATCTCGGGGCCTTCGACCACCAGCGCTTTCAGTGCGATGAAGCCGAGGACGAGGGCGATCAGGGTGATGCCGAGGAAGGCGATGACGATGCTGGCGGCGGTGGAGCGGCGGCGTTGCGAGTCGAGGGCGCGTTGCGCGGCGGGGTCGAGGGAGGCGTGGAGGCTCATGGTTTGCGATCGGTTGACGTGGGGACGGAGGCCCGCGCCACGGTCAGGGGGCGCGGGGAGGATGAAGGCGTGGTGCCTTCCCGATTCGCGGAAACTCCGGATGTCGCGCGTTTCCGCCGCCGCGACATCCTTCACCGGCAGAAACTCGCGGCGGCGGAAGTTCTTGGGGAAATGATCGATTTCGGAAGAATCGACGCGTAGTGAATCCCTCATGAAACCCAAGCTGCTGTTCGCCTTCCTCGCGTTGCTGATGCCCGCCGCCGCGGCGGAGCCGAAGCCGAACGTGCTCTTCCTCTTCGCCGACGACATGACGTGGAAGTCGGTCCGCGCGCTGGGCAAGGAGGACATTGATACGCCGAACCTCGACCGTCTCGCGGCGCGCGGCACGGCCTTCACCCATGCCTACAATCCCGGCGGCTGGCACGGCGCGATCTGCGTGGCGAGCCGGACGATGCTGATGACCGGCAAGCAGCTGTGGCGGGCGCGCGATGCCGAGAAACGCTTGAACCAGGACTTCGTCGCGAAGGACTTCATGTGGCCGCAGCGGATGGCGGCGCAGGGCTATCGCACCTGCTTTGCCGGCAAATGGCACATCCAGGCGGATCATGAGAAGGTCTTCTCGCAAATCCGGAGTTATCATCCGGGCGGCATGCCGAAGGATGCGAAGAACGCCTACTTCCGGCCGGTGGAAGGGCAGCCGGACCCGTGGAACGCGGCCGATCCCGAAGAGGGCGGCTTCTGGGCCGGTGGGAAGCACTGGAGCGAGCTGATGGTGGACGACTTCAAGGCCTTCCTCGCGGATGCGGATCCGCGGCCGTGGTTCATGTATCTTTCCTTCAACGCGCCGCACGACCCGCGGCAGGCGCCGCAGGAATTCCTCGACCGCTATCCGCTGTCGCGGGTCAAGGTGCCGGAGAATTTCCTGCCGCTGTATCCCCACCGCGAGGCGATGGGTGCGGCGAAAGGGCTGCGCGACGAGAACCTCGCGCCGTTCCCACGTACGACGTTTGCCGTACAAACCCACCGCAGGGAGTATTACGCCATCGTCACCCACCTCGACGCGCAGGTCGGGAAGATCCTCGACGCGTTGGAGAAGCACGAGGACGGCGCGAGCACCTACATCTTCTTCACCGCCGATCACGGCCTCGCCTGCGGCGAGCACGGGCTGCTGGGGAAGCAGAACCTCTACGACGCCAGCGTGCGTGTGCCTTTCCTGGTGGCGGGTCCCGGGGTGCCGGCGGGCAAGAAGGTGGCGGCTCCGGTGTATCTTCAGGATGCGATGCCGACCGCGCTCAAGCTGGCCGGTGCGGAGGTCGGGGACGACATCGACTTCCAGGATCTCCGCCCGCATTGGGAAGGAAAGGGGAAGCCCCGCGACGCGGCGATCGGGGCCTACATGAACCTCCAGCGGATGATCGAAAAGGACGGCAAGAAGCTGATCCTCTATCCGAAGGCGAAGGTCGCCCGGGTCTTCGATCTCCAGGCGGATCCCGCCGAAATGCACGACCTTGCAGGGACTCCCGCGGGCAAGGCGCTGGCTGTGCCTTTGTTCCAGCGATTGCTGGAGATTCAAAAGGAAAGCGGCGACTCGCTGGATCTGAGCGGGGCTTTTGCCGATCTGGGGGGCACGGGGAACGGCGAAAAAACCCGCTGATCGCGCGGATTTCTCATTTCCACCGCCGGGGGCGACCTCCTAGCGTGCCGCCCATGGCCATCGACGTCGCCCTGCTCTCCCGTGTCTGTGAAGCCCCCGGCGCGCCGGGATTTGAAAAGCTCATCCGCGAGCTGGTGCTCACGGAGCTCGAGGGCCTCGCCGACGAGGTCCGGGTGGACAACATGGGCAACGTGGTCGCCTTGAAGAAGGGCAAGTCGTCCGCCAAGCGCTCGATGGCCGCTGCGCACATGGACGAGATCGGCTTCATCGTCACCCACGTCGACGACAAGGGCTTCATCCGCTTCAACCCGCTCGGCGGCTTCGACCCGAAGACGCTGACTTCGCAGCGGGTCATCGTCCACGGCAAGAAGGACCTGCTCGGCGTGATGGGCTCCAAGCCGACCCACATCATGCAGCCGGAAGAGCGCACGAAGCCGGCGAAGATCACCGACTACTTCATTGATACCGGCTTGCCGAAAAAGGAGGTCGCGAAGTATGTCGAGGTCGGCAACCCGGTCACCCGCTGGAGTCCCTTGTTGGAGCTCGGCGAATGCGTGAACGTGAAGTCGCTCGACAACCGGGTTTGCGTCTTCCTGCTGATCGAGGCGCTCAAGGCCTTGAAGAAATCGCGCAAGAAGCCGGCTTACGATTTCTACGCCGTCTTCACCGTCCAGGAGGAGGTCGGCCTGCGCGGGGCGAACGTTTCCGCGCTCGATATCAAGCCGGACTTCGGCTTCGGTCTCGACACCACCATCGCCTACGACGTTCCCGGCTCGACCCCGCAGGAGCGCTGCACCTCGCTCGGCGAAGGGGCCGGCATCAAGATCATGGATAGCTCGGTGATCTGCGATTACCGGATGGTCGCCTTCATGAAGAAGACGGCGGACAAGTACAAGATCAAGTGGCAGCCGGAAATCCTGGCCGCCGGCGGGACCGATACCGCGAGCCTTCAGCGGATGGTCCCCGGTGGCTCGATCGCCGGTGCGGTGTCGGTGCCGACGCGGCACATCCACCAGACCATCGAGACGGTGAACAAGAAGGACCTCCAGGCGTCGATCGACCTGCTGGTGGCCTGCGTGTGCGAGCTCGACAAGGGCGACTGGAGTTTCTGAGCGGAGTGGCTTGTTGACGGGCACGGCGGATGCGAGGGAACCGGGCCTTGGGCAACCAGGCCCCGTCGTGGCTCGATTTCCGGCCGTTGCTCCGGATCGGAGTGTGATTTTACCTGGGTTTTCCGCAGGCAGGGACCGTGAGGGCTGGAAGCTCGTCTCACTGGCGGGAACCTCGGCTGAAAAGGCGCGGCGTTGCCGCCTCCTGTGCGTCAATTGCGCAATCTCATGCGTGAATTCCGAATCCTTTGTGAACGCTCAGTAGATGAAGGAGCGTGCGTGTACGGATGAATTCGCTGCAGGCCATCATCTGAAAGGAAACCCAAGAATTCATGTGCCCGCCGCCACTCCCGGGTCGGCGGATTCTTCCCCGCGTCTCGTGGTGGGGAAGGGCCGGGCACTCACTGAGTTCCAACCTTCATCAACCCATGATCACTCCGGCAGGCATTTCCAAACCAGCGGACCCGCGGCGCGACGCCGCGGAGCGAGCCCGCCACCATGGGCATCCCGGCGCTCCTGGAAACGGGCGCTGCCGGATCGTACTCACCGGTGGCCCCGGCGGAGGAAAGACCACGGCGGCGGACTTGTTCCGCCGGGAGATTGGCGAAAGAGTGGTGATCGTCCCCGAAGCCGCGACGCTGCTCTTCTCCGGTGGCTTTCCGCGTTGCACCGAGGAGGCGGGGATCCTGGCGGCGCAGCACGCCATTTATCATGTGCAGCGCAATCTCGAAGACCTCCAATCCTCGCTCTATCCCGGGCGCATCCTCCTCTGCGACCGCGGCACGGTGGACGGTGGTGCTTATTGGCCCGGCGATCCGGAGGAGTTCTACGCCACGCTGGGAACCACGCTGGAACATGAACTCGCGCGTTACGACGGGGTGATCTTCTTCGAGAGTGCGGCGGTGGGGGGCATGGGCATCGAGGGCGGCAACCCGATGCGCAAGGAGTCGATCGAACAAGCCGCCGCACTCGATGCGAAGCTCCACAGCCTTTGGGCCCGGCATCCCCGTTTCATTCTCGTGCGGCATCATTCCTCGTTCTGGAAGAAGATCTCCTTCGGCCTCGCCGAACTCGACAACATGGTCGCCGAACTCGCGGCCAGGGAAGCCCCGGAGTCTGTAAACCTCCCCCATGAAATGCCATGAACCCCACCGCTGCCCACCCCTTCATCAAATGGTTCTCCGACATCCGCATCGAGGATGTTCCGCTGGTCGGAGGGAAGAACGCGTCGCTCGGAGAAATGGTGCGCGAACTCGCCGGCAAGGGCGTGAAGGTGCCGGACGGCTTCGCGATCACCGCGGAGGCGTACCGGCATTTCATCCACGATGCCGGACTCGACGAGCATATCCGCGCGACGCTCGCGGACCTCGATACGCATGACATGGCGAATCTCAGCCAGCGCGGACAGGACGTGCGGCAGCTGATTCTCGGTGCGTCGTTGCCCGCGGACTTGCAGGAGCTGATCGGCGCGGCCTACCGGCAGTTGCAGGGCGGTGCCAGGACTCCGCTGGATGTCGCGGTGCGCTCCTCGGCCACGGCGGAGGATTTGCCGGACGCGAGTTTCGCCGGCCAGCAGGAGACCTATCTGAATGTCCATGGCATCCCGGCCTTGCTTGAGACGTGCAAGCGCTGCTTCGCGTCGCTCTTCACCGATCGTGCGATCAGCTACCGGGTCGACAAGGGCTTCGATCATTTCAAGGTCGCGCTGAGCATCGGCGTGCAGCGCATGGTGCGCTCCGACCTCGCCTGCTCGGGCGTGATGTTCACCATCGACACCGAGAGCGGATTCCGGGACGCGGTGATGATCAGCGCGGCCTACGGGCTCGGTGAGAACGTGGTCCAGGGCTCGGTCACGCCCGACGAATACACGGTTTTCAAGACCACGCTGAAATCCGGTCACCGGCCGATCTTGCAAAAGACGGTCGGTAGCAAGGAGTTCAAACTCATCTACGACACGGGCGGGGGGAAGATGGTGAAGAACGTTCCCGTCGCGCCGGGTGATCGGGAAAAGCTCGCGCTTACCGATGACGAGGTGCTCGAACTCGCGCGCTGGGCCTGCATCGTCGAGGACCACTACTCCGCCAAGCGCGGCCAGCCAGCGCCCATGGACTTGGAATGGGCGAAGGACGGAAACACCGGTGAGTTGTTCATCGTGCAAGCGCGGCCCGAGACGGTGCAGTCGCGCAGGGATCCCGACGTGCTGGAAACGTATCGGCTGCAGAAGCGTGGCTCCGTGCTTGCGAGTGGACGCGCCGTCGGGGCGAAAGTGGCCAGCGGGCGCGTGCGCGTGATCCAGAGCGTCGAGCACATCGGCCGGTTTCAGGCGGGGGAGGTGCTCGTCACCGACAAGACCGATCCCGACTGGCAGCCGATCATGAAGAAGGCGGCCGGCATCATCACCAACCGGGGCGGGCGCACCTGCCACGCCGCGATCGTGAGCCGCGAACTCGGCGTGCCGGCCATTGTCGGCACCGAGCATGGCACGGAGGCGCTCAAGGACGGCCAGATGGTCACCGTGAGCTGCGCGGAAGGCGATACGGGCTTTGTTTATGAGGGGGAGCTGCCGTTCGATGTGGAGCGCACGGACCTCAAGTCACTCGGCAAGCCGCGCACCAAGGTGATGATGAATCTGGCGAACCCCGAGGAGGCGTTCTCGCTGTCTTTTATCCCGAATGAAGGCGTCGGCCTCGCGCGGATGGAGTTCATCATCAGCACCTTCATCAAGATCCATCCGCTTGCGCTGATCGACTTCGACCACCTCGCCGACCCGGCTGCCAAAGCGGAGATTGAAAGGCTCACCGCCGGTTACCGCGACAAACCGCAGTTCTTCGTGGACCGGCTGGCGCAGGGTGTCGCGATGATCGCCGCCGCGTTCTATCCGAAGGACGTCGTCCTGCGGCTGAGTGATTTCAAATCGAATGAATACGCGAACCTCATCGGCGGCCGCGCCTACGAGCCTGCCGAGGAGAACCCGATGATCGGCTTCCGCGGTGCGAGCCGCTACTACCACCCGCGCTATCAGGCGGGCTTCGCGCTGGAGTGCCGTGCGGTGAAGAAGGTGCGCGACGAGATGGGACTCACGAATCTCAAGCTCATGATCCCGTTCTGCCGCACCATCGAGGAAGGCCAACGGGTCCAGGCGGAGATGGAGAAACACGGACTGAAGCGAGGCGAGGACGGGCTGGAGATTTACGTCATGTGCGAGATCCCGAGCAACGTCATCCTCGCGGAGGAATTCGCGGAGATCTTCGACGGCTTCAGCATCGGCTCGAACGACCTCACCCAACTCATCCTCGGTGTGGACCGCGACAGCGAGATCGTGGCGCCCATTTTCGACGAACGGAATCCGGCGGTGAAGAAAATGATCGCGCAGGTCATCGCCACCTGCCGCGCCAAGGGCCGGAAAATCGGCATCTGTGGCCAAGCCCCGAGCGACTATCCGGAGTTCGCCCGGTTTCTCGTCGAGCAAGGCATCGACAGCATTTCGCTCAATCCTGATACGGTTCTGAAAACCACGCTGGCGGTTCTTGCGACGGAACACGCGATCGCCCGCTGACACCGGAAGAAGCCTGTTGCCGGCGCTCCGGCGGCAGAGAGCCCCGTCACTCCGTTTTCCCTTTCGCTGACATGGCCCGAATCAAGATCGCGATCCTCGGCGCAGGAAACATGGGTTCCGCCATGGCCCACGCGTTGGCCGGGGGTGGCCGCGAAGTCGTGCTCTGGGATTTCTTTGCCGAAGTCGTGAGAGACATCGGCGAGCACCGTGAGAACCGGCGTTTTCTCCCCGGCGTCCGACTGCACACCGGCGTCCGCGCCACATCCGACACCCACGAATGTGTCGCCGGCGCGGCGCTGGTGCTGGCGGCCGTGCCATCGCTTTTCGCGATCCCGACACTGGTGCCGGTCCTGTCATCGATGCATCCGGATGCCATCATCCTGAACCTCGCGAAGGGCTTCGCGCCGCGGACGCGGATACCGATTCCGATCCACCTCGGCCGCATCGCGCCGGGTCGGCCTTGCGTGCATCTGGCCGGGCCGGCGATCGCCAACGAAATCGCGCGCGGCGTGCCCGCATGCATCATCCTGGCGGCGGAGGACGCGGCGATCGCCGGACGCGTGGCCGACCTGTTAGATGGACCGTCATTCATCGGCAGCACCTCGACGGATGTGGCGGGAGCCGCGCTCGGAGGCATCCTCAAGAATATCTATGCCATCCTCCTGGGAGCCCTCGACACGTTGAGCGCCGGTGCGCGGAATCTGGAGGCCGCGGCGCTCGGTGCCAGCGTGCAGGAGATGGCGGCCATCGCATCCGCGCACGGCGGAAAGGTGCCGACGCTCTACGGCCTGGCCGGTCTGGGGGATTTGGTTGCGACGGGATTTTCCGGAGACAGCCACAACCGGAAGTTCGGCCAGATGCTCGCTGCCGGGGAATCAGCGGCGAAGATTGAGAAAGAGCAGGGGTGGCTGCCCGAAGGCGCCCGCGCCGCGCCGGCCGCCTGCGCGCTTGCCCGTGCCGGAAAGGTGCGCGCGCCCCTGGCGGGATTGGTCCGCCGCTGGATTGCGGGTGATGTTCCGTCGCTCGATGGCATCGTCCGTGTCCTGAGAAACTCCCGATGAACGGTTTCTGAGCGATGCCCACCACCGATCTCATCCCTGCCCTCGGGCCGATCCTGCTGCTCATCTTCTGGATGACCAAGGCGCACCCGATGCCTTCCGCCAAGGCGCTGCCGCTGGCGGCGTTGGTGGCCTATGGAGTCCGGTTGGCCTGGTTCCAGACCGACGCCACGCTGGTGAATGCCTCCGTGCTGGCCGGTTTGCTGGTGGCGCTGACGCCGATCCTGATCGTTTGGGGGGCGATCTTTTTCTTCCGCACGATGGAGCACTGCGGCGCGATGGAAACGATCCGCTGTTGGTTGAACCAGCTCTCGCGCAACCGCGTCGCGCAGGTCGTCCTCATCGGGTGGTCCTTTCAGTTCCTCATCGAAGGCGCGAGCGGCTTCGGCACGCCGGCCGCGCTGGCGGGACCGCTGCTCGTCGGTCTCGGTTTCCCGGCGCTGCGGGTGGCCATGGCCTGTCTGATCCTGAACACGGTCCCGGTTTCTTTCGGTGCGGTGGGTACTCCGACGTGGTTCGGATTCGGGCAACTCGGTCTGAGTGCGGAGGAATTCCGCCTGGTCGCCTGGAAGACGGCACTCATCCATGCCGCCGCCGCCTGCGTGATTCCGCTGCTGGCGATCCAGCTATTGGTGAGTTGGCAGGAGATCCGTCGCAATCTGGCTTTCATCTATCTCGCGATCGCCGCGAGCGTGGTGCCGATGTTCCTCCTCGCGCTGGTGGACGACGAGTTTCCCTCCGTCGCCGGTGGACTACTCGGTTTGATCGTCACCGTTTGGCTCGCGCGCCGCGGCATCGGGCTCGCCGCGGAGGACGATGGGTCCGCCCCCGGCGAGGCTGCTCCCGTGGTGGCCAGGGGCGCGATCGTCAAAGCGCTGTTTCCCATCTGGGCCACCGTGCTGGTGCTGCTGGTGACGCGGATTCCCGCGCTCGGCCTGCGGGGCCTCCTCACCGCCGAAGCGCCGGCGTGGGATTTTCCGCTCGGTGGCCTCGGCACGTTTTCCATCAGCCCCGCGCTGGTGCTGGGCCTCCGCGGGATCTTCGGCACGGACACCGACTGGACGCACCAGCTTCTCTATGTCCCGTCGCTGATCCCGTTCATCCTGATCTCCGTCGTTGCATGGCGGCTGCTTGCCGCGCCGCCGGGGACCCCGGGCAAAGTGTGGCGGGAAACCACCAGCCGGATGCGAAATCCGGCCTTCGCACTGCTCGGCGCATTGGTGTTCGTGCGGTTGATGATGGTTGGCGGCGAAGGATCCTCCGCCATGCTCATCGGGCACTCGCTCGCGACCGCCACGGGGGAATCTTGGCAATACCTCGCCTCCTACCTGGGCGCGCTCGGCTCGTTCTTCGCCGGTTCCTGCACCATTTCAAATCTCACCTTCGGTCCGATCCAGGATTCCATCGCCATGCGGATGGGGCTCGATCGCACGAGCATCCTCGCCCTCCAGTCGGTGGGCGGCGCGATGGGCAACATGGTCGCCATCCACAACATCGTCGCCGTCTGTTCCGTCCTCGGCCTGGGGAACTCCGAGGGCGAAATTCTCAAGAAAACCATCGTCCCGATGCTGCTCTACGGTGCCATCGCCGCCATGATGGCGGGGTGGATTTGAAGTCATGGATCCGGAGGGGCGGGCCATTCCGGGGCGGTGGAGCGCGCCGGTTGGGCCGCCCATCGCGGGTTTGACGACCGTATTGGATTCCGCTTTCGTCCGTCCATCGCATGAAACCCGCCGTGCTCCTCTTCCTCGCCGCGTCGTTGTCGGCTGGTGCCTCGCCGCGGCTCGAATTCGCGCGGGGCGTGCTGGCGGAGCAGCGCGGCGACGATGCCGCCGCGGCGGCAGCCTTCGAGCAGGCCCGCCAGGCCGATCCCGCGGCCTTTCCGCTGATGCGGCGGGTCGCCGACCGGCGGCAGGCGGATGGCGATCTCGCCGGGGCGTCGACGCTTTACCGCGAGTTCGCCGCCGCCCACCCGGAGCGGTTGGACGCGCAGTTGAGCTACGTCGATTTCCTGCGCGGGTCGTCGCCCGACGATGACTTCGCGACCAAGATGGCCCAGGAGACCCTGGAGAAATCTCTCGGGAATTTCCCCGGCGATCTCGAGGTCCAGCAGCGGCTGTTCCGGGTCCACGAGGCGCTAGGCCAGCGACCCCGCTCGCGCGCGGTGTTCGAGGAGGTGGCGGCGTTGGAGCCCGGTCACTCGCAGACCCTCGCGGCGGTGGAAATGGCCCGCACCTTGTTTCCCAAGGACGACGCCGAGGCGCGGGAGCGGGTCGACGGGTTGTTCCGCCGGGCCTGCGACCACCAGCCCGCCAATCCGGTGCTCGCACGGGCTGCCAGCGAGCATTTCCGCACCTCGGGCCGGCTGCCGGAGGCGATCGAGATGCTCGCCGCCCACACCGCGGCCGACCCTTCCTCGCTGGCCCTGCGGATCCGGCTGGGCATCCTGATGCTGGCGGCCGAGCGGACGGAGGAGGGGGAAAAGGCCTTGCTCGATGTGCTGGCGATCGACTCCCGCCAGGCGCTCGCCCACCAGTCGCTGGCCAAGCTTTACCGCAAGCTGGACCGCGTGTCCGAGGCCCGGCCGCACGCCGCCGAGGCGCTGAAGATCCGCGGCGGCGATCCCTCGGAGTTCGTCGCCTTGGCCGACGAGTTCCTCGCCGCCGACCTGCCGCGGGAGGCGCGGCTGCTGCTGGAGAAGGCGGTCTTTTTCAATCCGTCCGATGCCGCGCTGCTGGTGAAGCTGGCGATTGCGGCGCGTCGCGATCCGGAGTCGCGTGGCGCGGCGTCCCGGCTGTTCCGGGAGGCCGAGTCGATGTCGGGCCAGGACGGCCCGGCGGCCGATCCGGAGTTCCTGCGGGAGTTCGCCGAGTCGCTGCTGGAGGGTGGCCAGACCAAGGCGGCCGAGGAACGGCTGCGGCTGGCGATCCGGGCCTATCCGGCGGAGAAAAAGAAGGAAACCGCCGCGGCGCTGCGCCGGCTGGCGGGCATCTGGACCGCGGAGCAGCGCAATACCGAGGCCGCGAATGCCTTGCTCCAGCGGGCGGATTCCCTCGATCCCCCCTAGGTACTTAATGGGTTGCCGGATCGAAGGAGTCGCTGTATAGAACCGCGCCCCAGCCAGCCCATGAATCATCCGACGTCCCTTCTCCGTGTCATTGCCAGCGTGCTCGCCCTCGTCCTCGCGAGCTGCGCCAACAAGGTCGTCATGGGTCCCGACGGCAAGCCGGTCGATTCGCAGGGCAAGCCGGTGAACCCTTTCCCGCCCGGCACCTACGATCATTTCAAGGCGGAGCCGGACTACCCGAAGACGATGAAGACGTGGAAGAACGACCAGCTTCTGCCTTCCACGAACGCGGGCAACTCCCGCATCGTCATCTCCCTGCCGATCCAGCGGGGCTTCCTGATGAATGGCGACGAGGTGGTCATTGACTACCCGATCTCCAGCGGCGTGCCGTCCCGCCCGACGCCTCCGGGGGATTACAAGATCCTCGAAAAGATCGTCGACAAGTCTTCCAACGCCTACGGCCGGGTGCTGGATGCCGAGGGCAACCAGGTCGGCGGAGAAACGCCGAAAGACGTGCCCGAAGGCGGCAAGTTCGTCGGCGCGCCGATGCGCTACTGGATGCGCCTGACCTGGGACGGCATCGGCCACCACATCGGGCCCCTTCCTCGCTCCCGCCGCGCCGCATCCCACGCCTGCATCCGCGGTCCCAGCGCGGTGATGCCAATCGTTTACGGCAAGGTGAAGATCGGCACGCCGGTTTCGGTGACCGAATAGCTCCAATTCAAGAAAAAGCCCCGGACGCATGAGCGGCCGGGGCTTTTTCGTGGAGAGAACGGTCAGGACGCGGAGATCACTCCTCGTCTTCGATGAACTCGTTGTGACCTTCCTTCTTCTGGCCCTTCAGCGTTTCGACCAGCTTGGCGACGGCGGGGAGGTCCTTGGCGATGAAGGCGGCCTCGACCTCGCAGAGCGAGACGAAGAGCTTGCCCATCTGGGTGCGGTAGCTGGCGATCGCCTTGTCCTTGGCTTCGCCGGCCGGCATCTTTTCAAGCATCGCGGGCGTCATCGGGATCGCCTTGAGCACGGATTCCTGGGCTTCGCGGGCGGCCTTGGCGCCCTTGGCGGGGTCGGTCTCGCGGCGGAAGGCCTTGTAGGCGTCGTCCATCGTATCCATTTCCTTGGCCAGCGGGGTGTCGTCCGCACGGACCGGGGTGGGGATCAGGCAAGCGGTGGCCAGCAACATCACGGGGAAAAACATTTTCTTCATACGCGCCGGGATACAGCCCCGGAAGGGGCGTCCTGTCAAGAAGGCGAGGTAGGGACGACGCGGAACGATTTTCCCGCTTCCCGCCGTCCCGCGGCATCGCGCAAACTCCGCCGCAGATGTCCGCAGCACCGACGCTCACCCCGATGATGGCGCAGTACCAGGCGATGCGCCGCTCGCTGCCTGACGACGTGCTGCTGCTCTACCGGCTGGGCGATTTCTATGAGATGTTCTTCGACGACGCGAAGACCGCCGCGCCGATCCTCAACGTCGCGCTGACCCGTCGCAACGCGGTGCCGATGTGCGGGGTGCCGTACCACGCGGCGGACAACTACATCGCCAAGCTGGTCAAGGCGGGCAAGCGGGTGGCGATCGCCGAGCAGACCAGCGAGCCGAAGCCGGGGAAAATCGTCGAACGCGAGATCACCCGGATCATTTCCGCCGGGTCGATCCTCGAAACGCACCTGCTCGACGACCAGCGGCCGAACTACCTCGCCGCGGTTTTCCAGCTCGGGAAAGCGCGCGGCCTGGCCTGCGTCGACCACTCGACCGGCGAGTTCACGGTCGCCGAGTTCGCCGATGCCGCGCAGCTCGACGACGAGCTGGCCCGCATGACGCCGTCCGAACTGCTGGTGTCCGACGAGCAGCTCGCGCTTTTCGGCACCCTGCCCGCGTCGCAGCCCTACGACGGCTACGCTTTCCTGCCGGATCCCGCGCGGCAGATGCTGTGCGATCACTTCGGGGTGCATTCGCTGGACGGCTTCGGCTGTGCGGACGCCCCCGCCGCCGTCGCCGCGGCCGGCGCGATCCTGCACTACCTGGTCCACCAGCTCCGCCGCCCTTGCGAGCACCTCCGGCCTCTGCGGATGCGCGACCACGCCGGCCACGTGCTGATCGACGCCGCCTCGCAGCGGAACCTCGACCTGATCGACTCCCGCTCCGGGAAAAAGCACACCTTGCTCGGCGTGCTGGACCGCACCCGCACCCCGATGGGCGCGCGCTTGCTGCGCGACTGGATCCTCCACCCGCTGCGCGACCGCGGTGCGCTGGACGTCCGCCACGACTTCATCGCCGCGCTGCTGGCCCAGCCCTTCATTCTCTCGAAGTGCCGCGAGTCCCTCCAAGGCATCCGCGACATCGAGCGCACCGTCGGCCGCCTCTCGCAGGGTGCCGGCAACGCCCGTGACCTCCAGTCCCTCGGCAACTCCCTCGCCCACATCCCCGCGCTTCAGGAAGACCTCTCCTGCCTTTCTCCAATCAGCAATCAACAATCATCAATCGTCAATCTCTCGGCCTTCCCCGACCTCGTCGAACTCCTCGAGCGCTCCCTCGCCGACGAGCCGCCGGCCAACCTCCGCGACGGCGGGATCATCCGCGACGGCCATTCGCCGGAGCTCGATGAACTCCGTGCGCTGTCCCGCGACGGCAAGTCGTGGATCGCCAAATTGCAGGAAGACGAGCGCAAGCGCACCGGGATCGACTCGCTTAAGGTGAAGTTCAACAACGTCTTCGGCTACTTCATCGAGATCACCTCGTCGAAGCTCGCGAAGGTGCCCGACGACTATACCCGCAAGCAGACCATGGCGAACTGCGAGCGCTACATCACCCCGGCGCTCAAGGAGATGGAGAACAAGGTCCTCGGTGCGGAAGAGCGGGCCAAGCAGCTCGAGGCGGAGCTGTTCCTCCAGCTCCGACAGCAGGTCTGCACGCGCCTTGACGCGCTCCAGCGGACGGCCGCGGCGATCGCGGAAGTCGATGTCCTTTGCGGCCTGGCCGAGACCGCGCAGACCCACGGCCACGTCCGGCCGGTGCTGGAAGACTCGCGGCATCTCTTCATCACCGACGGCCGCCACCCGGTGCTGGAGCAGACGCTGGTCGAAGAAAAATTCGTGCCGAACGACACGACCTTCGATCCCGCCGACTCGCTGCTCCAGATTCTAACAGGCCCTAACATGGCGGGCAAATCGACCTACATCCGGCAAGTCGCCCTGATCACGCTGATGGCCCAGACCGGCGCCTTCGTCCCGGCGGCCAGCGCGCGGGTCGGGATGGTGGACCGCATCTTCTGCCGCGTCGGCGCTTCGGACGACCTGTCGCGCGGCCAGTCGACCTTCATGGTCGAGATGAACGAGACCGCGCTGATTCTCAACCACGCCACCGACCGCTCGCTGGTCATCCTCGACGAGATCGGCCGCGGGACGGCGACCTTCGACGGCCTCTCGATCGCCTGGGCGGTGGCGGAGCACCTGCACGATGTCATCCGCTGCCGGACGCTCTTCGCGACGCACTACCACGAGCTGACCGACCTTGCGAACACCCGGGCCGCGGTGGCGAATTTCAATGTCGCGGTGCGGGAGTGGAACGAGGAGATCATCTTTCTCCGCAAGATCCTGCCGGGAGCGGCGGACAAGAGTTACGGCATCCAGGTCGCGCGGCTGGCGGGCTTGCCGAAGCCGATCATCGAGCGGGCGAAGGACATCCTTTCGCACCTGGAGCTGAACTCGACCAAGCCCGACGCCAAGCAGAAGGGGCCGAAGGCGAAGAACACGCGGCAGGACCCGATGCCGGAGGCGCATCCGCCGCAGATGGACTTGTTCGGGAATCTGTAGTAGATCCCTTGTCGTGCGGTGGGCCTGCCATGAAGATGGATGACAAACGGCCCAGCGAAATGCGGCTGCAGCTATTGCGGAAAAGTTCGAACAAAACGGGTCCCGGGGTGTCGCCATCCAGGCAGGGTGGCATTGCTAATCCAAAGTTAATCATAAACTGTTAGTGAGTTAAATAAATCCATTTACGCATGAATGGATTTAATGCTATGAGCGCAAGGCCATGAAAAAACCAATGATTGCGCTACTACTTGCCGGCGGCACCGCGTTCGCCGGGCCGACCTCCAAGGAAGTCATCCAGCCGGCTCCCGCGGAAGCGGGTATCTGGGAATGGTTCGCCGGTGCCGGTATCGGTTACCTTTTCGACTACGAGGAGGAAATGTACCACGCCCACATCGGTGTCGACACCCCGTGGAACTGGAGTGGCTGGCGTTCCGCGTTCTTCTTGGAAGTGGGCTACGCCCAGACCGAAGACAGCACGCTGATCAATGATCCGACCTTCACCAATCCTCAGGTGTTGGTTACCCCGCGCGGCGAGGGTCCCGGCCCCGGCCCCGGTCCGTTCACGGTTCCTTTCGCCTCGGAGTTCTCGATGGTGCCGGTGACCCTGAATTTCAAGCTGGAGCGTGAAATCGTCAACAACCTGAACTTCTACTTCGGTGTCGGCGCGGGTGTGGCGTTCACCTCATTCGACGGCTACGCGAATTTCGCCCGGGTGCCCGACCTCTATGTCTCGAATGACGACGAGGTCTTCTATGCCCAGATCTTCACGGGGCTGAACTACGACGTGACCGATGCGTTCGAGATCTACAGCGGCTTCCGGTGGATCTACCTCGACGATTCCAGCATTGCCGGAGTTCCTGCCTCAGGGGTTGCGGGCTTCGATGATGACTTCCTCGCCGAGCTCGGCGTCCGGTTCAACTTCTGAAGCGGTCGGGCCGATGAATCAGCGCCGGCATTCCCGCGAGGGGGTGCCGGCTTCTTCATGGGGTGGAGCTCATCGGCGTGCCGCGCCATGGATGGCATTCACGGCGAGCCCGAGATCTTCCGTGGTGATGCACAGCGGCGGCATCAGGACCACGGTGTTGCGGATCGGGCGGGTGAGCAGGCCGTGGTCGCGGGCGGTGTGGCAGATCGGGGCGGCGTCGCGGTCGAACTCGATGCCGGCGATGAAGCCGCACTGGCGGATGTCGACCACCGCCGGGCATCCGGCTTTCAAGTCGGCCAGAAGCTTCGACATCAGGGCGATCTTCGGCTTCAAGCTCTCCAGCGTGCGTTCGCTTTCGAAGATCTCGAGGCTGGCCAGCGCCACCGCGCAGCCGAGCGGATTCGCGGTGTAACTATGGCCGTAGTAGAAGGCGCGTTCAGGGCCGCCGAGGAAGGCATCGTAAACCGCCGCGGTGGTCAGCGTGGCGGCCATCGGCAGGTAGCCGCCGGTCAGGCCTTTCGCGAGGCAGAGGAAGTCGGGGATCACGTCCTCGTGCTGGCAGGCGAACATCTTCCCGGTGCGGCCGAAGCCGGTCATGACCTCGTCGAGGATGAGGTGGATGCCGTGTTCATCGCACCAGGTGCGGAGTTCCCGCAGCATGCCGGCCGGCCAGGGGCGCATCTCGTTGACCCCTTGGATCAGCGGTTCGATGACCACGGCGGCGGTGCTTTCGAGGGTCTCGTCTGGCAGAGAGCGGAGGGCATCGAGGTCCGCGACGAAATGCACCGGCGTACCGTGTTTGCGGAAGCGGTCGTGGAATCGCGCGACGCCACCGAGCGAGGCCGCGCCCATGGTGTCGCCGTGATAGGCCTGGTCGAACGCGATGAAGCCGGTGCGTCCCGGCTCGCTGGTCTGCTGGCGGTATTGGATGGCCATCTTCATGGCGCACTCGATGGCGGTGGAGCCGTCGTCGGAGAAGAACACGCGCTCCAGCGTGCCGGACGGGAAGAAGGCGCAGAGGCGCTCCGCGAGTTCGCCGGCGCGCGGGTTGGCGAAGCCGAGGTAGGAGGTGTGGGCGACCTCGCCGAGCTGGCGGGTGATCGCGGCGTCGAGATGCGGATGGCGGTGGCCGTGGATGTTGGTCCAGATCGAGGAATTGCCGTCGAGATACTTGCGGCTTTCGGAGTCCCACAGCCAGGCGCCCTCGCCGCGGACCAGCACCAGCGGCTCGCCCGCCGTCCACGCGTCCTGGGGCGTGAAGGGGTGCCAGCAGCTGGCCTTGTCGGCCTCGATCCAAGCTCGCGTGTCGTCGCGCATCGCCGGCATCTTTCCGAGGATGGGCCGGCTTGCAAACGAGGAAAGCACCCTACGCGATCATGGAATACCGGAATCCGGCGGCCCGTGGCAGAGTCATCCTGTTGGCAGGCGACGGCGCCCCAATTGAATCGATCTCCCTCTCCGCGGGCGATCGGCGACTCCCGGGACGGCGACCCCGGGTGATCCGCCGGTCGCCCGCTGTGTTTTCCGGGCTCAGGTCTTGAAGTCCCGCAGCCGGAACGAGGTGAAGCCGATGAGGAAAAGCGTGGCGTTCAGGCCGATCAGGAAGGCGTAGGACTCGAAGATCTTCGGCCAGGAAATCTCGTTCTCCATCAGGAACAGCCAGCAGCTCATCCGCCAGGTGACGAACCATTCCTCGTAGGGGCGGAAGAAGGGGAAGTTCTGGAGGATCATGTCCACGAACAGCAGGGCCAGCGTGATGATGGTCGCGGCGGCCGGCTTGATCTTGAAGCAGGAGAACATGAAGGCCAGCGACGACAGGGTGATCATGCTGATGGCGATGCCCGCCGCTCCGAGCGTCAGGCGCGCCGCGCCTTCGGACCACGATGGAAAGACGGCGAACACTTTCATCTTCGGTTCCATGACGAAGAGTCCGCCTTCAAAGCCCATCGCCGCGACTGCCATCACGTAGCCCGTCACGCCGACGAAGAAGACGAAGGTGAAGGTGTAGATGATGATGGCGGCATACTTGATCAGAAGCAGACGAAGCCGGCTGACGGGACGGGCCATGACGAGGCGCAGGTTGCCGTCTTCGGTCTCCTTCGCCACGATGTCGCCCGCGACCAGCGCGAAGAAGACCGAACCTAACAGGAACATGCTCAGCGTCATGATCATGAAGGTGATCGACAGCGAGCTGAAGTAGGTCGCGAACGAATAGCCGTTCCGCTCGATCAGATCGCGCATGTATTCCTGGCCGCGGCCGAACTTGTAGACGGTCAGGATCAGGGCCTCCATCGCGACGAACACAGCGTAACCCATGTAGGAACGGGGTCGGGCGAAGAGTTTGCGGAGTTCACCGCGGAGTTGGCGGAGGAAATTCATCGGGCGGCGGTGATTTCGAGGTAGAGGTCTTCCAGCGAACGGCGCACCGGGGCGAAGGCGGAGACGCGGATGCCGCTGCCGACGAGGGCGGCGACAGTGATCGCGGGATCGGCATCGGCGGGCAGGGCGATGCGGCCGGGGGAAAGAATTTGGGCGCCGTTGAGTTCGAGGAAAGCGGCGGCCTGGTCCCAGGGGTCGAGGTCGACTTCGTACACCGGGGCTTCCTCGCGCAGGTCCTTCAGCGTGCCTTCGTGGACCAGTCGGCCTTCGCGGAGGATGGTCACGCGGTCGCACATCTGCTCGACCTCGCCGAGCAGGTGGGAATTGAAAAGGACGGTCATGCCGCGTTCCGCCCGCAGCCCGAGGATGAAGTCGCGGAACCACTTGATGCCTTCCGGGTCGAGTCCGTCGGTCGGCTCGTCGAGCAGCAGGACTTGCGGTTCCGGCAGCAGCGCCTGGGCCAGGGCGAGGCGCTGGCGCATGCCGTGGGAGTAGGTGCGCACCTTCGAGCCGATGCGCTTGGTCAGGCCGACGCGTTCGACGATCTCGCGCGCGGCCTTTTCGTCAAAGGGGCCGGAGTAGCTGGCGAGGATGCGGAGGTTCTCCCAGCCGCTGAGGTATTCGTAGAAGGCCGGGCTTTCGAAGATCGCTCCGACCTGGCGGAGGGCACCGGCGTGGTCGCGCTGGACCGAGATGCCGCCGATGGTCGCGTCGCCGCGGTCGGGGGCGACCATGCCGAGGATGATGCCGAGAGTGGTGCTCTTGCCCGCGCCGTTGTGGCCTAACAGGCCGTGGATCTCGCCGCGTTCGACCGTGAACGAGACGTCGTGCAGCGCCGGCTTCCCGCCGAAGGATTTGTGAAGGCTGGTGACGGTGAGCATGGGGAACGGAGATTGGGAGATTGGGTAATTGGGAGATTAGGGATCTAACATCTACCATCTGCCATCTACCATCCTCTTCACTGGCCGACGCCGAAGTTGACCTTGGTTGACGCGGAAAGGTCGGCGTAGAGGAAATTCACGCCGGACTCGCCGGGGTGCCAGGATTCCTTGTCGCTGATCAACGGGATGCGGTTGTCCTGGCCGGTCTTGCCGAAGAATTCGAGCTTCAGGCGGTGGCGGCCGCTTTGGGAGCTGTTCCAGATGTAGCTGCAGCCTGAGGCTTCGTGAATCTTGTGGTCGGCGGGGCAGCGGAAGACCTTGGAATCGGGGAGGTAAGGGGCGAGCGCGGTTTCGAGCACCGGGACGTCTTCCGCCTTGCTCTTCCGGCCGGCGGCGATTTCCGGCATCCTCTGGTTGTTGTCCTGAAGGTAGGCTTCGAGCCCGATGCCGATCTGCCGGAGGTTCGACAGGCAGCCGGCGGTGCGCGAGCGGGCGAGCACGGCGCGGCCGGCCGGAATGGAGATCGCGGCGAGCGCGCCGAGGATGGCGAGGACGACCAGCAGCTCGGTCAGGGTGAAGCCGGGACGGGTGGTTTTCATTGCGCGCCGGGGCCGAATTGCTGGCCGCGGAGGCCTTGCATGACTTCGTTCATCGACTCCATCAGCGGGGCGAGGTCGAGCTTGGTGTCGGCGTTCGCCTTTTCGAAATAGGCGCGCATGCCTTCGTTGGCGATGGTTTCGAGGAGATCATCCCCGAGTTCCTCGGCGCGGGCCATTTCCTCCTCGGTCCTGCCGCTGGAGATTTCGCTCAGGCCCTTCTCCACGAACTTCTTCCGCTCGGCCGGCGGCAGCGCGTCGAGGGCTTCCATGAACTTGGACATCGACTCGCGGACGGTGAGGTCGATAAAAAGCTTCTTTTCGTCCCCGCTGAGGCGGCGGAACAGGTTTTCGACCGAGCGGTCGTCGCGGTTCTTTTCGCGTTCATTGAAATCAAGGCGGTTCACCAGGCCGGCGATGGTCCGGATCTTCTCCTCGCGCTTTTTCGCGGTGGCGGAGTCGCCCGGGGATTCCGACCAGTCCTCGAAGGCGGCGGAGTTCACCTCGGCGGCGACTTTTTCCGCGGTGATCCGTTTGGATCCGGCGTAGCTGCGGACCGCGGCGACGACGCCCCACACCAGCAGCAGGATCAGCAGGGACTGGAGGAGGATTCGGTGGCGGTGCATCGCGGACAGGATGCTAGGCGGGAACTTGCGTGGCGCAAGAGGGAGGGTCGGGATCAATCCCTCGTCGATGCCCGGCGCAGGCGGTCCATGATGGCGACGCCGAGGCCGGTTTCGCTGACGGGCTCGGCGACGATGGCGTCGAGGCCGGCTTCGTCGAGGACGCGCATCACGTGGAAGAGGCGCAGGGCGGCTTCCATCAGCTTGCCGCTGCCGGGGCTGAGTTCCTCGACGACGTCCCATTCGTGGAGGTCGACGTAGCCGGTTTTCGGGTCGCCGCGGTAGCTGAGCAGGCCGTACTTTTTGCCGGGCTCGGGTTTGAAATCCTCCGGCTTGTCGAACATCAGCAGCGGGGTGCGCGGGGCGTAGTGGCTGGCAAGCTGGCCGGGGACGTCGGGGCGGTCGGTGATCTTCTTCTCAATCACGACCTTGCCGAATTTCTGCAGGTCCTCCTTGGTCACCGGCCCGGCGCGCAGGATTCGGATCAGCGGGCGCTGGTCGCCGCGGGCCTCGACCGCGATGATGGTGCTCTCGATGCCCTCGCGGCAGGCGCCGCCGTCGATGATCAGCGGGATGCGGCCGCCGAGTTCCTTCATCACCGCGCCGGCGGAGGTCGGGGAAATCCGGCCGAAGCGGTTGGCGCTGGGCGCGGCGATCGGGCGGCCGAGGGCGCGGCCGATCGCCCGGAAAATCACGTGGCCGCTCTGCCGCACGGCGACGGTCGGCAAGCCGCTGGTCACCAGGTCGGGCACCTTCGCGGACTTCGGCAGGACGAAGGTGAGCGGTCCCGGCCAGAAAGCACCGGCGATGCTTTTGACGGTGTCGAGGATGTCTTCCGGCACTTCGGCGACGTCGGCGAGTTCCTTGAAGGAGGCGATGTGGACGATCAGCGGGTCGAAGGAGGGGCGTTCTTTCGCGGCGAAGACCTTGGCCACCGCGTCCGCGTTGAAGGCATCCGCGGCCAGGCCGTAGACGGTCTCGGTCGGCAGGGCGACGACCTCGCCGGCATCGAGCAGCGCCGCGGCTTCGCGCACGGCGTCGTTCATGTCGTCTTCTTCAGTGGAGAGGATGCGGGTCTCGGGCACGCCCCGGCTTAGCGTCCTGCCGCGGGGCGGGCCAGCGCGTATTTACAATTGCAGACTTGGAACTTTGCGCGGAGCCGGAGCCCCGCTAGTCTCGCCCCATGAACCCTGCCGAAGGAATTCCGAAGAACATCGTGCTGATCGGCTTGATGGGCTGCGGGAAGTCAACCATCGGCCGCAAGCTCCAGTCGCTGCTCGGTTATCCGATGGTCGATACCGACCAATTGATCGAGGAGAAGGCGGGCATGGCGGTCGCCGAAATCTTCGCCCGTCGCGGCGAGCCGTATTTCCGCGAGGTCGAGAGCGCCGTGCTGAACGAGCTGTCGGCCCCCGGCAACCCGCGGCGGATCATTGCGACCGGCGGCGGGATCATCGGGCGCAAGGCGAACCGGAAGCTGCTGGCCCAGCTCGGCTACGTGGTCTGGCTGCAAGCGCCGGTGGAAGTCATCCTTCAGCGGACCGGCCGCAACCGCGACCGGCCGCTGCTGCAGACGGAGAACCCGCGGGAGAAGGTCGAGCGGCTGCTGGCGGAGCGGAGTCCGCTTTACCATGAAATCGCGGATCTGGAGCTGGAGACGGCCGGGCTGGAGACGGAGGAGATTGCCTGCGGGATTCTGGAGAGCGCGCGGTATCACTTCGCGGCGAAGGCGTGAACGCGGCCGATGCCATCAAGCAGCTCGCCCGCGAGGCGGGCTTCGACGACTGCCGGATCGCGGCGGCGGAGGAGGCGCGGCATGCGGGAGAGTTCCGCGAATGGATCGCCGACGGCTGCCATGGCGAGATGGCGTGGATGGAGCGGACGCCGGAGCGGCGCTGCGATCCGCGCGAGGTGCTGGCGGGGTGCAAGTCGGTGGTTTGTCTGGCGCTGAACTACTATCCCGGTAGTAAAGCCGGGGACGGTTACCGGATCGCCCGCTATGCTTGGAACGAGGACTATCACGACATCATCGAGAAGATGCTGCGGCGGATGGACGAGGGGATGCAGGCGCTGGGCGGGACGCAGCGGTTTTATGTCGATACCGGTCCGGTGCTGGAGCGCGATCATGCGACGGCGGCGGGGCTCGGTTGGAACGGCAAGTCGACGGTGCAGATCCACCGCCAGCTCGGGACCTGGACCTTTCTGGCGGAGCTGCTGACGACGCTGGAATTGCCGGCGGACGCGCCCTTCGGCGATCACTGCGGGAAGTGCACGCGCTGCATCGATGCCTGCCCGACGAAGGCGATCACCGCGCCGCACCGGGTCGACGCGCGGCGCTGCATTTCGTATCTGACGATCGAGCACAAGGGGCCGATCCCGGAAGAGTTCCGCGAGGCGATCGGCGACCGGCTCTACGGCTGCGACGAGTGCCTGGAGGTGTGCCCGTGGAACCGCTTCGCGCAGGTTTCGCGGGAGAGCCGCTTTCATGCGAGGGAAGCGGTGTTCGCGAAGAAGCCGCGGGAGTTCCTGGCGCTGACGGATGCGGAGTTCCGCTCGCTGTTCGCGAAGTCGCCGATCAAGCGGATCAAGCGGGCGAGGTTTTTAAGGAACGTCTGCGTGGTGCTGGGGAACACCGGGACCGCGGAGGATTTGCCGGCGTTGAAGATCGCGGCGGAGGATGCGGATCCGTTGATTGCGGAGCACGCGGCGTGGGCGGTGGGGAGGATTGAGGGGCGGCTGGAGTAGCGGTCACGCATCCGTCGTTTGGGAATCCATGCTGGAGTTTCGGAGTGCCCCGCGTTTTCTTTCCCGAGTCCCCCAATGAAATTCCTGCTCCTCGCCACTGCGGCCTTGCCCCTTGTTCTACCCGCCAAGGAGATCGTCCTCTATGATGTCGATTTCACCCGGCCGGAAACCTACGCCCCGGACCCGATCCCGACGGGCCAGGGCGCTTATCCCGGCCGCAGCCAGGCTAGCTCGATCAGCTTCGGTTCTGCTGTTCATGACGAGGCACCGCCGGGCTTCTCTCCTGAAACATTCGCCTGCGCGATACTCCGGTCCATTGCGCCGGGCAATCTCGCCGCTGTGAATTTCAACCTGTTTGCGGGAGGAGTTTACGTGTTCCGGAAGCATCGCATTGAATTGACGTTTCAGTTCGTCGATTCGGGAGCCCTCGCCGCGAACGAAGGGTTCACCATTTTCACCGACTTCGGGGTCACTCAATCCTTGAACTTCGACGGAAGCGGCAATGTCCGGCTGAGATCCTTCGTTCCCCGGGTTCCCCCGAATCCGAACTGGTCCAACAACACTGTTTCCGAGTCAACCCCAGCCGGCACCTTCGACCCCGCCATGCCGGTCCACGTCATTTGGGAGACCGATATCGGCCAAGCCCGTACGACCGTGACCGTCAACGGTGTTGCCGTTATGAAGTCCGGCCTTTCGGAAGTCTTCGCGGGAACCCGCAACTGGAGCGCTTTCCGCGGACCGACCGAAATCCGGCTCAGTCATCAGGACACTGCGGCAGACGGGCCATTGGCAATCCGCTCCGTCCGCATCACGGGTGACGACCACGATGGTCCCCAATACGAATCCGGCGGCGGACCCAACCCCTTGTTCTACGAGACCGGTGTCATGACGGTTCCCTTCAAGCTGCCTCCCACCGGGACCTGGCAGCCCGAGTTCAGCGAGGATGGCAGTGCGTGGAAGACCTTCGGCGGTGTGGTCAATTCGAACCAGCCCATCACGTCGGTGTCCTTCGGGACCTTGTTATCCCCGAGGATGTTTTTCCGTCTGGTGGAGGTTCCGTGAGGTCACCTCGGCGGAGCATGCCGCGGGGGCGGTGGGGAGGCTTGGCCTGGGTGAGTCTTCAAGACCCCGGGGGGACAGGAGTGTCCCCCCCTCCCTGAAGGATCAACCCAGCACGTCGTCCATGGCATCGATCAGCTCCTGCATGGTGGCGACGGTTTCGTTGCCCATGTTGGAGATGCGGAAGGTGGTGCCCTTGATCTTGCCGTAGCCGCCGTTGATCAGGAAGTTGTGCTTGTTCTTGAGGTTCTTGATGAAGCCGGAGAGATCGAAGCCTTCCGGGGTCTTGAAGCAGGTCAGCGCGGACGAGCGGCGGCCTTCAGGAGCGAAGTGCTCGAAGCCGTGCTTGGCGCCCCAGGCGTGGATCATCGCGTTGGTTTCCGAGTGGCGGGCCTGGCGGGCGGCGAAGCCTTCCCGTTCGATCAGGCCGAGGATGTACTGCAGGCCGAAGAGGATCGAGATCGCCGGGGTGGACGGGGTGTTGTTGACGGCGGCGTTCTTGGCGAACTCCACGAAGTCGAAGTAGTAGCCGCGGTTCGGGGTGCCCTTGGCGCGCTCCATGGCGGCTTCGGACACGGCGAACACGGCCATGCCGGGTGGCAGGGCGAGCGCCTTCTGGACGCCGGCCAGCATGACGTCGATGCCGTTCGCGTCCATGTCCACCGGGACAGTGGAGAGCGACGACACGGTGTCGACGATCAGCATGGTGTCGGGGAAGGACTTCACCACGGCGGAGATGCCGGCGAGGTCGTTGAGCACGCCGGTGGAAGTTTCGCTGTGGATGAGGGTCACGGTGTCGAAGCCGCCTTCCGCGAGCTTGGCGCGGACCGCTTCGGGTTCGATCTGCTCGCCCCATTCGACCTGCACCGAGTCGGCCTCGTAGCCCATCTTTTTGGCGACATCGAGCCACTTGTCGGAGAAGGCGCCGCAGCAGAGGCAGAGGACTTTCTTGCGGGCGAGGTTGCGCAGGGCGCCTTCCATCACGCCCCAGGCGGAGGACGTGGAAATGAAGACCGGGCGGGTGGTGCCGAAGATCGTCTGGAGGCCGGGCTGGAGCGAGGCGTAGAGGGCCTCGAACTCGGAGCCGCGGTGGCCGATCATGGTGTGGGACATCGCCGCGAAGGTTTCGGGCGAGACGTCGATGGGACCGGGGCTGAACAATTTGGGCGAGGACATGGCGGGGCGAAGGTAGGCGCGGATGCCTGATCGCCAAGAGCGAAGCGCGTCGTGAATGCACGGGAATCTCCGCATGGCCGCGAAGCCGCATGCACGATCCGGGATTCCTACGAATCCCACCGTTCCGACCGCCCGCTCAGCTTCCTGCGGCGCGGGTGCGGAAGAATACCCGGCTCGCTTCCGACCGGTGATCCGTGGCCACGGAGCCGCCGGATGAAATTTCAAGCAGCTTCCCTGCTTGATCGCGCCATCCAGGGGCGTCCTGCCGCCATTGAAGCACGGGGATCCAGCGCTGGAGATCGGTGGAGATTTCAAACCACAGGTCCAGGCCGGCGGGAATGTCCGGATCGGCCTGGAGGCGGAAGTTCAGGAAGCCATCAAGGCTTTCCCGAAGCGTCGCGCGGGCGGGCAGGCTCGCGTCGCCGCGGTGAAGGAAGAGCAGGTCCAGTTCGTCGCTGCGGCCGTCGCCATTCGCATCGACGGGAGTGGCGGACTTCAGCGTGGCAGCGGTCGGCAAGTCCGGCATGGTCATGAATTTCGGCCGGTAGTCCGCCCAGTAGAGGAGTGATCCGAAGGCGGCGATGTTCGACCGGTAGAAATAGGGGCCCGGATACTCGGTCGGGGGGCTGCCGGGATCGACGAGCCTCCGGCTGGCGACCGGGCGCTGGTTGCCGGGCCGGTAGAAGCGCAGGATGTCCTCGCCGCCGATCATCCAGCCGTTGTGGATCAATACTCGCTGCATGGAGAACTGGTCGCCCGGCATGGCGTGGTAACCGAGGAAGCCGAGGTTGGAAGCGGCGTGGACTTGCAGCGATGACGCATCGACCGAGTCGTCCACCGGGCCACCGATGAAGACCACGTCGTCACCCGCGGCGATGGGGGAGCCGAAAGAGCCGAGCGCCCTGGGTTCGCGGGCCATGATGGTGCCGACGAGCTTTCCCTTTGGCAGGGAGTAAGCCCGGATCATCCCGACCTGGTAGAGCTTCTGGAAGCGTGCGCCCGGGGCGGCGACGTGGATCCGGTCGCCGGTAAGCCCGATCGAAGCCCCCAGGAACTCGCCCTTGGTGGTCTTGGTGAAGCCGGGCTTCAGCGTCGTGGCGTCGAAGACCATCACCGTGCCCGCTTCTTTCTCCATCGCCTCGGTGGAGACCGGCCGCGAAGGCCCGGGCGCGGAGACGGCGATCCAGCGGTCGTTCGCTTTGATCTCCGCGCCGAATTTTCCGGCTTTTCCTTTCAACTTCAGTTCCTGGATCAGGCTGCCGGAGTTGGCGTCGTAAACGAACACGCGGCCCGTCGTTTGTTCCCCGGGCGCACCGACCACGAGCTTGGAGCCGGTCATGGCGACCGCGTGGCCGAAGTGTTTCCCTTCCGTGCCGGCCGGGGCCTCGATGCTGCGAAGGAACGCCCCCGTGCGGCGGTCGTAAAGGTCCACCACGCCGGTGCGCGCGCCACCCGGCAAGGGCTCGAGCGGGAAGCCCACGGCGAGCAGCGGATCGGTCACCGCCACGCAGCGGCCGCGGGTGCCGCGGACCGGTCCACCGGTGGTGAACGAGCCTTCCGGGACGGTCACGACATGGGAGTTCACGACCACCTGCTGGAAGCCGGAAAGCAAGATCCGGGGCCCTCCCGGCACGGAGGCGCGCAGCGAGGTGGTTTCAGAGCCGTTCACCGAGCGCGTGGCGGCGACGGTGAAGTCCGCGCCATCGCCATCCAACTCGAGTTCAACGGGCAGACCGCTCAGCAAGGCCGCGGGCCGGGTCAGCTCCACGGTCAGGCCGGTGACCTCGGAAATGCGGACCGGGTAGGTGCCGGTGAAGTTTTCCCTCGGCACGGCGCGGAGCGTGGTGGCGACGTTTTCCTGGATCACCGGGCCGACGAGGGTCAGGTTCGGGCGGATCGGTTTTTTGACGACGCGGAAGCTGTCGGAGCGGGAGCTGAGGATCCAGCCGTCTTCATAGGCGATGACGTCGCCGCTCCAAACCCGTCGGTCGGGACTCAATTGCTGCGGCGTGATCTGGTCGACCCTCGTGCCGCGGTCGAGTTCGATGAATCGAATGAAGTTCGAGGAATCCGGCTCCCCGCTGAACACGCCCCGGAGCGCCATGACATTTCCCACCATGCCGACGGCGTAGCCGTTGCTACTGCTGATCCCGGAAGGCAGGTGCCAGAGAAACGCGCCAGTATGCCGGTTGACGGCGGTCACGCCGCGCTCCACGGCGAGCACGAGGGTGTCTCCCCGGGCGGTAAGAATCGTCCCGGAGTCCCCGCCGGACTGGTTGAAGGAACGCCACGCGGTGAGTTCGGTCGCTGCGAGCGTCTCACGATCCAGTTCGGAGAGGCGGTTGAAACACAAGCGCCCGCCGGCCGGCCGGTCGCCGCGATAAGTCAGGATCGATAAAGGCGCGCCGTCCCCGGTATTCGCGGAAAGAGCGATGGAGGAGTCCTGGGGAAAAGGGGTGGATGCAATGACCGTGCCGTCGGAGGCCCTCAAGAGCTGGATTTCCCCCGGTGACCTGCGGACGAGGATCCGGGTGTGATCGACCAAGCCGATGACGCCGAAGTCGGACAGCGGCCACTTTGCGACCACGGCACCGGTGTCGATGCGGTAGGCGGTGAAATAGCCGTAGGCCACCACGGTCGCGAGATTGCCGTGGAACTCGCATTTCCAGGAGTTCGGCGCCCACGAAGTGCCGGCGTGGTTGGCGATCACGGTGCCCGTTTCCAGATCGGCGATCACCAGTCCGGCCGCGACGCCGGTCGCCGGGGGGAACACGGTGGCCAGCCCGACCAGCACCCGGCCGTTCGACCCGTAGATGTGGGACCAGCGGAGCTTGCCGCCCGCGAGAACGGGGGAGTTGTATTCGAGGTTGTAGCCATTGCCCGCGATCACCAGCGGGGCCGTGGCATTTTCCGCCAGCGCGCCGGTGACAGTGCCGGCCACGATTTCAAAGGTTTCGTTCTCCTCAAGCGACGTGTCCGAGATCAGGGGCACTTCCACCATGGCATGCGTCGCGCCGGCGGGAATGGTAACCGTCTGCGACCAGGGGGCGAAGTCCTCACCTTCAAGCGCACTGCCGCTGCGGGCGCTCAGGCCGACCTGCACCGGCCAGGCGACCGGGTCGCTGAGCACGAGCCTCGCTTTGGCCGTGCCACCTTCCTTGCCTTCCTCCCACGGCTCGATCTTCAGCAGCGGTTGATAAGGATCGTTCGCCGGATCGCGGTTCCAGACCCACAGCGTCGCGGCTCCATCGGCGACGGCCATGAAATTCCCCGCCGCCACCCAGGCCAACGGGTCGCCGAATGACGGAAGCACCTTGCCGGGCGGTCTGACCCGCTGGCGCAGGCGGACTTGGGGCAGTGCCGCCAGATCGAACTGGAGGAAAACACAGCCGTCCGCCGTGGAAAGCTCCTGCAGGATCCAGAGGTTGCCATCCGCCAGCTTGAGTTGACGGACGCCTTGCGCGGTCGGCGAATCGTTCGGAAAGCCGGTGATCGGCGTCAGCGCGGGGAGCCGGTAGAGCATCGCGGTCTCCGCCGACCAAGGGGAAAGGAGCCGCGCGGCCAGGAGGTCGCCCTCCATGGTGATCTCGTCGCCTACCGAAAGGTGATCGGCCGCGAGCTCAAGGGTTGCCCGGTGGAGAATGGCAACGCGGTCGATCGAGTTCTTCCGGTAGGATAGGGCGAGCCAGTCCCTGCAACCCGCCACCTTGTGATTGGAGCCGCTCACGCCGAGCGTGGCGAAGGTTGCCTCGCGAACCGATCCGCCCTCCGGATCCGTTGCCAGGATCGACACGGCACCGAGCGCGACCATCCCGTGGGAATCCAGATAATGGGGGTAGCGACCTTCCGGCAGCTCCGCTTCACCGACTTTTTCTCCGGTCGACCAATCGCGAAGGAAGTAGGGGCGGTCGGGATCGCCCTCCCATGGCCGGGTCCAGAAGACCGGGCTCTCGCCATCGCTGGCGAGGTGCTCCAAGGCGGGCTGATATCCTGCACGCGGCGCCAGGTTCACCGCGCCGGTCAGACGGTTGACCCCCAAGGCAAGGGGGCCGGTCGTCATCAGTTCGTCACCTCGTTTGTAAAGCTGGGGGAAGATCCGGTCTGGGACCTGTCCCGCAGGCTCGTAGCCGGTCCAGCGGCCGCCCGATGTTTCCAAGGGGAAACCTACCGGCGGATCCTGCGCCATGGAAGTCGCGAGGGAGGCCAGGATGACGGCGACGGTGCGCAGAAGCATGGATGAGCGATCCACAAGGGAGGAAGTCCTGTCAACGCGCCACGCGGGGTGACTCCTTCAGCAAACTACCGTCGGGGCCACTGACTGTGTGGAGCCACGGTGCGCGGGGTGTTTTCCCCGACGGAAAACATCTCCATCCTTTCGGAAGCCTGCTAACGAAAGCCCGTGAAGAAACTCCTCCCTCTCCTCGCCGTCTTTCTCGCGACCCCTTTACCAGCGGCGGAACAAGCGGTGACCCGGATCGCCTTCGGCTCGTGCTATCGTGAAACCAAGCCGGCTCCGGTGTTTGAGGCGATCACCGCGACCAAGCCGGAGTGGTTCATCTGGCTGGGCGACAATGTGTACGGCGACACCGACGACATGGCGGTCATGCGCGCGAAATACCAGGTCGCCACGGAGCTCCCCGGCTATGCGGCGCTGCGGGCGTCGTGCCGGGTGATCGGGACCTGGGATGACCATGATTACGGCAAGAATGACGCCGGCAACGACTATCCGATGCGGCGGGAATCCCAGCGGGAGCTGCTCGATTTCCTGGGCGAGCCCGCCGACAGTCCGCGCCGGCAGCAGAAGGGCGTTTACTGGAGCTACGACCAGGGACCGGAGGGCAAGAAGGTGCGCTTCATCCTGCTGGACACCCGCTATCACCGCGATCCGCTCGGCTCCGACGGCAGCGTCCTCGGGGAGGCCCAGTGGAAATGGCTGGAGAGCCAGTTGGTCGGCAGTCCGGCCCAGGTGCACGTCATCGCCTCAAGCATCCAGGTGCTGCCCACCGGGCACCGTTTCGAAAAGTGGGCGAACTTTCCCAAGGAGCGGGCGCGGCTGCTGGCGCTGCTCGCCCGCAAGGACCTGCCGCCGGTCGTGCTGCTTAGCGGCGACCGGCATCTCGGCGAGATCTCGGTGGATCGCGAAAGCTGCGGCTACCCGCTGCACGAGATCACCTCCAGCAGCCTCAACCAGGGCGGCGGAGGGAGCGATGACGAGCCGAACGACTTGCGCCTCGGCCCGAACTTCCGCGCGGTGAATTTCGGCACGCTGTCGATCGACTGGTCGCGGACGGCACCGGTGGTCACGGCCGCTTTGCGCGGGATCGATGGCGCTCCGCAGCGGGCGGTGACCTTCGAGTTGGTGCGCTGAGCCTCGTCAGAACTTGCTCGTTAAAATCCCGAACTCCACGGGGCTCAGCAGCGAGTCGTTGTTGCGGTCATTGCGGCCATACTCGCGGAGCACTTTCCGCCATGGCTTGCTCCGGGGCAGCGTCAGGGAGAATTCCTCAGGGTCGAGGAAGCCGTCCTCATCGAGGTCCGCGAGGCGGAAGCTCTGGCCCCGACTGGGCTTGCGGCCTTCCTTGCCACCGTTCGAGGCGCGGAACTCGGTGAGGCTGAGCACGCCGTTGATGTCGATATCCGCGAGGTTGAAGCGCTGGACGGCATCGGTCCATGACTTGCCGCGCGGCTGAAGGGCGAGGAATTCGGTCCGGTCGACCTCCAGGTTGTCGTTGATGTCGGCCTTGGCGAAGGCCCGGTCGAGGGCTCCGTTGCCCGCCGCGGAGGCGAGCGGGGAGAAGGAAAGGGTGGCGAGAACGGCGATCGGCAGAAGTTTCATGGGTGGTGCGGGTGCTTGGATACTTTGGAACCCTTAATTAAGCACAGGAGCTTGGCCCGTCAAGAATGGGGGTCTAACGGGTGTGGCCGGTGAGTCGGTGAGTCGGTGAGTCGGTGAGTCGGTGAGTCGGTGAGTCGGTGAGTCGGTGAGTCGGTGAGTCGGTGAGTCGGTGGGTCGGTGGGTCGGTGAAAGACCGGGCGGCTGTCCGGGTATTGGGTTATTGAGTGGGCAAACCGGTTTGGAAATGGCTGCCTGCTTCTGACCCCATCCGATCATGCGCCTCCATCTTGCCCTTGCCGCCCTGCTCCTCGTTTCCTCCGCCCACGCCCGCGACGTCCTGCTGCAAGGCAAGGGCAAGCTCGCCCTGTGGAGCGATGGCAAGGTGACCTGGGAGATGCCTTGGGGCGGGATCCACGATCTCCACCGCGGGGATGACGGGAAAGTTTATGTCCAGAAGGACATGCGGGAGGTCTGCGCGATCGACCCGGAGAAGAAGGAAGTCGTCTGGAGCTACGATTCTTCCAAGTCCAACGGCAACGAGGGCAAGCGGCTTGAGGTCCACGCCTTCCAACCGCTGGGCGAGGGCAGGATGATGGTCGTGGAAAGCGGCATCGGCCGGATCATCGAAGTCGACTCCGCCGGCAAGCTGCTCAAGGAGGTGAAGCTGAAGGTCGACCGGCCTGACGCGCACCGCGACACCCGCCTGGCCCGCAAGCTCGACAACGGCCACTACCTCGTCTGCCAGGAAGGCGACGGCGCGGTGCGCGAGTACGATGGCGAGGGCAAGCTGGTGTGGGATTTTCCGGTGCCGATGTTCGGCAAGGAGGCGAAAGGCGGACATGGTCCGGAGGCCTTCGGCAACGCGGTCTTCGGCGCGCTGCGGCTCAAGAACGGCAACACGCTGATTGCCACCGGCAACGGCCACTCGGTGCTCGAGGTGAACCCGGCGAAGGAGATCGTGTGGAAGATCGAACAGAAGGACCTGCCCGGCATCACGCTGGCCTGGGTGACCACGCTGCAAGTGCTGCCGAACGGCAACTACGTGATCGGCAACTGCCACGCCGGCCCCGGCCAGCCGATCCTGATCGAGGTCGAGCCGGCGACGAAGAAGGTGGTTTGGCAGCTCGACGGATTCGAGGAGTTCGGGAATGATGTGTCGAACAGCTTGGTAGTGAAGCCGTGATATGATCGAACTTTTCCGCGACCCCGAGATGGCCCGGGTGGGTCAATACCAGAGCATCCTCGAAGCCGAGGGGATCGCGACCTTCGTCCGCAACGAAACGCTTTCCGGGACCGAGGTGGTGATCCCCGCCTTTTACCCGGCCTTGTGCGTGGTGGATGACGCCGACCATGCCCGTGCGATGGAGATCATCCGCTCCTATGAGCAGGAGTCGCCGGGAAGCGATGAGGAGATTGCATGTCCGGAGTGCGGCGAGCTTTCGCCGGGGACCTTCGCGGTGTGCTGGAACTGCGGGGCGGCTTTGGGCGCATCCGCGCCTTGAGGTCCGGGCGGAATCATTCGTCCTCCTCGACCACTTTCCCCGTCCGGTCGATGAAGCCGGAGAGTGTCTCGCCTTCCTCGTCCTCCCACTCGACCTCGGCGATGCCTTCGTGAAAGGCATCGGTGGAGGTGTAGCGATGCGGGATCACCAGCTCACCCTTGGCGTTGATGAAGCCCCAGAGCTCGTCCTTTTCCACCGCGGCGAGGCCTTCGGCGAATTCGTCGGCGGACTCGTAGCGGAAGGGAATCACCTCGCGGCCCGCGGGGTCGACGTAGCCCCAGCGCTCTTCGTCATCGATTTCCCGGGCGACCGGGGCGAGACCGCCGGAGAAGTCCTTGGCGTCGGAGAATTTCGGTTCGATCGCCCAGGTCCCGTCGGGCTTGATGTAGCCCCAGCGGCCGAGCGGGCGGACCGCGGCGAGGCCTTCATAGAACTCGCGGGCGGAAGAGAAGCGGGGCTCGATGACCACCTGCTTGTCGGCGACGCGACGGAACCCGGCGATCCGGAATTCCTCGAGTTCCTCGTCGGGCTTGGCGATCTCCAGCTTGCGGTCGCGCGCGGCGCGGGTCTTGAAATCGTCCACCTGATGGCGGGCGCGGGCGGCGAAGGAATGCATCGCGGGTTTCAAGCGGACATACCAGCGGCCGTCGGCTTGGGTCAGCTCGGCTTCTTCCGAGAGGCGTCGGTCGATCTCGAGCTGCTCCATCACGAAGCGGAAGGAATACTCGATCTTCCACGGCGCGTCTGGATGGCTGTCGGCTGGCGGTGGGACGATGCGGTCGATCTTCAGGCTCTCCAGCATCCGCTCCAGTTCGCCGGGGGCCTTTTGCCGGGCGGACGCCATCTGCCGCTCCATCGTCCTGCATAGCAATTCGAACGGAGCCAGCGCCTTCATCGCTGCCAGACTCTCGACGCCGGCATTCGCGAGCATTCCGTCCGCCTCGCCCAGCGGCTCGAGGATTTCCACGGCACCGGTGACCTGGGCGTGGAAGGTTTCGATGTCCGCCGGATGGATGAGCGGCACCCATTCGCGTGGTCCGGCGCTTTGGGTGAGTTCGACGTAGCGACGGACGGTCTGCTGGAGAGCCGGCGGGATTTCCGGTTCGGCGGGAGAAGTCATGGGTTTGGCGGGGCTTGAAGGTGGTGGGGAGGGCGGATCCGCGGGCTCTTCGGCGGGGCTGGCGGCCAGCAAGATCAGGCCGCAAAGAAGGTGACCGAGCAGCGGGTGATCCATGCCCCGGTCGTGTTGAAAGCCGCGAATTTTCACCGTGGGAAGCTGAAAGTGGCAGCGACCGGCCACAAGCGAAAATCCGGCGATGGAAGATGGGGCAAGTCGTCGCTTTCCTTTCCCGCGGAGGCAACCGAAGGTCGGGTGCGTGGATCGATTCCGGGAATACGCGGTGCAGACGGCCATCGCGGCATTGCAATGCGCGGTGATCCAGGTCGGCACCTTGGTCTCGACGATCCTGCTGCGCTCCGCCGGCTACCCCGACCCGGCGGTCGACTGGCCGTGGCTGCCGGTGCTGATCCGCGAATGGGGGCCGCTGGCTTTTACAATTCCAGGGGCGTGGGTGATCGCGACGATTCTGTTAGAGCGACGGGATGCGGGGGCTTTCACCCGGCGCTGGACGGTGGTGTCGGGCTTGTTGGTGGCGGCGGGACTTGCGGCGATCTACACGATGGCCTATCTCTCCCTGCCGCCGGTATTCCCGGCCGGCAGAGAATGAAGGGGTGTGACGCACGGCACGGGCCAATCCCGCGATCCGCCATCTACCATCCACCATCTACGATCTACCATCTACGATCTACCATCTACGATCTACCATCTACGATCTACCATCTACGATCTACCATCTACGATCTACCATCTACGATCTACCATCCGCGCTACCAGCCGGCGCGGTTGTTGCGCTTCACGAACTGCGCGGCTTCGGGGCAGTTCGGCGATTTCATGCCGGGGCCGTCCCATTCCATGCGGACGCCTTCGCCGACGCGGAGGGCGATGCAACCCAGCAGGATGATCTCGGTGAGATAGCCGGCGATGTCAAAGTTCGAGTAAGCCGGGGTGCCGTTCTTCATCATGTCGAACCACTCCTGATTGTGGCCCGGCGAGCGAGGGATGGTGACCGGGACGGCCTTGGCGGCCTCGTGATCGTCGCCCTTGGTAAAGGTCTTCTCGCCCTTGAGCTGGATGAAGAACTGGCCGCCGTAGTCGTCGGGCGAGAACAGGATGCCCTTGTCGCCGATGATCAGGCAGCCGCTGCCGGGGAGCGAGCCGTTCATGGCGACGACGTCCTTGACGATGTTCGGGTAGGGGCGCAGCGGCTTGAACTCGGTGTTCGGCGCACCGTCGTACCACCAGAACTTGAGGGGCGGCAGGCCGTCGCGTTCGGGGAACTCGAAGCGGATGCGCGAGGTGAGCGGGAAGCTCTCGCTGTAAACGCGGGACGCCATTTCGCACTCGACCACCGTGGGATAGCCGAGCTTGAGCGCGCGGAAAGGCATGTTGACCGTGTGGCAGGCCATGTCGCCGAGGGCGCCGGTGCCGAAGTCGGTCCAGCCGCGCCAGGCGAAGTCGTGGTAGGCGCCTTCGACGAAGGGCCGCTGGGCGGCGGGCCCGAGCCAGAGGTCCCAGTCGAGGTGGGCGGGCACCGGGCTTTCGCCGGCCGGGCGGTCCATGCCCTGTTTCCATACCGGGCGGTTGCTCCAGACGTGGAGCTCCAGCGGATTGCCGATCACGCCGGCCTGGATCACCTCGACCGCGCGGCGCAGGCCGGCTTCGGCGCTGCCCTGGTTGCCCATCTGGGTGGCGAGCTTCTTCTCGTTGGCGACGCGCCGCAGCTCGCGGGCTTCGAAGACGGTCTGGGTGAGCGGTTTCTGGCAGTAGATGTGCTTGCCCATGCCCATCGCCATCATGGCGGCCGGGCCGTGCATGTGGTCGGGACCGGAGATGACGACCGCATCGATGGAGTCCTTCATTTCCTCCAGCATCTTGCGGTAGTCGGCGAACTTCTTCGCCTCCGGGAATTTCTCGGCCTTCTTGCTGAGGAAGCGCGAATCGACATCGCAGAGGCCGACGATCTGGCCACCGCAGCGGGCCGTGTCGTCCACATCGCTGCTGCCTTTCCCTCCGACGCCGATGCAGGCGACGTTGATGCGGCTGTTGAGGTTCTGGCCGCGGACGATGGCGGGGAAGCCGAGCATGAGGCCGCCGGTTCCGAGGGCGGCGCGTTGGAGGAACTGGCGGCGGTGGAGCGAAGGCATGGCGTGTGGTTTTCCGGTTTGTTAGAAGGGCGGCCGGAGGACTTCCGGCATCCGGTGCAATACCCGGCGGCACGGGTGGCTCTTTCTTCCTTTCGAAAGGGCCGGGCCGTCCTGCGATTTCCCGCTTGCCGCCCGTCGCCGGATCCGGTGGCGTGATGGCATGTCGTGGGGAAAGGCCGGGAAGGTGCTGGTGGTGTGCTCGTCGCTGCTGCTCGGCTGTGGTTACGTCGGCTACCGGCACCAGCAGCAGGTGAAAGAGCCCGCGGGCGACAAGGCGGTGCTGCCAGGGTCCAAGAATCCGAGCCGGATGACCGTGTTGCCGAGTTCGAAGAACATCGACGCGGTGCTGAAACATCCGAACCGCCGGACATCGGCGGACTCCATTCTGCCGGACGCGCCCGCCGAGAAGCCGGCGGAGCGGGGTCCGGATTCCGAGATGCATCCGGCTTTCCCCGAATGACCGCGGAATGCTTGGCGCGCTCCACCATTTTCAGGTATCTCACGGATCCAGGTCTTCGCATCGCCTATCATGAAATCGTATTCCAGCTCCCGGTGGGTTTTCTTTTGGGTGGCTTGGTCGCTTGCCGCCAGTGCCGTCGCTCAGGAGGGATTCAAGTGGGAGCTCAGGAAAGTCGATGGACGTGATTATCTGCCGGTGGACCAGATCTCCCGATTTTATGGGTTGGAAGAGCCGAGGCTGATGGAGAAGGAACTGATCCTGGAGAACAAGCGGGTCAAATTGGTTTTCGAAGCAGGCTCTTCCACCTGCTTCATGAACGGCATCAAATTTGTCTTCCGCAACCCGGTCAAGGAGGTCGACGGCGTCGCCCAGGTGTCCCGGGAGGACCTGTCGCTGATGCTCGACCCTGTTCTGCGCCCGAATCACATCAAGGACGCGGGTGATTTCAAAACCGTCATCCTCGATCCTGCGTATGGCGGGAAACGGCGGGGTGCTGTCAGCGGCCTGGGCTCCGCGGCGGAGTATTCCCTCGCGGTCGCGAAGCTCACCGCGAAAAACCTGCAGGGGCGGGGCTACAAGGTGCTTCTGACGCGGGAGGAGGACCTCGATCTTTCTCTTCAGGAGCGGCTGGATTTTGCCCATGCCGTCTTGGAGAATGCAATTTTCGTCTCGATCGACTTCGGCTCCGGTCCGAAGGACAAGCGAGGGATCGAGACGATGACACTGGTGCGCACCGACGGTGAGGGGGGTGAAAAGGGAGATGGCGCACTGGAATCATCCAGCCTCGCGCTGGCGACTGCGATCCATGGATCCGGGTTGAGTCGACTCGGCGAATACACTTCGGATCTCGGAATCCGGCGATCCCGTTACGCGGTGCTTTCAAAGGTCAAATACCCGGCAATCAGAATCAAAGGCGGGTTCCTCAGCCATGAAGAGGAGTCGAAGATGATCCACCGTGAAGCCTACCAATCCGCTTTGGCGAATGGCATCGCCCACGGCATTGAGAAGTACCGCGCGGCGGTCCGTTAGCTGCCGCGGGGGCGGTTGGTTTCAGCGAGGTTCCTGGCCCGGCAGCGGCTTGAGGCGGAGGACGGTCGGCTCGTTGCAGTAGGGGCAGCGGAAGCTGCCTTTGAGGAGGATCGACAGGGCGACCCGGAGACGCTGGCTGCCGAGGAAGGACTTGGCATGACGATGCCGTGAGCAACCTCTTCTCGAGAGCACCGGCATCATGCACAAGGGGCATTTCGCGGCGGAGGCGAACATCCACTGGATCAGCGTGAAAAGCAGGGTCGCGCCGAGCAACGCGATGCCGGTGATGGACAGCTCGGGGTCCGTCATGAACGCCGAAACCAGCAGGATCACGATCGCCACCGCGATCGCGAGCCGCTTGATGCAAAGCATGAGAGCCGCGATTCTCATGTTCCGGATGGTGAAGGAATGTCTCGGATGATGCATCGATGGCGCGGGAATGACGTTCTTTCAGGATGGAGGAACGCTCAAACAAAATGACAACTTATTACGAAAAGCAGGGGCTGTGCCGCTTGTCTGCGGAGGGCCCGGGCAGCGTGTCATGCGCCTGAGGCTCAACATGTCAGTCTGGGGAGGAGGGCTCGCACGTTTGATTGGCGAGCGCCGTTTCAGATGTCCGGGCACGAGCAGGAGCGCGAGGGGGCGTGCAATTTGCCGAGCAAGGGAGCAGAATGCCACGCGGGCCTGAAGGTCGGGGGGGCGACCCTGCTTGGAAAGTGGCTGTGATATTCGGCGGTCCGCGGCCGTTATCTGGGTTTCCAGAACCCGCATGAAGTTTCTCTTCCTCCTGTTCCTGCCAGCCCTGGTCCTCCGTGGGGCGGATGTCGACTGGCCCGTCTATCTCGGCGACAAGGCCAGCAGCCAATATTCCGGGTTGCGGCAAATAACTCCGGAGAATGTGGGGAATATGAAGCAGATTTGGAGTTTTGCGTCGGGCGGGGCCGACGGCCAGAACCGCTCGCAGATCCAGTGCAATCCGCTGGTGGTCGGCGGCGTGCTGTTCGGGACCTCGGCGGATTTCCAGCTCTTTGCCGTGGACGCGGCGACCGGCGTCGAGAAGTGGCGCTTCGATCCGGCGAAGGAGGGGCTGCCGAAGAGCGGCGTGAACCGGGGACTGGTGCACTGGGGAACGGGCGAAGAAGCGCGGATCCTTTACGCCAACGACCGCTTCCTTCACGCACTCGATCCGCGGACCGGGAAGCGGATCGGAACTTTCGGCAAGCAGGGCAGCGTCGATCTGAAGGAGGGGCTGGGGCGCGACGCGGGAAACCTTCATCTAACCGCGAACACGCCCGGTGTGGTTTACGGCGACCTGCTGATCATGGGCATGCGGCTCGGCGAAGGGCCGGCACCCGCGGCACCGGGCGCGATCCGCGCCTACAACGTCCGGACCGGCGAACTGGTGTGGCGCTTCAACACCATCCCGCAGCCCGGCGAGCCGGGGCACGAGACCTGGCCACCGGAAGCCTGGAAGTCGGTCGGCGGGGCGAACGTGTGGACCGGCTTCGCGCTCGACGAGGCACGGGGGCTGGTCTTCTGCCCGACCGGATCGGCGGCCTTCGATTTCTGGGGCGGCGACCGCACCGGGCAGAACCTTTACGCCAACTGCCTGATCGCGCTCGATGCCAAGACCGGCAAGCGGGTCTGGCATTTCCAGTTCGTCCACCACGACCTGTGGGACCGCGACCTGCCGGCCCCGCCGAATCTGGTCACCGTGACGCATGGGGGGAAGAAGATCGACGCGGTGGCGCAGGTGACGAAGTCGGGGCACGTCTTCGTATTCGAGCGGGCGACGGGCAAGCCGCTGTTCCCGATCGAGGAGAAGCCGGTGCCGCCCTCCGACCTGCCGGGCGAGTCCGCATGGCCGACCCAGCCCTTTCCCCTGAAGCCGGCGCCGTTTTCCCGTCAGGTGTTCTCGAAGGACCAGATCACGGACATCTCCGGAGCGTCGGCGAAGACCGTGCTCGAGCGCTTCAACCAGGTGCGGCCGCACGTCCCCTTCGACCCGCCGAGCGAGCGGGGAACGATCATCTTCCCCGGCTTCGACGGCGGCGCGGAGTGGGGCGGCGCGGCGGCGGATCCCGACGGCGTGCTTTACGTCAACGCCAACGAGATGCCGTGGATCCTGACCATGGTGCCAACCAAGGCGGAAGGGGCGTCGAGCGGCGCGGCGATCTACGCCCAGCTCTGCGCGGCCTGCCACGGGGTCGATCGCAAGGGGAACGGGGCGCAGAACGTGCCGGACCTTTCCAATGCGGCGGAGCGGCTGAAAAAGGAGGACGTCGTCGCGCTGTTAGGGACGGGCCGCGGGGTGATGCCGTCCTTCGCTTTTCTAACAGAGGTGCAGCGGCGGATGGTGACCGACCACCTGTTCGGCGGGGCCGCCAACGATCCCGGCCGCAAGGTGGAGCCCGGCGGGGAAGGGGATTTCGGGGCGATCCCCTACACGACCACCGGCTACAACCGCTGGCTCGATCCCGACGGCTACCCCGCGGTGAAGCCGCCGTGGGGGACGCTGCACGCGATCGATCTCAACACCGGCGAGTACCGCTGGAGCGTGCCGCTGGGCGAGTATCCGGAGCTGACCGCGCGGGGGATTCCGAAAACCGGCACCGAGAACTACGGCGGCCCGGTGGTGACGGCCGGCGGGCTGGTCTTCATCGCGGCGAGCCGGGACGGGCACCTCCGCGCTTTCGACCGGAAGACCGGCAAGGAGCTGTGGAAGGCGAAGCTGCCGGCGGCGGGCTATGCGACGCCCGCGGTGTATTCGGTGAACGGACGGCAATTCGTCGTCATCGCCTGCGGCGGTGGGAAGATCGGGACGAAGAGCGGGGATGCGTACGTGGCGTTCGCGTTGCCGGAGTGAGGTCAGCTTGGCTCCGATCTCGTTGCCATGGACCGGCCTGAGGAGGAATCTTGCCCGACCCGGACTCTCCCGCTATGTTCGGAGCGTGGAGCGCATGGAGCTACATAAGAAACGGCTCGAAGCCCGCTGGCAGTCCCGGCGACGGCTCCTGCTTTCCGTGGCCGAAGCCTTGGAAGCGAATCCGGAAAGCTTCTCCATCGTGGCGCGCAATCTTCATGCTTTTTCGACAAACGAATCGCCGGTCACCCGGCAGGTAGGAAAGCGTTGGCGGAGGATCCTCGGCAACCGCAGCCCCCGCGAGGTTGCTGGCCTCCTCAAGTCGAATTTCGAAAGCGTCTCCGCTTCATCACGTCGATCCGAGTTGCTGGATTTGATCGCCAGCGCCCATCCGTTCGCGGGTGTCGTTCCGGAAGAGCGCTACCGGCAGATTCTTCGCGAGGAATTCTCGTTCCGATGACCCGTTTGCAATTGGAGCACGCGATCCGGGCCGCGAGCCGCCTGCTGGGGACGGACACGGTTTACGTCGTCGGCAGCCAATCGATTCTGGCGAGCTATCCGGGACTGTCCGGATGCGTCGCCAAGTCGAACGAGGCCGACATCATTCCCCGGCTCCGCGAAGGCGATCAGGACCGCAGGCCGGACGAGGAAGCACTGGAGATCGAGGGCAGCCTCGGCGCGGATTCCCAGTTCTTCCAAACTCACGGCTTCATGGTTGAGGGTCTGGTGGAGGAAGACCTGTGCTTGCCGTCCGGATGGAAAGAGAGGGTTATTCCACTTTCGAACGAAAACACCGGTGGCTGCACCGGGCTCTGCCTGGAGCGCTACGACATGGCCGCGGCCAAGTTGGCGGCGGGTCGCATCAAGGATCGCGATGGCCTGGTGAATCTGATCCGCCAAGGCATCCTCAAGCCGAAGGAGTTGCTCAAGCGGATCGACGAGTTCGCCTCGGATCAGTTGCCCGAAATGACCACACGCGACGACCTCAAAGCGCGGTTGCTTCGGTGGGAGAAGCGGGCGCTGCCGGGGAAGGGATGAGGATCGGGGGATCGAGGAAGACGCGGCCGCGGAGGCGGGAAAGGCGCGGCGTTTCGTGGGACTGGGAAGCGGCGTTCAAGCGGGATGCCGGATGATGGTCACGCGGACTTCAGGATTCAACGCGGGAGTGGCAAAGGTTCCGGAAGGGTGGGTGCTAGTCGAGAGGTACTGGGGGCATTGAGATTTCAAGGACTCTCGAGGAATCTATGCTTCAAGGATGCGAACCTCCAAGGTCGCGCGATGCTCTGCATCCCGCTCTTGGGATTTTTCGAGAACCTGGAATGCTTCCTGGCAAGAGTCCGGATGGATGTTCACCACGATCCTTGTGTTGTCCGGTGTCGGTTCTCCGGCATCCTTCTTAAACTCCTCACTTTGCACGTGATTGAGATATAGATCAATCTTGTCCAAGAGGCGATTGAGAGAGAAATTGTCGTTTTGGAGCGGGCTCGCAATCACGATGTCAAGCGTTGCGCCTCCACCCTCCTTGATCGAAATTACATCGAGGTGGCTTAGCGATGGGATGGGATGCTCCGGCACATCATAAGGGTCCTCAGGCTCGTTAAGTTTGATGGTTATCGTCATCTCGTTGACTAATAGTGTTGATTACCGAACGTTCGGAATTGCCCTCCGTTCACCGACCGGTCGGTGAGCAGGTTGAGAACCGACAGTGTGGGAGGAAGATTTGTTCACGGTCGGGAGATTAACCTTTTGGTGCCGGAGATCCAAGGGTAACGCGGATGGGAGAGTTTGGGGAACTCGCTGAGGTGAGGCGGGCAGTTGGGGGCCATTCCCTCCTTCGCTGAAGCTGCGGAAGGGCTGGCCGGTCGGCCGAGGGCGTCCGACCCTACCTTTGCTGTCCTACCTTTGGCGGCCGGCGGCCGCCGTGTCACCCGGTGACCGTGGTCTGGAGCATCTGCTCGTACCGCTTGATGTAGGCGGCGGCGGTTTGCTCGTGGTTGAAGCGGGCGGCGGATTCGCGCATGACGCGGGAGATCTGTTTGGCGCGCTCGGCGGCGGGCTGGGCGTGGAAGCGGAGGGCCTGGCCGACGGCCCAGTGGAGGCCGCTGGCGTCGAAGTGGCGGAAAAGGAAGCCGTTGCCGGTGTTGGTGGCGGTGTCGAGGTGCTCGACGGTGTCGTGCAGGCCGCCGGTGTCGTGGGCGACGGTGAGGCTGCCGTACTTCGGTGCCGTCATCTGCGGCAGGCCGCAGGGCTCGAAGGAAGACGGCATGAAGATGAAGTCGCTGGCGGCGTAGCCGAGGTGGCTGAGCTTTTCGTCGAAGTCGTGCACGGCGACGCGGTCGTGGAGACCGTGCATCTTGACGATGTTGTGGAAGTGCTTCTGGAAACTGCCGCTCGCGATGATCGCGATCTGCATGCGGTGGTTGGAGACCAGGTTGTGCAGGATTTCCGTGAGGAGCTGGCAGCCCTTTTGGACGGGATCGAGGCGGGAGGGCCAGAAGAAGAGCGGGACGTCGGGATCGCCGAGCAGGCCGAGGCGTTCCTGGAGTTCGAGCTTGTTCATCCGCTTGCCGGCGACGTGGTCGTCGGGGCCGTAGTGGGTGGTGAGGTAGGGGTCGCTGGCGGGGTCGAAGACGGCGTCGGGGGCGTTGAGGATGCCGGTGGCGCAGCCGGAGTGTTTCTTGCCGCGGAGCTCGTTGCGGATGGCGTCCGGGATGAAGGCGTGGCCGCCGCCGACGATCTCGTCGAGGAAGGTCGGGCTGACGGTGTTGACGTGGTCAGCGGCGAAGATGCCGCTGGCGAGCAGGTCGACTTGATTGGTGCTACGGCTTTCCTCGTAGGTGCCGGGGGCGCGGCGGTAGTAGAGGTGCTGCCAGAAGTCGGCGGCGTCGATCCCGCGGTCTTCGATCTGGGCGAGGGTGAGGTGCTCGGAGTGGATGTTGTGGACGGTGAAGAGCGAGGGGATGCCGTGGCGGCGGGCGACGGCGGGGATGAGGCCGGTCATCCAGTCGTTGCAGTGGATGAGGTCGGGCCGGACCTGGGGGATGGTGTGGTTGATGACCTCGCGCTGGAAGGCGAGGGCGATCAGGTGGTTTTCCGCGCCGTAGACGCTGGAGCGGTGGTAGAAGACGCGGTCCTCGGCGAGGTGGATGCGCTGCTCGGGGAGGGCGCGGCTGACTTTCTGGAACTCGTTGTCGAAGACGCTGGCGACGTCGAGGTGGAACATCCGGCGGTAGTTCGGCAGGGCGACGTGGACATCGGCGCCCTGGTCGTAGAGGGCCTTGACGAGCGAGGCGGAGACATCGGCGAGGCCGCCGGCCTTGGCACACATCCGCTGGGCGAGGTTGCCCATGCCTTCCGGGAGGTAGGTGATTTCCGGGGTGACGACGAGAATGCGGGGGCGGCGGGGTGTGGAGTCGGACATGGGTTTCCGGGTTTGAGGGAAAGGCTAAGGGCTGGCCGTGTGGGAGGGCAAGGAATGCCGCCCGCAATGTGGCGATCGGCGGCAGCTTGGCGTACCGGCGCGGCGGGCGACATGCTTTGGTGAGCGAGGCGCGGGAAATGGCAGGCGATGCGAAGCCGACCGAAATCAGGGGCCGAGGAGGTAGGTGGCCATGGCGCGGGGTGGGAGGCTGTCGGAGAGTTGGCCGTTTTCGAAGGAGGCGGCGGGGAGCGTGGCCATGTCCTCGGTGGCGGAGGTGCGGAGGCGGCGGACGGGGAGTTGGGAGAAGGGGCCGGCGAGCTGGAGGATCATCTCGCAGGGTTGGTCCTGGACGTTGGCGCCGTGGACGACGAGTTGCTTGCCATCGGCGGAAAGGAAGGCGGCCGCTTTGAGGCCGGGCTTGGAGAAGCCGGTGGCGGCGGGGCCGGCGAGTTCGACCGGGACGTTCCGCATGCCGGGGACCAAGGGCGCGCACCACTGGCGGTAGCCGTGGTAGATTTTGGTGAGCTGGTAGTCGTTCCCCCAGTCGACATGGATCAGTGCCTCGCCGCCGGGGCGCGGCGGATAGACCCAGTCGTAGGCCATCCACGAGGTGACGCCGCCGTTGAAGGCCTCGGTCATGGCGAGCCAGTATTCGGCGGCGGAGTTCAGTAGGCCGGGGGAATGGTCCACGGCATTGACGCACCACTCGGTGACCCAGACCGGGCGGCCCTTGGCGGCCTTGGTGAGGACGGACCAGCGGTCGCCGCGGCGGTCGTAGTCGTGGCTGCCGACGACGGCGAGGGACGGTCCGGCTTTCTCCAGCAGCGGGGGAAGCCAGCGTTCGGCGGTGTCGACGGCGCTGAGGAGGTTGGGGCCGACGAGGGCGGGCTTGGGGACTTCCGGATGGCGGCGGGCCATTTCGTCGAGGTAGGCGGCGACCTTGGCGAAGAGATCGGCGTGGGATTCCGGGGTCAGGCAGTAGCCGGGTTGGGTGTGGGGCCAGTCGGGTTCGTTGGAGATGCTGAGGTAGCGGACGGTCTGGCCGTGGCGGTGCATCCAGTCGAGGAAGGCCCAGCAGTATTCGGCGAGTTCCAGCTCCATGCCGGGCTTCAGCGTGGCGCGGGCTTCGCCGCCGGCGGAGGGGTCGCCGTTGGTCTTCATCCAGACCGGCGGGGTGTAGAGGGTGGCGTAGAGCTGCATCGCGGGCTGGCGTTTTTTCGCGGCCTCGCAGATGGCGATGGTGTGCTTGGTGTAGTCGAACCATTCGGGCTTGAACTGCGGCAGGTAGGGATCGGCGTTGTCGTTCTCAGGCTCGTGATCGTGGCGGATCATCAGGTGGAGGAAATCGGTGCGGACCTTGGCGAACATGTCGTCGTAGAGCTGCTGCTGGCGCTCGTCCTTGCCGCGGGCGGCGAGGCTGGTGACGTGGCCTTCGTAGAAGATCGCGCCGCCGCCCATGCCTTCGATGGTCTGGCGGGGTTGGTCGGGGAGGATCCGGACGGTGGTGGGCTCGGCCAGGGCGGGAAGGGCGGTGAGCAGGGTGGCGAGGGCGGTGCGGAGCGAGGTCATTCTTGAAAGGAAAATGGGTCTAGAGGAGGAAGCGGAGGGAGCCGAGGAAGAGTGACGGGCAAGGATCGGTGGAGTCACCTGCCAAGTTGGAACGGAAGTGCTCCATGACAACGTCCCATGGATGGAATCTCTGCTGTCTCCGCTACCTCCTGTCCAAATGCATTTCGGTTTTCAGGGTCATGGCTGGACCTGCGTTCCGGTGGATCGCCGTTCTTCGCGAGGGAGAAGTCGGCCAGTTTGGTGCGGGGGCTTGCCCGGGCGGCTCCGGGCGGCTTTGCTCGCCGTGGCTTGGCGGACGATGGGAAAAAGCAGAGCAGGTGGCGGCGGATGGGGGTCTTCGGGGACTTGCCGACGCGGCTGCTGATGCGCGGGCTGAAAGGAGTGCCGTGGTTCCTCGAGCCGCTGTTCATTCCGCCGTGGACGCTGCTGTTTTTCGCCATGGCAAAGTCGCAGCGGCGGGCGGTGGCGGGGAACCTGCGGGCCTTGTTTCCGGAGTGGTCGGCTCTGCGCGCCAAGGCGGGGGCCTACCGGGTGTTCTTGAATTTCGCGTCGACCTATGTCGATGCCCTGCGCTGCGAGACCGGGACGGGGTCGGTCGACTGGGTGATCGACGGGCTGGAGCACTTCGAGGACCTCCGCTCGCGCCCGGAAGGCTGCCTGGTGCTGACGGCGCACATGGGGAACTACGACATGGCCGCGCCGCTGTTCTCCGAGAAATTTGGCCGCACGATCCATGCGGTGCGCGCGCCGGAGCGGGAGCCGGAAATGCAGGCGATCCGCGAGGCGGAGATCGCGGAAAAGGAGCGGCTGAACCCGTATTTCAAGACCTGTTTCAACAACGGCGGGGAGATGCTGGGGGTGGAGTTGGCGAGGTTTTTGCAGCAGGGCGACATCGTGGCGGTGCAGGGCGATCGGGTGATTTTCGAGGTCTCGCCGATGGAGGCGGAGGTCGAGCCGGGGTTGATGATGCGGCTGCCGCGCGGACCGCTTTACTTGGCGCGGATCACCGGCGCGGCGTGCTTTCCGCTGTTCATCACGCGCGACGGCTGGCGGCGCTACCGGGTGGAAGTCCACGCGCCGCTGGTGCTGCCGGCGCGGGTCCGCGGCCGCGGAGAGGATCCGGCGACGCCGCTGTGGGCGGGGGCGATTCTTGGGGTGGTTCGAGAGCACTGGGCGCAGTGGTTCGTGTTCGAGCCGGTGCTGCGACGGGTGGAAAGGGGGGACGGATGAGGAAGTTGGAACGGCTTGGCGACAACCGGGCGGCGACGCCTTTTTTCCAGGTCTTCGGCGGGCCTCGGCGGGAGCCTCCGGGGGATGCCGTGGTGATGGCGCGGGGGACCGGGCAGCATCGCGGCGAGCGCCGGGTGCTGGCAATGCTCGTGCCGCTGGTCACGGGTGCCGCGGTGTTCGACGGGCTGTGGCGGCTGGGCGGAGCGGGCTTGGCGTGGGTCGGAGTGCTGCCGTGCGCGTTCGTGCTGCTGCACGTGCTGTCGTTTTTGTTAGGCGGGTGTCTGCCCCACCGGCAGTGGCGGCGTTGGGAACTGCTGCTGACGGTTTGGGTGCTGTGGCAGTTGCTGGCCGGGACCGCGGGCAAGCCGACCGCGCCCCTCTTGGGGGTGCTGGAGGCCGCGGGAAGCGGCGTGGGCTGGGCGGTGGGGCTGTGGCTGCTGATGCTGGGCTGCGACATGGTGGCGCTGCTTTGCCAGCTCTGGCAGGCGCTGATGATCCTGCCGGCTTTCTGCTCGACGCGCTTCCGCTGGATGCTGGCGGTGGGGGTGCAGATTCCGACGATCGTGCTCGGCTGGCGCTATGGCTGGGAATGGGCGGCGGCGGGCCAGGCGGTGCTGGCGACGGTGTGGGCCTGCGGGACTTTCCTGCCGAACTCTCGGCTGTTCGGACCGGTGTTCCGGCGGGTGGAAGGGGAGGGCGCGCTGTTGAGCATCGACGATGGTCCGGACCCGGTCGACACGCCGGTGCTGCTCGACTTGTTAGACCGGCACGGGAAGAAGGCGGTGTTCTTCGTGATCGGCGACAAAGTACGACGTTACCCGGACCTGGCGCGGGAGATCGTGCGGCGCGGGCACCAGATCGGGAACCACACGATGACGCATCCGGCGGGGACGATGTGGTGCGCGGGATCGGCGAGGACGCGGCGCGAGATCGTCGAGTGCAGCCGGGCGATCGAGGAAGTCACCGGCATCAAACCGCGCTGGTTCCGGGCGCCGGCGGGTCACCGCAACTGGTTCACCCATCCGGTGCTGCGGGAGCAGGGGCTTGAGCTCGTGGGCTGGAAGAAGCGGGCCTTCGACGCGGTGCGGCGCGATGTGCCGTGGATCGTCGGGCGACTGACGACGGACGTGAGGGACGGCGACATCATCCTGCTGCACGAAGCCACGCCGATCGCCAAGGAGGTGATGGAGGGGGTGCTGACGGGGTTGGAGTAGCGCGACTTTGCAAGTCGCGATGAGGTGCGGACCGTCTCGCTGGGAAGCTTCGAAGCAATCTGGTAAGACCGCCGCTAGAATCGCGCAACTTGCAAAGTCGCGCTACTTCTCCAACACGATCAGGTGGTTGTTGAAGGGGGTCTTTCCCCACAGCGGTTCAACGCGGACCTTGCCGTGGGGCGAGAGGATGCGGGTGAAGTCCTCCGCGGTCGGGTAGTGGGTCGGCGCGGCTTTCATCCAGAAGCTGGCCTTGGCGATGTAGTCGCAGACGACGGTGATCTTGAAGCGGCCGGAGTCGTCGCGGAGACCGGAGCGGATGACGAGCTTGCCGCCGGGGGCGACGCGGGCGGCGGCGAGGTTGAGGAGGGTTTCCTGCTCGGCGGGGGTGAAGAACTGGAGGATGTCGAGGATGCTGACATTGCCCGAGTGCTCCGGCAGGCCGCTGCGGGCGTCGTGGGTGGAAAAGGAGAGGTTTTGATGGACGAGTGCGGCGGCGACCTTGTCGGCGGAGACGATTTTCCGGGAATCGTAGTCGAGCCCGCGGATCGGGAAGTTCAGGCCGCGCTCGCGGAGGTAGAAGGCGAGCAGGCCGAGACCGCAGCCGAGGTCGAGCAGCGGGAGTTCCGAAGTACGAAGCTCCTCGTAGACCGCGCCGTAGAGCGGGTCGGTCTTGACCTTCGACGCGACGTAGGTGCGGTCCCAGGTGCCCGGGAAAGGGGCGGCGAGCTTTTTGGCGAGGTCGGCGATCACGAGGAGGGCGGGCTGTGGGCGAGGAGCGGGTTGTCGCCGCGGAAGGCGAGCCAAGGAAGGCGGGCGAGGAAGCCGGAGAGGAGGCGGAGATGCATCCAGGTCAGCAGGGCGTTGTCGCGCAGGTAGCGGAACTGGGAGATGCCGCCTTCCTCACGGCTGAGGTAGCGGACCGGGGTCGGCTGGTTGAGGATGGGCACGCCGCGCCAAGCGAGGCGAACGGCGACCTCGGGGTCGAAGTCGAAGCGGCGGGCGAAGCAGGTGCTGCCGAAGACTTCCAGCAGTTCGGCGGCGGGGTAGAGGCGCATGCCGAAGAGGGAGTCGTCGATGCCCCAGCCGAGGGTTTCGAGATTGGCCCAGAAATTGGAGACCTTGCGGCCGTTGACGCGGAGGGCGGGGGCGGAGGCGTCGAAGATGGGCCGGCCGAAGACCGCGGCCTCGGGGTGCTGGCGGGAGAGATCGAAGTAGCGGGGGATGAGGTCCGGCGGGTGCTGGCCGTCGGCGTCCATGCAGAGGACGTGGGTGAAGCCCTCGGTGAGCGCGTCTTTCACGCCGCGGAGGACGGCGGAACCCTTGCCGGCGTTCTTTTCAAGGCGCGTGACCTTGAGGCGGGGGTCGGCAAGCAGCGGCTGGAGAAGGTCGGGCGAGCCGTCGGTGGAGCCGTCGATCACCACCCGCACCGGCACGTCCATGGCCAGCGCGGAGGCCACGGTGACGGGGAGGATCGGTCCGGTGTTGTAGCTTGGGATGAGAACGACGGGGCGGGGGTCCGGCATGCGGGGGAGACAGTGACCGGTGAATACCGAACGTCCAACATCGAATGTGGTGGTTCGGGGAAGTGCCGAGTGATGAGGGGAAGTGCCAAGTGATCAGTGAGCAGTGATCAGGAAAGGCAAAAAGATACTGCGCCACAGGGGAACCTGCCTTCCCCCGCCTGATCACTGCTCACTGATCACTCGGCACTATGCCTTTCCTCCGCTTGCCCTTGATCCTTGGAACCGCCACAATCGGCCCGCCATGCGCGCCCGCTTGACCAAAGATTTCCGCTTCGAAGCCGCCCACACCTTGCCGAGCCTGCCGGACGACCACAAATGCCGGCAAATGCACGGGCACAGCTTCAAGATCGAGATTTCGATCGAGGGAGAGGTCGATGAAACGATCGGCTGGGTTTACGATCACAAGCGCATTTCCGACGCGATGCGGCCGCTGGTGGAGCTGCTGGATCATGGCTATCTGAACGACGTCGAGGGGCTGGAAAGCCCGACGATCGAGCGGATGGCGGCGTGGTTCTGGAAGAAGCTGGCTCCGGATCTGCCGGGGCTGGCGGAGATCGTGATCTATGAGACGCCGACGGCGCGGTGCTCGTTCCGAGGGGAGTTCTGAGGATTGAAGTTCGGGTGGATTCAGGTCGTGCAGGGGGCTTCCGAGCGCATTCAGCGGGCGGCTGACGGGGACCATTCCGGTCGGCCGAGGGCGTCCGGCCCTACCTTTGGCCCGGTCGTAAGAGTGCCCTGAGCACAAAAAACCGCGCCCGGCGGGCGGGCCTGGTGAAGGCTTCGCTGCCGGGCGCGGCTATTGGACGGGGGGAGAAATCTATTCCGCGGGAGCAGGCTCCGTTCCCCCGTTACGGCGCTGCCGCTGCTGTTCCATCAAGGGACCCAAATCCTGCAGTCCGCCCATGCCTTCCATCATCTGCTTGAGGCCGCCGGTGAGCTTTTTGGCGGAGACCACGGTTTCGTCGAGTTTCTCAAGTTCCATGGCGGGCAGGTTGGTGATGTTGCCGGGGTCGACCGGCGCACCGGGCTCGGCGGCCTTGGCGGCTTGTTCATCGAGCGAGGCCTGGAGCTTTTCGCCTTGGGTCGGATCCAGCAGGGCCTGGAAGCTGCTGCGGAAGGCCTCGTCCTTCAAAGGCTGGCCGCCGCGGAAATTCTCGCGGTCGAGCGGGTTGAGGACGCCCTTGAGGTCTTCGCCGGAGGAGGTCTGGAGTTCCTTGTACTGGTCCTCGGTGATCTCGCCGCGGGAGAAGGCGTCGCTGGCCAGCATGAGCTGCATCAGGGCGGTGGGGTCCTTCTTGAGGCGGCCGAGGGTTTCCTTGGAGCGCTCGAGCTCGCGTTTCTGGAACTCGGCGTAGAGTTCGCCGGCCTTGGTTTGCTGTTCCTCGTTGAGTTCGAGTTCGTTGCCGATCCGGCCGAGTCCCATGCGGACGCCGGCGCGGGGGCCGCCGAAGGCGTTGCCGATGGCTCCGGAGGAGGCCATTTCGCCCATTTCGACGGCGTCTTCGAGCAGGCTGATGACGTTGCCGGCGACGTGCTTGGAGAGGTTGGTGCGGGCTTCGCCGTATTTGGCGACGAATTCCGGGTTCTCGGCGGGATCGCGGGGGCGGCTGCGGGTGGCGGCCTTGGCCGGGGCGTCGTCGACCGGGGCGAGGGATCCCGACGAGGAGCCGGCGGACTTGCCCGAGGCCTTGGCGGTGGCTTCTTCCCCTTCGGGATTGCGGTTGATGTAGGCGACGGCTCCGGCTCCGGCAAGGAGCAGGGCGACGCCGGCGGTGATGGCGGTTTTCTTGGTCATGATGAGGATTCCGATGGTGGTGAGAGTTCCGGTGCCGGTGGCGGCACTGGCGGCGAGGGCCTTGGAGGCGAGGAGGGAGGCGGCGGGAAGGGCGGCTTGGGCGTCGGTGGCGAAGCCGGCGAGCATGGCGGCGCCGAGCGAGCCGCCGACCTGGCAGCCGCGGCGGGCAAGCTGGTCGCGGAGGCGGTCGGTGGCGCGATCGAGGCGCTTCTGGGCGGCATCGGTGGCGATGCCGAGGGCGCTGGCAATTTCCCGGACGCTGAGCGAGCGGTAGAAGCGGAGCAGCAGGGTCTCGCGATCGCCGGAGGAAAGGGCGGCGAGCGCTTCGTCGAGGACGGGCTGCATGCGTTGCCAGGTTTCGGCGGGTGTGCCCTGCGTGTCGTTTTCCATATGGGTGCGCAGGAGTTGGCGTTTGCGGCTTTCGCGCTGGTGGTGGCGGAGCAGGTTTTTTGCCTGCATGACCGCGGTGAGGTGGAGCCAGCCGGCGAGGGAGCTGCGGCCGGCGAGGGACTTCGCTTTGCGGGCGAGGGTGATGAAGGCGAGCTGCGAGGCTTCGGCGGCCAGCGAATCGTCGCCGCAGGTCCGCTTGGCGGCCATGTGGACCAGCCCGGCATACCGCGCCACCAGGGCGTGGAAGGCCGGCTCGCGACGGCGGTCGAGCCAGTCGGCGAGCAGTTCGGCATCGGATGGACCGGAGGGCGGCATGTTCTGGGATCTACTGTCCGGGCGGGCGGGAAAGCGGACAAAAAATGCGGATTTTCTTCGGGAGTCGCCGGGACACGAAGCCGCCCAAGGGCCGGGTGGCTCTTGGGCGGGAAAGTCGGGGCCTTCCGCGCCGGGGTACGCGGCGGGGCGGGGGAAAGGTTACGCGGCTTCGAAGCGGCGGCTGACTTCCTTCCAATTCACCACGTTCCACCAGGCGGCGATGTAGTCGGGGCGGCGGTTCTGGTAGTTGAGGTAGTAGGCGTGTTCCCAGACATCGAGGCCGAGGATCGGGGTGCCGAGGTCGGTGTCGGGGACGATGCCTTTCATCAGCGGGTTGTCCTGGTTGGCGGTGCTGGTGATCTTGAGCTTGTTGTCCTGGAGGACGAGCCAGGCCCAGCCGGAGCCGAAGCGCTTGGTGGCCGCCTCGCCGAAGAGCTTCTTGAATTCATCGACCGAGCTGAAGCCGGCCTTGATGGCGGTTTCCAGCGCGCCTTCGAGTTGGCCGCCCTTGCCGGCGGGGGCGAGAGTCTCCCAGAAGACGGCGTGGTTCCAGTGGCCGCCGGCGTTGTTGCGGAGGGTGGTGCGGAGCGCCTCGTCGGCCACGGAAGGGAGGGTGGAGACGATTTCCTGGAGCGACTTTCCTTTCAGCGAGGCGTTCGCGGCGACGGCCGTGTTGAGGTTGTTGATGTAGCCGGCGTGATGCTTGCCGTGGTGGATTTCCATCGTTTTGGCATCGATGTGCGGCTCGAGGTCGGCGGGTTTGAAGCCCAGCTCGGGGAGGGTGAAGGCGGGCGAGGGGGCATCCTGGGCGAAGGCGGAGGGCGCGGCGGCGGTGGCGCCGGCGGCGAGGGAGAGCTTCACGAAGGAGCGGCGGTTGAGGTCGGGAGTGTTCATCGGGGTCACCGTAAATGGATTGGTGGCGGCGACAAATGGAAAGGTTGGGGGGATTTTGGCCCTTGGCCGGGATTCGCGGGCGTGGCAGGGTGTCGGCATGAGCCATCCGGTCGCTCTGTCACCTGTATCCTGGAAGCGCATGGCGGAAGGTATAGAGAACGTGAAAAACCGGCTCGACCGCGCCGCGGCGGCCTTGGGCGGGAGCGGGGTGAAGTATGCCGTGATCGGCGGCAACGCGGTGGCGGCTTGGGTTTCGCGGGTGGATGCCGCGGCGGTGCGCAACACGCGGGATGTGGATATCCTGCTGCGGCGGGAGGACATGGATCGGGCCAAGGCGGCGCTGGAAGCGGCCGGTTTCGTGCACCGGCGGATTTCTTCCCTGGGCAAGGCTGGGGCGATGGATGTCTTCCTCGACGGTCCGGAGGCGAAGGTGCGCGATGCGGTGTACATCCTTTGGGCGGGTGAAAAGGCGGTGCCGGAGGCGATCGAGCCGGCACCGGGTCTGGATCGGACGGAGCCGGGTGATGGCTTCGAGCTGGTGCCGCTGGAGGATCTGGTGCGGATGAAGCTGACCTCGTTCCGCGACAAGGACCGCATGCACTTGAGGGATCTGGCGTCGGTGGGGCTGGTGGATGATGCGTGGGTGGCGCGGTTTCCGGCGGCGCTGGGGGAGCGATTGCAGTTGATCCTGGACGATCCGGAGGGGTGATGGGACTTGGACTGCGCGCAGCCTGCTGCCGCTTTCGGCCGCCAGCCTGCTGGCGAGTCCATCCCCGACTCCACAGCAGGCTGTGGCAACAAAGCGGCAGCGGGCTGCACGCAGTCCACGAGATACGCCGCGCGGGGCGACGAGCGCGGCGAGTTCCCCTCCCGCTCCCCGGTCCATGAAACTGCCGGCTTTTCCCTGACTGGCAGCCGTGCGAGAAGGAGCCCATGAGCTTCCGTTTGTTCCGCTCGAAGGCTTTTTGGTTCGGGCTGCCGGGGCTGGTGGGGTTGTTGTGGGGGTGGTGGGTTTCGATGGGGCACGAATCATGGCTAGGATCCGGGGGAACACACCAATGGAGGATCGGGCAGCTCGGAGGAGAGGTCTATGCGTGGTGGGACTTCGGCGGATGGCCGGCTGGGCAGTACTTTACCGGGGAGCATGGGAAGATGCCGTTGCAGGCGGCCCGTGAATGGAAACTGCGGCTGATAGAGAAGCGGCACTGGTTTATTCCCCCAAACTCATACGTCTTCATCCCTTACTACCGGATTGTCCTTGGCTACCTAGCCGCGTGGGCGGGGCTGCAGCTCTGGCGGAAGCGGAAGTTTGAGAAGAGGTTGGTTGAATGAGGCGGCGGTGGCTGGGAGGTCCGGCTCGGCAATGTTCCCTGCGTGGGAGGTTCTGGATGGTGGTGGATGGGTGGTTTCAGTCCGTAAGGGAGGATATGCTGCCGGGGACCGTTCCCTCCTTCGCAGAGCCTACGGAGGGCAGGCCGGTCGGCCTGGGGAGTCCGACCCTACCTTTGGAGCGGCTCAGCGAGCTTCGCCGGGTAAGCGGTGACGAGTCACCGCAGTCCAGGGCCTGCTGGTTTCGAGGCGAGATTCGGGTTGATCTTGGCGAGGTGGCGGGGAATGCTCCGCCCGTCATGTTCATGGCTTTCGTCCACTCCTGAGTCGGTCCCGGCCGCGCCCTTTGCGCGCGGCTTGTGATGTCGTGCCGCCTTTTCCCGCGGCGCGCTTCGCCGTGATCCCTCGTGCCGCGCTCTTTTTCCGTGCGGCCGGATCGCGTTGTCCGATCCCGACTCTTTCATGCCATGTCATTCGTCCGCTCCCGGACGGGAGAGGAATGTTCCATCGTCGCCGGCATCATCGCCGGCCGGCCTTGGACGGCCTCGACCGTCAAGAATCCCCATCTCCGAAAACACGCCCGCGCGCTCGGCCGCACCTTCCGCGAAGCGCGGCCGGTGACCGATGCCTTGCGCGAGCCCTGCCGCCGCGTCTTTAAGGCGCTGGCCCGGCATTCCCATCTGCTGGATCGCCCCCATCCGCTTGCCGCGGAACTGGTGCCGATGTTGGTGCGGGTCGCCGCCTATGCCACGCAATGGGTCCGCGCGCCGGAAGACTGGCAGGCTCCGGCCCGGAGCACGCCGGAAGCGCAATGGCGCGACCTGCTCCGCCATCTTTTCGCCGCGTGGCCGGTGCCGGAATTCTTCGACTCCGCCTGGCAGGTCCGCGGCGGCTTGCGGAGCGTGGAGCGCGATTGGTTCTGTCACCTCGGCCGCGGCGGGAGTTGGCGGAAGGCGGAGGGCTTTCCGGAATCGATCACGCGACAGGCGGTGCATTTCGCGCTGCACGCCCCGGCCGGCCTGACCGTTTGCCAGGCACTACGCTATGGGCAGCTTGCGGCGCTCGGGGCATCGGAGGGGCTGAAGGAAGAGGTGCTCGCCAGTGCGATGACGCGCGATCTTGCCCACGACGACTTCTGGTCGCCGCTGCTCGCGAAGATCGCCGCCGCGCGGGACTTCGATCCCCGCGAGTTTGGCGTGGTGGCGGACGTGATTGCGGAGCTTTTGCAGCACGGGCATTTCAACCGGGCGCGCCACATGATCGGCCTGCCGTTCGCCGAGCTGCGACGACATGCTTTCCGCCGCTGGCGGGGTTTGTTGGAAGCGGCGAAGGCGGAAGGCGTGCGCTTCCGTGATCCCGATCTCACCCGCGCGGCGCTCCGGGCGGAACTGCGGCATTTTTCCGAATCGGGCTGGGAGCCGATGCGGGACGTCGGGCGCTTTGAAACGGTCCGTAGCGAAGGCTACGAGTCGCCGTCGCTCTGGCTGATCCACGAGCGGCTGAACCACGCCCAACTGACGGCGGAAGGCGAGGTGCTGCGGCATTGTGTGGCGGGCTATTGGCGGCGCTGCCGGGAGGGGCATTCGGCGATCTTCTCGCTGGTTCAGTTCCACCCTGCGGTGGTGTACAAGCGCATGGTGCCGCGGCTGACCATCGAGGTGGAGCGGTCGAGCCGGCGGGTGGTGCAGGCGCGCGGCAAGTGGAACCGCAGTCCGGACGCGACGGAATACCGGGTGCTGGAGGAGTGGGCGAAGCGGAATGAGTTGAGGCTGGCGGTGTGAGGGGCGGCGGGGGAGAGAATAAGGAGCCACGACACTCTTGTCGTGAGCCTGCCGTCCAACACGACAAGAGTGTCGTGGCTCCTTATGGCCGGCGGCGCTTCTTCCTGGCTTTCCTGCCAGGGTTCGGCCTGAAAGAACATCGGCCATGAGGTTCCGCTTGGTCCGGTCACGGGTGTTCTGGTTCGGGGTGCCGGGGCTGGTGTTTTTGCTGTGGGGGTGGTGGATTTCGATGGGGTACTTCTCGTATGCCGGGTTCGGGGGAACAGGCTATTGGACAATCGGGCAGCTTGGGGGCGAGGTGTTCGTGCAATGGCGTTTGGGTGAATCCCCTGATTGGAGGGATCTCGATGCAGTGCATGGGAAGGCGCGGGCGGACGAGATGCGCAGGCTGAGATATTCTTTGGACGGCTGGCGCGAGCTCGTACCGACTTTCCGCTATGTCTTCATCCCCTACTACTGGCCGGTCATCGGCTATGTGGCGGGGTGGGCGGGGCTCGTCTTCTGGCGGAGCCGGAAGTACCGGTCGGAGATCGAGCGGGAATGACGCGGCTCAGCCGCCATGGACTGCGGTGACTCGTCACCGCAGTCCATGGGCTCCGCCCTATTGCTGGACGAGCGCGAACTTGAGCTCGGCTTCGGAAGCGACTTCGTTCCCGACGAAGCAGCGGCAGCGGGTCTGGCCGATGGAGCCGCGGATCTTGATGACCTCGGCTTCGATGTGGAGGGTGTCGCCCGGGAGCACGGGGCGGCGCCATTTGACGCTGTCGGCACTCATGAAGTAGCCGATCTTGCCGGCGTTCTCCGGCTTGCGGAGCATCAGGACGCTGGAGACCTGGGCCATGGCTTCCAACTGCAGGACGCCGGGCATGATCGGGTGGCCGGGGAAGTGGCCGATGAAGAAGGGCTCGTTGATGGTGACGTTCTTGATCCCGGTGCACTTGGTGTCGCCCACCATGTCAATGATCCGGTCCACCAGCAGGAAGGGGTAGCGGTGGGGGAGGATCTTGAGGATGTCGTTGATGTTGAGAACGGTCTCGCCGCGCGGCAGGACGAAGGGCGCGGCCAGAGAGCGCATCCGGGCGTATTCGCGCTTGAGGGTGGCGGCCAGCTTGGAGTTCGGGCCGTGGCCGGGCTTGACGGCGATGACGTGGCCGAGGATGCGCTTGCCGGAAAGGATGAGGTCGCCGATCAGGTCGAGGGCCTTGTGGCGGGCGAACTCGTTGTGGAAGCGGAGGGCTTCCTTGCTCATGACCTCGTTGCCGCGGACGACGACGGCGTTCTCGAGCGAGCCGCCCTTGATCAGGCCTTTTTCAAGGAGCGGTTTGACGTCCTCGTAGTAAACGAAGGTGCGGGCGGGGGCGATTTCCTTCTCGTAGAGTTCCGGGGTGACCTCGCTGGAGAAGTACTGGGTGAAGCGGCCTTCGGGGCCGACGTTGGTGACGGAGACGCGGAAGGTCTTGCAGGGGACGATGGTGATCAGGGTGCCGTCGCCGCTTTCCTGATGGATCGGCTCGCGGATCTCCCAGATCTTGCGTGGGGCGTCCTGCGGGGCGAGGCCGGCCTTCTTGATCAACTCGACGAAGGGGCGGGAGGAGCCGTCGCCGATCGGCGGTTCGTTGGCGTCCATCTCGATGATCGCGTTGTCGACGCCCATGCCGGTGAGGGCGGACAGGACGTGCTCGACGGTGTGGACCTTGACCGAGCCTTCGGCGATCGTGGTGGCGCGCTCGACGGTTTGCACCTTGTCGGCATCGGCGTCGATGAAGGGCTGGTCGGCCAGGTCGATGCGGCGGAACTTGAAGCCGTGGTCGGCGGGCGCGGGCTTGAGGGTGAGCGTGACCTTCGCCCCGGTGTGGAGGGAGGTGCCTTCGAGGGTGGCGGAGGAGGCGAGGGTGTGCTGCACGTCGGCGGACATGAGGGGAGGGGAAAGTTCCAAGGGAGAAGTGCCAAGTGCCAAATGAGAGGCCTTTGGAGATTTCTGCATTGGCACTTGGCACTTCTTCCTTGGAACTTCGACTGGTGCGGGCGGTTTGTGATTTCCGGGTGATTGATGAGACGGACGACTGGATCGTCGTCGACAAGCCGGCACCGTTGGCGGTGCATCCGGCGAACGGGAAGGTGGAGGCGACTTTGTTGAGCGGGCTGGAGGAGTTGCTGGTTTACGAGCGGGCTAACGGCGCGCGGCTGTCGATCCTGACGCGGCTGGATCGGGAGACCAGCGGGCTGGTGCTGGTGGCGAAGCACGCGGCGGCGGCGCGGCATTTTTCGCGGCAGTTCGAGCGGCGGGAGATCGGAAAGGAGTACCTGGCGGTGGTCCACGGGTGGCCGGAGTGGGAGGAGACGAGGGTGGAGGCTTCCATTATAAGAGCGGGCGGGGAGATCTGGCTGCGGCAGGCGGTGGATCCGGCGGGGCGGGACTGCGTGACGGGTTTCCGGGTGGAGCGGCGCTTTTCCAACGCGCTGGGGAATTTCGCGGTGCTGCGCTGTTTTCCCGAGACCGGGCGGATGCACCAGATCCGGGTGCATCTGGAGCACGCGGGGCATCCGCTGGTGGGCGACAAGATCTACGGAACGGACGGGAAGGCGTATCTGGAGCAGGTGGCGGGCGGTCTTTCCGACGAGTCGGTGGCGCGCTTGATCCTGCCGCGGCATGCGCTGCACGCCTGCCGGTTGATGGCGGAGTGGGACGGGCGGCGGATGGATTGGCGTTCGGAACTGCCGGCGGATTTGACTCGGTTTTGCGGGCGGTGAAGACTGCGGCATGGCGAGTTTGCAGGAGATCGTGGCATTTCTGGACGCGGAGCTGAGGATTGCCGAGATTCCGGACTACTCCGGGGCGGTCAACGGCTTGCAACTGACGAACGGCGGCTCGGTGACCAAGGTGGCCGCGGCGGTGGATGCCTCGCTGCCGGTGGTCGAGGCGGCGGTGGCGGTGGGCGCCGACCTGCTGTTGGTTCATCACGGGATGTTCTGGCAAGGCGCTCAGCCGCTGACCGGGGCGTTTTACCGGAAGATCAAGGCGGCGATGGAGGGCGGGCTGGCGATTTATTCGGCGCACCTGCCCTTGGACGTGCATCCGGAACTGGGGAACAACGCCCTCCTGATGAATGCCCTGGGTTTTGAGTCGGGAGGGACATTCTTCGACTGGAAAGGGACGAAACTCGGCCTGACCGCTGACGTGGAGATTTCCCGCGACGAGCTGCGGGAGAAGCTCGTCGCGGCCGTCGGGGGCGCGGTCCACCTTTGCCCGGGCGGTCCTGAGGTGGTGCGGAAGATCGGGCTGGTCACCGGGGGCGCGGGATCGGAGGTGGCGCTCTGCCCCCGGGAGGGCATCGACACCTTCATCACCGGGGAGGGCCCGCACTGGAGCTATCCGATGGCCGAGGAGCTGGGGGTCAACCTGATGTATGCGGGTCACTACGCGACCGAGACTTTTGGAGTGAAAGCGCTGGCGGGAAGGCTCGGACGGGATTTCGGCCTGACCCCGGAATTCATCGATCACCCCACGGGACTCTGATCCATGGACCGGCTGGACCGCTCGTATTTCCAGCGCGACCCGGTCGAGTGCGCCCGGAGAATCCACCGCCCTGCTCCCAGGTTAAGCGCGGGAGCTCGTTTCTGGTCCTCGCATCGGCATTTCCCGCGGCCAGGATTTTCCGTGGCGATTCTTCGAGGCCGGCAACGTCCACGTCAGCAGGCCTTCCTGCTGAACCTTACTCGGGATTGGTACGGGTGATGGGAATCGAACCCACGCCTCAAGCTTGGGAAGCTCGCGTTCTACCATTGAACTACACCCGCCCTGCGGGAGGCCCGGGGAGGTAGCCGGACGCCCGACCCGATGCAACCGAAATCCCGCAGCCACGGCGTTTCCACCCCGAATCTGTTAGGTCGTGTGCCCCTTGAATGGATCAAAAAAGAACTTGCGGCACCTTGATCCGGGCTGCTAGGTTCCCTTCGTCATCGCGGGTATAGCTTAGTGGTAAAGCTCTAGCCTTCCAAGCTAGCTATGCGGGTTCGATTCCCGCTACCCGCTCTCATTGAACGGTTTCCCAGTGCACCCCAGAGATTTTCCCAACATGAAAAACACGTCCCGATTCGCGATTGCCGCGGCCTGTTTGAGCATCTTCCCGGCTTCGGCATCGGCCGGGGTGGATTGCCTGAAACTCGCCCTTTCCGTCAAACACGCCGTCGAGGCGAAGCCCTCCGCGGTGCTCGAAGTGGTGGAAAAAGAGGTTTCCGCAAACCCCGACTGCGCTTGTGAAGTCGTGAAGGCAGCCATCCAGGGTGCCGAAGCGGATTCCAAAATGGTGGCGAGCATCGTTGAGACCGCATCAGCCGCAGCGCCGGACAAAATGCGCCTCGTTTCGCAGTGTGCCGTCGCTGTTGCCCCTGAGGCCTTGGGTGAGGTTCAAGCAGTGATGAACCGCCTTGATCCCAACCGTGGTGAGGCCGGGCACGACTCCAAAAGCGCGAAGGGTGCCAAAGACGTGGCGGTGAAGCCCGCGTGGAACCCGCTTGATTTCCCCGGCCAGGGTCCCGTTGGACCGACTCCCGGCGGACCGCCGATTTTCCCGCCCGGTTTGCCGACCACCGTTCCGCCGATCATCACCCCGCCGACCGGCACCCCGATTGATCGTTTGATCGGCCCGGGCAACGGCAACGGAGGCAATTCCTGACTCCGGTTCGTTCTCAGCTCAACGGCTTCATTCCCCTTAACATTTTTCCATGAAACGCAGTCTTTTCTCAACCCTCGCCCTTGCTTCGTCGTTGGGCGTCGCTCAGGGCAATCTTTATCACATTCAGGACGAGGCCCAGGAGAGCCTTCCCCTGAAGTGGTCCGCCGGTGTCAATTTGACTTGGGACGACAATGTCAATCCGACTGCTGTCGGGCTTGGTGCCGATGAGGACTCGATCAGCATCAATCCTTATATTGGTGTGACCTTCGTCAACATCACCCCGCAGACCACTTGGGACGTCTATGCCCGCATTGGTGCCATCTATTATTTCGACCAGCCCGCTGCGGCCGGTTCGGAAGACCTCTACACCCAGTCCAGGGTTGGGGTGAACTGGACCCACCGGGTCAGCGAGCGGCTCCGCTTCTCCAGCCGCAATTTCCTCTCGTACGAGCTTGAGCCGGATTATGCTTACGGCTTCTCGACGACCCGTCAGCTTGGTGAGTATCTTTACTGGCAGACCGACAATTCGGTCGGTTACCGCTGGACCGAACGTCTTGCGACTTACTCCGGCTTCACTTTGTCCGGTCTGGATTACGATGATGTCGTTCAGAACCAGGACCGCTTCACCTGGACGCTTTACAATTCGTTTCGCTACCAGTTGACCCCGCAGACGGTTTTGACGGCGGATTACCGATACTCGCAAACCGATGGCGCAGACCTTTCCTCCGATTTCACCGACCACTACTTGCTCGGCGGTGTCGAGCACCGGTTCAGCCCCAACACCATCCTGGTGGCCCGCGTGGGTGCCCAGTTCCACGAGTCTGAAGCCATCGGTGGCGGCGACTCTACCAGTCCCTACGTGGAAGCGACGGTCCGCACTCAGGTGAACGACCAGTTCTCGGTTCGGGGTTTCGCCCGTTACGGCGTCGAAGGTTATGACACCGTCCGCAACGTTGGAGCGGGCCTCTACGAGTTCGATGGTCGCCAGACCTTCCGCATGGGTGTCTCCGGGGAATACTCGTTCTCCCCGATGCTGAGCCTCTTCAGCGGTCTTGATTACATCCCTGCGACGTTCGATGACGGTCGTCTCGTTGGCGGTGGTCCTGCGCCTGCAAGCGCCGGTGGACTCGATGAAGATGTGGTCAACGCCTACCTCGGCGTTTCCGTGAAGTTCACCGAGATGCTTTACGGCACGCTCTCCTACAACTACACCGATTCCAGTTCCGATTTCGCCGGTCAGAGCTACGATCGCAACCGCGTCAGCCTCGGTGTCCGCGCCGAGTTCTGATTCGTTTTCGCAACGATCTTTTCCCGCAATACTCCTTTAGAATCCAAAAGCTCCCGCAATGGTCCACCATTGCGGGAGTTTTTCGTTTGAAAGGGGTGCCATCCACGACCATAAATCAGCCAGCAAACGTTCGAAATGAATCCATCTACTAACACATCGGAGGCCTCCCTCCACGCCATCGACTATTGGCAGGTCATCAAGAACCGCTACGGGGTCATCCTACTGACCTTCCTCCTGGTCTTCATGACCGCACTGGTCATCACCTATGTGATGCCCAAGAGATATGAGAGCAAGGCGGTCGTTCAGGTGCGTCCCAAGGGCGTGGGGACCGTGCTCATGCCGAACACCACCAATCCCAATCAGGCGGAGAGCGGCACTCTCTTCTTCCCGACCGAGTTCGAGGTGATCCGTGCCCAGAAAACCCTCGATTCCGCCATCGAGGATCTGGATCTGGTCAACAAGTGGAATTCGGATCAGGAGTCGGTACGGCGGACACTCCGCGGCATCGTCGACGCCCAGAACATCCGCGGCACGGCCTTGATCGAAATCCGCGTCCGCTACAACGACCCGAAGGATGCGCAGATGATCGCCAAGGCGGTTTCCGAAGCCTACCGCGAACGCCGGACCACTCAACAAAGCGAGTATGCGCGCCAGGCGCTGGAGCAGTTGAGCAAGGCCGTGGTGCAGCAGAAGGACCTGGTGGAAGACAAGCGGAAGCTGCTGTCGCAGATCATCCGGCAGGAAGGGATCATCTATCACGGGGACAAGAACAACTTCCAGGGATCCACCGGATTCAACGAGGCGGATGAAGCTGAAAGTGCGGCGCGTGAATACGACCGCTTGGATCGCGAGAAGATCCAGCTCGAAAGCCAGATCGAGACGCTCCTCAAGTATGATGGTCCCCAGTTGATGACCTACGCGGCCGGCCTCAGCTTGCCCGACAACGTCATTCCCGTGCTTCTACCCGAGTTTCAGAAAGCGGAGCGGGAGTATCAGTCGATGAAGAGTTCGGGCTACGGGGAACTCCACCCGAAGATGGTGCAGATGAGCACGATTCTGAAGGAGATGGAGCAGGACCTGGTCGAAGCGGTCGCCAATCTGCGGGAGACGCTCAAGGCGAAGCTGGAGCTGTCGAAAGAGCAGCTTGAACGCCTGAAGGCCAGGCGAGACTCGACCAAGGGCGAAGCGATCAGTCAAGGTCTGGCAAATCATACCTTCATCGACGCGAGAAACGATTTCGAAACCGCGCAGCGATTGCTCGAGACGCTCCAGGTCAAGGAGATCTCCGAGAAGATGCAGAACAAGATCATCGAGGAGCCGATCATCATGCACGAGGAGCCGGTGGTTTCCCAAGTGCCGGTCAGCCCGAACGTGACGCTCAACCTGGCGCTTGGTGCCGTGGTCGGGCTGGTGTTCGGCATTGGCGTGGCCTTCTTCCTTGAATACCTCGACACTTCGGTGAAGTCGCTGGAAGACGTGGAGCGCTACTTGCAGGTTCCGGTGCTCGCCGTCATCCCGAAGGACGTGGGCGTGCTCTACAAGCAGAGCGGAATGAGCCCCGACGCCGAGGCCTACCGGATTCTCCGGACGAACATCGAGTTCAACCGCAAGAACCCCGAAGACAATGCCATCACGGTGGTTTCCGGCGGTGCCGGCGAAGGCAAGTCGACCACCTTGGTCAACCTCGCCTACATCTGCGCCCAGGGCGGTTACACGACGCTGATGATCGACGCCGACTTGCGCCGGCCACGGCTTCACACCTTCTTCGACATCAACAACGCGGTCGGCCTCACCAACTACCTGACCACCGAGCTGATGCTGGAGGACGTGATCCTCCAGACCCCGGTCGACAACCTCTACTTCATGCCATCCGGGATCCTGCCCGCGGATGCCGCCGGCATTCTCAACAGCCGCCGCATGTCGGAGCTGATCCAGGACGTGAAACAGCGCTTCGACCTGGTGCTGGTGGACTCGCCTCCGATCCTCGGGGTGAGCGACGCCTCGGTGCTGGCCAGCGAAGTGGATCTTACGATGATCGTGGTCCAGCACCGCAAGCTGCCGCGCAACATGCTGATGCGTGTGAAGCAGGCGGTTGAGAACGTGGGTGGCCACGTGATCGGCGTGGTCCTCAATAACGTGGATGTCCGCAGCGACAGCCAGTACCAGTATTACACGAGCTACTACACTTACTACGCTCCCGCCGAGTCCCAGCCCGTGCCATCGCAGGCCGGTGCTGCCGCCCCGGCCAAGAGCAATGCATCCCGCTCGTCCTCCCGGGGATCTGCCGCGGATGACTCGAAACAAGACCTGTATTGACAACCCATTCACCAAATTGAACTTTGACATCATGAAAACCATCTTTGCCTTCTGCCTGTTGTTGTTCGCCGCCTCGCAGCCGATGGCGGCCCAAACGACGATCAGCGCCGGCCGGGCGATCGAAATCCAACTCAAGGGAGTCCCGAGCGAGGAAATGGCGCTCGTGAGTGGGACTTACACCGTGTCCGAGTCGGGGATGATCAGCATGCCCTTGCTCACGTCGCCGATCCGTGCTGCTGGAATGAGCCCGACCTCGCTGGCCCGCAGTATCGAGGCTTCGTATCGTGCGGCGAAGATCTACACCACGCCTACGATCAACGTGATCGCTTCTTCCGCGGAAACCTTGGATGAGCAAATGGTGACGGTCGGTGATTTCGTGGTCAGCCCGGGTCCGGTGAAATACGTCCGTGGCATGACCCTCTACAATGCGGTTCAGGCGGCGAAGGGTGCGACACCCTTCGGCAGCATGAAGCGGGTCCGTCTGACCCGCGGCGGGCAGAGCAGGGTTTACGACCTCACCGATCCCAAATACATGAGCATCCCGGTGGAGCCGAACGACACGATCCAGGTGCCGCAGAAGACTATCACCGGCGGCTGAATCATCTCGCGATGGCTGCCTGTCGAAACACTCTTGGATTCATCGCCGGAAGTCTCTTTTTGGGGCTTCCGGTGGTGGCTTTCTGTCAGGACGACGCGAGCCGGGCCCTGCTTGGTGCTTTGGACAGCGAGGATTTCAAGGAACGGACCAAGGCCCAGCGGGAACTCTCGCAATGGGCGATGGAGAAACGGGAAGCCGGGCAGGACTGGCTTTACCACGAGTTCGAGACCGCGGCTGAACCGGAGTCTCGGATCCGGCTGAGAGAAGTCTTGAAGGAAGTGGTCGTGGCGGAGCATCAGAAGGACGGGCCGGGATACGTCGGCATCAGCATGGGCGACGTGGAAGTCGCGGTGCCCGGTGAGGACGGCCAGAAGCCGGGGGTCAGCGTCACGCGGGTCCAACCCGACACGCCGGCCAGCCGCGCCGGTCTGCAAGCGGGGGACGTCGTGATTTCGGTCGACCGGACCCGCTGGAAATCCGATGTGGCGGCCAGTTTCTCGTTCCAGCAGGCCATCATGAAGCGGAAGCCGGGCGATACCGTCCAACTCGAGATCGTGCGCGGTGCCGAATTGATGAAGGTCCCGGTCACCCTTGCGGCCCGGCCGATGGGCTTGCCGGAGGCTTCCAAGGTTCCGATGGTACAAGGATTCCAGGGCTTCCAAGGCCTTCAGATCAATCCCGGCATCCGTATGAATTTCCTCCAACTGGCGGACGAAGAACTCAGGGCATTCGAGGAGAAACAAAAGGCCGACGAACAGAAGGCGAAGGAGGATCTTTTCCAAGCATGGCTCCAGAAACGCAGGGCGGCTGCGGAGAAGCCCTGAGTGCCTTTTCCAGACTTTTAAAAAATCGACATTCCGGCGGATCGTGCGACGCTTTCCCACTTGTTCATCCCTGTCATTGAATCATCACTCATGAACTTTTCCCGTATCCGCGGCGCTGCCATGGCGGCCCTTCTCACGGCGAGCTCCCAGACTGCCTGCGCCCAGCAGGCGGACTTCGACGAAGTCGGCCGGCAGATGGCCATCATGCTGCAGAACAGCCACTTCGCGCGGCTGCCTTTCAATGAGCTGAGCAAGCGCTTCCTCGACGACTTCATCCGCGACCTCGATGCCGGTAAGGTCTACTTCATCCAGGGGGACATCGACCGCTTCAACCGCCAGTACGGGGAGAACCTCTCGGCCATGCTGCTGCAAGAGAACAGCATGGGGGCGGCGATTGACATCTACTCGACCTTCAAGAAGCGGGTCGAAGCGCGGGTCGGTGAGGCCAAGCGGCTGCTGGCCGCGGGTGAGTTCGATTTCACCAAGGAGGAGACCTTGGAGCGCAGCCGCAAGGATGCGGCATGGCCCAAAGACGAGGCCGAGGCCATGACCCTGTGGGGCCAGCAGATCAAGGAAGCGCTGCTTTCCGAGACCCTGCGCCGCGACATGATCGCGGAGATGGCCAAGAAGCAGGGCAAGGAGAACCCGCTGAAGAACGACAAGGACCCCAAGGAAAAGATCGCGCTGCGCTACGAGCGCTTCCTTCACAGCGTGGTCGTGGACGTGGATGACGAAGATGTGGCCGCGATGTTCCTGAGCGCGGTGGCGCGCTCCTTCGACCCTCACACGGACTACATGAGCACCCGGGAAATGGATCGGTTCCGCGACGGGATGAAGAACGAACTGGTGGGCATCGGTGCCCTGCTCCAGGGCGAGGAAGACGGAGCCACCAAGATCATGGGTATCGTGGTCGGCGGTCCGGCCGACAAGCATGGCGTGCTGAAGCTGAACGACCGGGTGGTCGCGGTGGATCCGGATGGCGACGGCCCGCGCGAGATGGTCGACATCATGTTCATGAAGATCGACAAGGTCGTGGACCTGATCCGCGGCGAACAGGGAACGCCGGTGCAGATGAAGACCGAGCCGGCGGGCGGCCCCCCGGGGGAGACCGCGCTGATCACGATCACCCGCGACAAGGTCGCCCTGAAGGACGAGCAGGCGAGTGCGGAGATCATTCAGATGAAGGCCGGCGACGGCGAAGGCAAGCGGATCGGCGTCATCACGCTGCCGTCGTTCTACGCCGACTTCGATGAAGGCAAGACGCGTTGCTCGGTGGACGTCGAGCGCCTGCTGGAGCGCCTCAAGGAAGAAGGGATCGACGGCCTGATGCTCGACCTCCGGAACAACGGCGGCGGCGCGCTCGAGGAGGTCCGTCGGATGACCGGATTTTTCACCCGCCGCGGACCGGTGGTGCAGGTGAAGAACACCTTCGGCGAGATCCAGGTGAAGGAGTCCGACCGGCAGGAGCCGATCTACGACGGACCGATGATCGTGCTGACCGACAAGAGCAGCGCTTCGGCCAGCGAGATCCTCGCCGGTGCCTTGCAGGACAACAATCGCGCGGTGGTCGTCGGCGAGTCCTCGACCTTCGGCAAGGGAACCGTCCAGCAGCCGATGGACATCGGCCGCATGCTGCCCTTCTTCAAGGCGCGGAACAAGGCGGGCACCCTGAAGGTGACGATCCAGAAGTTCTACCGCCCGTCCGGATCGTCGACCCAGAATCTGGGCGTGGTGCCGGACGTGGTGCTTACCAGTTTGACCGATGCCCTCGAAATGGGGGAGGCCTTCCTCGATCATTCGCTGGACCACGATATGATCCGCAAGGCACCCGACTTCGCGCCCTTGAAGCGGGACCAGTTGTTCGTGCCGCGCCTGAAGGAACTCAGCACCGCCCGGGTGAGCGCGTCGAAGGACTTCGCTTACGTGATCGAGGACGTGACCAAGACCAAGGCGCGGATCCGCGACAACAAGGTTTCGTTGAATCTGGCCGAGCGGAAGAAGGAACTCGACGAGATCGAGCTCCAGCAGCGCGAGCGCAACGAGGAGCGCAAGGCCCGCTTCGCGGCGGTGGAGAAGGAGGACAAGGCCAAGCTGAGTTTCTTCAAGCTGACTTTGGATGACGTCGAGAAGGGCGGGGACTTGCGGCCCTTCGACCCCTCCAAGGAGAACGATGAATACATGCTCCGGGCGAAGGACGAGACGGCCGAGCTGGACGAAACGCCGAAATGGCCGAGCGGTCTGGATCCCCACAAGCGCGAGGGTGTGATGATCCTCGGCGACCTGGTTGAAATCACGCGGAATGCCCGGATGGCCGGCCTTCTCGACCGCTGATGCCTGAACTTGCCGATCGATTGGCCGCCTTGCGCGGACGCATTTCCGCGGCCTGTGCCGAAGCCGGCCGTGATCCGGGTTCGGTGGAATTGCTGGCGGTATCGAAGACCTTCCCCGCGGCTGCCGTGCAAGAGGCCTACGACGCCGGCCAGCGGGCCTTCGGCGAAAGCCGGCAGCAGGAAGCCGCGCCGAAGATCGACGCCTTGCCGGCGGACATCCTCTGGCACTTCATCGGCGGACTGCAGCGGAACAAAGTGCGCAAGGTGCTGGGTGGTTTTCCGGTCGTCCACAGCGTCGATTCGCTGCGCTTGGCCGAATCCATCGACCGGGTGGCCGGGGAGGAGGGCAAGCGGCCCGGGGTCTATCTGGAAGTGAACGTGGCGGGTGAGGCGAGCAAGGGCGGCTTTTCGCCCGGAGAGCTGCTGGCCGCCGCGGAAAGCCTGCCCGCGATGAAACATGTCGAAGTGCTCGGCCTGATGGCGATCCCGCCGGAAGAAGGGGCGCGCCGCTGGTTCGCGGCGACCCGGGAGTTGCGGGATTCGCTGGAAGTCCGGTCCGGATTGACGCTGCCGGGCCTGAGCATGGGCATGAGCGGGGATTTCGAGGATGCGGTGAAGGAAGGCTCGACCATCGTGCGGGTTGGCTCCGCGTTGTTCGGCAACCGCGACTACCCGGCATGAGTCGACTGGAACAAGCGGTCGTGATCGGCCCGGAACTCGCGCTCGCCTTCGAGGGCGGGGAGGAGCTTTACCTGGCGCTCGATTTCTTACGCCGGGCCTGCCCCTGCGCCGCCTGCCAAGGCGAGCCGGATGCCCTCGGCCGGGTGCTGCGGCCGGTCCAGCAGGTCGGTCCGCGAGGCTTCGAACTGCTGCGGAGCGAGGCGGTCGGCGGCTACGCGCTCCAACTTTTCTGGGCGGACGGCCATTCGACGGGGATTTACTCCTTCGACTACTTGCGGCGTCTGGCGAACCTCGCCTGACGAGGTTCCGACCAGGCCGGGAGCTTCCGCGGCCGGCCCGTGCCGGATCCGGATCGTTCATTTTCCGGAAATCTGCCAAGGAACGCCGTGAAGCCACGTCATGCTGCGGCCGGATTCTCCCCGATTTCCCCGAACTTCTTCCGACTCACCCGCGTTTTTCCCGATGTCCGCCCTGTCCCCCGAGCCCTCGGACGAATGGCTGCTAGGAGCCTTGGAGCGCTATGAAAAGCCGCTGCTGAAATACGCGCTCGGCCTTTGCGGAGACCGCGAGCTGTCGCGCGACACGGTCCAGGACACCTTTCTCAAGCTGGCGGCGGAGGCGCTGAACGAGCGGCCCCAGAATCTGCCGGCCTGGCTTTTCAGCGTCTGCCGGAACCGTTTGATCGATGTCCGGCGCAAGCAGTTCCGGCTGGTCCCGCTGGAGGACGGGCATCTGGAGCGCGACCTCGACGGGGTGCCGGCCCCGTCGGCGCGGATCGAGGCCAGCGAGCAGGCGGCGTCGCTGCTGCGGATGGTCGATTCGCTGCCGGAGCGGGAACGGGAGCTGGTGCGTCTGAAATTCCAGGCGGGGCTCAGCTACCGGGAGATCAGCCAGATCACGGGCGTCAGCGAAGGGCATGTCGGCTACCTGCTGCACCACGCGGTCAAGTCGATGCGGGACCAATGGCAGCGGGAGGGCCACGAGCGATGAAGCGGCCCGGCGAATCCCATGAGGATCATGACTTCGAGCGGATGCTCGAGGGGGCCCTGGACCCGGGCGAGATCGGCCTGTCGGTGGACGAGAAGGTGCAACTCTTTGCCACGACGGATTTCATGGCCCTGCTGGCCCGCCAACTGGACCCCGGCGAGATCGAGTTCGAACCGGCACAGCGCCAGGATCTGGTCGCCCGGCTCACTGCTGTCGCGAAGGCGGAAGACTTGACCGCATGGGCGCTGGGCGAGCTGCCGGCGGAGCGGCGGCAGAGCATCGATGCCCGGATGGAGGACGACGAGGCCCTCCGGACCGAGGGCCTGGCCATCCGGAATTTTTGCCACCGGGCCGAACTCTTGCTTCCACCGCTGGCGGCGCCCGGCTGGTGGGAGCGGCGGCGCTTGCGGCGGGTTTTCTCGGAGGTGTCGCCCCGCCGGCACCTGGCGGGTCTCGCGGCGGCGGCGGCGGTGGTTGCGCTCTCGCTGGTTCTTTTCCCACGACAGAAGGCACCCGGAGTTCCGGTGACCGCCGGGGTCGTCGCGTCGGAGCGGGTGGAGAAGGCCGGACCATCTGTGGTTCCGGACCTTCTCGCCTTGCCGCCAATTGCTCGCCCGGTGGTGGAAGTGACCCGTCAGGAGGAAGTCTTGCCCGTCCCGGGTTCCAAGCGGTACCGCCGCGCCTTGGAAGGAGTGCCGGGTCTTGGCGAACCTGCGGATGTCGGCCAGGAGACCGCATTCGTTTTTTCCGCCGCGCCCGGGCGGCCCGAGCTTGACCTGCGGGTGGACCATGGACCGGCAGCAGACTTGGAAGAACTCCTTGCCGTGAATCTCAAGGGGACGGGCGATGCCCCGTTGATCACCCGGAGAATCCAGGCCGGGACGCGGGAGTCAGCCTCCGGCTTGCTCGCGAATCTCGATGGATCCGGACCGCTCCAAAGCCCGCGGCTGAGCGGTGGCAGCCGGGATCTGGTGAGCGCGGCGATCGCGATCGCCCGGGCGGGGGATTTGGATCCGGATCTCGATCCGGATCCGGATGCCGGCCACAGTGCGGATGGCGGCGATGCGCTGCCCGCCGCGACGCCGCAAACCGGTCCGCTGATTCTGGCGCAATCGCAGCCCTACCTTTTGTCCGCCCTGTTGCGCGGACCGGTGTCGGGGCGGCCGGAGCTTTCCCGGTCCGAAGCCGGCGGCTGGCTGTCGGCGGATTTCCAGGCGATGGATCTCAACCTGCCTTCCGGGAAGGGCGGGGTGGAGTCGGACTCGTGGCGGATCGAGGCCGGGATGTCGTGGCTGCTGTCGCCGTCGTGGCAGGCCGGGGTATCGCTGGCGGGGATCGACTCGCGGATGGAGGTTCCGGGCTTCGGCTCGGTGGACGCGGAGGGTGCGGCTTTGTCGTGGTCGCTGGACTGGCGGGAGAACGGCTATCATGCGGCGCTGGCCCACACGCTGGGCACTTTCGACCAGGACCTGCGGCGTCAGGCGGGCGGCATGCTTTATCCGGCAGGGCAGGACGCGACCGTGCAGTTGCTGTCGCTGTGGATGACCCGCGAGTTCGAGGCCGGGTGCTGGACCCACGGGCCGGTGGCCGGGGTCGAGGGCTCGTGGGGTTCGCTGGAAGGCTACCATGAGCGCTTTGCCGGCGGGGTGAACGTCGCGGGCCGGGATTTCGGGCTCGTGACCTCGTTGGTCGGTTGGCAGGTGGCCGGGCGGATCGATACCGCCGCCGGCGACTGGCTGCCGCATGCGGTCCTGGGCTGGCGGCATCGCTCCGTGCTCGCGGAGGCCGGCATGGCGCAAGGCGGGGCGGCCGGGAATTTCGTGGTGCCGCCGGTTTCGCCGGAGCGTGATTCGTTGTTGCTGGAAGGCGGGCTGCGTTGGGTGCCGCCGGGCGGAGCGCTCTTTTTCGATGCGGTCTCCAGCACCGAATGGCGCGACGGCGGGGACTCGGAAAACAGCCTGCTGTTCAAGCTCGGCTATCAGTTTTGAGATTCCCTCGATTTTTTCCAAGGACCGCGTCCGATCCCCGTCATGCTTCGCGAGCCGGATGATTCCGGCCTGAACTTCCTCTCTCAAACATCCCCATGAAGCCCACCCTGTTCCTCTCCGCCTTCTTGATCGCCTGCGGTACTGCCCCGGCATTTTCCCAAGAATCCGTGTCCATCCTGCCCATGGTCCCGGTCGACAAGGAAGTGCCGGCCGACGAGGAGGAATCGACGGACGACGAAGCAGGCGAGGAGGGAGAAGTCCCGGAAGTCATCGAAGACCCGGCACCTGACGATTGGTTTCCCGGCGGCTGGGATCCCGACTGGGTCAAGCGCGGTGACGACCCGAATGTGATTTTCTACACCACCGGTGGCGTCGATGACGATCCGGTGCTCTATCCCTACGACGAGGTGATCGAGATCGATCCCGTGATCTATCAGACCGGCATTCCCGCCGCGCCGAAGCAGTCGCGGAAGGCGAAAAAGGCGGCGCTGGCGGCGGACATCGCCGACGGCTGCGCGGTGACCTTCGAGGAGCTGGATACCGACGACAGCGGCAGCCTGGATGCCGGCGAGTTCTCGGTCCGCCGCCCCGGTGCGGCCAAGGCGAACGCCAAGGCCTTCCGCCGCGCCGACAAGAATCGCAACGGCCTGCTTTCCGTCGCGGAGTTCAAGAACAAGGGATCCGTGCCGCTCGTCATGCCGGCGTCGCTCGGCGTGTTCGAAGCTTACGACGCCCGCTTGTCCTTCAACGCGCTGGACTTCGATGGCAACGGCTTCCTGACCTTCGGGGAATTCACCGCCGTCCTGCGGCCCTCCGGTCCGGGCGTGCTCGAGGCGATCTTCGCCGAGGCCGACCGCAACGGTGACGGCAAGATCAGTTTCGCCGAATACACCCACCGCCAGGTCCGCCCGGCGGGGGTGGAATAAAGGAGGGGCGAGACTCCTGTCGCCCCGGCTTTTCAAAAGGCCGCTTCCTTCCGGGAAGCGGCCTTTTCCATTCCCTCGGGTTGCGCGGGGTCCCGCAACCTTGACGCGATTTCCCGGTAGCCTAAGGTTCATGCCATGTCATCCGCCTCCGTCATGCTCGAGAATGCCGAGATCCGCGCGCGCGTCGCGCCGGTCACGGTAGAGCAGTACCACCGCTTCCCGGAGTTCGAGGACGGCGGCAAGCGGACGGAACTGATTCGCGGCATCCTGATTGAGAAAATGTCCAAGTCGCCCCTGCATTCGTCGATTGCCCGCCGCTTGTTCATGCTGCTGCAAGGGGCGATGCCGCCGGGCTTCATCCTGCTTCGCGAAGATCCCCTCACGTTCGCGGATTCCGAACCGGAGCCGGATTTGGCCATGGTTCGCGGCGAAGAACAGGACTTCGCGAGTTCTCATCCCACGACCGCCGAACTGGTGATCGAGATCGCGGTTTCGAGCGTTGCCCTGGATCGGGAGAAGGCGGCGATCTATGCCGAGGCGGGTGTTGTGGAATACTGGATCGTGCTGCCTGCGGAACGCCGTGTTGAGGTGTACCGTCGGCCGGTGGATGGCGCTTACCTCGAAAGCAGCGTGGCGGAAGGCGATGTCGTTCTGGCCAGCGTCTCCCGCCCTCAGGTCGGGGTGGGTCTCGTGGCGTTGTTCGGGTGATTTCGTACCGACATCTCCTTCATCACGCTCTCAATCCGACATGAAAGCTTCCATCATCTCCGCCGTCCTGCTTGCCACTGTGCTTCCATCCTCCGCCGCCGGACCCACGGTCGAAGAACTAGCGGATCGGGTCGCTCAGCTTGAGAGGTCGGTGGAAGAACTCACCAAGGCACTGGCATTCCTCGCGGAGGAACCCGAGATGAAAGCTGCGGTACCAGCCAAAGCGGATGATGCCGCACCGGCCAAGGACGAGATCATCATCCATGTCGGAGGGAACGGAGAAATCGTCATTGCCGGGAAGGTGCTGACGCTTGAGGGCCTGGAAGAATTCCTCAAGCAGCAGGTCGATCCCGAGACGAAGCCAAGTGCGAGAATTCGCGGAGATGCGAGTGTCGAGTACCAGCGGATCGTCGAGGTGATCGAGGTTTGTCAGAAGTCGGGTCTCTGGGACATCTCCTTTGGGACCCAACGCGAAGGCGCTGCCAAACCTGCCGATGCGAAGAGCAAGTGACGGCTCCCGTTTCGGGGCGCATCACGCCGTTACCGCGCCGCGGTCGTCGTTCAGGCCGCTCTTCTCGAGGAAATAGTCGTAGCCGCCGGTGTAGCGGGTGAGGACGCTGGCACTGTCCTGGGCGTTGCGGGTGATCTGCAGGGTGGTCTCGGCGAGGTTGCGGATGAAGTGCACGTCGTGGGAGATGAAGACCAGCGTGCCTTCGTAGGCTTTCAGCGCGTTGACCAGCGAGTCGATCGAGAGGATGTCGAGGTGGGTGGTCGGCTCGTCCATCAGCAGCAGGTTCGGCGGATCGACGAGGAACTTCACCAGGTTGAGGCGGGACTTCTCGCCGCCGGAGAGGACGCCGCAGCGCTTCTCGACATCGGTGCGGCGGAACAGGAAGGAGCCGAGGATGGCGCGGGCGTCTTCTTCCCGGAGGGTGGTGCAGCTTGCCATGACCTCCTCGAGAACGGTGTTGTTCTCGTTGAGCGTCTCGGAGCGGTGCTGCGAGTAGTAGCCGAGCTTGGTGGCGTAGCCGACGTCGCGCTTCCCGCCGTTGATCGGCAGGACGCCGGCGAGGATCTTGAGAAGGGTCGACTTGCCGGCGCCGTTCGGGCCGACGAGGACGATCTTGTCGCCGCGCTCGATGGTGAGGTCGAGGTCCTTGTAGATCACCTTTTCGCCATAAGCCTGGCTGATCTTCTGGAGGTCGATGACCTTCTGGTTGGACCGCGGCGGCTGCGGGAAGGCGAACTTGAAGGGCTTGCGGGGCGCGCGCGGCTTTTCGACGCGCTCCATCTTTTCGAGGAACTTGATCCGCGACTGGACCTGCGCGGCCTTGGAGCCGACCTGGCGGAAGCGGTCGATGAATTCCTGGTGGCCTTCGATCTCCTTGTTCTGGTTCCGGTAGGCCTGGACCTTCTGCTCGTAGCGCGCTTCGCGTTGTTCGAGGTAGGCGGAATAGTTGCCGGTGTAGGAAAGGAGCTCCTGCGCGTCGGGGTCGATCTCGACGACACCTTCGATGATGGCGTCCATGAAATCGCGATCGTGCGAGATCATGAGGATGGCACCCGGGTAGTTCATCAGGTAGCGCTGGAACCAGAGCAGCGAGAGCAGGTCGAGGTGGTTGGTTGGCTCGTCGAGCATCAGGAGGTCGGGCTCCATGACCAGCAGGCGGGCGAGGTAGGCGCGCATGATCCAGCCGCCGGAGAACTCGCGGGCGGTCTTGTGGAAGTCGGCCTCCTTGTAACCGAGTCCGCTGAGGACCTTCTTGGCCTTGGGTTCAAGCTGGTAGCCGTTGAGGTGGTTGAACTGGTCCTGGGCGTGGGCGTATTCCGGATCGTCGGTGGTGCCTTTCGCCTCGTGCTCGCGGAGGGCGCGGAGGTAGCCGACCATTTCCGGGGTCACGCCCATCGCGATTTCGAGCACGGTCTCGTCGCCGGGGTCGCCGGATTCCTGGGCGAGGTAGCCGGTGATCGCGTAGTCGTCGCGCTCGATGGAGCCGCCGTCGAGTTCCTCGGTGCCAAGGATCATGCGGAACAGCGTGGACTTGCCGGCACCGTTGGGGCCGACCAGCGCGATGCGTTCGCCCCAGTTGATCGAGAACTCGGCGTCGCGGAACAGGGTGCGGCCGCCGAGTGTCTTGCTGAGCTTGTGGATCGTGAGCACGCGGCGGATGTAAGGGAGGGCGGCGCGAGGGGCAAGACCCAAGGCGGGCGGGCGAAATTGACTTCCAAAGGTGGGCGCGGTGGGATGGGGGCATGGATCCGAGGAATTCCGGGATGAGATCGCGGCGCGGCTTCCTGATTGCGGCCGGCGGGGGGCTGCTGGGCGGCTGCGCCGCGACGGGCGGCGGGGCATGGTCGACCGGCCGGGCGGATGCGGTCGCGCGGCGGGATGTCGGTCGCGGTTGGGCGGCGTGGCAGGGGAGCGCGCGGGTGGCGGGGTGGCAGACCGGTGAAGAAGGCCCAGCCTTGAGCATCACGAAGTCGCTGGCGGCGCTGGCGGCGGCGAAGGCGGCGTGCGAGGGATGGATGTCGGATCGCGAGACCGTGGCGGCGACGATCCGCGAATGGGGCGGCGATTCCCGCAAGTCGCGGATCACGGTGGCGATGCTGCTCCAGCAGACCGCGGGCCTTGAAGCCGGGGTGGCGGCGCTTTACCGAAATCCGGCGGACAAGGGGCGCAATGCGGTGGCGCTGCGTGCGGTGGACGAGCCCGGCCGCGTCTTCCGCTACGGGCCGGCGTGCTGGGAAGTGCTGGCGGAGTTGATGCAGCGCAAGCTCGCGGCGCGGGGTGAATCGCTGGAGGGCTTCCTGCATCGTGCGGTGATGACGCCGCTTGGATTGAGCAGCCCGAAGTGGCGCTCGGATGGAAAGGGCCGCTTCTTTTTATCGACCGGAGCGGAGTTGAGCGTTGAGGAGTTGGGCAAGCTGGGCCGGGCGATCGCGGCTTTGCTGCGGGGCGAACGCGCGGGAGGCATCGATGCCCGGCCTTTCGCGGCGATGACCCGGCCGTCGGCGGTGAACCCGATGTTCGGCGGGGGGCTTTGGCGGAATGTCCACGCGCGGAAATCCGGCGCGGTGGAGATCGAGGTGGAAGACGTGCTGGATCCGCCGCGGGGTCCGGAGTTTTGGAGAAGCGCGTGCCTTTCCACGAAGCATCCGGCGGACCTGGTCGCCTTGATCGGTTCGTCCGGCCGGCGGGTCTTCATCTGGCCGTCGCAGGACCGGGTGGTCGCCCGGCTCGGGGTGGCGGCGACTTGGAAGGACCGGCCGTTTCTGGAGGCCTTGGTCTGAAGATTCCGGATGTTGTTAGAGAGCCCGTGCCGCCTTGCGGGAAGCGAGCCACGACCGGCGCGCCGCCGCTTGTTGTCCGGGTGGCAGGGATCGCAGGGTCGCCAGCAGCCGCCAAAACTCGGCGCGGGTGAACACACGGTCTTCCCAAACGAGAGTGACCCCGGTCGTCCACTTGAGCGGCAGGGTTTCCTGGGCTTCGTCTTGAATGTGGTAGAGGTCGCGCTCGTCCCGCGAAAGTCGGCCGTCGTCGTTGGTATCGAGCCGCCGGAATTCCTGCATGACCTGCTTCCAGGATGAGCCGGGGATTTGCCCGGCGAGGCCGATGGGATCGAGCGGGTTTGCTTGAAGCGAGCCGGCAGTCGCGACCAAGAGGGTGATCGTGGGCAGCTGGTTCATTTTCGGGGGAATGACGTTCCATGAAAGGCTTGCGGCAGGTCCACTCCGCTGAAGCTTCGAGGACCGGGGATGCCGCAGCCACGGTGATCAGCGCTTCACCGCGATGAGCAGGTTCGCCTCGTCGGCGCGGATGTGGTAGCCGGAGCCGAAGGGGATGGGCGGGCCGCTGCCGATGGCGTCGTAGGCGGCGCGGAGGTCGGGTTGGGCGTGCTTGGCGAAGAGCGGGATGGGGCTGTCGTAGTCGCCGTGGAGGCGGACGTCCCATTTACTGGAATCGTAGTAGCGGTAGGGGATGCCGGAGTCGTCCTGGACGACGCTGCGGCAGTTGCCGAGCACCCATTCGCGGATGCCGGAGAAGCCGGAGTCGTGGGTCAGGTAGGAGGCGGCCTTGAAGTAGGCGGTGCTGCCGCCGTAGGAGGAAAGCCAGCTTCGGTAGGAGGCGTTGAAGCCGCCGTTCGAGAGGTCGCCGGAGACGTAGATCGCGCGCCTTGATCCGCCGCCGGGCAGGCGGAAGCGGATGTCGACGCCGGAGCGGCCGGCGGCGGAGAGCGGCTCGACGCTTTCGACGGTGGCGTCCATCAGCGCGAGGCTGGCGAGCAGGATCGGGGTGACGCCGGTCAGCGGGCCGTTCATCAGGTCGCCTTTCATGTCCTTGGTGATGAAATAGCCGTGCTTGAGCTGCGAATCCATCGAACGGCCGAGGCGTTCGATGGAGTTCATCACCGTCGCGGAGTCCTGGTTGTCGAGGTAGGGCAAGGCGCCGGCCGGTTCGAGGCCGAGCAGGACGTAGTTCGAGGCTTGGGGGAACAGGGCGGTGGCGTGGAGCAGATCGGGCCCGCCGAAGGGGTAGAGCAGGACGCGCGGGTTGCCGATGACCGGGCGGAGGTTGTCGGCGGACCAATCGCGCTGCCGGCCGGTGCGCTTCGACGCGAAGACCCGCCAGTTGCGCCCCGTTTCGGCGGAGTAGAGCCGGTAGCGGTCGTCCTGCTGGAGGCGGGAAAGCACCTCGCCGTTGCGGACCGGACGGCCGGCGAGGAAGCGCGCGATGTCGTCGGCGGTGGCCTCGCCTTGCGCCGCTTCGAAGGCCTCTTCGGCGGGGTTGTAAACGCGGGTCTGGCCCGGCGGCGGCTCGGGGGAGCAGGCGGCGGCGAGGAAGAGCGGGAGGAGCAGGAGTCGTTTCATCGGAGGTGGCGTTGGAGGGGGAACCAGATGAGGGCGAAGCCGGCGGTGATGGCGAGGCCGGTCCAGGTGGTGCCGGGATTGGCGATGGCGGAGCGCCCGATCACGAATCCCGACATCGCGAGGAAAATCAAGGGCGGCAAGGGGAAGAGCGGCACTTTCACCGGCCGCGGCAGGCCGGGATGGCGCAGGCGGAGCAGGAAGCAGCCGCCGACGACCAGCGAGGTGCAGAGGGTGAGTCCGATTTGCGTGGCCTCGATGAGATTCTCGAACTTGGTGGTGAAGATGAACAGCAGCGCGAGGCCGGCTTGGAAGATCAGCGCGGCGTGCGGGACCTCGTGGCGGGGAGCGAAGAAACGGAGGGAGCGCAAGTCCTTGCCCATCGCGCCGAGCACCCGCGGTCCGGCCCATAGCAGCGCGCTGACCGAGGCGAAAAGTCCCAGCGCGAAAAGCCCGGAGACGGCGCGCGCGGCGTCCGTGCCGAACATCGAGACGGCGGCGACGTGGCCGACTTCCACGTGGCCGCGCAACGCCGCGACCGGCGCGGCGTGAAGGAAGGAGGCGTTGAGGGCGACGTAGAGCACGGCGACGATCAGGGTGCCGCCGATCAAGGCGCGGCGGACGGTGACTTCGGGGCGCTGCCATTCTTCCAGCCCGTAAACCGCCGCATTCCAGCCGGTGTAGGAATAAAAGACGTAGAGCAGCGCGACCGCGAAGGCCGGCTGCAGGATGGCCTTGGAATCGACGGGGAAATCCAGTGACCAGCGGATGTCGCCTTTGCCCGGCAGCCACCACGCCGCACCGATGAAGAGGGCGATCAGCGAGAGCTTCAGCAAAGTGGCGCCGACCTGGATCCGCGCGCTGGTCCGGGTGCCGATCGCGTGGGCCGCGCTGCCGGCCAGGACCACCGCGGCGGCGGCGATGGTCTCCGGCAGCAGGGGGAACGCCTGGTGCAGGTATTTGCCGAAAGCCAGCGCGGTGATGGCGGTGGGGGCCGCGAAACCGGCGGTGGCGGACAGCATCCCGGCCATAAAGCCGAGGCTCGGGTGGTAAAGTCTTCCGAGAAAGTGGTACTCGCCACCGGAGCGAGGCAGGGCGGCGGCGACTTCGGCGTAGCAGAGCGCGCCGCAAAGCGCGATGAAGCCGCCGAGCGCCCAGAGGAAGAGGATCTGCGGCGCGGAGTCGAGATCGACCAGTTGGAATCCCAGCGAGGTGAAGACGCCGACGCCGACCATGCTGGCGACCACCAGCGAGGTCGCGGCGAAGGATCCGGCACGTGATTCCCCGGGCACGCCGGACTGTTCCGGGAAAGGGGTGGGGTGGGCAATGACGGAATGTTCCGGTCATTCGTTTGGTGATTGGAAGATTGATGATTGGTGATTTCCTCAAGCGGTGTCCCGCGTCCATCTCCGCATCGAAAGCCGTGGCGTGCTGCTGCTGGCGGGGTCGCTGGCCTTGCTCACCGCGGGGCTGATCCGGGTGGACGGGACGATGGCCGCGCTGGGGTCGGGCGGCTTGATCCTCGCGGGGATCGCGGCGCTGGCGGCGCGGGCGAATTTGAAAGGGCTGGGCGTCGCGCTGTCCGGCCCGCACGCGGCGGCGGCGGGGCAGCCGGTGCGCTTCCGCATCACGCTGGAAAATCCGCGGCGCGGGCTCGATGCCTTCGGGGTGCAGCTCCGGATGAAGATCCCCGGCGGCGCGGAGGCATCGACGCATGCGCTGTGGGTCGCCGGTCATTCGGCGGCCGATGCCGAACTGCGCGCGGTGCCCGGCCAGCGTGGCGATCACGAGGTGGCCGGAGTCGCGCTGAGGTCGGAGTTTCCGCTGGGGCTTTTCAAGGCGAGCCGGGTGGTGGCGTGTGCGCACCGGATGCTGGTCTTTCCGCGGCCGCAGGTGCCGGTCGAGCTGCTGACCCGCGGCGCGTGGGTGGACGACACCCCGCGCTCGGCGGTGGCGGCGGGCGAGGCGCAGGGCGAGCCGCGCGGGCTGCGGCCGTACCGGGCGGGCGATCCGGCGCGGACGATTTCCTGGCCGGCGACGCTGCGCTCGCGGGCCCGCGGCGGCGGGCTGGTGGTGCGGGAGCTGGATCCGCCGGGCTTTCATCCGCGGGAGGCGGTGGTGCTGTTCCACTCCTTCGGCAGCGACCGCGCCCTGATCCGGCCGGACCGCTTCGAGCGGGCGCTGTCGCTGGCCTGGGGCGCGCTGCGGCATTTCCAAGGGCTGGGGATTCCGGTGCGGCTGGTGGCGGATTTCGATGGCTGGAAATCGCGCCCGGCCGGCAACCGCCGCCAGCTCGGGGCCTGCGGGGATTTGCTGGCAAGGGCCCGACGCGCGGCGGGGACCGAGGCGCACGAGCTTCAGGCCATCCTTTCCTCGCTGGACGAAAGCACCGGCGTGTTGATCGTGTCCGACATGCCGCTCACCTCGTGGAAATCGTCGATCGGCCGTGCCGGACCGCGCGTGATGGTCGATGTCACGCGCTACGAAGCCAAGGCCCGGCCGGCGCGGGCGGGGGCGAAACTCTTGTTCCGTTCCTCCGATGCGTAGCCTCGCCTTCATCATCGCGGTGGTCGCGGCCTACCTGCTGCTGCGCGGGCATCCCGAGCGGATGCCGGTGCTGATGCGGACCTGCGTGGCGGTGCTGGTGCTGGTGGCGGGGCTGGGTTTCTGGGGTCACCGGGTGCGGCCGCGCGAGGGCAATGCGGCGAGCCGCCGGGTGCCGGGCTGGCTCGACTACGCGGCGATCGGCACCGCGGTGCTGGCGCTGGAGTGCGTGTTCGTGCTGTTCCTCAGCGCGGCCCCGGCACCACTGGAGCTGGTGGCGGAAAAGATCGGGTCCTGGTGGTCGCCGGGGGCGGCGGTGCAGGACGACGAAGCCGGCGGGGGCAAGAGCCGGGCGGGGAACTGGCTGTGGGACGATCACCGGCGGCGGCCCTTGCCGCAGCGGACGAATTTGAAACCGGGCAACCGGCCGGAAGTCTTCCTGCGGCCCGCCGATGGCGAGGCGGCGGGTCAACTGCTCAAGCGCCGGATTTACGTCGGGGCCTTCGCGCTGGGCCGCTACGAGACCGGGGCGTGGAGCACGCGGAGCGAGCTGAGGGAGACCTTGAAGGCGGCACCGGACGGCTGGCTGCGCCTGGAAGGGGAGCGCAGCGCGGCGGCGATCGAGTGCGAGGTCTTCCATGCCGCGGATCATCCGGCGGGCAATCCGCTGACCGCGCTGCAGGGCGTGGTCGCGGTGGAAATGCCGGAGCTCGAGCGGCTCGACGGCGGCTTGCACGTGCTGCCGCCGCCGGGGGCGGAGGGCTATGACTACCGGACGGTGTCGCGGCCGTGCACGATCGATGATTTGCCGCGCGGGACGGTGGTGACGGTCCCCGCCGCCGCCGCGTCCGAGTGGCTGGAACTGCCGCCGGGCGCGATGGGAGAGCGGATTTCCGGGTTGGCGAAGCTGGCGGCGGGTGAGGGCGACACCTTGGAACGCCTGCTCCGCTTGCGCGGTCATTTGAGGACCACGCTGGCGTATTCGCTGCGCACCGAGAATCCGAGGAATCTCGATCCGCTGGAGAACTTCCTGTTCGAGGAGCAGAAGGGCCATTGCGAGTTCTTCGCCACCGCCGGGGCGCTGCTGGCGCGGTCGCTGGGCGTGCCGTCGCGCGTGGCCTACGGCTGGGCCGGCGGGACTTACTACGAAGGTAGTAATTTGTTCGTCTTCCGGTCGCGCGAGGCCCACGCGTGGACCGAGGTGCTGCTGGAGGGGCATGGTTGGACGGTGCTCGACCCCACTCCGCCCGGCGCGCTGGAGCGGGAGCTGGCGGAGACCGCGGAGCCGGAGGCGAAGCCGCCGGGCACCGAGGAATTGCTGGCGGCGGAGGAGACCGTGGTATTCACGGATGCGGGCGGCATGAAGGCGCCGCTGCTGCTGGCGGCGGTCTTCGTGGTGCCGGCGCTGGTGCTGCTGGTCCTGAGGTCGCGGCGGGTCGCTTCGTTTGCGGACGGTGTGGCGGGCGAGTGGGCGGGGGGCGACGGGTATTTCGCGGCTTTCCGCCGGGCCAGCAGGCGGCACGGGCTGCCCTTCGGGGGGGGGCGCACGCTGCGGCGGCATGTCTCGGAGATGGCGGACGCGCCGGAGTTCGCGCGGGAATTGCAGGCCTATCATTATGCGGTTCGCTATGAAGGCCGCGCGCCGGACCGGAAGACCGAGCAGCGGCTGCGGAAAGCCGCGGAGGAGTGGAAGTAGGTGAGAGCGATCCCGGGGATTTCCGTGGCTGCGGCATCTTGCCGCAAGCCTGTTTGCAGCTTTCGGTCAGAGTTTTGCGGAATCCGTCTCACGCGAGATGGGAAAGGCTTGCGGCAAGATGCCGCAGCCACCATGGGGCGATGACTGCAAAGCGGTCGCCGGAAACCGATTCAAGTCCGCAGGGTCGAAAGGTGAACACCCGGTGCTGTCGCTTGCCAGTAGCCGTGCGGTGACACCATGCTTCGAGCATGGCTTTAGCAGCGGTGATCTTTGATTTCGACGGCGTGGTGATCGACTCCCACGAAGCCCACGAGCGATCGTGGTTCGCGCTCGCGGCCGAGCTTGGGATGGAACTCACGCGCGAGACCTTCGTGTCGACTTTCGGCCAGCGGAACGAGAGCATCCTGCCCTTCCTCGGCTGGGCGGAAGAAGGGGACCGTGAAAGGATCCAGCAGCTCGGCGACCGGAAGGAAGGGCTGTATCGGGAAATCCTGCGGGCGGAAGGGATCGAGCCATTGCCCGGAGTCGTGGCCTTGCTGGAGGATCTCGCGGCGGCGGGGATTCCCTGTGCGATCGGTACTTCCACGCCGCGTGCGAACGTCGAGTGCGTGCTGGAGATCACCGGACTCGGCGGATTTTTCAGGGACATCGCCGCGTCGGAAGATGTGACCCGCGGCAAGCCGGATCCCGAGGTCTTCCTCAAGGCGGCGGCGAAGCTGGGGGCGGAACCCGCGCGCTGCGTGGTGATCGAGGATGCCCACGTCGGCATCCGGGCGGCCAGGGCGGCGGGGATGAAGGCGGTCGCGGTGACGACCACCCATCCGGCGGAGTCCTTGGCAGCGGAGCTGCCGGACCGGATCGAGGAATCGCTGGTGACGGTGGACGCCGCTTGTTTGCGGGGATTTTGGTGAGGGGGCGACCGGCATGCTGGCCTCCGGAAGGAGGCCAGCATGGGGGCGGTCCCACTCGGGATGACCCTGTCAGGAGCAACTTCAGAACAAAGTTGTGATAAAGAGATAGCGCGATCTGCAATGAGCGGGGAAGATTGGGCGCGAAATCGCACCTATTTTCATGGCAGATCCCGATCCAAGCGACGAATCCCGCGCCGTTGAACTCGCCTCGCGCTTCTACGAGGTGCTGCTGCGCTACCTGCCGCCGAGCACCACGCTCGGTGAGCTGGCGGTGCTCACGGAGGTGGCCAAGGGCGTTTACCGCCAACGACCGGTGACCGTGCGGGAGATCGCGCAGAGCACCGGAATCAGCCGCTGGTCGGTGAGCCGGAGCGTCCTCCGTTTCGTTGAGGATGGCTGGATCATGGAGAAAAAGGATCCGAAGGATTCGCGGAAAAACCTCCTTGTCTGGACCGAGCGGTCCTTCGAAGGCAACCGGACCTGGTCGCGCGACTGGATGCAGGTGTGGGCGGAAATGGACAGGTGAATCCGGCGCTGGCTCAGACGGTGATCTCGAAGCCTTTCCGGTAGCTGCCCTTGAGGAGCGCGTTCGCCTTTTCGGCGTGGGTGCCGGTGAAGATTTCCTTGGCACCGTCCATGGTGAGCGAGGCCCCGAGGCGGACGGGCTGTTTGGCGGGATCGACGCCGTTGGCGGCGAGGTGGGCGGCCATGCGGTCAATGGCATCGGCGGCGGCGGGGTGGGGGAATGCCTCCTTGATCGCGGATGCGGCAGCGGCCTGGCCGAGGTCCCACGAGATGTTGCCGATGTGGGCGAGGGCCGAGGAAAGGTGGCCGGATTCCGCGGAGTGGATCGGCTCCTGTTTGCCGGAGTGGATGGCATCGACCCAGCTCTGGAAGTGCGAGCGGCCGCCCTTGAATTCCTTCACCTTCTTGCCGGCGGTGTCGAACACGGCGCAACCGGGACCATGGCCGCCGGCCAGCCAGCCTCCTTCGTATTCGATGAGGTTGCCGATCTGCTGGCCCTTGAAGTTGTCCATGCCGGACTTGTAATCGACGCCCTTCTTCGGCAAGCCGCGGACCTCGAACAGGATCGGCGCGGGCTCGTAGCCGAGGAACACGATCTGGGTGTTGGCGACGTCGCCATCGTCGTCGTGAGCGAAACGGCCGCCGCAGGAGACGACCGACTTTGGGAGCTCCTTCGGATCGTCGAGCGCCCAGCGGCAGACATCGAGCTGGTGCGGCCCCTGGTTGCCGAGATCGCCGTTGCCGTAGGTCGACTGCCAGTGCCAGTCGTAGTGGAACTGCCGCCGTTTCACCGGCGCGGTTTCGCGCGGGCCGGCCCACAGGTCGTAGTCGACTTCCGCCGGAGCCTTCTTCGGGGCATCGACCTTGCCGATCGACGGCCGCGGCTTGTAGCAGAAACCGCGGGCGAGGGTGAGCTTGCCGAGATTGCCTTCTTTCAGCCACGCGAAGGCCTCTTCCCAGCAGGTCTCGGAGCGGCGCTGGAAGCCGTGCTGGATGTTCACGCGGTATTTCGCCTGCGCTTCGGCCAGCTTGCGGCCTTCCCAGACGTTGTGGGAGACGGGCTTTTCGACATAGACGTGCTTGCCATTCGCCGCGGCGGTGATGGCGATCAGGCAGTGGGTGTGGTTCGGCGTGGCGATGCACACGGCGTCGATGTCCTTGGATTCGCAGAGCTTCCGATAGTCGGCGAAGGCCGCGACCTTGACCCCCTTTTTGTCGAGCTTGTCCACATTCCGGGCGAGGACCTTCGAGTCGCAGTCGCAGAGGGCCACGAGCCGGGCACCCTTCGCGGAAAGAATGCCGTCGATGTGGTTGCCGCCGCGGCTGTTCAGACCGATCACCGCCACGCGGAGTTCGCCATTGGCCCCTTGGGCGCGGGCGAGCGGGGAAAGCAGGGACCAGGTGCCGGCGAAGGCGGAAGTGCTGAGGAAATGGCGGCGGTTCATGGGTTTTTGGAGAATTCGGTCCACCGTTCGGCGAGCTTGGCGGATCCGAGGCTGCCGTGATGGAGGATCACTCCGTAACGGAAGGTCAGCGACTCGCCTTTCTTCAGGACGTGATTGCCGAGGGTCTTGTCCTTCTTGCTTTCGAAGTCGTGGATGCCGAAAGGGTTCGCCGCGAGCAGGCCGTAGTCGCGGGCGTGCCACCAGGTCGGGTGGCGGAGATTGGAGGGATGGTCGAGCACCGCGATGACCGCCGGCTCGTTCTTTTCATCGGGGCCCGTAAAGGCGACCCAGTTCGACTTCTTGCCCCAGACGGCGCCGTCCTTGCGGCCATCGGAGTCGGCGATCGAGCCTTTGGCGACGGGGCCCTTCTGGCGCAGGGTGCGGTCGACGCGGATCGCGAAGAAACCCTCTTTGGTGTCGCCGAAAGTCGCATCGCCATCGGCCGCGGTGAGTGTCGAGGTGAAGTCGATCATCGTGGTCTTCGCATCGATCTTCTTGAAGGCGTAGGTCCGCGTCTCGATGAGATGGGTCGCGCCGCCGGCGGTCCAGGCGAGGTCCACGGTGAAGGAGTCCTTCTTGATCTCGCCGACTTTCTTCAGCTCGATCTTCGGGTCCTTGCCGAACTGCCAGGCCCAGAAGTCGTGGCCGTTGACGTTGCCGTGGCTCAGCCAGAACGAGCGGTGGTGCGGGTGGTCCTGGTCTTCCTTGAAACCGTCCTCCATCGGCCAGCGGCGGCTCAGCACCGCGCCGGACGCCGACATCAGCGGGGCACAGTAAGGGACGCGGGAATCGGTGCGGAAGGTCGTGTAGGGTTTTCCGTCGAGTTCGACGTGGATCGCCATGGGATCCGACGCACCTTTGATGGTGAAGCCTTCTTGGGCGAAGAGCGGCGAGGCGAACAGGAGGCACGGGAATAGCAGCCGTTTCATGGCATCACGCTGGAGGGGATCGGGCGATGGCGCGATGGAAAATTGCGGAATAACCGCTACGGGTGACACTCCAAGCAGAGTCCCATGTCGGAATTCCAACAGCTCGTTGATGCCCATTACGAAGCGCTTTACCGCTTCGCGATGTCGCTGTCGAAAAACGCCGACACGGCCGCCGACCTGGTACAGGGGACCTTTTGCATCTGGGCGCAGAAGGGTCACCAGCTCAAGGAGCGGGACAAGGCGAAGACCTGGCTGTTCACGACGCTGCATCGCGAGTTCCTATCGCTCGCCCGGAAGGCCAAGCGCTACAGCGACGAGGAGCTAACGGAGGAAATGGCGGGGCGACTTTCATCCGAGGACGACGACACCGAGCGGACGATGGACGGCCAGCGCGCGCTCGAATTGCTGGGTGATTTGGATGAAAACTTCCGTGCCCCGCTGGCCCTTTTTTACCTTCAGCAGCACAGCTACAAGGAGATCGCGGAGATCCTCGACGTGCCGATCGGCACCGTGATGTCGCGCATTTCCCGGGCGAAGGAGATGCTGCGCCGGCGGATGACGTCGGAGCCCTCGACCGCCCCGAAGAACATTTTGCAACTCCAACCGGAGGCTTTGAAATCGAACCATGGATAAGGAGGAAGCCCGATTCATTCTCCGCTGCTTCCGCCCCGATGGTGCGGACGCGGATAACCCCGACTTCGCCGAGGCGCTCGCTTGGGCGGCGAAAGACCGCGAACTCGGCGAATGGCTGGCGCGCGAGCGGGCGAGCGATGCCGGATTCGCGAAAGCGCTGTCGGCGGTGAGCATTCCCGCGTCGCTGCGCGAGGAGATCCTGGCGGGTCTGGCGGCCGAACGCGGCGATGGAGCGGACGTGTCGGATGCTTTCGACGCCTGCGTGATCGGGGCGATGGCCGCGGTATCGCCGCCGCCCGGGTTAAGGGGTGAAATCCTCGCCGCAATGGAGCGGACCACGGTGCACCCGCCTTCTAACAAGATCTTGTGGCGCTTCGGCCTGCCGGTCGCCGCTGCGGCCGGGATTGCTGTGGCGTTCCTGCTCTCCGGTCCGGGCTCGAAGCCGACCGAGCCGCTGGCCAACCAGGTCCCGGTCGTCGGAGGCGTGGTCCCGGTCGGCAATTTGCTGACCATCAGTTCGGTGCAGGATGGCTTCATCAAGACCTTCGAATCCGAATCGCCGAACTTCGTCCTCGATCTGAAGAACCGCGACCACCACGCGCTGTTCGATCACCTCAAGTCGGCCAAGCTGCCGTGCCCGACACGCTGCCTGCCGAAGGGCTTGAAGGAGGCCTACGGGATCGGTTGCCGCGAGCTGGAGATCAATGGCAAAAGGGGAGCGGTCGTCTGCTTCCTGCAGAAGAACGATACGGTCCACCTGGTGCTCTTCAAGCGTTGCGACGTGAAGTGCAAGCTGCCGGTGAACGGCAAGCCTGACATCCGCAAGCACGGCAACTGGACCGTCGCCCGCTGGGGCGACGAGGAGTGGGTCTTTGTCCTGATGGGCAAGGAAGGCGTCGACGAGAAGCGGCTGGAAGAGATGTTTTGAGGGGTTTGGCGGTCAGACGGGAATCTGTTCGATCGCCTGGCTGCCGCCCGCCAGCACCTCGACCGGAATGCTGCCGTCGAACGTTGCGAGCCGGGTTCCGTGCTTGAGCGCGAGCCCGGCTAGATAGACGTCGGTCAGTTGCTTCGGAGTAAGGCCCTTGATATCGGTGAAGCAGGGATCGTCGAAAGAAAGGTCGCAGGGAAGAAACCGGTGCCCGCGCCGAGCCCGGTAAGCCTGGAGGTCGAGCAAGGCCTTCCCCGGCGAGCCCGGACCGTTCGGATACGAGGGATGCCCGTAGATACGGAGAAAACCATTTTCGGTCAGCGCGCACGTGGCGAGACCGAGGCGAGGGCGGGCCGCGAGCCAGGCACGTGCCGCGTGGTGGTGGGCGTGGTTGGGATCGGCCAGGGCGATCAGCACGTTGAGGTCTACGAGCCGGAACATGCTTCAGATGCCTTCCTGTTCGCGGAGCTGGTTCAGGAAAGCCTCCGTCACCACGGCGGGATCATCCTTCGCCCGCCTCAGGCGCGGCAAGCCGAGGTCATCAATGTCGAAATGCGGTTCCTTCTCCGCCCGCCCGACAGCTCGCGCCGCGGGATCGATGTCCTTCTCCAAGGCGGCCAGCACGATTTCCCGCAACGTGACGCCCTGCACCGCGGCCTTGACCTTCGCCTTCCGGTAAAGCGGCTCCGGGATGTCGATCGTGGTCTTCATACTGCAATCATACGGAAAGACGGAGATCCGTCAATCCTTCCGCCAAAAGACAACGGGCCGCTTCTTGCGAAGCGGCCCGTGCGGGGAAGGCAGTGGGGAAGATCTCTTCAACCGCGGTTGCTGCGGTCTTCGACGTTCGGGCCCTTGGCAGCGCGCTTGCGGGCGTTCGCGTCGAGGATGCGCTTGCGGAGGCGGATGTTCTGCGGGGTGGCTTCGACGAGTTCGTCGGCGTCGATGTATTCGATCGCGCGCTCCAGGGAGAACCGGATCGCGGGGGTCAGCTTGGAGGTCTTGTCCTTGCCGGAGGAGCGCATGTTGTCGAGGTGCTTCTCCTTGACCGGGTTGACCGGGAGGTCGCCGACGCGCGGGTTCTCGCCGACCAGCATGCCTTCGTAAACGGCATCGCCGGGAGCGACGAAGAGCACGCCGCGCTCCTCGAGCATCTGCAGCGAGTAGGGCGTGGCAGCGCCGGAGTCCATCGAGACCAGGGTGCCGGTGGTGCGGTTCTGGATGTCGCCGGCGTGGAGCGCGTATTCCTTGAAGAGGTGGCTCATGATGCCGTGGCCGGAGGTCAGGTTGACCAGCTCGGTCTCGAAGCCGATCAGGCCGCGGGTCGGGATGGTGGCCTGGATGAACACGCGGCCGCTGGCCTCGGTGTCCATGTGCTCCATCATGCCCTTGCGGTTCATGAGGATCTTGAGGATGCCCTGGGTGTATTCGCCGGGGGCTTCGACGTAGAGGGTTTCGAAGGGCTCGAGCAGCTTGCCGTTGTCGTCGCGGCGGTAGATCACCACGGGACGGGAGACGAGCACTTCGAAGCCTTCGCGCCGCATCTGCTCGACCAGCACCGCGATCTGCATCGCGCCACGGGCGGAAACGTTGAAGACGCCGGAGATATCGGTGTCCTCGACGGTGATGGAAATGTTGGTCTTCAACTCGCGCATCAGGCGCTCACGGATGGCGCGCGATGTGACGTGCTTGCCTTCCTTGCCGGCCAGCGGGCCGTCGTTGATGGAGAACTGCATCGAGACGGTCGGCGGGTCGATGGCGACGAATGGCAGCGGTGGCTGGTCGGGCGAGCCGGCGATGGTTTCGCCGATGTCCACGTTTTCAATGCCGGCCGCGATGCCGACGATGCCGCCTGCGCCGCAACCATCGGAGTCCGCGGTGGCGAGGCCGGAGTAGGTGAAGGTCTTCATCACCTTGGACTGGACCTTGGTGCCGTCCTGGCGGAGCAGCCAGACGGTGTCGCCCTTCTTGACGCTGCCGCCGAGGATCTTGCCGACGGCGACGCGGCCGACGTAGTCATCCCACTCGATGTTGGAGACCAGCATCAGGAACGGGGCGTCCGGGTCGGCCTTGGGGGCGGGGATGTGCTCGATGATTTTCTTGAGGAGCGGAATGCAGTCGACCCGCTCGTCGTTCGGGTGATCCATGAAGTAGCCGTCGCGGGCGGAGCCGTAGCAGAAGGGGGCGTTGAACTGTTCCTCGTCGGCGTCGAGGTCGAGCAGCAGCTCGAGCACCTGATCGTGGACCTTTTCCGGAGTGGCCAGCGGGCGGTCGATCTTGTTGACCACGACGATCGGCTTGAGGCCTTCCTGCATCGCCTTGCGCAGCACGAAGCGGGTCTGGGCCTGCGGGCCGCCGGAGGCATCGACGACCAAAAGGACGCCATCGACCATCTTCATCACGCGCTCCACCTCGGCGCCGAAGTCGGCGTGGCCCGGGGTGTCGACGATGTTGATGGTGTAACCTTCCCAGTGAATGGCGGTGTTCTTCGCCTTGATGGTGATGCCCTTTTCCTTTTCAAGGTCCATCGAGTCCATGGCGCGTTCCTGGGTGGCCTGGTTGTCGCGGTAGGTGCCACCGGCTTGCAGGAGTTGGTCGACGAGGGTGGTTTTCCCATGGTCAACGTGGGCGATGATGGCGAGGTTGCGGATCTTGAGAGACATGACGGCGTGGGCCCGGAACTCGGGCGGGGCGGGGCTATGGCGGCTTTTTCCCGGGATGGCAAGGGTAAGCACGTGTCGTTCCCGCCGCGGAGCGCTGAAAATCAGCTCCGGAGGGCGGATTGGACCGTTGGCGGGGGCTTTGGGCTGCCGCAGGCGGAGCGCTGGCTTCAGCCGGCGAGTGGGTTCATCCGTCCAAGCCCCGACCGTCCAAGCCGGCTGAAGCCAGCGCTCCCCCCAGCATTTCAGCGAAGCGCGGGCGATCCGAGGGCTCGGCCGACTGGCAGAGTCCGGCTAGGGCGTGCAGACCGGGAACCGCTCTGGGGCAGCGCTGCAACAACTCACCGAGCAGGCGGCCGAAAGCGAGTACCTCGATGGTTTCGAAACGTGAGTCGTCCGACGGATAAAACGAGGCCGCGCCGAAGTCGCCGAGAAATGCAGAGCCCTCCCGGTCCCGCAACACGTTGTGGGCGTAGAAGTCGCCCATCGGCGTCAACCTAAGCGTAACGCGTTGGTTTACAACGAAATAAAAGCCAGCAAATCGTGCTTTTTTCCTTGACCGGGACATGGGGCCGGCAAGCTGGGAATGCTCCCAAGCTCCTTCCGTTC
>JBIPNO010000158.1:0-4624 GCA_044372775.1 Haloferula sp.
AACTTACCCCTCCACCCCAATCCTTGCTAGCCCCCCCCAAACCAAATACTCATGAACAAACATTGAACGAAACTGGTGCACTGACCCGTAGGAATTTTGGAGCTGAAGATCAACCTGACCTTGTCAATCCAACCTTGGGATACGGATTAGTCAATAATGACCGCGCTCACGGCGGAACCTTTGAAAGGTCCGACACCCTCCTGAGTCAACCCCATCCTCAGGCGATGAATGCCGGGGCGCTCGGGGGCATCAACCGGGCATGAGATCGTCACCGTCTCGCCCGGCCCGATCGGAGCCACGAGGCCGCATCCACCTCGCCCGGCGTCACCGGACTGTCCCCACCACCAACCGACGAGAACCCGGTTCAGCCCGACCGATGCCAGGGTTTCGCCCCCCAGATTGGTCACATTCACCTCGATAATTTTGGTCGAACCGGCCTGAATCGAGCCTTCATGAAGAATTTCGATTTTGACTATCTGATCCTCTTCCGAAATGGGATCAATCGAGACTGGATCGGCTCGGTCCGGCCAGAGTCGCTCAATCGCTGCCCGTTCCATGAGGCGGAGCGCTGAAGCGGAGGCTCCAGCACGCAGACCAGCGACCAATTGCTCAGGCAGGACGACGAGGTCGTAGATCTCGATAAAAGGGACCCCGATCTCGTCGATGATTGCTCCCTCCACCAGGTCGATGAGAACAACTCGAGAAAATGGCGGCATGTCCGTTGAGGACTCGGCGTCGTCTGAGGAGGCAGGAACGATATTCATCGACTTTCGATCCGGAGCAACCCCCACCAATGCGAGGTCATCGCTGATATGGAGCCCCCGGGTGAATCCACCGCAGTCGACCGACCTTCGAGGGCCATCGTCGCTCACAATTGTGATGCAGTTGCTACCTGCATCGGCCAGAACCCAGTTATCTCGCCAGCGACGCGGTGAATGAGGCTGTGAGAATCCCTCAATGATCGGCTCTCCGGAATCAAGGTCAATCACCACGCCGACACCGTTTCGACCGGAATCCTGATTGACTCTCCATGAGCGAGTCGCATCTCGTGAGAATGCAGTCAAGGCCGTCGGTCGATCTCCCCGAGAAAGACAATTGAGATGGATCATGTCGGTGCCGGCACCGGTTTCGTAGACGACTTCGATACTGGGACGCAGGCCGTCACTGCGATATCGGATGACCTGGTCGCTGGCCGACGAGACGACTAGGACCGAATCGCCTTGGATGAGGACGTCATGGAAGTCACCGACGCCATTGATTCGTTCAAGCCTGACAAGTCCATCGGCGTCGTAAAAACCAAGCTCGCCCCATTTCGGGCCACTGCGAACCCCGCCGACCGAATCGATAACCCTCACTACCATCTGTCCATCGAAGTCGATCCCCTTCGTCGAGATCCGATCCAGGACATCGACTCCATCAATGCCGATAGTCCCGATCCCTCCACCACCTCGTCCAAATGAACTCAGGACAAGAACGAGTCCATCCGAGGCAAATTGCTCAAGCGCTTGTCGCATCGGTGCGCCGAGGGGAAGATCGTGCCCTCGCATTCCCAGAATCGTAAAATAATTGGACAACTGAATCCCTCATTCTTTACTTGCGCTACCGGCGTTGCGACCGCTCTCGGTAACATCATTGCGCCTGAGGGACCAGACTCTTACATCGATTGCGATTTCCTCTTTGTCACGCGCTTCAAGCCCGATCGGACGCACACACAATGACCACAACAAAGAACGCAAAGGTCGAACTTTCCCTCCCCCCGGGCCCGAGCCACATCATCACCGCCGACGAGATCCGTGATGACCCGCTGAAGTTTCTCGAATCGATCGCACGCGATTACGGAACGATCTCAATGCACATCACCGACAAGGGCCAACAAGTCGTGATGGTCTCCTCCCCCGAACTCACAGGTGAGGTCCTCCTTGCTTCCGAGAGCCGATTCACCAAGCAGGGAACGCCTGATGACGACATGCTCAGTCCGCTACTCGGCGAAGGACTCCTAACGAGTCACGGTGAGGAATGGCGTCGTCAGCGCGACCTCACCACCCCGATGTTCCAGCGTCACCGCATCGAAGCGTTCGGCCCCCAGATCGTTACAAGCACTAGTCGGCTGGCTGAGCGTTGGCTTGAGCACCCCACCGATACACCGATCCAGATCGATCGCGACCTCACCAGTCTCGCCCTCGAGATTGTCGCACTTGCGATCGTCGGCGGAGACCTCTCCGGTATCGGCCACGGATTCGGCGAGGCGGTCGACGCTGTCAACGCCGCCGTTTCTCACGGCGACCCACGCGACACGCCTGACACTCCTGAAGTGCTCGGTCATTTCGATGCATTCACCGGCGCCAAGCGAAAAATCGACCGAATCGTCCACCTGCTCATCGAGGCCCGCCGGATGATAGGCCCACCGGAGGACGGACCAGTCGACCTCCTTACCGTTCTGCTTGAGGCCACCGATCCCCGCACGGGTGAACCGCTCACCGCCGAGGAACTACGAGCCCAGGTAATGACAATGGTCATGGCTGGCCACGAGACGACCGCGAAAGCTCTTACATGGTCGCTCTATCTCATGAGCCAACATCCCGACGTGGCTGCCCAGGTGCACGCCGAGATTGACGCCGTCCTCGGCGATCGCGACGCAACAATCGCCGACATCCCTGCACTGGCGATCTCCCGATCAGTAATCCAAGAAGCCATGCGCATGTACCCACCAATCTGGGTCATCTCGCGCCGCGTCGTCGCTGACGATGTGCTCGGTGGCCATCGCATCCCTGCCGGATCGCTCGTATGCGTCAGCCCTTGGCTGCTCCATCACAACGATGAGGACTGGGACCAGCCGTTCGAATTCAAACCCGAGCGGTTTCGCAACAACGACCCTCGGCCCTTCTCCTATGTCCCGTTCGGTGGTGGACCCCGTATTTGCATCGGTCGAGGTTTCGCGCTCATCGAGGCACAACTGGCGTTCGCCACGATCTGCCAACGACTCGACCTGGACCTCTGGCCCGGACACGTCGTGGAACCGGAAGCGTTAGTGACACTCAAGCCCGTGAACGGCATGCACATGTCTGCACAGTCGCGTGGTGAACGATGAGCGGTAGCGCAACAGATGGAGTAACCGACTCCTATCAGCCCACCCACATGACCGGTGGAGTCTCGGGCGAGATCGATCGTCTTGAAGCACAAGCCGCCCTTACGTCAGAGAAGGAACTATTCCTTGTGCGCGCACTCGGAGTGGACAGTGACGCCAACATTCTCGAAGTCGGAGCCGGCTCCGGGGCGTTCACTGCTCGGCTTCTTGCTATGTACCCCGATGCAGCGATCTCTGCCCTTGATCCGGATCCTGCGCTCCTGGCCGAGGCGCGCCGACGACTCGGGGCCACTGTCGAGTTCATCGAGGGGACCTGCGAGGCGATCCCACTTCCTGACCGAAGTCTCGATGTCGTGATCGCGAGATTTGTTTTTCAGCATCTTGCTGATCCAGTCGCCGCAGCTCGCGAGATCCGACGCGTACTGCGACCAGGCGGGCGCGTCGTTGTGATCGACTTCGACGGAGAACTCTGGGGAATGTGCACGCCATACAACCAAGAGCTCGCACCTTTGCACGCGCGCGTATTCATGGCGCAGGCCGACCGAGGTGGCGATCGCTACATCGGACGTCGACTGGCAGCGATCATCAAGGATGCAGGTTTCGATCAACCGCAACTTCACTCGTACGCAGTATCGAGTGACGAGATCGGTATCGAACCATTCCTCCCGATCACCAGCCCCGAGAATCTTCTCCCACACGTCGAATCAGGACTGCTCAAGATGAGCGAGTACGCGCATCTTCTCTCTGATCACCAGCGATTCCTCGCCGATCCAGAGCACCGGATGATCACACTCGGGTTCCTCGGAACCGGCACCGTTCCCGGGGAACGGTTAAACGTCTAAAACTCAGTTCCCGGCTTCGGCAGCTTCGAGAATTGCGATGGCCTGCTTGATCCGCTCGGCGTGTTTCGTTTCTTCACGGCCGTTACGAAGCAACAGTTCGATGATTTCGGGATCAGTCTCGTGCGAGGCCCACTTTTGGTAGCCGAGGTCTCCTTGAAGTTCGCCCTCAACAATCATCGGTAATGCCGAAGCATCGACCGAATCGGGAAGGTCAACTTCGAACTTCTCGAGCACCTCGGCCGACGGCACATATTCGGTGCCGGTCTTGAGTGAGATCACCTTCATCATGCGACGAGCGTGACCAACCTCTTCGCGCCCATTCTTACGAAGAAGCTCGGCGGCCTCGTCGTTATTCAAGCGTGCGGCAAGTTCGTTGTAGAGAACATCGCCACTGTTTTCAACTCGGACGAGAAGCTCGGCGGTTTCGATGTCGAGGGTCTCGGCTTCGCCGAGTTTCATGGTTGCTTCGAAGAAATTCATGGTGGGAATCTTCGCGCCTAACGCGAGCGTCCGCCCTGTCGACCGGCAGAACGGCTCGATCCCTGACGGGAGCCGGAGGTTGACCCGCCAGCACCACCGGAGGATCGACCGCCTGAGCCAGATCGCGAACTTGATCCAGAACCAGAGCGAGCGCTGGAACCGGAACCGGAACTTGCACCGCTGCCGGAACCACGGCGTCCACTGCTTGGGCCGCCAC
>JBIPNO010000094.1:0-17054 GCA_044372775.1 Haloferula sp.
CGGCGGGTGAAGTCTTAGACATGCCGAGCTTGCCGGCTCGCTCACCCTGTCAACACATAATTCGGACTTTTTTCCGTTTTAATTCACTGTCAGTCAGCGCGTTGTGGCTTAACCTGACGCGAATGGTATTTGGGCTTGAACGATTCGCTCGATCTTCGCTTCCGTGGTCTCGGCTTTTCCTCGGTAATCAGACCGGTCGGAGAACTAGGGACAATTCTGACAGGAAGGTGATCAATACTGTTCGATAAAAAATGAAGGCTATCTCGCTGCTCCATCTGCTGTTCGTTTTGACCTGCGCTGCATTCGCAGAGGAACAAGATATTGCTCGCCATCCCGATTCGGAATTCCGCAAAGCATTGGAAAAGCTTGAAGAGGGCTACATCAACGGAATGCGGGCACTCGCAGAAAAATCAGTGGCAGTTCGGATTTATCAGATTGATTCAGATCCTTCAGAGATCGATCCGTTCGGGACGTATCCGGAAGACCGATTTTTGGTTTTCCCAACACCTGATGAGGGATGCGTTTACCAAGTCCGAATGAGTAGTGATCTCGAAGGGGATCGTGAAAAAATCAAGGCTTGGGCGCATGCTGTGCTCCCGCCGGGAAACCATGCTTTTGCCATGTGTATGCCGACTCCAGGATTTGCAATCAAATTTCTGGATGATAAGGGAGCGACGATTTACCAAACCACAATCTGCCTGAAATGCAATTCGGCGGCGATGGAGTTTCCTCGCTATTCGGATCGCATCGGACTCGATGTGGACCTGATCAAGGGCCTGCTAAAGGATCAGGGCTTCGACCCGCAGGAGGGCAACGCCGAACAAGTCGCGCCGTCCGACGGCGACAAGCCGTAGATTGAATTCGAGATTCCATCCCGGCGCGGATGCGCTCTGGCGTTCCCCGATCAAGGACCACGACGATCCGACGGAGAGAGCCTGTTAATCCATTCCCCATGTTCAAGCCCTACGCCATCGTTGAAGAGTCTCCGGACGAGATCACTTACGAGTTCAAGACGATCTACCTGTGGATTCTTTACGCGATCCTGGCGGCCGGATGGCTCGCGTTTTTTCGGAAGATCCCGGCTCTCGGGATGGCGGCGGGCGGGTGCATGGTGGTCTATTTCATCACGGTGTCCCTGCCCTACCGCAGGCTCGGGGCGATCACCAAGCGAGCCGCCATGAGCGGATCGGTGAAGTATTCCGGGAGCAAGTGGTCGTTCAAGAAGCCGCTCCGCATCACCGTGCCCCGAGCCGCAGTCGGTGAGAGTGGTGCTGGCGGGAAGGACCGGGTGGAAGGTTGATGGATTTGCATGTCGAGGGCCCGGTCGGGGCTGGCAGCTTTGATTGGACGCTGGCGGCGTGGGGCGTTAGAGCTGGAGGCGGGTTCCATGTCGGCGTCTTTTGCCTGGCATGGGCCTGCCGGCTGAAGCCGGCGCTCCCCTTGGATTCCTGCACTTTCCCATGGACAACATCGTGACCTCTCTTGAAGCCCTGGTGCCGCCGGAAATCGCCGGGCGGCTGGGACATTATTTCCATGCCGACGCGGCGGCGGTCGGGAAGGCGGTGAGGGTTCTGAGCGGTCTGGCGGTGGCCGGGTTGGCGCGGCGCTCGGCGACGGAGGGCGGCGCGGCGGCGGCCTTGGCATCGCTTCCGCAGAAGGAGGAGCCGGGATTGCTGGCGAGTCTGATGGGCGCGCTGAAAGGGAAGATCCCGAGCGAGACGCCGGCCGACCGGATGCAGGCGCTGTTCGGCGGCGGGTTCAACTCGATGGTCTCCGCACTGAGCCGCAAGCTCGGCTTCGACCTCGGCCCGCTGGCCGCGATGCTGACGCCGCTGATCGGCCAGCAACTGGCGAAGACGGCGAAGGAGGAAAATCTGGATGCCGGCGGTTTCGCGAATCTGCTGCAGTACGGCAGCGAGGAATTCCTGGCCGCGCCGGAGAACGCGGAGGCGGCGGCGATGATCCGCGAGGCGCTGGTGATCGGCGAAGAGGCGGAGGCGCTGCGGGCGAGGTTCACGAAGGAGGAGCTGGAGCAGATCCACACCGCGCCGATGGCGGCCTACGCGATCATTGCCAAGTCGTCGATTTCCGGGATCCGCAGCTCGGTGGCGGAGATCAAGGCGGCGCACGAGGTCGGCCTGGAGCTGCTGAAGGAAGTGGAGCCGGTTTCGCTGCTCGGCACGGTGTTCGGGGCGGGGCTGACGTCGAGCGAGGCGGCGGAGCTGCAGCAGGAAATCGCCGGCGAGGGGGAGTTGATCGAGACGATCCGCGGGGCGACGGCGATCGTGAAGGCGAAGGCGGCGGACGAGCTGGAGGACTTCCGCGCGCTGGTACTGGAAGTGGCGAAGCGGGTCGCGGAGGCCGGCAGGGAAGGCGGGTTCCTGGGCTTCGGCGGGGTGAAGGTGAGCGAGAAGGAGAGGCTCGCGATCGGGCAGATCACGGCGGCGTTGGAGTGATGCCGGGTATCAGATCGCCCGCAGCTCGAGGTAGGCCTCGATTTCCTCGGCGGGATTGTGGGCGCGCATCAGGGACTCGCCGATGAGGACGGCGTTCGCGCCGGCATCGAGGGCGCGCTGGACGTCTTCCACGCTACGGAGGCCGGATTCGGAGACGAGGATGACGTCGTCGGAAACCTCGTCGGCGAGCACTTCGGTGGTCGCGAGGTCGATCTCGAAGGTCTTGAGGTTGCGGTTGTTGATGCCGATCAAGTCCGCGCCGAGGTCGATGGCGCGCTCCATTTCGGGCAGGTTGTGGACTTCGACCAGCACGTCGAGCTGGAGTTCCTTCGCCTCGAAATAGAGGCGCTTGAGGAGATCGTCATCGAGCGCGGCGACGATGAGAAGGATGGCATCGGCGCCGGCGACGATGGCCTCGTGGATCTGGACCGGGTGGATGGTGAAGTCCTTGCGCAGCAGCGGCGCATCGGAGAATTCGGAGATTTTGGTCAGGTAGCTAAGGGAGCCTTGGAAGTATTTCTCGTCGGTGAGGATCGAGAGGCAGGAAGCGCCGCCGTCGAGGTAGCGCTTGGCCTGGCGGATCGGGTCGAAATTCGGATCGATCAGGCCGACCGACGGCGAGGCCTTCTTCACCTCCGCGATCACGCCGAGCCGGTCCGGCCCGAGGTCGAGGGCGGCGCGGAAGCCGCGGAAATCGTTGCGCTGCAAGGCGGCGGCGCGCAGGTGGCCGGCGCGGGGCAGCAGCGCTTCCACTTCCTGGCGCTTGGTGGCGATGATTTCGGCGAGCTTGTCGGACATTCCGCGGGGAGGTGAAAGCATGGGAGATGATTTCCGCAAGGCGGAAAGCTCGGTGGAGCCCATGGATCGGTGAGTCGGCGGGAAGCTTTACCTCAATGTCGAGACTCGTTCTTTGGCGACTCCTTTGCCAACCCGACCGTCCAAGCCGACTAAAGATCGGCGCTCCCTCCGGAAAGTAGCTACGCACCGACTCACCGCTCCGTCTCCAACCTGACCGCGATCGCTTCCACGACCCCGTCCGGCGAGAACTCCCCGGCCGTCAGGCCGACCCGGCTGGCTCCGGCGAGAACGCTGCGATCCAGCGCGCCGGCATCGGCCACGGGAAAGGCGGGGAGGCCCAGCCGCCGGGAGGCGTCCACGAGGGCGCGGACGGAGGCCTCGGTGGCCTCGCCCGCGATCAGGATCACCTCTGCCCAGCGGCTGAGCGCTTCCACGGACCGCTCGCGCTCCAACATCGCGGGCGAGGTCGTATCGAGGAAAACCATGCGGCTGTCCGGGTGCCGCTGCCGCAGCGCCTCGGCCACGACGGCCGCGCGACGGCGGGAAATCAGGGTCTGGCAGACCATGCCGAACTTCGGCGCGAAGGGCAGCAGGGCGGCCTCGTCGGCGTCTTCCACCACGGCGGCACCGGCCACTTCGCCGGAGATCGAGGCGCTTTCGGCATCGTCATGGAAGCCGCAGACCAGCGGCCGGGCGTGCTCCAGGGCGAGCAGGCCGAGGGAAGTCTGGGCGCGGCGGACGGCGGGCAGGGTGAGGTCGAGCAGCTCGTGGCCGCTGCTCTTCCAGCGGCGGACGACGGCTTTCGGCAGGCCGGTGAGGGGGACCACCACGACCCGGGTGGGGGCGCGGGCATCGTCGGGCGAGCCTTCCAGCGCGCCGCGGCGGCGGTAGAGCTCGCACAGGGCGGGATCCGGTGCCAGCGGACCGAGCACGGTCGCGGTGCCGCGTTTCAAGAGCGAATCCAGCCGTGCCAGCGCGGCGCGGGTTTCGTCCCCGTGGCCGAGGGTCATGGCCCGGCGGAACTCGGTTCGCAAGGACGGAAGGGTGGCGGGATTCATAAGCTTTGGGGTGCAAAGTAAAGGGTCACAGTGGGACCGGCCGAGGTGGTGGACGAGCGTCACTTTGCAGAACAAAGTTTCACCGGCAAGTGCAAAATTGCGGTGTTGAAGGGACGGGGAAGCCCGGTGGTGAAGTCCCACGGTCGCTGGTCATGAGCAGTGACGCGGCCGTGGGACCCACCGAGGTTCGTCAGCCGCGGGCGGACTGGGTATGGCAGCAAATCGTCCCGGCTTTGGCTCCGGCCCGGAACACTGCATTCGATTCCCATGCGCGGATCTCCTGGGGAGGGGAAAATCGGGAGGCGCGTGAAAATCTCATGGGATGACCGTGGCGGAAGCGGATGAAGCAGGTGGATTCGAAAGACCAAGTCCTTTGGCAGACTTAGGAGCTTGGCACTTGCCCGGGTGACGGGCAATCGGAGGAACTCCCAAAATTTTATGGGAAATACTCCCATGTCTTATGGGAAAAGTTCCCATCTCAAGAGGCGGACGAGCTCACGATTCCTGTCATTCGCGGAAATCCAGCAGGACATGCTGGCCTCTGCGGCGTGGGAGGTGTTAGACCTTCGAGCGTGATTCCACTTCCTCCGTCAGCGCGCATCGGTGTGGCTTTCGCGGTGCTCTCCGCGACCCCAAGCCACGGCCTCGGCATCGAGTTCACCTACCACGACCCCGAGGTGGTGGCGCGCGGCAATGCCGGGGTGGCTTCAGCCGACCGGGCATCCGCGGTGTATTACAATCCGGCGATGCTCGGCACCGGCGAAGGCTCGGAGCTGCTGCTGGCCGGGTACGTGCTGGACTATCAGATCGAGCACGACGGCCCGGGCGGGCATTCGGAAATGGAGGACGGGCCGGCGGTGGCGGCCAGCGCCTTCGCCATGACGCCGCTGGGCGAGCGGGCCTCGCTGGGCTTCGGCCTGTATTCGCCCTTCGGCCAGAAGAACGAATGGAGCGACAACTCGCCGCTGCGGTCGCTGGCGACCGAGACGGAGTTGCTTTTCATGGCGGGCACGGCGGCGGTCGGCTTCGAAGTCACGCCGGGCTTGCGGCTGGGCCTTTCCGCCAGCGCGGTGAGCAGCAGCGCGGACCTGAACCGCGGGATCGTGGTGCCCGGCGACAGCTTTTCGCTGGAAGGCGACGGCCACGGCTGGGGCCTCGGCGCGGGCTTCACCTGGGAGCCGTCCGAACGCCACCGGATCGGCGGCACGGTGCGCTACTGGTCGCCGGTGAAATACAAGGGTCACACCACGACCCGGCTGATCCTGCCGGCCGCGGGCGTGGCGGTGTCGCCAGCGGAAACCGAGCTGGATTTCCCGGTCGAGGCAACGCTCGGCTACGCGTGGATGCCGGACCCGAAATGGCTGGTCGAGGTCGATGTGACCTACACCGGCTGGTCGTCGTTCGAGGATTTCCAGGTCTCCAGCCCGGGCGGTAATCTGGTCGAACCGCTGCGCTGGGAAGACACGCTGACCTTCATGGCAGGGCTGACCCGCCGCTTCGACAACGGCTGGTGGGTCGGCGGCGGCTACTGGTTCACGGAGACGACCACGCCGGACATCGCCTTCAATCCGCGGCTGCCGGACCTGGACCTGCACGTCGTGAGCCTGGGGGCCGGCTACCGCACCGAATGCTGGGCGGCGGAGCTGACCTACCAATTCGGCTACGGCAATTCGCGCGAAATCCGCGGCGGGCTGCCGACGCTTTCGGGTGCGGTGGCGGATGGCAAGATGACCTACCGCGCCCACGGCCTGTCGATGGGCGCCCGCTGGTTTTTCTAAAGCTCCGCCGCTGATTGCATGACGGATGTTTTCGATCACTGGCTGCCTTTCCGGAGTCGCGAGGCGGGACCGGCGGGGGATGCGGTGACCGGCCGCATCCGCCGCGAGGTGATCCAGCCGCTCGAAGCCCTGCTGGCACGGGTGACGGAGCCCGGATCGGAGATTCCCCCTGAGCTGAAGGAGTCGCTGGAAGCGGTGCTCGCCACGGTCAGCGAGACCTTTGCCGCGACCGACAGCGCCGGCAACGTGGAGACGCTGGACCAGGCGTGGCAGGGCTGGGAGCTGAAGTTGCAAGCCTTTGCCCGCGAGGGCGGCGAGACCGGGATGCAGCGGCTGGGCAAGGTGCCGCCGATCGGCGGCGAGCCGGTGCGGCAGCTTTTCCTCGCGGTGCGCGAGGCGATCGGCAACGCGATCCGGCACGCCGCGGCCCGGCGGATCGAGGTGCTGCTGGTCCCTTGGAAAGACGGCTGCGCGGTCACCGTGGCCGACAACGGCCGCGGGATCACGGCGTCGAAAAAGGGCGGGATCGGCCTGACGACGATGCGCCGCCGGATGACCCGCTGCGGCGGTGAGCTGCTGGTCCACCCGGCCGATGGCACCGTGGTCGAGTTCCGGCTGCCGACGCCCGAGTTCGACTGCTGGAGCTGGCTGCGCGACAGCGGCCGACTGGCGCGCGGGGTCGATGCGGCGCATGCCGCGGCGCTCGTCCGGCGCTGGCAGGAGCGGGTGGAGGAAAGCGGGGGCTTCGAGAGATGCTTCACCGCTTGGCCGTCCGATGCGTCACGACTTCCGGAAGATGGTCCGTTTCCCGCCGATCCCGGCGCGGTGCCGGAATGGCTGGAGCGGCGGATCGCGGTGATGGGCTTGCGGCCGGAGATCGACCTGCAGTGGATGGACGGGCGGGTTCATGGCCGGATCGGCTGGGACGCGGAGATCGATCCCCTGCATTGGCTCGACCTTGGATTGGATCTGTCGCGGGCGCTGCCGGTCATGCTGCGCGCGGCCGGGCGGGATGCGCTTGAAATCGTGGTCGCGCCCCGCGGCGGAGCGCTGCCGGAGCCGCTGCCGGGAGACAGCTTCGCGCAACGGGTCCACGCCGCGTGGTCGGGCGGGATCTCCGACTTGCGGGCCGATCTTTCCTCCTACCTGCACGATGTCCTGGCGCAGGAGGTCGTGGCGGAGTCGATGCGTTGGGAGATCGCCCGCGAGGCCTGCCCTCCCTCGGCCTTGCGCTCGCGCTTCGATCAGTTCCAGCACGAGTTGCGCCTCATCGCGAAGAAGGCCAGGAGCCTGTCCCACGAACTCGACGAGTCTTGAGTTCGCCTGAGGAGCCGAGCTTCCCGCGCCCAAGCGAGGCGGAAGCGCGGCAACTTGCCGTACATCCCCGCCGCCCCGGTGCCCTCCTCTCGGCGGTTCCAGTGAACGAGCGGCCGATGGATGGCCCTCCATCAGCCGCCGATCGTTTCGATCCGCGCAGAGGGCCGGTGCGCAGTGGTCTTTCGTGCAAATAATGCATGATCATCAATCAAGAAATTGTTTCTTTGGCTATCTTCTGGACCGCTTTTTATATCATTTTCGGCCGCGCGTAGACACGATCTGCGCCTCCCATACGAAATGCGTATTCCACCAACGTCGGCTCGCCTCGCCCCTGTTTATTGGCCGGTGAGTTCATCTTTTGCTTCATGCGCGGCTCGCGGAAACCAAGCATCGGATCGATGCTGGCGGAAAGCTTTCGATGCATCCCTCGGGCTACTCCCGGTGGGTTGATCCACCTGATTTTTTTAATATTACATTGAACAGCGGGAGCTGGTCCCGGCTCCGAATCTCGAGATCATACCAACTTGCGGAAGTGCGTGCCTATGAGCGCCTCCTCCGATGCCCATCGGGTCAAACGCCCAACTCCTACCGATCCAAAAAGGATCTCCAAATCAAATAAAAGACACTAAAAAATGAACGCCTCTCCAGATCAAAATCCTATCCTCGATGCGCCTCAACAGAAGCAATCCTCCGGCCCGAAAGAGGTGATGCGCGCGGTGTTGAACTCGGTTTCAACGAATGCGATCGCACCCGGTCTGGCCGCGTCGATGGTGATCTTTTCGCCCTCTCTCGATGCCGCGGGCATCGCGCTGACGACCTCCGAATACACGGTCACATCGACGACGATTGTGACCGGTTACACTGGAGTGGCGGCTGAAGCGGGTGGCGCCGGCGGCGCGGGTGGCGCCGGAGTGGACGGCAGCGCCGGTGGTGATATTGCGGGAGCTGATGGCACCCATGGGCTCAAGGGCGAAGCCGGCAAGGACGGCGCTGCCGGTGGATCCGGACAGGCGGGAATCAGCGGTTCGAAGGCTTTGCTTAAGATCGCCGCAGGTGCCTCGGTCGGCGGAGGTGATGGCGGCGCGGCCGGTGTGGGTGGAAATGGCGGCGTGGGTGGCGTGGGCGGCTTCGGCGGCCGCGGAGCTGACGGCGTGGACGGAGTTGCCGGGAAGAACGGTGCGGATGGCGCGGACGGCCGGGATGGGGGCAAAGGCGGCTTCGGCGGCGTGGGCGGCTTTGGGGGTGCTGGTGGCCAAGGTGGCGCCGGGATTTCCGGAACGGATTTGAAGATTGAAAACCGCGGAACCATCCGGGGCGGTAAAGGCGGCGCTGCCGAGGGCATGGCCGGCATTGACGGAGCGGACGGCCTGGACGGCAACGGCGGCGATGGCGGCCACGGGGGCATGGGTGCTTCCGGAGTCCTGCCGGGAGAAAGCGGTGGCAATGGCGGCGCCGGCGGGTCCGGCGGCTCTGCCGTGGGAGCCGGTAATGCGGGCGACGGCGGCTTTGGCGGCGCGGGTGGTGTCGGTAGCGACGGCGCGAATGGCGTGGACGGCACTCAGATCGATCCGAATGGCGGCGCCGGCCAAGCCGGTGGTTCCGGCGGCTTCGGCGGTGCGGGTGGCGCGGGCGGCCTTGCCTTGGGCACCGGTGCCGGCGGTGCGGATGGTGATGGTGGCGCGGGTGGCGTCGGCGGCATGGGCGGTGCCGGTGGCAATGGTGCCGCGGGCGATGCTTCGAGCCCGGACGGTGGTGAGGGCGGTGCGGGCGGTAACGCCGGCCAAGGCGGCTTCGGCGGCCACGGCGGCGGCATGACCGGCATTGACGGAGTCAACGGCCTGGACGGCGACGGCGGCTTCGGCGGCCAGGGCGGCGATGGCTTTAGTTCGACGACAGCCGGTATCGATGGCGGCAATGGTGGCGCGGGCGGCTTCGGCGGTAGCTCGGCGTCCGGCAGTGGCGGCTTTGGCGGCAATGGCGGCTTTGGCGGTGATGGTGCTTCCGGAGAAAGCGCTGCTCCGGGAAGCGGGGCCGCTGGATTTGACGCGTCAAATGGAGGCCACGGCGGCGCTGGTGGCACGGGTGGTAGCACCATCTTCGGCGCCGCCGGTGCCGGTGGCCTTGGCGGTTCCGCAGGCGCTGGTGGCGATGGCGGCCATGGGGGTTCGGGAACGGATGCTGCCGACGGAAAGCCGGCGCAGGCCGGTGGGAACGGTGGTGGCGCTGGCAGTGGCGGTATGGGTGGTGTCGGCGGGCTCGGCGGCAGTGGGGGACCTTTTGGCATCAGCGGCAGCGGTGGTGACGGGGGTTTCGGCGGCTCGGCCGGAGTTGCCGGCAATGGCGGTCATGGGGGCGTGGGTGATGCTTCGAACCCCGATGGTGCGGTGGGAGGCGCTGGTGGGAATCCTGGAACCGCAGGAGCTGGTGGCCATGGTGGCTTGGCCGGAATCGGCGGGACTGGCGGCGTGGATGGGGCCGACGGCATAGCCGGAAGCGCGGCGAAATTCGGCGGCGATGGCGGCAACGGCGGCGATGGAGCTGCCGGCGTGACCGCAGGCCAAGCCGGCGGCAACGGCGGAGCCGGTGGTGTCGGGAGCTTGATGGGCAACGGTGGGATGGGAGGTCATGGGGGTGATGGTGCCGATGGCGTTTTCACCAGCTTGGGCGGGTCGCCCGGTGATGTCGTCTTCACCTCCGCGCAATCAAACGGGCTCGGAAGCCCTGTGGTGTTAGGAGTAAAAGAGGAGGCTGGAACGATCTACGCCTCCACCACTGGCGGCCTGAGTATGTCCACCGATGGCGGGGCGACCTTCGTCAACCGGAACATGGCCGACGGGCTGGGAGACGACGTCGTGCGAGGGGTGTCAGTGGTGGGATCCACGGTGTTCGCGGCGACTACGGGCGGGCTGAGTGTATCCACCGATGGCGGGGCGACCTTCGTCAACCGGACAACCGCCGATGGACTGGGAAGCAACGAAGTGTTCTCGGTGCGTGCGGAAGGTACTAAAGTTTACGCCGCCACCCAACTCGGACTGGGCGTGTCCACCGACGGCGGGCTTACGTTTACCAATCGTGGCTCGTCCAGCGGTCTGGGAAGCGGCAACACGTTTGACGTCGCCGTGGTTGGGTCCACCGTTTACGTCGCCACCGGACAGGGCTTGAGTATCTCTACCGACGGCGGGTCTACGTTCGTTAACCGGACCATGGCCGACGGGCTAGGAGACAGAGCTGTCATTGGTGTCTATGCGGTGGGGTCCACGGTTTACGCGGCCACCTATGCAGGCCTCAGTGTGTCCACCGACGGCGGGGCGACCTTCGTCAACCGGAACTTGGCCGACGGGTTGGGAGATGAATTTGTGTATGATGTTTATGCGGTGGGGTCCACGGTTTACGCGGCAACTGGACGCGGGCTGAGTGTGTCCACTGATGGCGGGACGACCTTCGTCAATCGGACCACGGACAACGGACTGGGAGCCAACAGGGTGTATGGAGTGTATGCGGTGGGGTCCAAGGTTTATGCCGCCACCCTCGGTGGCGGGCTGGGTATCTCCAGCGACTTCAATGCCGTGGCCGGAGGTGCGGGCGGCAACGGCGGAGCCGGTGGCAGTGGCGGCGCGCTTGGTAACGGCGGAGCCGGCGGCAATGCCGGCGATGGCGGAGCCGGAGCGGCTGGAACCGCAGGTAGCAATCCCCAAGGCGCGGGTAACGACGGCACCGCCGGCGGTGCTGGCGGCAATGGCGGCGCAGGTGGTGCCGGTGGAACCATTTCAGGCGTCGGCGGCGATGGCGGCCTCGCAGGCAACGGCGGCGCCGGCGGTGCGGGCGGTGCCGGTGCGGCAGGTATCGACGGGGCGTTTCATGGAGAACCCGGGAGCAACGGAGGTGCCGGAGGGGATGGCGCAGACGGAGGATCCGGAGGACTTGGAGGTGCCGGGGGGGCTGCCCCGGGAACCGGAATCGCCGGCACCAGCGGTACGGATGGCGACGGCGGCGCGGGCGGCATGGGTGCCGATGGCGGCGCGGGCGGCGATGGTGCCGCAGGCGATTCCCTGCACCCTGACGGTGGCGATGGCGGCGCGGGTGGCCCGGGCGGCCTCGCCGGCCTCGGTGGGACTGGCGGCGGCGCGACCGGCACTGACGGAGTCAACGGCCTGGATGGCGACGGCGGCGCCGGCGGTAATGGCGGCAACGGCGATATTGTCGGCGGCGTCGGCGGCGACGGCGGCCTCGGTGGCTCGACGGCGGGCACCGGTAGCAATGGTCCGGCTGGCGCTGATGGGGCCGATGGCAAGCCGCCGCTCTCGGCAACCGTTGTCGCGGAGACCGGCGATGATCAGCCATCACGCCCTTTGCTCTTGGCGGTTTCCGCCGCAGGCGATGCTGCCGAAGAGGCTGCTGCCGGGCCAAGCGATGAATCCGCGCCGGAAGAAGTCGTCGTCTTCCCACAGCTCCTGGGTTTCGCGCCGATTGGTGCGTCCCTCGGCGGCGACGGTGGAAGCGGCGGCAACGGCGGCGCTGGCGGTCTGGCCGGCCTCGGCAGCGCGGCGGGTCTGGGGGGCGCGGCCGGCAACGGCAGTGCCGGCATCGAGCTCAGCGGCGCGGACAACTCCGTCGCCAACTGGGGAAGCATCCTGGGTGGCGACTTCGGCGGTGGCACCACCCTGGCCGGAGCAGGCATCCTGATTCAATCGGGTGCCTTTGCGGAGATCATCAATCAAGGGACCATCACCGGTGGTCTGCAGGGTGCCGGAGCGGCCGCCGTCGGGATCGACAACCAGGGAAGCATTTCCCGCCTGAGCAACGCGCAGGGCGGAAATGGGGCGGCACTGACTTATGCCGGTGATCTGCCGGACTTCTACGACGTGATCGTGAACTCCCCGACCAGCTACGGCCAGCTGGCCGTGGAAAGCACCAATCCCGGTCAGGCGATGACGGTCGGTCTGGGTCGCGCCCGTGCCGGATCGTCGGGTTCCTATGCGGACGTCGTGACCGGAGTGTCCGCCGAGGACATCGCCAACGAGGGCCTGGTCACCTTCGGGCGCGGCGGGCTGATGGCGGTGTTGACCGATGCCTCGCTCCGGTCCGACGGCGCGGTCAACAACTGGGACCTCGGCGTTCTGAACTACGGCCTGGACATCGCGGAGCCACAGAGCTTCCTGCTGAACCAGAAATGGCTCTCGGTTCGTCAGACCCTCGATTACGACTGCGATCTGTTCGATGAGAACGGCATCGGATTCGTCTGGCTGGGTCAATACGACTCGTATGACCGGGGGAACCTCGGGGGCGGAAGCCACAGCGAGATGACCGGGACCATGATCGGGGCCAAGCGCTTGAACGAACAGCTGCGCATCGGCGCCTTCCTGAACTGGCACCTTGATGGCGATGAAGTCGAGGGTGTCGACAACCTTGATCGTCTGCCGATCATGGGTGGCTTCGTCGGCTATTCCCAAGCGGCGAACGGCATCGGCTTGCAGGCTCGCCTGTCCGCGGCCTATGAGCACGGCGATGCCGATTTCAGCCATGCCAGCCTCACCGGCGGGAAGGCCGCGGTCTCGGGCGAGGCGGACCTTGATACCTATGGTCTGGGTGCCGAAGCCGGTTGGGGCATGATGTTGAAGGGCCGCCAGGTGGTGATGCCCTATGTCAGCCTGAACTTCGTGAAGTCGACTCGTGATGAATACCGCGAGGAAGCTGCGAGCGGCGCGGTCGAGGATCCTTTGAGCTACGGGTCCTACTCGGCGGCCTACACCGCCGGAACCGTCGGGATCCGCCTGAAGGGGCCGGTCCATGAGAAGATCAACTACCGTCTCGGCGTGGGTCTGGAGAGCATTCTTGGCGGTGGCTTGGACACCTTCAAGGTTCGTGGTCTTTCGGATTCGGGCTTCTACAACAGCGGTGCGGGATTGGACGGCTGGAGCCTTATCTCCACGGCGGGATTGAGCTACATGCTCGATGAGACCCAAGCCGTGACGCTGGACGGATACGTCCGTCAGATGGAGGGCGGCTTGAGCAACGGCGGCATCTCACTGGGCTACAAGGCCGGATTCTGATCGCTTGCGAAGGAACACGGAAAGAAGGCCGGGGAGATCCCGGCCTTCTTTTTTGTGCTCCGGGCTCACGATTGGACGGCAGGCATGGGATGGCTCATCACCAATCAAGCGGATCGACCGGAATCCGGAAGTCAACGGCCGGATCAAACGGCAGAACCTGCAGGTTGCCCGGGCGCGCGGAAGCGGGCGAGACAGCGGATCCCCGCCGAGACGGGTGAGAGGCGATCTTCGCCAGGATCCATCGTGTGCGGACGGTCAAGACGGCGACCGCAGTTCGTGCGAGCTTGCGAATGAATCAACAGAACTGAACGGTATGCTCGGAAGCACCTGCCCGCCGTGACTTCATCGTGCCGCACCCGCTTCTCCCATCTTCTCCCGGATCAATTCCCGATAAACCCCCGCCTCCTCCGTCTCCACCCGCTTCAGTTCCGGGTCCTTATCGAGGTCCACGAAGCACAGCCCGAAGTCGGTGTTCGGATCGAAGGCATGGCCCCACTCGCGGTTGGAAGTGATCGACCAGTAGTTGTAGGCCTTCACCGGGACGCCTTTCTCCACCGCCCGCTCGACCTGCGCGACGTGGACCTTGAGATACTCGCCGCGCGTCATCCCGTCAGCATGGGGGACGCAGCCGTTCTCCACCACCAGCAGCTCCTGGCCCGGGAACCAGCGGTGAAAGCGCTGCAAGGCATGGAAAAGTCCCTGCGGCCAGACCGGCGCTTTGAGGAACCGCCCGAGCGCCGCTTCTTCTAACAGCCGGAACTTGTGCAGCCTCCAGGTCGGCAATCCCCAGTAGTAATCCAGTCCGACAAAATCCTGCGCGCCCACCGCTTCCGCCGGGCAGAGTTCTTCCGGCAGCCTTCCCGAGGTGCCGAGATACCACCAGTTGGCATTCGCGATCAGGCTGGTGGTCCCCCAGAAGCGCCACGCCCAGTTCAGCCAGCTCGACTTCGATTCCAGCACCTCCAGCCGCCCCGCCGGTGAAAGCGGCACGAGTTCCAGCGCATCGGCATCGCCCAGCACCTCGCGGGCAATCAAGCGCGCCAACCTCACCTCCAGACCCTCGCCCGCGCATTCGGCCGAGGCCCCCGGCGCGTCGCAGCGGATGCCGACCCGCACCCGCCCGCGGCGGAGGATCCGGCGGATCCCACGGGTGCCGGAAATGCTCTCCGGCAGGCTGTCCTCGCCGGCGAACACCTCGTGCAGCGAGAGCGGCCGCGCGACCTCCTTGACCACCGCTTCCGGGTGCGAGATCCACGGCTCGCGGCCATAGCCGGCCAGCTCGCGTTCGAAGCCGGCGATCGCCCGGTTGACGTGCTCCATCAGCGGCGCGTGGCCGTGCGGCGCGACCGCCACGTAGTGCTCGTCGCTCAGCCCGGTGATCAGGAAGCGGAAGCGTTCGCGACATTTCAGTTCGAAGGGAAGCAGGAAGAACGCGTCGCCATACACCGCCGCCACCTTGCCCGCAGCCAATGAACTACGAGCTTCATCGTAGTTGGAGAACATCTTCTTGCGCACCGACCCCGGCAGGTCGCGTTTCCAGCCCTGCGGTTGGTTGCCGATCGCCACCACGCCGACGGTCTTGCCTGCCAGCGACGCCAGGTCCTCGCCTGAAAATCCGGCCGCCACCAGCACCGACTTGCCGGTCCTCAGGTAGGGATCGCTGAACTCGAAGCGCGTCTGGTCGCCGCCGGTCACCCCGCCGATCACCAGGTCGACCTTGCCCCGCTCGCGGACCAGGGCATCGCCGGCGGTGAACTTGAACACCGCCTCCGACAGCCCGCGGTGGCAGGCGCCCCAGTCCATCAGCATTTGCAGCCAGGTCGGAAAGCCGGTCACCAGCGGGTTGACCCCGACTTTCGCCGCCGGGTCGCGCACCTGGATCCGCTGCCTGGCCCGGGCATGGGCGCGGAACAGGTTCGGGATGAACTTCCCCACCGCCTCCGCCTCGGCATCGACCGAGGTCCCGCGCGGCAAGCCCGGCGGCATGTAGTAGCGGTGGTGCCACCACGGCTTGATGTAGCCGAAGGTCAGTTGGCTCGGCTCGTTGAAGGTGATCCAGTAGTCAGTGAAATCGCCCAACGTCTCCGCCACCTTGTCGGCGTAGCGCGCGAAGAAATCCGGGAAGCCTTCGCCGATCATCCCGCCGTGATCGCGCTCCAGCCAGACCGGCCAGACGAAATGATGGAGCGTCACCATCGCCTTCATCCCGTGGGACCGGATGCAATCCGCCACCCGCCGGTAATGCGCCAGCGCTTCCGCATCGAACTCGCCCTCCGCCGGCTCCACCCGCGCCCAGGCGATCGAGAAGCGGAACAACTTGCAGCCCATTCCCGCCGCCGCCGCGATGTCCTCCTCGTAGCGGTTCCAGAAATCCGTCCCCCGCCCGCGTGGCGTCAGCCCTTGGCAACGCTCCCACAAGTCCCAGACATCCTCCCGCGCCGGATCATGTGCCTCCACCTGGTGGTCGGCGTTGGCGGTTCCGAAAAGGAAGTCCGGGGGAAAGGGCACGGCGCAGCTTGGTCCGCGAGTCAGCGCCGGGCAAAGCCGTTTCCCGCCTAAGGAGGCACCACACTCCTGTGGTGCCGGCCGATGCGCTGCCCATGAAAACGCGCGAAGCCCCTCCCCGTCACAGCGGCTACCCCAAACCCGCCTGAATCAGAAAATCGCGGGGCGTGCTCACTTGCATCCCGTAGACCGCCGTCCCCAGCAGCAATCCGAAATCGCCTTTGTCGAGCGTCAGCAGCACGTCGCTCTTGGCAGCCAGGGCGGAAATCAGGACCGGCTTGTCCTTGGAAGCACTCAGCAGCAGCGGCTTCTTGCTCGTGAGGGCGTTGGGCACCCATTCGATCTGAGTCTGCAATTCCGGCCACCTCAGGATGGCCTCCGGACCCAGCTTGCCGAGGTTCTTGCCGGTTTCGGCGCGGCAGTAGCTGGCGGAGACCAAGCGCCAACCTCGCTCCGCGGCGATCTCCGTGATCAGCCGGGACAAGGACCGGCCCGAACCGCAGGCCGAAAGCATCACGCTGCTATCGAGGAAGACCCTCACGCCTTGCCGGCCTTTCTCCAGAAATCCTCCGCTCCCTTCTCATCTTCGGCGATCCAGCCCCGCAGCGTTTCCTCGGGAATGTCCCGCACCGGCAAGGCTTCCGCCGGTTGCAGGAAAACCCCGCCGTCCCGGAGCTCCACCAACATCATCGGATGCTCGGCCGCATCCAGCCCCAGCTTGCGGCGCATGTCCGGCGGCAAGGTGATGGTGCCGCGCTTCGAAACGGGAATGGTGACCATGCTGCAATGCTGCATTACAGCAATGCGGTTGTCAAGTTGCCTCCCGGAGACTGGATGTTCTCCCGGTCAGTCCTTCCTCCAACCCCATCGCCAAAAACGCAGAACGTAGAAGAGCATCACCCCCATAAAGGTCTCGTAAAAGAGGAATTCCCAGATTGCCAAACTGCCTTCTACCAGCCAGACGAGAGGCCGCGCAAATTTTTTTCTGTAAAAGTGTCTGATTGAGAACTGGGAAGCTGAAGGCTGCTGGTTGGTTCAGTGGCTTGGTGTTTTGGTTTCTGGCTGGAGGTAGACTTTACCGGTTTCCCACTC
>JBIPNO010000168.1:0-4598 GCA_044372775.1 Haloferula sp.
CGACCGAAGGACGATGATCGCAACCCGACACCCCGACCGCACCTCCGTCGCCCCGCTGTGGACGACCAAAGACCTGGCGAAATTCCTCAGATGTTCCGAGCGCCAGATTCCCCGCCTCCGTGACGAAGGCATGCCTTCGATCCGGATTGGCGGACTCGTCCGCTTCGTCCCCTCGCGGGTCATGACCTGGCTGGAGTCGAGGGACCAACGCGCCAGCCAACTGGCCGACATCGCCGCCACCGGTAGCGAAGACGCGGCCGAGTGCGCCGCCGCCGACCTCTTCCGCGAGTTCGCTCCCCTCCCCTGACCGATTTCCCCCGTCGGTCGGGCCGTGCCGACGCGGGAGCTGTCAGAGCGGCCATCGCCTTGAACCAAACCACATCATCAAAATGAAATTATCCGCCACCGGATCCACCACCCCGTTTGAAGCCCACCCCGAGTATGACGGCCAGGCCGTCTGCGTCGATGTCACGCCGCTCAAGAAGACCCAGTCGACCTACGGCGAGCGCGAGACCTTCCGCATCGTGTTCGAGACCCGGGAACTCCGCCAGAACGGCAGCCCCTACCTGCTCTTCAGCCGCGGGTTCACGCCATCGCTGCACGAGAAGGCCGCACTCCGCGCCTTCCTCAAGCAGTGGATGGGCCGCGACCTGACCATGGCCGAGCAGGCCGAGTTCGACACCGAATCGCTGATCGGCCGGCCGGCCCGCGTGTCGGTGGTCCACAGCGACTACAACGGCACCACCTACGCCAACATCGGCCTGATCCGCGCCGACAAGTCCGGCGAGCCGCTCAAGCCCACAGGCAAGTATGTCCGCCAGAAGGACCGCCAGAACAACGACGAAAAGTTCCGGCCGGCATCCAACGGTGCCGAATCGGGATCCTCCGACTGGCGGCGCGTGAAGGTGCACGTCGGCAAGCACAGGGGCCTGGACCTCGGCGAACTCGACCGAGAAGCCGTGGAGGCGCTGCTGACCAAGTGGCTGCCCACCGCGCTGGAAATGGAGAAGCCACTCAAGGCCGACCGCGAACTGATCGCCGCCCTCCAGCAGGCGAAGGAAGCCCTCTCCTCCGACGAGGACGAAGAGGACAACATCCCGTTCTAACCCCTGACCAGTCCACGACCATGCTCATCGTTCCACGAGAGTCCGCGTCCCACTGGTATTTCCCGGACGGCACGCCCCTTCACGAGGTGCCGCGTGCCGACGGGATGGGCCAACGCCCGACCAGCCTGCGCGACGCCCGCAAACTCGGCCTGTTCCCGTCCGTCACCAACGTCCTGTCGATCCTCGCCAAACCGGGGCTCGACGCTTGGAAACAGGAACAGGCCATCCTCGCGGCACTTACCCTGCCGCGCACCGAAGGGGAAACCCTCGACGACTTCGCCAAACGTGTCCTCGTCGACATGACCAGCGAGGTGGGCCGCGCCGCCGATCTGGGCAGCGCCGTTCATGCTGCGATTGAAGGTTACGCCCAGGGCCGCTGGCTGCCCGAGGACAAGGGAGTCGCCCGCTTGTTCGAGCCCGCCCGCCAGTGGTTCGACAAGGAAGTCATCGCCGTACACTCGGTGGAAATCGCCACGGCGCACCTCGAATGGGGATACGCCGGACGGGTCGACTTGGTGGCGACGTTGAGGTCGACCGGCCGGCCCACGGTCATCGACTTCAAGACCCAGAAGACCCGGCGCGACAAAGACGGCAACTTCAAGCCGATCCTCCACGACACCTGGCCCTTGCAGCTTGAGGCCTACCGGATGGCCCTGGCCTCCCGCGACAAGGGGCTGGCCGACGCCGCGATCGCGTCGGTCGTCATCGGGTCCACCGATCCGGTGCCGGTCGTGGTGAAGGTGTGGGACGATTCCAACAAGGACGGCTACTTCCGCGCCTTCCTCGCGGCCCGCGACTTGTGGGTCTGGCAGAAGAACTACTGCCCGGTGAAGGACTCGTCGGATGCGGGGGATGAAACACCACCGGCGGCCTTGGCCACGGCCTGACACGGAACAACCCAACGATCCGCACCCATGTCCTATACCATCTATCCGCCGTCCTGTCGCCGTCCCCTCATGCGGGGGCTCACCACGAGGCCGAACCGTCGCCGCCGCCGCTGGCCGGCACTCGTCCTGTCCTTCCTCCTCGGCCTGCTCGCAGGCTGGCTGCTTCGCGACGGAGGCGCGTGGCTGCCATGAGCGGGAGCCTGGTCGCACGAAGTCCGGCCGACCGCTTTCTCGACCTTGCCATGGCCGGTGGGAACACGTTTCTCACCGGCCCGGCGGGGTCCGGGAAAAGCTATCAGGTCCGGGAATTCCTCAAACGCCATCCGGACACCCACGTCGTGGCATCGACCGGAGTGGCGGCCCTCAACGTCGGCGGCATGACCGTCCACCGCTGGAGCGGAATGATGCTCGGACCCGCCCAAGGGCAGGATTTCGAGCGGTTCTTCGAGCAACTGGCGCGGGACGCGAAACCCAGCGTGCGCGTCGCCTTCAACCGCGTGCGTCGCTGCAAGCGGCTGGTCATCGACGAGATCTCGATGCTCTCGGGCCGCGCGTTCGACTACCTCGACTTCCACTGCCGGAAGATCCGCGAGGACCAGCGGCCATTCGGTGGCATCCAGGTGATCGGCACCGGGGACGGGCTTCAGCTCCCGCCGGTTCGCACCAACCCAGCACTCCCCTACGACTGGTTCTTCGACGCTCAAGCATGGAAGGCGGGCGCTTTCGAGTCGGTGGAACTCCGGCGCATCATGCGCCAGAACGACCCCGACTTCATCGAAGCACTTTCTCTGATCCGCCGGGGCGTGATCAACTCGACCGTGGAGAAGTTGCTGCGCCCGCGCGTCACCACCTTCCCAGCACGGGACATCACCCGGCTGTTCACCCACAACTCGATGGTCGACCGATGGAACGACTTCTGCCTCGGCGAACTCCCCGGCCCGGAATCCATCCGCGAGGCCGAAACCTGGGGACCGCAGCACCAGATCGACTTCCTCGAAAAGAACCTGCTCACGCCCGCGGTCCTGCGGCTAAAGCCAGGAGCCAAGGTGATGTTCACCGTGAACCGCCCCGACGACGGCTTCGTCAACGGCCAGACCGGCGAGGTGGTATCCATCGGGCTGACCACCGTGGTCGTCCTGACCGAAGGCAAGGAGCTGGAGGTGTCGCCCTACCGATGGCGCTACGATTCCAACGACCCGGGTTCCGCCTGGTTCGAGCAGTTGCCGCTGCGCCTCGCCAACGCCCTGACCATCCATAAAGCGCAAGGACTCACCCTCGATTCCGCCTTCATTGACATCCGTGCCGCCCGTGAACCCGGCCAGGCCTACGTCGCCATTTCCCGGGTCCGCACGCTCGCCGGCCTCCACCTCAAGGACTGGCCGCGGGGGATCTTCGTCTCCCAGCGCGCCCTCGATTTCCACTTTCCCCAATTTCACCCATGAATCCAATCATTCCCAAAGACCGCATCTCCAGCAGCGAGGTGGACATCATCGAAGGCAAGCTGGTCCGCATGATCCGCACCGGTCTTGCCGAAGCGGGCATCCCGACCGGCAACCGCCGCTACGGCCTCATCCTCATCGACTCACTCAAGTGGCCCGTCGCCGTGAGGGTGAGCCCCTATACCTGCGCCGTTCCGGTTTGGCGCATCACCTTCGGTGGCCGGTCGCCACACCCGTGGCCGGGCATCATCAACTCGCGGGAGCTCACGCTGCATCTCAGCGAATTCAGCCTGCAAACCGGGGTGGATCTCGCGCACCTGATCCGTGAACCGAACTGGCGCTGGCCGCTCTTCGAACATGACCAGTCCTTCCCACGCTATGCCTGGTCGAAACTCGCGCACGAAACCTACGAGGTCTACCGGCTCAAGATGGAGGCACTCGAGAAACGGGCTTTGGAAAGGAGCCAATCGCGATGAAGGGCCAGGCGTCACAAAAACCGGATTGGACGGAGATCCGTTCCTATTACGAGTCATCGGGCGAGTCGCTGCGGCAGGTGGCCGCTGGGTTCGGGGTTAGTGAGCGCACCCTGTTCCGCCGATCTGCCAAAGAAGGCTGGAAAAGTGGCAGCACCGGAATGGCACCGCTGCCAAAAAGTGGCAGCACGCACCCTGAAAGTGGCAGCACCGAAATGGCACCGCTGCCAAAAAGTGGCAGCACGCACCCTGAAAGTGGCACCACCGAAATGGCAGTGCTGCCAAAAAGTGGCAGCGCGCACCCTGAAAATGGCAGCACCGCAATGGCACCGGTGCCAGAAAGTGGCAGCACGCACGGAGCATCGTCCACACCCGCCATCTTCCGCGCCGATGTCACCACCTACCCGAATGCCATGTCGCCGGGTTCGCCTGCCGTGGACACCGTGGCAGCGGTTCTCGAGGCGGTTCGCAACGGGCAGTTCCGTCAGCAAATCGACAACCTCCGGCGCATCCTCGGCCGTGACGGCAAGGCGGCCTACGATCGCGAAAAAACCAAGCTCCCGGCATTCTGTGCTTCCGGAACCACCGCCGACCGCAAACGGATCCTCAAGCACAGCAACCTCCTCCAGATCGACTTCGACGGACTCAACGGGACGCTTGCCGACGCCCGCCGCAAGGTGGTTGCCGACCCCT
>JBIPNO010000037.1:0-56374 GCA_044372775.1 Haloferula sp.
GAAAGCTACATCGAGAATCACAACAAGAACCCCAAGCCGTTCGTCTGGACTGCCACACCCGAGAAGATCTTCAACAAAATCACCGAGGCATTTTCTTAAATGGACTTAGCGCGCAGGACAGTAGTTGGAGAATTCCTTTTCGGTGACCAGATGGCCGAGCGGTTTCCCGAGCGAAACCAGCAGACCGTCGCGCACGATGAAGCTCGGCTCGAGGTCCGGCTTCTTGTCGGCCTCCGGGACGTCCACGGTCCAGCCGGCGAGGTCTTTGCCGTTGAAAAGCGCGACCGGCTCGGCGAAGGCGGACGCGGCAAGACTGAGGAACAGGGCGATGCGTGCTTTCATGGTCGGATCACTACGCGGCGCGGGTCACTCGTCTTCCTCCGCCCCGAGCGCTTCATCGAAAGCGTCCTGGATCTTTTCCACCTGCTCTTCGGTGTAAGGCTGCTTGCCCTCGAAGCCCCACACCACACCCGGCCAGGCGGGATCGGACGGCGAGCGGCCGACGATGTGGATGTGCATCTGCCGCACCTGGTTGCCGATGCAGGCGACGTTGAGCTTCTCGGGCTTGAAATGGCCGGCGACGAACTCCGAGACCAGCCGTAGCAGGATCATCACGTCGCCATAAGCGTCGGGTTCGAGCTGGTGGAGGTCCTCGATGCCTTCCTCGACCTCGGGCACCAGGATGAACCAGGGAAAGAGCGCGTTGTCCTTGAGCAGGATGCGGCAGCCGAGTTCGGTGCCGAAGTCGTGGCTGCCGGCGGCGAGGCGGGGATGCAGGGTGAAAGGCATGCGCCATCCAAGCCCGCGGAGCGCGGTAGCGCAACTTTGCAAGTTGCGATGGGAGGCGGCGCTCTGTTTCCTGTGGCTGCCGACCGTTCTGGTGTTGCGATCCGCTCCCGCACACAACGTGCAACGTCGTGCTACATCATGCCCCTCGTTCCGTCCAACTACCGCGCTCCCGCCTTTCTCCGTGGCGGGCATTTGCAGACCATCCACCCTGCCCTGTGCCGACGGGTGCCTTTCATCACCACCCTTCGCGAACGGCTGGAGCTTCCGGATGGAGATTTCCTCGACCTAGACTGGGCGGGGCAGAGGAGCGATCGGCTGGTGATCCTTTCCCACGGTCTCGAAGCCAGCTCGAAGGCCCCCTACATCCAGGGGATGGCCGGGACCCTTCACCGCCGCGGCTGGGACGTGCTGGCTTGGAATTGCCGCGGCTGCAGCGGCGAGCCGAACCGCCTGCCGCGGGCCTACCACAGCGGCGCGAGCGAGGACCTTGACGAGGTCGTCCGCCACGCGCTGGCCGTTCATCCGGCGTCGCGGATCGACCTGGTCGGCTTCAGCCTCGGTGGGAATCTGACCTTGAAATATCTGGGCGAACGCGAGCTGCCGGACCGGATCCATCGCGCCGTCGCATTCTCGGTTCCCTGCGGCCTCGCCTGCTCGTCCGCACGGCTTGGCGAAGCCTTGAACCGGCCTTACATGGAGCGCTTCCTCCGCTCGTTGCGGGCGAAGATCCGGGAGAAACACGCGCGTTTCCCGGGCCGGATCGACCTCGCCGGGTTGCGTGGCGTTCGCGACTTCCGTGGCTTCGACGACCGCTTCACCGCGCCGCTCCACGGCTTCCGCGATGCCGCCGACTACTGGGCGCGTAGTAGTTCGAGGCCTTTCCTTCCGCACATCACCATTCCCGCCCTGCTGGTCAACGCGGCGAACGATCCTTTCCTCGGCCCCGGTTGCTTTCCGCGTGAGGAAGCCCTGGCGAGCGGGCTCTTCCACCTGGAGATCCCGGATGACGGCGGGCACTGCGGCTTCTCCTCCGGCGGCCGCGAGTCGTGGGCCGAGCAGCGGGCGGCGGAGTTTCTCGAAGGTGGCAACGGACCTTTGCCAAATCCCCGCATCCTGTGATGCTGCCGCCGTGACCGACGACATCGATGCCGCCTGCCGCCGCGCCCTGGGTTTCCTGGAACTCGGGATGCCGGAGGATGCGATCGCGGAACTCGACGAGCTGTCGGTGAGTTCCTCGCTCGCCCTGCACCTGCGGGTCGACGCCCTGTTCCGGCTCAAGAACTGGGAGGAGGCTTCGGCGATCTGCCTGCCGATGACCGAGCAGGAGCCGGGCGACGCCGGCTGGTGGATCCAGGCCGCCTATTCGCAGCGTCGAGCCCGGTCGATCGAGTCCGCGGAAACCATCCTGCGCAAGGCCCTGCGCCACCACCCGCGGCACGGGTTGATCCTCTACAATCTCGCCTGCTACGCCTGCGTTCAGGATCGCCCGGAGGAGGCCCGCGAGCTCATCTTGCAAGCGATCGAGATCGATCCCGCGCAAGTGCTGGCGATGGCGAAGAAGGATGCCGACTTGCTCGCGATCCGGCCTTGGCTCGACGCGCTCAAGCCCGGAACCCCCTTCCAGCCTGCGGACGACGACGACCTGGGAGTTTTCTGAAAAGCAGGATATGCGCAGTGTCTGAGCCCCGCGGCGTGGTTTCGATCCCGGCCGTGGCGTTTCCTCCGGCAACGTCATGGTTGCGCCCCTCCATGCTATCCCGTCCTCCCGCGATCCCATCGCGGAGCGGCCCTTCCTCGTCTTCTTCCCATGATCAACCTCACCCGCCTTTGGACCGGCCGGGCCCAGCCCGCCGACAACCTCCGCTACGGTCACGGCCATGCCGCCGCGAGAAGCGCCCGCGAACGCCGGCCGATCGTCGTTTGGAACATCACCCGTAGCTGCAACCTGCGCTGCGTCCATTGCTACTCCGACTTCTGTTAGGCTGGAACGGCGGCGGCGCGAACAGCTCGGGGCGGGGGATCGCGAACATCGACACCCCGGGGCAGTGTCCACCCCGACCAGTTCTGGCAGGACGTGCAGCTCGGCAACGTCAAGCGCATGCCCTTCTCGCAGATCTGGGAAGGCGGGAACGAACTCTCCGCGCCGGTGCTCGACGAGATCCGATCGGTCGGCCTGCTGTCGGCGGACGAGCGCAAGGCCCGGATGCACGGCCGCTGCGCCGCGTGCCAGTGGTTCAAGCTCTGCGGCGGCGGCTTCCGCACCCGCGCCGCCTCCGCCAACGGAGACCTGTGGGGCAGCGATCCGGGCTGTTATCTATCCGAGGAGGAGATCGGCGCGGAACTGGCGGCTTGTTAGATCGCTGCCGCGGGGAGTGCCGCTGGGAGCGCTTCGCGCTCCCGTTCAAGCGGGGCGATAGCTCGCATATCGTGCCCGCTGTTCCGGCGTGAGCTTCATCGGATCGAACCGCTCGTCCGGAATGGCGTTGATCTTCGCGTGGATCACCTTCGCCATGTCCGCGGCACAGCGCTTGATGTGCCCCGCGTTTTCGCCGGTGAAGAGTTCGTCGACGGTCTCCTCGAACAGCACGAGCCAGCGGTCGAACTGCTCGCGACCCATGTTCGTCAGCGGGACGAGGCGGGCATGCTTGCCGATGGGATCGCCGCGGAAGCCGCCGTCGCGGAAGAGGACGGTCTGCCAGAAGTCATACATTCTCGGCAGGTGCGCGGGCCAGTCGACCTGGGCCACCTTGTCGAAAATGAAGCCGAGCGTCTCGTCGTCGCGGACCTTCTCGTAGAAGCGGTCGACTAGCCGGACGATCTCAGCGCGGCCGAGGATGTCGGTGGTGGCGGTCATGGGGTGAAGCTAGCGCGCCCTCCGGGTGAATAAAGGAATAAAGTTTCTTTATTAAGGAATTAATTCGACCGGCCGTCCCGATCCGTCGATGCTGCCGCCCGATGTTCGGCTACGGCAAGATGAGCGGTTGCGCGGTGGCGGCGATGAGCGCGCTGGCGGAAAGCCATGCCGAGGGCGTCCAGCTCAGCTCTCAGCACATCGCGGAATCGCGCAACCTGTCGCAGCCGCTGGTCGCGAAAGTGCTTACCGTCTTGTCGCAGGCCGGCTTCGTCCAGGGCACCCGCGGTCCCGGCGGCGGCTACCGGCTCGGCCGCGCGCCGGAAACGATCACCCTGTTCGATGTGGTCGATCTGTTCGAAGGCCACCGCGACCCAAGCGCCTGTCCCTTCGGTCCCGGCTGGTGCGGGGTGGGGGATCCCTGCCCGATGCACGGGCTGCTGGTCGGCATGGGCGAATCCGCCGCGGCGCAGCTCAAGAAGGCGAACTTCGGGGCCTTCGTCGGGCACGGGAAACCGGCTTGAAGTCGCGCGACTTTGCAAGTTGCGATGGGGTGCGGTCGGCCCGGCGCTGAGGCTTCGATGTTTCCGGGTGAGGCCGGCCGCCAGAAGCGCGCAACTTGCAAAGTCGCGCTACTTCGCTGCCGCGCCTCCCTTGCCAGCACGGGAGTCCGCGACTACACAAAGCGCGGATGCCTTTCCAACTCACCAGCGACTATTCCCCCGAGGGCGACCAGGCCCAGGCGATTGCCAAGCTGGTGAAGTCGATCCGCGCCGGGAACATGCACCAGACGCTGCTCGGCGTGACGGGCTCGGGGAAGACCTTCACGATGGCGAACATCATCGAGCAGATCGGCAAGCCGACGCTGATCATGAGCCACAACAAGACGCTCGCTGCCCAGCTCTACTCGGAGTTCAAGAACTTCTTCCCGCACAACGCGGTCGAGTACTTCGTCAGCTACTTCGACTACTACCAGCCCGAGGCCTACATCCCGCGGACCGACACCTACATCGAGAAGGATTCGTCGATCAATGACGAGATCGAGCGCCTGCGCCTGTCGACGATGGGCTCGCTGCTGACCCGCGAGGACACGGTGGTGATCGCCTCGGTGTCGTGCATCTACGGCTTGGGCTCGCCGGACGACTACGAAGGAATGATGGTCCCGACCTGGGTCGGCCAGCAGATCCGGCGCGACGATTTCCTGCAGGCGCTGGTGGCGATCCTGTTCGAGCGCAACGACATCGCCTTCGGCCGCGGCAAGTTCCGGGTGCGCGGCGACGTGGTCGAGGTGCACCCGGCCTACCTCGACGAAACCGCCGTGCGGGTGGAGTTCTTCGGCGACGAGATCGACCGCATCAGCACGGTGAACACCCTGACCGGCAAGGTCATCGACAAGGTGGACAAGCACACCTTTTTCCCGGCCAAGCAGTTCGTCACGCCGGCGGACAAGATGAAGAAGGCGATCGTCGAGATCCGCAAGGAAGCCGACGCGCGGGTCACCGAGTTCGAGAAGGAGGGCAAGCTGATCGAGGCCCAGCGGCTGCGGATGCGGACCGACTACGACATCGAGATGATGCAGGAGATGGGCTTCTGCCAGGGGATCGAAAATTACTCGCGCCATCTCACAGGCCGGCCGCCGGGCTCGCGGCCGCACACGCTGCTCGACTTCTTCCCCGAGGACTACCTGCTGATGATGGACGAGAGCCACGCGACCATCCCGCAGGTCGGCGGGATGTACGAGGGCGACAAGAGCCGCAAGACGGTGCTCGTGGATCACGGCTTCCGCCTGCCGAGCGCCCTCGACAACCGGCCGCTGCGCTTCGACGAGTTCATGCACATGACGAACCAGCGGCTCTACGTCTCGGCGACGCCGGGGCCCTTCGAGATCGTCAACTCGCGGCCTGATAACAAGCGCTTCATCCCGGTGAAGGGCCGCGGCGACGACCGCGGGTTCACGCACATCGACCTGAAGAAGATCAACGTCGTCCCGAGCGGCAGCGCGGAGGCGGTCGGCGACTTCGATCCCTCGAAGCCCGGCAAGGCGCTGGTGGTCGAGCAGATCATCCGCCCGACCGGCCTGCTCGACCCCACGCTGATCCTGCGCCCGTTGAAGCACCAGATCGACGAGACGATCGAGTTCTGCCGCCAGCGGGTCGAACGCGGCGAGCGGGTGCTGGTCACGACTCTAACAAAGAAGACCGCCGAGGATCTTTCGGAATACCTGCAGGGCACCGGCTTGAAGGTCCGCTACATCCACGCCGACATCGACACCGTGGAGCGGGTGGAAATCCTCCGCCAGCTCCGCGCCGCGGCCTTCGACATCCTGGTCGGCATCAACCTGCTGCGCGAAGGCCTCGACCTGCCGGAAGTCTCGCTGGTCTGCATCCTCGACGCCGACAAGGAAGGCTTCCTCCGCAACGAGACCAGCCTGATTCAGACGGCGGGCCGCGCGGCGCGCCACCTGAACGGCCAGTGCGTGCTGTTCTGCGACACGGTCACCGATTCCATCCAGAAGCTGATCGACGTCACCGAATACCGCCGCGCCCGCCAGATGGCGCACAACGAACTCCACGGCATCACCCCGCAAGGCGTCCAGCGCGCGGTTCAGGAGAGCTTGCAGCTCTACTCCAACCAGCGCGAGACGGCGGACAAGCTCAACCGCTCGATGGTCGCGGAGGACGAGGAGACCTACGACAAGGTCCGGGTCATCGCCGAGCTGGAGCGCGAGATGTTAGATGCTTCCGCCAAGCTCGAGTTCGAGCGCGCTGCGCATTTGCGCGACCAGATCGTCGCGCTGAAGGAAGGCACCCCCGCCGCCTCGGCACCACGGAAGAAGGTCAGCTACCCGAAAGGCCGGGGCCGCAAAAAATAAGGAGGGCGGACACTCCTGTCCGCCCGTGCAAGCGCCGTGGAACAAAGCGATGAATCTCCTCCCTTCAAATCTCCAAACCCGCTTCACCACCTGGTGCCGCCACCGCGGCGCAAGCGAAGCCGCCGCCGCCGCCCTCTGGACCCAACTCAGCACACTCTGCACCGAACCCCACCGCCATTACCACCACCTCGGCCACATCGCGTCCTCCCTCGCCGAACTCGACGCCACCGCCTCTAACAACTCCCTCATCGAAGGCGCGATCTGGTTCCACGACGTCATCTACGACCCGAAGCGCGGCGACAACGAGGCCGCCAGCACCGCGTGGTTCCTCGATGCCACATCCCCCTGGCTCGACCCTCGATCCGCCATGGCGATCACCCGCCTGATCGAAGCGACCGATTTCCGCCTGCCCTTGTCCGATGATCCCGACAGCCGGCTGATGGTCGACATCGACCTCGCCATTCTGAGCGCCAGCCCGGAAACCTATGACGACTACTGCCAAGCCATCCGCCATGAGTATGCCCACGTCAGCGACGACGCCTTCCGTGCAGGCCGGGCGAAGGTGATGGCGGGATTCCTCGAGCGTCCGATCTATGGGACGGAGTGGTTCATCGGTCGCGAGGAGCGGGCGCGTGAGAACATCGTCCGGGAACTCGGCCGTCTGCGGGGCGGTGAATCGCCCTGATTGGTTCGCGTGGCGGAGCGTTCGTCGTTAATCTTGCCGAAGACCGGGCGCAGCTCCGGATGGGCGTCGACCAGGGCGCGGAGTTCCTCGCTGAGGAAGGTTTTGTCGATGCCGGGGGGGAAGGGCTTCGGAGGCAAACATTCGTGGATGCCAGGAAGGCAGCGGGGGCGGGGGATGGCAAGGGTGGACCGGGAAATGACGGGCAGCTTTCGCAGTCTGCACGTCCAAATTAGGCCTAGGATTCCGGTGCGCCTTTGCGTTCATTGAAGGATGCAGCGGAAACTCAATCCTTCCACGTGGATCATCGTGGGTCTGTCACTCGCCGTCTGCGGAATGGCGGCGGCGGTTTTCGTGACGCCTTCAAAGGCAGATCGGGGCGCGGCGGCAGGGCATGTGGGGCGGCTCGATCCACCACTGCGGCGGGCTTTCAGCGATGGCGGCGAGTTCGAGGCGAAGCGGGAGCCGGGCGGCGGCGACTGGCTGGCGGCACACAACGAGCCGGGGCAGACCTTCGAGCGCTGGGTGAATTCCAACCCGAACATTCCGGGCGCGGGGCGGACGAAATTGTATGTGCTGCCGATCGGGGAGTTCGAGAAGGGGATCGCACCCGACTTGGAGAAGCTGAAGTCCTACACCGCCGCTTACTACCACCCGATGCCGGTGGAGATGCTGCCGGTCATCGCGGATGCCGAGGTGCCGGCGAAGGAGCGGGTCAACGGGATGTCGGCAAAGAAGCAGTGGAAGAGCACCGACATCCTGCGCTGGCTGCCGAAGAAGCTGCCGGCGGACGGCTATGCGATGATCGCGGTGACGATGACCGACTTGTATCCGGACGAGCAATGGAACTTCGTCTTCGGCCAGGCTTCCACCAAGGACCGCGTCGGGGTGTTCAGCTTCGCCCGCTATCATCCGGCGTGGATGGGCGACAAGGTCGAGGTGGGCACCGAGGCGCTGGTCTTGCGGCGGGCGGCGAAGGTGCTGACGCACGAGATGGGGCACATGTTCGGGATCCGCCACTGCATTTACTACGAGTGCAACATGAACGGCGCGAACCATCTGGCCGAGGCCGACTCGACGCCGATGCACCTTTGTCCGGTGTGCTTGCGGAAGCTGCATCGCGCGGCTCGATTCGACCCGGCGGCGCGCTACGGGAAACTGCGGGAGTTCTACGAGGCGAACGGGATGAAGGCGGAGGAGGAGTGGGTGGGGAAGCGGATCGCGGCGATCCAGGCGGCGCGGTGAAAGTGGGTGCGACGGCTTGATCGGCCGGCGCGGCGATCTCGTGGCGTAGCCTTCAAGGCCGGGCTTCACGGGACCGCGGTCTCGTCCTTCTTCCCGACCGTCTGCTCGAACCACTCCATGAACGTATCCGCCGCGGCCAGCGAGTTCATCACGGGGATCGCACCCGCCGCTTTGACCGGCTCCACATGCTCGTGTTCGAACACGCGGGCCACCACCGTGACGTCGGGCAAGAGCCGGGCGATCCGGGCGGCATCGTGGGGATCAGGCAGGGAGATCAGCACCAGCTTCGCCTGACGCCCCGCGAGTTCGTGCAGCAGGAAGTGCTCGTCGGAGGCATCGCCGGTGAGCGCTTCCACGCCTTTCGTCCGGAGCTGGGCGACCACCGATGGATCCTCGTCGACCACCACCACCCGGTGACCGGCTGCGATCAAGGGTTTGAGCGCCCAGATCCCGCCGCTGCCGTAGCCGAGCATCAGCACGTGATCCCGCAGGTCCGCCGGTTCGGGGGCTTTCCGCGGCATCCACGACAGGAAGCGCCGCGCGATCCGGTCGGTCGCCACGAAGGGAGTCACGGTCATGGTCAGCACGGCGACCCAGGTGATCAGCGCGAAGACCTCCCCCGGCATCTGGTCGAGCTTCAGCCCGTAAATCGCGAGCACCAGGGAAAATTCGCTGGTTTGGGTCAGCAGCAACCCGCAGGTCAGGGCGCTGCGCCGGGTCAGCTTGCCCGTGTGCTCGACCACCCGGGTCACCAGCAATGGCGTGACCACCCAGACGACCGCGCACAGCGCCAGCACCTTGCCCGCCATCGCCAGATCCGGCATTTCCAGCCTGGCACCCAAGGCGGTGAAGAAAAGCGCCATGAACACCGTGGTCAACGAGCGCAGGATCGACCGCGACACGCCATTGGCAGGGAAGGCCGACAAAGCGAGTCCCGCGAGGAACGAGCCGGCCGCGAGGGGCAGGCCGAGCTGGACGCCCAGCCAGGAAAAGCCGAACAGCACCGAGATCACCGCCAGCAGCAGCAACTCTTCGTCGGTCTGCAAACGTTTCGCCAGCCGGGCGGAAAGCCAGCGCTGGAAGGCGAGCGCCGCCGCGATCAGCACCGCCAATCCGCCGCCCGCCGCCAGCATCGCGGCCGGCCCTTCGCCGAGCCGTGACAGCACGACCAGCATGCTGATCATCGCGAGGTCCTGCACCAGCAGCACGCCGATCACGATCCGTCCGTAGGTGCCCGCGGCACCGACCCGGCGTTGCAGCTGGCGCACCACCACCAGCGTCGAACTGGTCCCCAGTGCCGCGCCGATGTAGGCCGCGGGAAAGGCCGAGAAGCCGAGCGCCAGAGCGACCCCGAAGCCGCAGGCGGCCGCCAGCACGAACTGGCTGGCCGCGGTCCACAGCACGGCCTTGCGATGCTTCAAGAAGCGGTTCGGGTGAAGCTCGATCCCGGCGGAGAACAACAGGAAGGCCAGACCCAGCTCCAGCGCGTCGTTCAAATCGCCGGTCGCCACCCCGGCCTGGGAGAGCGCGAAGCCGATGCCCACCAGCAGCGGGATCACGGGCAGCCGGAAGCCCTGCGCGAGCCCGAAAGCCAGCACCGCGCCGAGCACCAGAATGACCAGTTCGCTCATCGTTTCAAGAATCCGAGTTCTTCCAGCACCTTGCGCTGCCGCTTCACGCCGTCCACCTTGGGCACCATCAGGAAAGCGGTATCCATGTCGAGCAGATGGCCGATGTAATCGAGGTCGACCGCATGGATCGCCGCCGGCACCCCGGCCTGCTTGCAGCGGAAGGCCAGCAGGTCGTTGGTTGGCTCGATGTGCAGCGTGGAAATCAGCAGCCGCGCCTTCTCCAGCCGCGCCTCGTTGAGCAAGGCCAGCGATTCCGCGTCCCCCAGCAGCGCATGCCCGGGCAATCCCTCGAGTTTCTTCGGATCCAGATCGATCGCCAGCACGGGCCACCCCTTGTGGTCCAGCCGCCGGACCAGCTCGCGGCCCAGCGAATTCATGCCGACCACGATCACGTGCCCCTCGAGTTCCAAGCCGTGGGACTTGGTCTTGCGCTCCTCCGCCGGCCCGCTGGCCCGCACCCAATTCAGCAGTCCCCGCTTGCGGACCCACAGGTAGAGCTGGTCGCTGAACAGGATCATGTAGGCGGAAATGCCGATCGTCAGGATCCCGACCAGTGCGGTGATCGACAGCACCTCGTTGCCGACCAGGCCCATCGTCACGCCCATCGAGGCGAAGATGAACGAGAACTCGCTGATCTGCGCCACCGTCACGCTGGTCTTGAACGAGGTCCTCCGCGAGTAGCCCATCTTGCTGATGATCCAGATGAAGATCAGCGGATTCCCCAGCAGGACGAACAGCGAAAGCACCACCACCGCCAGCAGGTTCAGCGGCGCCCCGCCGGTATCCAAACGCACGCCGAGCCCGACGAAGAACACCGCGATGAAGACGCTCATCAGCGGGGCGACCCGCCTCCGTAAATCGGCGCTGTAAGGGAGCTGCGCCAGGCTGATGCCCGCGAGAAAGGCACCAATCTCGTGCGACAACCCGAAGGCGTGCGACAGCCAGACGATCAGGAAGCACCAGCCGAGGCTCCACACCAGATTCGTCTCCGGCGAGCGGGCCGCCCAGGCGAACGGCCGCCGCAGCAGCCAGCGCGCGGCCCCGAGGGTGATCGCCAGCAGCAAGGCCATGCCGCCGAATGCCTTGCCGATCCCGACCGCCGCCACTTTCCAACCGGTCTCGCCGTCGCCCTGACCCAGGCCGGCCAGAAAGGTCATGATCAGGATCACCACCATGTCCTGCACCAGGAAAATCCCCACCGCGATCCGGCCATACAAGCTGTCGAGCTCCCCCTTTTCCTCGAGCAGCTTCACCACGACGACCGTGCTGCTGAAGGTCAGCCCGGTGGCGATGAACAGCGACGCCATCCAATCGAAGCCCAACCAGCGGCACAGCAGCAGACCACCCACCACGGTGAACAGCACCTGACCCAGCCCGGCGACAATCGCCGTCGCCCCGACATCGCGGATGCGGTCGAGACTCAGCTCCAGCCCGACCAGGAACAGCAGCAGCACGATCCCCGCGCTGGCGATGCCGTCGAGGGTCGGCGTCAGATTCACCCAGCCAGTGGCCGGTCCGAGCAGCAGGCCGGCGATGATCCAGGCGACGATCGCCGGCATGCGGATGCGGCGTGCTGCCAGCGCACAAAGCGCCGCCGTCACCAGCATCAAACCCAAGCTGCCCAATGTCGAATTGTCGTCCATCTAATAGAGCCGCCCGATCCTCCCCGCCGTCGGGGCATGGCGCAACCTCGAACGGTTTCCGGCCGAAGCATTCGTCCCGTTCAAGTCGGGCCGGCCCATGCATCCCCCGGCTTCATGCGAACGCCATGGCGGTGCTCAAAGTGACGAATTTTCCTCAATTCCGGTGGCAACTTGGCACGCGTGCGGCTTTATCTGAGTCTGACATAGGTCGCGGTGAGCTTTGGGTTTCTTGGGTTTTACCTTCTGCTTATAGCGACCGATCTGAAACGCGGCCGGCACGGGGTTTCTTGGGTTTACCCCCGTGCCGGCCGTGAGTTTCTGGATCTGAAGGCTCCGTCTTTTCCTCTTCTTTTCTGGTTTCTGGCCTCTGGTTTCTGGGTTCTCTTCTTCCCGTGCCATCCACCGACCAAGCCACCCCGCCGGGCCCCGTCACCGTCCGCAATCCGACGGTCGACGACATCCCCGCCATCCTCGCGCTTCACCGCCGCTGCTTCCCCCAGCCGGGCGATGCCGGCGGTCCTTGGAATGAAAAGCACCTCCGCTCGCACATTCATGTGTTCCCCGAAGGCCAGCTCCTCGCCGAGCGCGACGGCAAGATCCTCGGCGTCGCCTCGTCGCTGATCGTCACCCTCGGCCGCAACCCGCTGCGCAAGCACACCTACGACGGCATCACCGACGCCGGCTTCTTCTACAACCACGATCCCCAGGGCGACACGCTCTACGGCGCGGATGTTTACGTCGATCCCGACGCCCGCAAGCTGGGCATCGGCGCTTTGCTCTACGACTCCCGCCGCGAACTCTGCCGCCGACTCAATCTCCGCCGCATCCTCGCCGGGGCCCGGCTTTGGCACTACGACGAACACGCCTCACGCCTGACGCCGGAGGAATACGTCTGGCAGGTCCAGGACGGAAAAATCCCCGACCCGGTGCTCGGCTTCCAGCTCAAGCAGGGCTTCGCGGTCCGCGGCATCATGCCGAACTACCTGCACGACCACCGCTCGCGCGACCACGCCGCGATGATCGAGTGGATCAACCCCGAATACCAATCGCGCGACGAACACGGCAGCAAGGTCCGCGTCGCCTGCGTCCAGTACCAGATGCGCAAGGTGTCGGGCTTCGATGAGTTTGCGAAACAGATCCGCTATTTCGTCGAGACCGCCGGCGAGGACTACGGCGCGGAATTCGTGCTGTTCCCGGAATTCCTCAGCGTCCAGTTGCTGAGCGCGCTCGAACCGCTCGGCTCCCGCGAAGGGATCCGCAAGCTGGCCGAATACACGCCGCAATTCATCGATCTGATGAGCCGCCTCGCCCGCGAGCAAGGGCTCTATCTGATCGCCGGCTCCCATCCGGTCACCCAGCCCGACGGTCGCCTGGAGAACACCTCGATGATCTTCAAGCCGGACGGCAGCCATGTCTCCCAGCCGAAGCTCCACATCACGCCGTCCGAGAAAACCTGGTGGGGCATCACCGGTGGGGATTCCTTGATCGTCCTGCAGACGCCCAAGGCCAAGATCGGCGTGCTGATCTGCTACGACGTCGAGTTCCCCGAAGCCGCGCGCTACCTCGCCGACCGCGGGGTGGAAATCCTGTTCATCCCGTACTGCACCGACAACCGCCAGGGCTACCTTCGGGTCAGCCTCTGTGCTGCGGCGCGGGCGATCGAGAACCAGATCTACGTCGCCACCGCCGGCGTCGTCGGCAACCTGCCGGACGTCCCCGCGATGGACATCCACTACGGCCGCGCCGCGGTCTTCACGCCCAGCGATTTCGAGTTCGCCCGCGACGGCATCCAGGCCGAGGCCGACCCGAACGTCGAGACGATGCTGGTCACCGACCTCGACGTCTCCGACCTCTACCGCTCGCGCTTGAACGGCAGCGTCACCCCCGTCACCGACCGCCGCACCGATCTGTTCGAGTTCCACAACAAGCTCTCCAACGAGATGATCGCGCCGGGGGTGCAGGAGGGGCATTTGTAAGCCCCCGCCGAATGAAAGCCGAAGGCCCTCGGACTGCTCCGATGATTCGGAGCTCTCTGAATGAAGGGTGGGGCGGTTCGTTCGGATGGGATTCGGCGATCACTGAAGGTCGCCTCCGCCCGCGAGAACGGCGATCCCCACCTTCCACTCGAAAGCTGCGAAGCATCGCAGCAGTCCAAGGGCGGCTGCGCCGCGGGCCTTTCGTCATGAATCCTCCTTGAATAATCCCCGCGAAGCGGCGTCTCATGCCTCCCATGAGAAAAGCCATTCTCCCCCTGGCCGCTGGTGTGGCGGTCTGTTCCCTCTATCTCGGTGCCCAGGAAACCGACAAAGTCCCACCGCCCTTCGAGAAGGCAGCCGGTGACGATGCCAGCCAGCCCGATCCCTTCGACGATGACGTCAACGCGCCGAAGATGTTCCGCGTACAGGTCGAATACGTTGAACTTTCCCACGAAACCCTCACCGATCTCCTCTTCCTCGCCGATCCCCCGAGCGCCGATGCCACATCCTTGCGCAAGCAGGTGCAGGAGTTGGTCAAGAAGGGCGAGGCGAAGGTGATGGAGACGATGATCTGCAATGCGCGCAGTGGGGAAAAGGCCCTGGCGGAGTCGATCAACGAGTTCATCTACCCCACCGAGTATGAGCCGCCCGAATTGCCCGGCAGCTTCACGCTTCCTGACCGTGACAAGGGCCTTGCTCCCGATGAGCTCATGCTCCTGCGAATGATGCGGACCCCGGCCACGCCGACTTCCTTCGAGACGCGAAATCTCGGGAGCACCCTCGAGATCGAACCGACCAGCGATGATGGGAACTACATCGACCTCCGGCTCGCTCCCGACATCGTTTGGCACACCGGCGAATCGGTCTGGATCGAAGACAAGCTGCCGGACGGCAATGTCTCCAAGATCCAGATGCCAAAGATCTACTCGGCAAGGATCACCACCGCCCTGACCTGCAAGGAAGGACAGTATGTGCTGGCGGGAGTCGTGTCGCCGAAGGACGCGGAAGGGACGACCGATCTGAGCCGCAAGTTGATGATCTTCGTGAAGTGCGACACCCTGATCGTCAAATGAAGGCGGTGGCCCTGCTGCTGGCGGGTTGCGGGATTGCCTCGGCAGGTGATCTCCGCCTGACCATTCATTGGGTGGAATTGTCCCATCAACGGACAACGGAACTGCTGGCCCGCCATGTGGATGGAGCCTCGTTGTTTCAAGAAGCACGTGAGCTGGTAAAGGCACGAGAAGCGCGCCTGTTTGACACCCAGTTGCTGCAGGTGAAGGCGGGGGAGAACGCCCTGTCCGAGTCGATCAGCGAATTGACCTATCCGACCGAGTGCGATCCCCCGAGCCTGCCGGAATCTTCGGAAGCACTGGCGCAGGTGCAGCGCATGGCCGAAGGCTGGTGGCGGGCGGTTCCGTCGCTTCCCTTCGTGCCGTTGAATTTCGAAACGAGGAATGTCGGAGAAATGTTGGAGCTCAGAACCAGGGACAAGGGGTTTACCTTTGCCACCGACCTGTCGTTCCATCCGCGGATGACCAAGGTGGCGACGGTGACCACTCCCGATGGAAACTCGCAAGAAGTCGGTTTCCCGATATTCGAGTCCCTGCGCGTCTCCGGCCAGGTTGTTCCAGGAGGTTGGCAACTCGCCAGCGTGCTGACACCGAAAGATGCCGCAGGTGAACCTGACCCACTGCGGAAGCTGCTGGTCTTCACGAGGCTTCAGTCCCTTGATGATTAGAATTCACACGCTGTTGCTGGGTTGTTGCCTCCCGCTTCACGCCGAGGTCGCCACCCTCGCGCATCCGGAGCAGCCGCTTCCCGCGGACCGGACGGTCGTCTGGTCGCCGATGTTCCAGGCGGCGTGGGACCAGCTCAATGCCAAGCACGGCGGTCCGGCGGTGAAGGTGGATCCGCCGAATCCCTTGATCGCGAAACTCGACGGCTTCCGCTGGGAGCCCGCGAAGGTGATGCCGAAGAGCGGGTGGAAAGCCTGGGCGGGACCGGCGACGCGAGACTTCACCGACGAAGTGAACGCCGAGGCGGCGAAGCTGTTAGGCAAGCCGGAGGGACCCTTCACGCTGGAGAACGAGTCTCCGGGCGCCATCTCCTTCTACGGCGTTCTTGCGCGAACGGTGGAATTCCACGAGGCCTTCCACCGTTCGCGCAAGAAGCCGCTCTCCTTCACCACGGCGTCCGGCGCGAAGGACGTGCACTTCTTCGGCAGCAGCGGCGAGACCAGCGCCGCTTATGGCGAGTCGGTCCGCGTCCTCGCCTGGCGACCGGTCGACAAAAGCCATGCCCTCCAGATCCGTGGCAAGGCGGACGACGATACCGTCATCCTTTACCTCCCGCCGACCGGTCAGGACTTCGCCACCGCCTGCCGCTGGCTCCGGACCTGGCGCGGCCAGTATCAGCAGAAGCCTCGCCGCTTCGGGGCTTGGAACGATGTCGGGCTTCATGAAAAGGACGTGGTCCAGGTGCCCTATCTGAAGCTTGAAGCCATCGCCGACTTTACGCCGGACCTCCAGGGTGCGCGGACCTTCAAAGGCATCGACATTCCGTGGCAGATCGCGAAAGCGGAGCAGCAGACCCGCTTCGAGCTTCACGAAAAGGGCGCGCGGGTCGAGGTGCTGGTGGAAGGCGGCGATGAGCCTTTCGGCGGACCGCCGGAGCCGCCGCGGCCTGTTCCCCGCCATTTCATCTACGACCGCCCCTTCTTCGTCTTCCTCTGGCGCGACAAGGCGGAGTGGCCCTACTTCGGCGCGTGGATCGGCGATGCGTCCGGGATGGTTCCGTGGAAATGAGAGATCACCACCACGCCCAGCCGTGGCGGTTCCAGAACGACTGCAAATCGCCGGTGTCGCCTTTGAAGACATTTCGCTCCATCGGATGCGCCAGGTTGCCGAAGTAGCGCGGGCTTCTCCATGATCCGGTGTTGTAGTGCTTCGCGTTCGAGCGGCCACCTTCCCAAATCACGCCGCCGTATTGCCACATCGCCCACTCGTTCCAGATGCCGTATTGCTCCATCAGCCCGTCGGGCGTCAGGTTCCCGCCGCCCATCGAGCGCTCGGTGCCGGTCGGTCCGTAAAGGGCGATCCAATACGGCGAGCGCCGGATCACCGACTTCTGCGCCGGGCTGGCCGCGCTGAGGCTGGCGCGCAGCTTGGCGCTGTTTTCGAGGTAGGTCACCGGCGTCACCCCGGTCCGCTGCTCGACCCGTTGGATGAATTTCACCAGCCGGTCCGGGGTGGAGGCGGTGTCGAAATCGCCGACCAGCAGGATTTTCCGCGACGAGATCCCGCGGCTGCGGGCGGTGGCGCGGACGCGATCGACGAAGGCATCCGCCTGCGCGGCGGGATCCTGGTCCATCGTGACGAAATGGTAGGCGCCAAGGAGCATGCCCTGGCGGTCGGTCGACTTGAGGAAACTGCCGAATTTCTCGTCGAGCAGCGGCCCCTTGGCCGAGCGGGCGATCAGGCCGAGCGCGCCGTTGCGCTTCAGGGGGGAGACATCGTGTTCGGAGTAGCTTTCGCCGCCGCGCTGGCGCTCTTTCGGGTCCCAGCCGGAGACATTCAGCACCGCCGGGGAATCGGCAACGCTGGTGCCGCCGAAGCCGCCGCTGCCGCAGGACGCGAGCAACAGGGGGGCGAGGAGGAGCAGGGAAATCTTCATGCCCCAGCCAATCATGCCGTCCAGCCCCCTGTCGAGCCCCCGGGCGGCACCGGGTGCGCGGAGGCTCCGCCCCGCAGAAGCACCGGGTGTTCGCGCTTCGGAGAGGTGGACTTGAGTGGGGAGGTGGCGTCGAGGGACCGCTTTGCGGGGCAGAGCCTCCGCGTTCCCGGTCCCGTGCCGAGGGCAAACGGGCCGCTCGACAAGCGGGAATTCCCCCCCTAGCTTCCGCGCCGACATGAAATTCCACCTTACTCCCGGCGTCCTGGCTCTCGGCCTCGCCACCCTCATCCCGGCGGCCGCCCAGAACGAAGCCGCCGCGGAGAAGCCCGCGGCCACTCCCGCCGCTGAAACCGCGACCACCCCTCCGGCGGGCGCGACCGCCACCACCCCGCCGACCGAAGTCCCCGCTCCGCCGCCAGCCGCGCCGGTCGACCCCGCCAAGGTCCGCACCGATTCCTCCTACGGTCTCGGCTTCCGCACCGGCGGCGAGTTCGCCCAGAACTACGGCCAGTTCGGAATTTCCGCCGCCGACATCGACACCGAATCCTTCATGAAGGGCTTCCTTGCCGCCTTCAAGGGCGACAAGCCGGAAGTCTCCGAAGAGAGCCTCAAGGCCGCCATGCAGGCGCTCGGTGAAATGCTCCAGGTCCGCGAAAAGGAAGGCGCGACCAAGAATCTCGAAGCCGGCAAGAAGTTCCTCGAGGAAAACGGCAAGCGCGAAGGCGTGGTCACCACCAAGAGCGGCCTCCAGTACGAAGTCCTCGAAAAGGGCGGCGACCAGAAATACGTCGCTCCCAAGGAAGGCGAGCCGGAAAAGCAGTTCATGGTGAACTACAAGGGCACCCTGATCGACGGCACCGAGTTCGACGCCTCCCCGGAAGGCGAGCCCGTGCCGATGGGCATGCAGGTCATCGAAGGCTTCAAGGAAGCCCTCACCACGATGCCGGTCGGATCCAAGTGGAAGCTCTTCATCCCGAGCGCCATGGCCTACGGCGAGCAGCGCCGCAGCGCCGAGATCGCCCCGAACAGCGTGCTGATTTTCGAACTCAAGCTGGTCGAGATCAAGGACGCCCCGCCGGCACCTCCAGGCGGCGGTCTTCCATTCCCGATGCCTGAAGGCCAGTAATCGAAGTTTCTTCCAAGGCCCGCGCGGATCCCCGATCCCCGCGGGCCTTTTTGTTTTCGGGCAGCGCGGACCTTCAGGGACTGAGGCTGACACGCAACCTTGCGAGAACCGGCGGCTTCGGCTTGTAGTTCCGGCATGATGAGAACCCCGCTGCTTTCGCTCCTGCTGTCCCTGCCGCTTGCCGCGCAGGATCTCCCGTCGATCGCCGCGATGAAATCGGCGGCCGATGCGTTCCTCGGGTCGCTCGACGAGGCCAAGCGCGGCAAGGCGGCGTTCGCGTTCGACAGCGACCAGCGGGAGAACTTCCGCTTCACCCCGCAGACCCGGACCGGGCTGCCGCTCGAGGAAATGGACGAGGCGCAGAAGGCGGCGGCGATGAAGCTGCTGGAAGCCGCGCTCAGCGAGAAGGGGAAGCTCAAGGCGATGCAGGTCATCACCCTGGAAGGCGTGCTGCGGGAGATGGAGAAGCGGCCCGATTTCCGCAATCCCGGGAAGTACTACGTTTCCGTTTTTGGCAAGCCGGGCGATGCGAAGGGCTGGGGCTGGAAGTTCGAGGGCCACCACCTGGCGCTCAATTACACCGTTTCCGGCGGCAAGGAGTTCTCGGTGACGCCTTCGTTCTACGGCGCGAATCCCGGCGAGGTGCGCGAAGGCGAGCACAAGGGGTTGCGGGTGCTCGAGGCGGAGGACGAACTGGCGCACGCGCTGGTCAACGTGCTGCTGGAAGGGGGCAAGAAGCAGGTGGTCTTCACCGACAAGCCGCCGGCGGACATCCTGACCGCGGAGAACCGTAAGGCGACCGCGCCCGAGCCGGTCGGGGTGGCGGCGGCGGACATGACGGCGGGCCAGAAGGAGGCGCTGCGCGCCTTGATCGCCGAATACACCGGCCGCCACCGCGAGGACCTGGCGGCGGCGGACATGAAGAAGATCGAGGCGGCCGGCTTCGACAAGATCCGCTTCGGCTGGGCCGGCGGCACCAAGCCGGGCGAGGCGTGGTACTACCGCGTGCAGGGGCCGAGCTTCATCATGGAGGCGGCCAACACCCAGAACGACGCGAACCACGTCCACGCGGTCTGGCGCGATTTCGACGGGGATTTCGGCCGCGATTTCCTGGGCGAGCACTACCGCCAGCACGAGAAGGACGGCGGCGACCACTGAGCGGGAAAGCCCCGCCGTTGCGGGGAAGCCCGATTTTGCAAGATTCTTCCCTTTGAGAAGGGGGCGATCCGGTCCATGGTCCCCGGCCCCGGCGACAAGCGCCGGGCCGAACACGACCTACCGATGACTGCCGCCAAAGATCTCTCGAAAGAAGCACCCGCCAGCCCCCGCCTCCGCACCCGCGGCTACGCCATCCTGTCCCGCATGGCCGACAAGGGCCGCGCCGAACTCGCCGGTACGCTCGGCGGCTATCACTTCGACTGCCCGCTCGACAAGTCGCTCTTCGATTTCAAGGGCGTGAAGGTCGAGGACGTGCGGACGGCGATCGCGGAAGGCATGAGCGACATGGAGCTCGCTGGCTGGTTCGACTCCCACGGCAAGTCGAAGAGCACCGCCGATCTCACCAACTGGTCTGACAAGATGGAGAAGTCGATGCCGTTCGAAGATCCGGAAATGAAGGAGTGGTTCATCGGCGTCTGCGCCGAAGCGAAGATCGATCCGGAAACCAGCAGCCTGTTCGACTACCTCGAAGCGGACGACCGCCTCAGCTTCCCGGCGGCTTGAATAAAGCGCGGTCCTCGGCTCCGGGGTTCATTTTCCTCCCGCGTCCGGTGGGAAAAGCTCCGGGTAGTGCTTGCGGATCAGCGCCTGGTCTTCCGGGGCGAGCGAAGTGATGGGCACCGGCTGGTCCTGCGGGCGGGTGCCCTTCTGGTTGATGCGGTTCATCAGGCTCCAATTGCGCGAGTGCTTGCCGGGTTCCGGGTCGGCGGGTTCTTTGGCCGGGAGGTCGTAGCGGGTGAAGTCGATGACCTTCTCCGTGTCCCAGCCTTTCTCGCCGGCCAGCAGCGCGAGGCGGAAGTCCCGGTTCATGAACCAGCGGATCTTGAGGTGCTCCTGCGAAGCGCGGATGCCGGAGCCGGATTGGACGAAGCGGTAGTCGAGGGCGTCGTTGTTTTTGACGTGCTCGAGAAATAGGCGCCGGGGATGAAGGTGATCTCGTCGCCGAACTGCTTGTGATAGCCGGCGACCAGCTCGCGCAGGCCGCGGTAGTTCTCGCGCCCGTCGTGGAGCGCAAGCCAACTGAAGGCCCAGGTGATGCGCGCGCCCGGCCAGGCCTTCTCGATGGCTTCGCGGAAGACGCGGGCTTCGGCCGGCGAGTGGACGCTGGATTCGTCCTCGCCGTGGCTGATGTCGCGGGTGACTTCGATCTGCTGGACCCGGACGACCGTGTTGAGGGTGAGGAAGCGGTGGCCCTTGAGTTGGGAGGGAACTTCGCCTCGTGCCACGCTGCCAGCAAAGACGACGGCGAGAAGTGACAAGCAGGCCTTCACGGACCGGAGGCGGCGCGGTGACAACCGCAGGAAGGGATCGCCCGAGATTTGCATGGTGCGGTGAGGGCGGGTGAGCGGACGTTTCACAAACCGAGCAGGGCGTCCGCAAATGCCTTGCCCATTTGGGCGAAGATCTTCGCGCTGCCGAAGTAATGGTAGCCGCCGTTCGATGCGCCCTTGAGCGCTTCCCGGTCTGCGGGCGAAAGGACTTCCTCCAGGGCGAGATCGAGCTTCTTCCGGTCCGCTTTCGTGATCCCCTCGATCCAGGCATCGAGCGCGGCGTAACGATCGGGAGAATCGGGGGAGTATTGGTCATTGGCATAGATCGCCAGAACGTTCCTGCCCTTCTTGAGATGTTTGAGTTTCTCCTGATCGAGTTCGATGGATCCGTATTGCGGCCTGTCCTGCCACCAGATGTAGGTGTGGATCTTATGCCCGTTCAGATAGACATGGAATCCCTGCCTCGCCAGAATCGCGAGGCGATAGGATTCGAAGTCGAGATCGTCCACTTCAAACGTGCTGCGCATGAGAAGGAACTCTTCCTTCCCCCACGATGAAGGAAACTGGTCCAAGGTGATGCCGCTGTGGTTCCATGTGCCTTTGCCGACGGGTGCTTTGCCTGCGGCCCATGGGCTGTCGTCGAAGCCGGGCATGAACCAATTCTCCATTCCGGCTGGCAGTGCGATATCGCGGAAGCGCCTGTCGGTGTATTCCGCCAGCTTGTCCTTCGCGTCGGAGGCATCGACCGTGATGTAGCGCCAGTTCCGTTCGGCCGGCGATGGCTTGCCGACCGGTTGCCAATACTTGTCCCATTTCCGCTCCGTATCGATGGAGCCATCGGGTTTCAAGGTGCGCGCGGTGCCTACGATTTCGTTGAACTGTCCCTGCTTGGGTTCAGCCGCTTCGATGGCGGTGTCCCAGAACGGGGCGGTATCCACGGCGACCACATTGCCCTTGAATTCCGGCATGGACGCGGGTGCCGCCATCGCCTTGCGGAAGTTGATGTTCTTCTCACCCTCCACTCCCAGCACGCCGATCACGAAGGGCATCTTCGGGGCGGAGAGGTCCTTGCGCACGTCGCGGATGAAGTGGGCCAGGAGCCGGGAGTATTCGTCGTAGTTGCCATTCGGATACGTAGTCCCATCGACGAGATCGTTGAAACCCTGGAGCCAGACGAACCCGGCCAGTTCGTATCCGTCCTCCGGGTCGTAGGCGGGGCAGACGCGCTTGGGATCCGCCAGCACCTTCTTCACGTGTTCCACCATCATGCGGTAGAAGACACCCGAGGCGGCATCCTTGGCGGCCTGCCATTTCCGCCGTTCCTCCAGTTTGGGGATGCCGTGGGCACCCTGCGGATGCTTGTCCCACTCATCCTGAATCTCCTTGGGCAATTTGTAAGGCCCGGCGCCCGGCGGGCGGAACTCGGTATTGAGCGACCTGCCGCCCCATGCGGTCTTGATGATCAGGATGGGCTCCTTCAGCTCTTTCTCCATGAAGATGCCGAAGGTGAACTCAGGTCCGATCTTGCCGCTTGGTTGGGTCGGCTGATCCCCGCGTGCGCCGAAGCCGGCGGTGAGATTCCCGACGCCTTCGCCATTGGCGCTGCCGTCATAGGGACCGGTGAGGTAGGACATCCAGACCTGGTTGCAGACGCGTGGCGTGCCGTCGGGATTGCGCATCTCCTTGAGCAAGGGAGCGGTGGCCGGGTCCTTGCCGATGTAATCGAAAGTGCTGATCTCGGCGTGTCCTTCCATGTTCGATTGGCCCGCCAGGATGAAGACCTTGAGGGGCTTGGCGAAGATGGAGGGCGTGAGGGTGCAGAGCAGGGCTCCGGCGAGGATGACGGTGGATTTCATGCAGCTTTCGAGTGGGTCTTCCCAGCCCGGGGGCAGGAGGGACATGAGTTCTTCGAGGGTTCCAACGGTGTCCGCGTTTGCGGGCTATTGGCCCGGCACGATCCAGATGTTGCGGAAGACCACCGGATTGCCGTGGGCTTGCAGATAGACCGGCCCTTTCGGGGCGTCGAGGGGGCTCGAGATCGGAGCGGCGGCGGTGAAGTCGCGGGCGAGTTCGAGGTTCTCGTGAATCAGCACGTCATTCAGCCGGACCGTGATCCGCGGCCAGGCGGTGCGCTTGCCGGAGGCATCGAACTTCGCGGCGGTGAACTCGACGTCGTAGGTCTGCCAGGCGAGCGGCGGCAGGCACATGTTGAGGCGGGGCTTGGAGACCGAGTAGATGCCGCCGCACTCGTTGGCTTCGCCTTCGAGGCCGAAGGAATCGAGGATCTGGGTCTCCCAGCGACCGCCGTAATAGACGCCGCTGTTGCCGCGCTGCTGGCCGCGGGCATCGGGCTTGTAGGGCGTACGAAATTCGAGGTGCAGCTTGTAGTCGCCGAAGTGCTGTTTGGTGGTGCAGCCGCTGGCGGCGAGGAGGCCGTTCTCCATCTTGCCGTTTTCCCAGGCATCGGCCGAGCTGCCGTTGAAGAGGATGACCGCGCCTTCCGGAGGCTTGGCTTCCAAGGTGGGGCTGAGGCGCTCGACTTTCTTGAGCTCGTGCTTCGTGCCGTCGGCCTTGGTCAGGGACAGAGTGTCCTTCCCGATGGTGGCGAGCGTTTTCCCGTCGGCACTTGCGAAGGTGAGCTTGCCGTCCTTGAGGCCGCCTTTCAGCAGGGTGCGAGGCTTGCCCGCTTCCCAGCCCGCGCCGGGTAGCCCGCCTTCGAGCAGATAAACGTCGAACTGTCCCTTGCCGAGCGCCACGACCTGCGCGCCGGTCTTGTCATCGCGGTATTCGCCCTGGATCGCGAAGTCCGGATCCTCGCGGAGAGCGGTGGCGGGGTCGGTCCAGATGCGCTGCTCCGGCTTGGGAGCGGCGGTCGCGGAAAGGAGGGCGAGAAAGGCGGAGGCGAGGCCGCCAAGGAGAGGAAATTTCATGATGGGGCGGGAGATACGTCAGAGCGCTTCGCCATATTGCCAGCCTTCGCGGACGGGTTCCTTGACGAAGGCGTTCAGCTCCGGGTGGTTGGTGATGCGGCCGGCCTTGGCGTCCCACTCGATGCGGGTGTTGAAGCGCTGGGCGAGCACGCCTAACAGGATGATCTCGGTCAGCTTCGCGCCATAGGTGAAATTCGATCCGGGTTCCGGGCCTTCGCCCTTGATCGCGCGCAGCCATTCGCGGAAAGGTCCGCCGGCGACGCGGAGGATCGAGGCCGCGGGCGGGTTCTCCTGCCAGGACTTGTGCAATTCCTCCGGCAGGATCAGCGGCGGCCCGGCGTGGGTGCCGCAGCCGAGCATGCCCTTGCTGCCGACCATCCAGCAGGCGCGGCCGAGGTGGGCGGCGTTCTCCGCGCCGAACTTGTCGATGCGGCCGACCTTGCTCCAGTCCTGAGGGCCGTCGAACCAGTGGAGCGTCACCGGTCCGCGGTCGCCCTTGGCGGGGAAGGTGTACTTGATCCGGCTGCCGGCGGGGATCACGCCGTCGAGCGAATCCTTGCGGTCGAGGCATTCCACCACCGTCGGCGGATCGAGATCGAGCGCCCACACCGGGGTGTCGAGCGTGTGGCAACCCCAGTCGCCTAACATGCCGAGGCCGAAGTCATAAAAGGCGCGCCATTTCTTCGGATGGTAGTCGCCGGAGTAGTCGCGCTTGGCGGCGGGGCCGAGCCAGAGGTCCCACGCGAGGCCGTCGGGCACCGGCGAGGGCGGCGGCGGCATGACGGCCGGATTGGCGAAGTGCTCGCTGCCCATCTCGGGTCCGCTGTTGCGGCAGAAGACCTCGCCGACGTCGCCGATGATCCCGGCGCGGACGGCTTCGACCGACTGGCGGATGCCGTCGCCCGCGTGGCCCTGGTTGCCCATCTGGGTGACCACCTTGTAGCGCTCCTTGGCCTTCACCAGGGTGCGGGATTGCCAGATGTTATGGGTGAGAGGCTTCTGGGTGTAGACATGGATGCCGCGCTCCATCGCGGCCATGGTGGCGGCGAAATGGGTGTGGTCCGGAGTGGAGATTACCACCGCATCGATCTCCTTGTGCATCTTGTCGAACATCACGCGGAAGTCCTCGAAGAAGGGCTGGGTGGTCCGCCAGGCCTTCATGTTCTCCGCGCAGAGGTTGCGGTCGACATCGCAGAAGGCGACGAGGTTCTCCTCGCCGCAGCCTTGCTCATAGGGCTGCCTCGCGATCCAGCCGCCGGAGCCGATGAAGGCGAGGTTGAGCTTGCTGTTAGAGGACTTGCCCGGCTTGCCGATGGCGAAAGGTGACAAGCCGGTGCCGGCGAGGGTTGCGGCGGAGGTGGAGAGAAAGTGGCGGCGGTTCATGGCGATGAAGCGGGTGCGTTCACGGGGTGACGAGCACCTTGAGGCGGGCGAACTTGCGGAGGTCGGACGCGCGCGGCAGGCGGAGGGTGACGGTGTCGGTCCCGGCGGCGGGGCTGTTCTTCACGACGGTGACGCCGGGGTTGCTCGAGACGGCGGCATCGGGTACGGCGTAGGTTGCGCCGTTCAGCGCGGCGAGGTTGGTGCCGACCTCGATGGTCACCGCGGTCGACGGATGGATTGAGTCCTGGTCGCGGCGGAAGGTGAAGAGCATGTCGGTGCCATCGGTGGCGACCGTCGGCAGCTTGGCCAGGTCGCGGGTGTCCTTGTCACCGCCGAGCACGAACTCCAGCGCGTTGCTGACGCCGTCGCCATCGAAGTCATCTTCGGGGGTGCCGGTGGGTGCGTTGGTGGTTTTCCAGGTGTTGTAGGGCGAGGCCGGGGCGACGTAAATCAGCTTGAGCTGGGTGTTGCCGGCGGTTTTCTGGAGTTCGTAATTCGGGATCGCCGAGTCGAGGACCGGGGTGCCGGTGATCGAGGAAGCGGTCATCAGCAGGTAGTCCGAGGCGTTGTTCACGGTGCCGGTGATCTTGACCGTTCCGTTGGTGAGATTGAGGGATGAGGTGGAAGTGGTCGGCGAGCCGAGGGTGAAGCCGAGGGAGGCTCCGGTGGCGACGGTGATCGGCGAAGCCTGGCTGCCGCCGACGAGGGCGAGGGTGCCCTGGTTGACGTGGGTCGCGCCGGTGTAGCTGTTGGTGCCGGAGAGCGTCTGGGTGCCCGCGCCGGTTTTGGTCAGGGTGGTGGCCGGGGCGAAATTGGCGATCGCGCCGGAGTAGGTGCCGGTCTTGCCGGTGCCGGGGTTGAGGGTGAAGCCGGTGATCGCGGTTGAGGCGAGGTTGGTCTCGTTGTTGCCGCCGGAGTTGGTGAAGACGGTCAACAGCGCGCGGCTGCCCTTGAGTCCGCCGAAGGTCGGGCTGGCGGCGGCGGTTTCGCCGGTGATCCGGCCGCCATTGCTGCCGGCGGCGAGGGCGAAGGTGCCACCGGTGGCGCCGACATCGAGCGCGCTGTTTTGGAGGGCGAGGTTGTGGCCGATGGTGAGCTTCGCGCCGCTGCGGATGACGGTGTCGCCGGAGAAGGTGTTGGCGGCGACGAGGTTCACGCGGCTGCCGCCGACGATCAGGCCCTGGGTGCCTGTGAGAGTGCCGCGGATGCCGAGCAGGCCATTGCTGGTGGGCGAGCCGAGGCGGTAGTGGTCGGCGGCGGGGGTGAGGGTGCCGGTGTATTCCATCTTCGCGCCGTTGCCGGCCCAGTTGCCGAAGAAGGCGTTGGGCAGGTTGGCGCCGGTGGAACTGCTGAAGTCGAGGTTGTTGCCGGTGGCACCGGACATCACCGTGATTTCCGCGGTGGTCTCGACCAGGCGGTTGAGGAAGGCGTTGTCGAGCGTGTTTCGGCGGACCGCGGCCCCGGCGGAGAGGGATATGTTGCGGCCCGTGCCGCCGCCGAAGCCGGTGAGCGAGGCCGCGCCGAGATCGAGGATGCCGCCGGCGACGGTGGTGGTGCCGGAGTAGGTGTTGCTGCCGCCGAGAGCGAGCCGGCCGGCGCCGCTTTTCTGCAAGCCCTTGGTGCCGGTGACCACGTTGCTGATGGTGAGGCTGCGGCCGGACTGGGTGACGTCGATGACGGGCGTGCCGCTGATGACATCGAGAGCCAGGACAGTGGCACCGGCGAGCGTGAGGTCGTTGGAAGAGGTGGTGGTGTCGGTGAAGGTGATGTTCCCGACGGTGTAGGGGGCGTCGAGGGAGACGGTGCGGTTGGCGGTGATGTTCGGCGTGAAGAAAGCGGTGGCACCGCTGCCGCTGGCGACCACGTTGCCGGTCCATTTCGTCGAATCGCCCCAGGAGCCATCGGCATCGAAGGCCCAGGTGCCGTTCGACGCGCCGAGCGTGGTGCCGGACTGCGGGGCGGAGGCCGCGCTTTCGTTCGGGACGGCGGCGGAATCGCGGGCCTGCACGGTGAAGAGATAACTGGTGTCCGGCGTCAGGCCGGTGGCGATGTAGGTCGTGCCGGTCTGCCAGCCGCTGCTGGTGGCGAGCGTGGTGTTGTGGAAGCGGTACTGCACCACGCCGCCTTCGGGATCGGTGACGCGGGTGGCGGTCATCGTGATCTCCGTGGCCGAGACGCCGGCGGGGGCGGAGGCGAAGCCGGGAACCGGCGGCGGGGTGGTATCGGGCGGGAGGGTGGTGGCCGCGGCGGCGGGGGAGACGGTGTTGAGGTTCTCGTTCACCGACTTGTCGCGGGCCTGGACGGTGTAGGTGTAGGGCGTGTTCGCGGCGAGGCCGGTGTCGGTGAAGGTCGGGCTGTCCTGCCAGGGGCTGAAGGTGTCCAGCGTGGTGTTGTGGAAGCGGTACTGCACGCCGTTGGCATCGGTGGCGAGCGTGGCGGTCATGGTGATTACGGAGTCGGTGACGGCGGTGGGCGGCACGTCGAAGGACATGGTGGACGGAGCGGGCGGGGTGAGGTCGCCGGAAGTATCGACACCCTGGCCGATGACGTCGTCATAAGTCGCACCGAAGCGGATCTCGTCGATCGTCGGAGCGGTGCCGTTCCCCCACATGGAGAGGACGCGGAAGTTCGACTGGTCGATCACGGCAGAGGCGGATTGCGGGGTGTCGAGGACGAGGTTGGTGCCCGGCGTGTAGATGCTGATGGTGTCCGGCGCAGCGGGGGTGGCACCCCATTGGATGCGGCCGACGATCAGCGCGAGTTCGGCGGTGCCGAGGGTGGCTTGGGTGGCGGAGGTGGCTGCCACGCCGCCGCCGTTGAAGACCAGTCCCTGGACGGTTTTTCCCTGGTGGAGCCTGGCACCGATCGCGCTGCCGGACTGGCCGACGCTGGTGTTGTTGTTCAGGTTTTCGTTCCCCAACACCAGGGTCGGGCTGACATTGATGTTGTCGGGGTTCGGGGCGAGGAAGCTGAACCAGAGCTCGGCGCCGTGGTCCATCAGGCCGGCGTCGTGGAGGACATCGCCGATGACGATGGTGGCCGAGCCGTTGGCGGAAGTGCGGGTGATGCGGTTGCCGAAAGTGGGGAGGGTGCCGAAGGTGAGGCTGCCGGCGGTCACCTGGACGTTGGTATCCGCGAGCCAGTTGCCATCGAGGCCGATGCCGCCGGGTTGGCCGGTCAGCGGGCTGGCGGCGGTCATGTCGAAGGGTTCGTAGATGAGCGCGTTGTCGCCGGGTGCGGCGCTGACGGTGACCTGCACTTCCGCGGGAGTGCTGCCGGTGCTGGAAGGCTCCACGCTGTAGGTGACCGGGCCGGCGGGTGGTGAAGGATCGACGAAGCTGGTGGCGGTGCCGGAAAGGGAGGCGGCGATGAGGGTGCCGTTGCGGCGGACCTGGAGCGCGGGGTAGCCGAGGTTGTTCCGCCAGGTGAGGCGCATGCCATTGCGGCGGCGATGGGCTTCGAGGTCGGTGACGCCGGCGTTGTGGCTGAACGAAAGCGGCGCGGCGGGGCTGACCGGCATGGTGAACTGGAGTTCGTACTGGTTCACGCCGAGCGGTGCCGAGGCGTCGGTGAACGATGCGGGGACGGCAGGTGCGGCGGCGGCGATTTCGATGCCGTTGCGGAGGACGCGGACGCTGTTAGGAACCTCGGTGCCGTTCTTCCAGGTGAGCGTCACGCCGCCGGGGCCGCCGCTGGCGCGCGGGCGGTAGGGCGTGCGGCCGGTGGCGAGCAGCGACATGGCATCGCCCATCGCGAGGCCGATGTGGAGGTAGGTGCGGGCGTTGCGGTTCCAGTGGAAGCCTTGGTCGGCGGGGGAGGCGGAGACGGGTTGCCAGAAGTCGAGGCCTTCGTAGATGTCGCGTGCATCGACCACGGCGACGTTGCCGGCAAAGGCCGGATAGGTGGCGGTGTCGGCCATCTTCAATTGGGCCTTTTCCACGGTGGTGTAGCCGTAGTCCATACGGCCGTCCATGCCGGTGGTGGCGATGACGAAGGGGAGGTCCGGCACGGCGAGATCATCGCGGATGTCGTTGATGAAGTTCGCCATGTTCGTCTGGTAGGACGCGCTGTTGACGGCATCGACGCGGTCGTTCCAGCCCTGGTGCCAGGCGAAGCCGGCGATCTCGTAGCCCTGGCCGTTGTAGCCGGGGAAGTTCGCGGCGAGATTGGACGTCACGTCGTCCACGATCTCGAGGATCTTCTGATAGAAGAAGCCCTTGTCGCCTTCGGCCACGGGTGTGGGGTAGTTTTCCGAACTCGGCGGGAGGAAGTCGACGCCGAGGCTCTTGCCGCCCCAGCAGGTCTTGATCAGGAGGATCTGGTTGTCGTTCACGTCACCCAGCACGTGGCCGAAGCCGACCTCGGGGCCGATGGTGGTGTTGCCGGAAGCGGCCCCGTAACCGACGGTGAGGCCGCCTTTCCGCACGCCGCTGCCGAGCGGGACATTGCGCTGGTAGTGGATCCACACGTCGCCGCGCTCGGCCCAGTTGGCGCCGTCCTTGAGGAACTGGTATCGGCCGGCGGGGTCGTTCTCGACGAGGTGGCTCAGCGTGCCCTGGGTGGTGGCGGGGTTCAGTTCGCCGTGGCCCTGGGTGTTGGACTGCCCGGCCATGATGAAGATTTTCACCGGGCTGGTGCCGGGTTGCTGGGCGAAGGAAGCGAGGGACGAAGCGGCGAGGAAGAAGGCGGCGAAGAAGCGAGTGGTCATTGGAGAACGGGAAAATGGGGATCAGGGGCTGGTGACGACGTGGAGGCGGGTGAAGAGTTTGCCGCCGGTCGCGAGGGTGCGGCGGATCTTCACTTCGACCTTGTCGATGGCGGGGCCGTGGTAGTCGTCGGAGGTGGTGATGAGCACGTCGGGGCCGGCGGTGGCGTCGGTCCAGCCGGCGAGGTCGCTGCCGTATTGGGTGCGGATGGTGGTCCGGGAATCCGCGGCGGCGGTGTCGTGGCGGCGGTAGTTGAAGACGAAGAAATCGGGGTCGCTGCTGCTGTCGATGGCCGGCAACAGGGCGGTGGCGTTCGCGGAGGGATCGGCCGCGCCAAGGACCCAGGCGATGCCGTTGGCGATGCCGTCGTCATTGGCATCGTCCTCGAAGCCCGCGCCGCCGGACCAGGCGGTGTAGGGTGCGGCGATGATTTTCACCAGGGCGATGCGGGTGCCCTGGTAGGCGTAGTCGAGCTGATAGCCGGCGGGCGGCGCGGGGACGGAGGCGAAGGTGCCGCCCTGGAGGCTGGTGTAGGTGGCGAGGACGTAGGCGGGGTCGTCGGGCGTGCCGGTGATGTTGAAGGCGACGGTGGCATCACCAATATGCAGCGTGGAAGCGACGATGGTGCCGCTGGAGCCATCGCCGCTAGCATCGATGCCGAAGGTCACCGGTTGGGCGGCGGGGATCGCGTGGCTGGCTTTCGCGGCGGTGTCGAAAGTGGCACCGGCGGCGATGGCGAGCGATGCACTGTTCGAGAGCGATCCGTCCGGGCCGAGGGCGAGGGTGCCGCGGGTGACGGTGGTGGGGCCGGAGTAGGTGTTGGCGGCGTCGAGGACCTGGGTGCCTTGGCCGGTCTTGGTGAGCGTGGTGTCGGGAGCGAAGTTGGCGATCGCGCCGGAGTAGGTGACGCTCTTTCCGGTGCCGGGATTGAGCGTGAAGCCGGTGATGGCGGTGGCGGCGAGGTTGGTCTCGTTGTTGCCGCCGGAGTTCGTGAAGACCGTCAGCAAGGCGCGGCTGCCTTTGAGGCCGCCGAAGGTCGGGCTGGCGGTGGCGGTCTCGCCGGTGATGCGGCCGCCGTTGGTGCCGGCGGCGAGGGCGAAGGTGCCGCCGGTGGTGCCGACATCGAGCGCGCTGTTCTGGAGGGCGAGGTTGTGGCCGATGGTGAGCTTCGCGCCGCTGCGGAGGACGGTGTCGCCGGAGAAAGTGTTGGCGGCGACGAGGTTCACGCGGATGCCGGTGGCGCCGGTGCCGCCGACGATGAGGCCCTGCGTGCCTGTTAGAGTGCTGCGGATGCCGAGCAGGCCGCTGCTGCCTTTTCCGCCGAGGCGATAGTGGTCGGCGGCGGGGGTGAGGGTGCCGGTGTATTCCATCTTGGCCCCGTTGGTCGCCCAGGTGCCGAGGAAAGCATTTGGGAGGTTGGCGCTGAAATCGAGGGCGTTGGAAGTGCCGCCCGACATCACGGTGATCTCGTCGGCGGTCGCGGCGATGCGGTTGAGCAGGGCTTGGTCGAGGGTGCTGAAACGAACGGCCGAGCCTGCGGCGAGGGAGATGTTAGAGCCGGCCGCGGCACCGCCCCCGATGTTGGCATTCGGCATGCCGCCGAAGTCGAGCAAGGAGCCGCCGAGGATGGAGGTGGGTCCGGAGTAACTCGAAGCGCTGGACGTCAATTGCACGACCCCGCCGCCTGCGATGGTCAGGCCGCTGCTGCCGGCGATCGGGCGGGTGATGACGAGGCGGCGGGCGTCGCCGGGGTCGTTGTTGGTGATGGCGGCGAGGGTGAGTGTGTTCGCGGTGCCGCCGATGGTGAGCGTGTGGTTGGACGGGGTGGTATCGGTTTTGACGAGGTGGCCGATGGTCCGGTTGGAGTCGAGGGTGACCGTGCGGTTGCCGGTGAGGTTCAGGGCGAAGGAGGCGGTGGCGCCGCTACCGTCGGCGATCGTGCCTCCGGCCCAGTGGGCGGAGTTGCTCCAGATGCCGTCGCCGTCGAGGATCCAGGTCCCGTCGGCGGGCGGGGCGGGCAGGGTGGTGGCGGCGGCGGGTGCGGAGGGTTGGGTGAGGTTCTGGTTGGCGCTCTTGTCGCGGGCGGTGACGGTGTAGGCATACTGCGTGTCGGGATTCAGCCCGGTATCGACATAGACCGTGCTGTCCTGCCAGCCGCTGCTGTTTCCGGGGCCGGAGGTGCAGGTGAAGAGGTATTCGACGCCGTTGTCGTCGCTGGCCGCGGTGGCGGTCATCGCGATGCTGGTGTGACCGGTGGCGACCGGTGCCACGGCGAAGCTCATCGGGCTGGGCGAGGGCGGGATTTCATCGCCGAGCGAGACGGTGAGATCGACGGCGGACCCGCTGAGGACCTCGGTGCTGCCGGCCGGGGTCTGGCCGAGCACCACGCCCGAGGGCAAGGTGGGATGCGGCTGGATGGTCACCGTGCCGACCGTGAGATTGGCGGCGGTGATCTGGGTCGTCGCGGTCGTGAGAGTGAGGCCGGTGACGTCGGGAACGGTGGCGGTCACCGAGCCCGTGGAGATGACGAGATCGACGGTGGAGAAGGAGGCCACGGTGCTTGCTCCGGCGGGCGTCTGGCTGATCACGCGGCCGGTCGGGACCGTCAGGCTGGGCGCGGTGGTCATGCTGCCGACATACAGGTCGGAGGCGGTGAGGATGAACGTGGCATCGGCCTGGGGCAGGCCGGTCACGACCGGGATGGCGACCAGGGCCGGGACGGATGCGGGCGGGGAGGCGGCGGTCTCGTTACGGGCGGGGGATTTGTCGCGGGCCTTGACGGTGTAGGCGTAGGACACGCCGGGGGTGAGACCGGTATCGGTGTAGGCCGGGCTGTCCTGCCAGCCGCTGTCGCTGCCGCCGGATTCGGTGCCGGAAGTGCAGGTGAAATAGTATTCCACGCCGGCGAGGTCGAAGGCGGTGGCGGCGAGCATCGAGATGGAACCCGCGCCGGAGGGGGCGGGCGGGATTTCGAAATGCATCGGGTCCGGCAGCGGGGCGGCGAGGTCCGCGGTCATCGCGGTGGTGCCGACGAGCAGGCTCTGATAAGTCGCGCCGAAGCGGATTTCGTCGCACACGACCTTGTCGCCGCGGGCCATGGTGAGGGTGTCGAAGGTGGCCTGGTTCACCTGGACGTTGAGGACCGAGATCGGATTGGCGGGCAGGAGGAGGTTGGCGGCGGGCTGATAGAGTTCGATGCGGTCGGGGTCGGCCGGGGTGGCGCCCCAGGTGATCTTGCCGACGATGAGTCCCTGGGTGCCCGCGCCGTAGGTGCCGCCGGTGCCGGTCCAGGAGCCGAGGACGTTGCCGGCGACGCCGTCGCCGGCGGAGAGGTCCTTGAACTGGGCAGCCACGACGCGGCCGTTGACGCCGCCGACTCCGCCGAGGACGAGGCCGACGCCCGAGCCGAGCTGCGGGCCTTCGTTGACGATCCAGTAGTCGTAGTTGCCGCTGTTGAACTGGCTGTTGGCGAGGGCGATGGCGAGGCGCGAGTTGGTGACGTTGCCGCCGGTGTCGAAGCCGACGACGGCTCCGAACCAGAGGGTGGCCCCGTCGTTCAACAGGCCGTTGCCGGCGAGTGCGGAAGGGCTGATGGCGCGGGCTCCGGCGAAGCGGTTGACGTTCCCGGCGAGGCCGGAAATCTTGCCGCCGGTGGTGACGAGGTCGCCCTGGCCGAGGGAGCCGGCGGTGAGGAGGGTTTCGTTGGCGGTCCAGGCACCGGTGAGCCCCACTTCGGAAGAGCCGGATTTCCCGCTGAGCGAGCCGGCGGGGTAGTCGAAGGGCTCGTAGATCGCGACGCCGATCGAGGAAACGGGATCGACGGTGATGGTGACGGTGGCGGAGGAGGTCAGGCCGCCGCTGTCGGTGATCTGGAAGACAAAGCTGTCCGGCCCGGAGTAGCCGAGCGCGGAGGTGTAAACGAGATAGGGTGCGATGCCGCCGAGGGTGCCGTTCGAGGGCGGGGTGGTGATGGCATAACTCAAGGCATATCCTTCGGGATCGGTGCCGCCGAGGGTGACGGGGGTGGGCGTGGCGCGGCCGGCGGTCACCGACTGGGCCGCGGCGACGGGCGGGCTGTTGGGCGGCAGGGAGCCATCGGCATTGCGGAGGGTGACGGCGACGATGTCGGAGACTTCGGTCAGGCCGCGCGAGTCGGACATGGTGACTTCGAAGAGATACTCGCCGGGCAGGTTGCCGATGAGGATCGCGCAGTCCTTCGCGGCGGCGGTGCCGTTGTTGCTGAAGGCGACCGCGCCCGGGCCCTGGACCTTGCGCCAGGTGTAGCGGCTGTCGCCCACGGCGTGGTCGTAGGAAGTGACGCGCAGGACGGTGGTCCGGGCCGGGAGGTCGAGCACCGGGGCGTCGGCGGTGACGGCGGTGATGCCCTTGAAGGGTTCGAGCGTTTCGGGGGTGGTGTCGGCGGTGATGGCGTCGAGCACCGCCTGGGCGGCGGCGGCGACCGCGATGTCCTGCTCGGGGCTGCCGCCGCTCGCATTGAGATAACTGGTGGCCAGGGCGACCACGTCCGGCACGGGGGTGACGGTGGTGTAGGAGGCGGCGTATTTCTGCAACACGCCGAGGGCGGCGGTGCGGTCGCCGGGGGTCGCTTCGCGGATGTATTTCATGCCGGCGGGGACTCCTTCGGCGACGTCGTATTTCCACATCAGGTCGAAGCCCTTTTGCCGGACCCCCGAGGCGAACATGCGGTCGGAGGGGGCGTATTCGAGCACGGTGTCGACCACCGCGTCGGCGAGGGCGATGGTGTCGTCGCGGGTCAGCAGGGGATAGACGGAGGCCAGGGTGCTGCGGGCCTGGCCGACCGGATTCGCGGCCACGGCGCGGATGGCGGGGTAGAGCAGGCTGCGGTTCACGCCGGTGATGTTGTTCCAAAGGATGCCCTTGGGGCCGTAGGCGTTTCCGCCGTAGAAGAGGAGCATGGCGAGGCGGCCGTGGTCGAAGTGGAGCGGGTCTTCCTCGTCGAAGGGCGTCACGGGCCGGGCGTTGGTGGCGGCGGCGGTGAGGATCTTGGTGAGCTGCGCCTGGCGGTCGGCGTTCGGCAGGTAGCGGAGGGCCTCGGCGGCGGCGTAGCGGACGTAGTTGCGGGAGTCGGTGAGAAGGTCGGCCAGGACGGTGGCGGAGGCGGAGTTGGCGATTCTTCCCAAGGCATCGCAGGCACCGGCGCGGACGTGGTCGGGCAGGGCGGTGTCGGAGGCGATGGTGTGGAGCTGGTTGCGCTGGGTGGTGGTGACGCTGGCCTTGTTCACGCCGAGTTGGATGGCGGCGGTGCGGCGGATTTTGGGCGACCAGTTCCCGGTGTCGGCGATGAGGGTGGCGATGGGGCGGCCGGCGGTGGTGTAGGAGTCGGCCGCGGCGGCATCGGCGAGGTCGGGGGCGGAGAGCGTGCCGGCGGGATCGTGGCCGCGGCCGGTGAGGTGGAGCTGGCGGAGCGGCAGCGCGTAAACGAGCAGCGCGGCGGTGGACATGCGGAAGTCGTTGTAGCTCGAACCGCTGTTAGGGCCTTCGCCGTTGAGGCAGTCGTATTCGAACTTGCCGTCCCAGCGGCGGTTGAGGTCGAGCTGCCAGCGGATGCGGCTGAAGTGGAGGGCGGCGGCGGCCTCGCCACCGACGGCGGCGCCGAGGGGGGACCAGAGGTAGTTGAAGAACGCGCCGGTGTGTCCTTCCTCGCGTTCCGAAGGTGCGGCGGCGGCCATCTTGGCGTAGAAGTTCCGCGCGGCGGAGCGGTGGTCCTCGAGGGCGAAACAAAGGGCGGCGAGACCGCTCTTGCCGTTGCTTTCGTGGGCCGGATAGGGCTCGTGCTCGCCGTAGGGGATGGATCCCTTGCCGGCGTAGGAAGCGAAGAAGCGGCTGGCGCAGACGATGGCGGGTTCGATTTCCGCGTTGGTCAGGCCGCATTCGCGGGCGAGCAGCAGGCCGAGGAAGCAGGGCATGCCGGTGGAGTTGACCGGGCCGTACACGCCGCCCATCGGGCCGTTGGGGCCGCCGTTGGAAAACTTCTCCGCGAAGATGTGGCCGACGGTGCCGAAGAGGCTGGTGTTCTTGGCGATGTTGACGGCGTAGGCCTCGATGGCGGGGAGGACCAGGGTGTCGCCGGTGACGAGGAAGTATTCGGTGAGGGCGACCAGCGTGTGGCCGCGCTGCCAGGTGATCATCGAGGTGGCGTCGCGCTCGTCGGACATCATCTGCAGCATCACGGCGGGCGACGGGATGAGGGCGCGGGCTTCGGTCTGGGCGCGGGCCATGCGGGCCGGGTTGGCGGGGTCGGCCGGGTTGTTCGCCGCGAGCAGGGTGAGCAGGCCGAAGGAGTAGCGGCCGGCGCTTTCACCGCTCATGACGGCTTGCAGGCCCTGCTGGAGGATCAGCGAGGATTTCGGGCAGTTGTAGGGAGCGGTGGCGCTGTAGGCGCCCATGGTCTGCAAGGTGAGCTCCACGGTGGCGGTCGTCCCGGCGCGCCAGCGGATGAGTTTCAAGGTCGCGGGGTTGCGGGCTTCCGCATCGTTGAGCGCGTCCGCGAAGCTCCGGCGCGCGTCGGCGCTGAAGGGCACGGGGGCGGCTTCGGTGCCGCTGGCACCGAGGATCACGTCGTTGGCGGCCAGTTCGCCATCGGCAGGCGAATTGGCGGCCACCGACATGACGAGGATCTGCCGGCTTTCGGAGCTGTCGTCCCGGACGTGATGGACCCAGCCGCGCAGGCCGGTGGGGCCGAGGTTGGTGCTGATCGTGTCGCCGGGCACGCCGCCGTTGATGAGGTCCGGCGGGGCGGCATCCGCGGTCCAGGTCAGGAGCAGCAGGCCGAGGGCGGCCAGCCAGCCGGCGGAGGCGAAGAGGAAGGAGCTTCTTTTCATGGGTCGGGTGAACGGGTGGTATCGAGGGCGGACCGGGGGGCTGGCGGGGTTCGGGAATCGAATGACAAAACGGCGGCCACCCGGAGTCGGGTGGCCGCCGTGGTTGGGAAAGAAGGCCGGGAACTCAGGGAGTCACCAGCACCTTGAGGCGGGCGAAGAGCTTGCCGGCCGCCGCCAGGCTGGAGCGCTTGAGCTTGACCTGCACGGTGTCGCTCGGGGTGCCGGGAGTGACGATGATGTCCACGTTGTCGTCATCGTCGACGGCGGTGGTCCAGCCGGCGAGAGTGCTGCCGTATTCCACCGTGATGGCGGTGTTCGGATCGGCGAAGGCGGTGTCGCTGCGGTCGAACTCGAAGATCAGGTAGGTCGGGTCGCTGGTGTTGTCGAGGGTCGGCAGGAGGCCGATGGCGTTGACGTTCGGATCGGCCGCGCCGAGGGCCCAGGCGACGCCGTTGTCCACACCGTCGCCGTTGGTGTCGACGTCGGCACCGGGGCCGCCGGACCAGGTGAGGTAGGGGGTGGCACCGCCGGTGAGCACCAGTTCGATGTCGGTGCCGGTGATCTGGAGGGCACCGTCGAAGGAGCCGACCGGACCGGTGAGGTTGGCGGGATCGAGGATTCCGGTAATGGCGGACGCGCCAGTGATCAGCTTGTAGGTGCCCGCGGTGAGTCCGCCCGCATTGGTGAACACGAAGTCGTTCATGCCGAGGAGGCCGGGACCGGCGGCAGCGCCGATCACGAGGGTGCCGCCGACGGTGATCTTGTCGCTGGCTGCGACCGGGCCGAGGTCGTATTTGAGGGTGCCGGTGCTGCCCGCCATCGCGGAGACGGTGAGGGTGCCGGTGATCGGAAGGGTGCCGACCCCGGCGATCCCGGGGGCGATGCCAGCGGTGGCGGTGACGGTGACACTGCCGCCGACCGTGCCGGTGCCGGCCAGGGTGCTGGTGTTGTTCAGCGTGACCGCGCCGGCCGGCAGCGAGCCGGGGCTGATGATCGCCAGGGTGCCGCCGTTGTTCACCGCGGTCGTGCCGGTGTGGGTGTTGACGCCTTGCAGGGTCAGCGTGCCATTGCCGTTCTTGGTGAGGTTGCTGACGTTGGTCCCGCCTCCAATGGCACCGGCCAGGGTGGTGTTGCCGTTGCCGGAAAACGTCAGGGTCCGAACGCCTCCTGCGGCCGTGATCGCGCCGAGGGTGGTCGGATTGGTCGTATTGTTGTTCGTGATGACGACGTTGTTCGCGAGGGTGGTGGTGCCGGTGACGGTGAAGGTGCCGCTTCCTCCGAAAATCACGTCGGTATTGGCCTGCAGCGCATTCGGAACGGTGATGGTGCCGAGGGCGACAACCGTGCCGGGGCCGGCGAAGCTGTTGGCAACCGTCAGGGTTCCGGTTCCCAGCGAGCTGTCGTTGCCGAGGACCAGCGTGGTGTTCGGGGTGTTGAGCGTGACGCCGCTGGATGCGGAGGTGCCTTCGATGGTGAGGGTGGAATTCGCGTTGATCGTCGTGGTGCCGGTGTAGTCGTTGTCCTGCGCGAGGGTGGTGTTCCCGTTCACGACGAGGGCGTTGGCCCCGGTGATCGCATTGGCGTTGGCCATGGTGATCGTTCCGCCGCCACCGCCGAGGCGGTAGGTGGTGCCCTGCGGGGTCAAGACGCCGGTGTAGCTCACATTTCCGACCGCTCCGAGGCTGGTCGCCGTGAGGCCGGCGGTGCCGAAGTCGAAGTCGGTGGAGGCATAGTTGTCCGCGGCGATCGCTCCGGCCGAGTTCGTGGTGACCCGATCAAGGAGGGCAGTCGGGATATTGGCAGCCCCGAAGCCGGAGCCGAACATCAGGGTTCCGGCAGAACCGAGCGCGACGTTGCGGGTCGTGCCGCTGATGGCCGCGGGCGATTCGAAGCGGGTCACCCCGCCGGACAGGGTCAACCCGCCGGTGGCTGCGACGTTGTTCCCGGAAAGGACCAGGGTGCCTGACCCGGCCTTCGCCAACTGGAGGCCCGGGGTGCTTTCCGTGAATGGAGTGGCAATCGTCGCGGTGAGGGTAGGTGCCACGTTGACGGTGGTGTTTTTCGTCATCCGAAGCGCGGTGCCGCCGCTGACCGTAACCGTTCCGTCTTCGAACAGGAGGCCGCTGATGTCCTGGGTGCCGTCGACGGTGACGTTGTAGGCTCCGGTGGCGTCGCCGCCGGCGGAGAAAGTCGCGACGGATCCCGGTTGCCACGGGATCGGGACGAGGGTGCCGTCCGGCGCGAGGTTCCAGATGGACTCCGAGTCCCAGGTGCCCGATGGCGTGGCGCTGCCGGCACCGGCGATGTCGCCGTTGAGGTCCCAGGCGCTGCCGGTTTCGATGACGGCGGCATAGCTGGCGCCGAAGCGGATCTCGTCCATCACGACCTTGTCGCCGCGCGCCCAGGTGATGGTGTCGAAGGCGGCCTGGTTGACCGTGGTGGTAAGGGTGGAAATCGGAGTGGCTGGCAGGACCAGGTCCGCTCCCGGCCGGTAGATCTCAATGGTGTCGTTGGCGGCACCCCAGGTGATCTTGCCGACGATGAGCCCGGACTGGCCGGCACCGTAGATGGAGGACGAAAGGGTTCCCAACTGGTTGCCGGTGATACCGGTCCCGAAGGTGGAGTCGCGGAACTTGGTGGCGGCGATTCTTCCGTTGCCGGTAAGATTCCCCAGAGTCACGCCGAGTCCTTCCGCACCGGCGGTCGGGAAGAAGTAGGCGAAGTTGCTGGTGGAGAGGCTTTCCGTGGAGAGGCAGAAGCCCAAACGGGAATTGGTGACGTTGCCGCCGGTGTCGTAGCCCATGATCAAGCTGAACCAGAGCGTGACGCCGTCGGTCAGCAAGCCGTTGCCGGCCAGGGCGGCGGCGTTCAGGGGGCGGGCACCGCCGAAGCGGTTGGTGCCGGTTTGCAGGTCGCCGATGCCGGCACCCCGGGTGACGAGGGGGCCGAAAGAGCGGTTCGGGCCGAGCTTGGTATCAGCGCTCGCAGCCCAGGTCCCCGCAAGCCCCACTTCGCTGGTGCCGGACGCGCCGTTGAGGGCGGTGCCGGGATAGTTGAAGGGTTCGTAGACGACGGCCGTGGAAGGCAGGAGGTTGACGGCGGTCTCCGTCACGGAGGTCTTGGCGGCGGAATCCGTCACGCGGAGTTTGATCGTGTTGCCGCCGAGGCTCATGCCGTAGGTGCCGGTCAGGACCGTGTCGGCGATCGGGGCCGGGCTGGCACCGGTGACGGCTTCGTCGTAATCGCCGTCGTTGTCGAGGTCCCACTCGTAGGTGGTGATGGTTTCCCCATCGGAAGGAAGCGAGGCGCTGCCGTTCAGGACCAGCGAGCCGCCGGCAAAGACCGAGTAGGGGCCGGCGGGCTGGGCGAGCGGGTTGCCGAGGGTGGCGGTGAGCTGGACATCGTCGAACGCCACTTCTTGCGAGGCGGAAACGCCCTTGCTGAGGAGCCGGATTTCCAAAGGCTGGCCGACGAGCGCCGCGTGCAGCCCGGCGTTGTAGGTGTAGTTGACGGTGGAGGTGGCCACGGCGTCTTCGGCGAGTGGCTGGGTGTTGTCATCCCCGGCAATCACGGTGCCGTTGACGACGAGTTGGACCTGATAGCCGGGAAAGCCCGTGGTGATCTTGGTGTTGGCGACCTTGACCGTCAGCGCGTAGTCGGTATCGGCCAAGAAATTGGAGGCAAGGGTCTGCGAGACGCCGTCGACGGAGTTGCTGCTGGTGACCACGACGACGTTGAGTCCCTCGGGGGCTTCGGCGGTGAGGTCGAAGGTCGAGGAGGGATTCAACGTGTTGACGAGGGCGCCGTTGAACGTTGTCCAAGAGGCAGGGGGCGCGCCCAAGGCTCCGTCACCGACGGCCGGATTCTCGAACCCGGCGTTGTTAATAGTGATGGGCAGGGCGGCCAAAGACGTGGCGCACAAGCACAAGGTGAGGAGGCTGGTGGGGGTATGGAGCGACTGGGAGTATGTTTTCATGAGGCGACTGGGACCGAGAGAGGTCTGAGAAGAATTCGAGGAGGGATGCCGGGTTCTCTGGGAAACCCCGGCGAATGACCTGCCCCAGTCCCCGAACTACGTCCGCGTGCCGGGGGTCGCCAGCACTTTCCTTGTGGACAACCACGACCGGATTCGGGAGGTTTTCCCCAATGACACCGCTCCGGGTTTTCGGCGTTTCGGAACAGGTCGCCGCTCATCTGCGGGACGAAATCCGGAAGGGGACCTGGGGCGAACTGATGCCGGGAGGCGACCGGCTGGCCAGGGAGATGGGCGTGGGCCGCAGTACGATCGACCTCGCCCTCAGGCAGCTTGAGACCGAGGGGCTGCTCCTGCCGCAAGGAACCGGGCGCCGGCGGCGGATCGTGCTTTCGGAGGGTCCGGTCGGGAACCAGCTCCGGGTCCGGATCCTGCCGTATGACCGGGAAGAGCGCAGCAGCGGCAGCTTCCACCAGGTCCTGCACCTCGTTCAGGCGGCGGGCCATGCCGCGGAATTCACGGCGCAGTCGCTGGTGGGCCTCAAGATGGATGCCCGGCGCGTGGCCAAACTCGTCGAGAGAACACCCGCTGACGCCTGGGTGATCGTGGGCGGATCCCAAGAGGTGCTGGCGACCTTCGCGAATGGGCCGGTTCCGGCCTTCGCGATGGTCGGGCGAATGCGCGGCGTGCCGATCGCGGGAGTGAAGCCCGACAAGATCCCGGCCCAGCGCGATGCGGTCCGCCGGCTCGTCTCACTGGGGCACAGACGGATCGTCAAGCTGGTGATGCCGGAGCGCGTGCATCCGATGCCGGGAACGGTGGAGCAGGCGTTTCTCAACGAACTGCGGCTGCTGGGAATCTCCACCGGTCCCTACAACCTGGCCGTCTGGAATGGCGGTAGGGAGGACTTTCACGAGCGGATCGACTCCATCTTCCGGCACACTCCGCCGACGGCGCTTTTCCTCGACGAGCCCGAGCTCTTCATCGCCGCCCAGCATCATCTGGCGCGGCGGGGCATCCTGGCGCCGGAGCATGTGTCGCTGGTGAGCAACGATCCCGATCCCTATTTCGAAATCCTCGAGCCCCGGGTGTCCCACATCGACTGGAGTTTCGCCGGCCTTTCCAGCCGTCTCGTGAGCTGGCTGCGCCATGTCGCCTGCGGGAAGGACGACCGGCGACAAAGCCTCGTGAAGTCGGTGTTTGTCGAAGGAGGGACCACCGGGCCTGCCGTGGACAGCCGCACGTGGCCGGTGAAAGCGCGGCTTTGACCTGCGGGTGAGGGTCCCTCCCCGCGGGTTCGCTGCTGGTAGGGGTTGCCAAGGAACAACCCGGTGTCCATCGACATGCAGCGGATTGATGACAAGCTGCACGTCACGACCAACACGGGTGCGGTCGCCAATGTCCTGCGGGAAGGGATTATCTAACAGCCCGGCGTGCTGCCGCTCATGGCAGCTCCGCCCGGACGCGGTAGATGCCGCGGGAGTCCGGGGTGGCGAGCGGCCGGACGAGAACCTCTCCGCTGCCGTCGACCGGCGGCAGGACCTCGCTCCAGGTGTTGCTTCCCTCGATCCAGCGCTCGACGGCGTAGCGGCGGGCCGGCGAAGACGGATGGGAAAGGGTGCCGGTGGCGGGACCGGTCCGCTCGAACCAGGCGCGGAACGAGTTGGCTCCGGAGAGCGGGTCGCTGGCACCGAGGAATTCCGTGAGATTCGACTGGCCGTCGCCGTCGCGGTCGGCGCCGGGTTCCGCCAGGCCGGCATCGATGTCGGCCGGTGGGAAGGTGCCGATCATCCATTCGTAGTAGGCGGTCTCCGTCGCGAAGGCGCTGCCCATCGCTTGCTGGCCGGCACCGCTGAAGTGGAGATTGTCGGCCTTGATGCCGAAGCTGTCGGTGCTGAACACGGCGGTCCTCGGATCGGCGGCGGCGACCGCGTCCTGGGCGGCGCGGACGGCGCTCAGATGAACCGGATCGATGGCGGTCTGTTGGCTGGAAAGCCGGGCGATGACGAAGGGCAGCGAGGCACCGTAGGTCGAGCGGACGTCGGCGATGAAAGCCGTGAGGTTCGCCTGATAGAGACTTGATGAAGCTGACACGGCATCGCTTTCCCCCTGCATCCAGACCATCGACTGGAAGTCGAGGGTGGCGAGTGGATAGGCCGCGGCGAGGGCGGCGATGCCCGAGGTCACGGTTTGCTGGAAGGTGACGTATTCGGGACCGTCGCCGCTGGTGGTGGCGGTGCCGCCGGCTTTCCACTGGGTGTTCAGGTTGGTGCCGCCGTTCGCGTACTTGATGATCGCGACGCGGGTGCCGGCTTCGCTGGCGTGGAGGTCGGCGAGGCGGCGGCCCAGCAGGATCTCGGGGCCGAATTGCGAGGTCTCGCTGAGCCCGGGGCGGAGCGTGGTCAGGGTGCCGCTGCCGCCTTGGACGCGGTAGTAGAAGTCGATGTCGTCCTGGGGAGACTGGAGTTCCGCGGGCAGTTCGCTGGTGGCCGCTCGGCCGTCGGCGTTCGACTGGCCGGCGAGCAGGATGATGCGGAGGCGTGTCACGGGAACCGGCGGATCGCCGGGGTTTTCGGAGTCGTAGAGCTGCTCGATTTGGATCGGGCTGAGAGCGCCGGACTGCACGCGCACTTCATCGAGGGTGCCTTGGAAGTTGTACTTCAAGGTGGCGGTCGGGTAGGCCTTGCCGATCATATCGACGGTGAACGAGGTGTTGCCGCTCAAGGTTTGGGCCGGCTGACCGTCGAGGTAGAGGGAGAGGTTTCCGGCACCGTCGGCGACCAGCGCGTAGTGGCGGAGTTCGGTGTCCTTGGGCGCGGTGAATTCGAAGGTCGCCCCGGTCGATGAGCGGAAGCGCAGGCCGGTGAAATTGTCGTTGAGCCAGATGAAGTCCGAGGTGCTGTCGGCCCTTCCCATGACCATGCCTTTGTTCAGCCCGGTCTCGCCACGGCGCGCCCACCAGGTGGCGGTCCACGGCTGGTTGGCGAGGTAGGATCCGCCGGGGCTGAGGCTCACGAAAGCGTCGTCGGAGCCGTCCAGAGCGAGGGCTCCGGCGCCGGTGACGAGCGCGGCGGGATCGGTGGTGATGGCCGCGGTGCCGGCCGGGGTGCCGTTGTTTCCGGCCGGACTGCTGTCGCTGAAATCGCTGTCGTAGCGGTGGTGGAAGCCGGCGAAGGCGGGGATGCCGTTGATGTCGTTGGATTGGAACAACGCGTTCACGGCGGGGGCGGCGAGGGCTTCGTCGAAGATCCACATCTCGTCGATCTGACCGTGGAAATCGAAGTCCGCGCCGCTGGTGTAAGCCTCGCCGATGCTGTTCAGCGTGAAGCCTGTCTGCTTGCCGGTGGCGGTTGAGAACAGTGAGCCGTCGACGTAGAGGGTAATGGTGGCGCCGGAGGCCACGACCGCGTAGTGATGCCAGTTGTAGTCTTTCACCACGGCGAAGTCGGCCTGGCGCTCGGCGGCGCTCGACGAACTGCGCCAGCGCAAGCCGATCCCGGTGACGTCGTTGAGGGCGATGAAGAAATTGCTGCTGCTGCTGTCCCCGATGACCATGTCCCAGTCGGCGGCTCCCCCGGTGTCGCCGGCGGCCTTCCTGGCCCAGAAGGCGATGGTGTAGGGCGTTCCGGAGGAGAAGGTCTTGGCCGGGATGGCGAGGAAGTCGCGATCGGCGCTGAAGTTCATCGCGCCGCCGCCGAACTTGAAGTCACCGGCGGTGGCGACGATTGAGCTGTTCCCGGTGGTTCCGACATCGGTCAAGGTTCCGTGGCGCAGGTTGCCCGAGGTGTCGGAGTAATCGGTGTCCAGGGGATAGTGGGCCCAGACGCCGGCGTTGGCGGGAAGAACGGGCAGGAGGGTGGCGAGAAGGAAGGAGCGGGTCACAGGGATGCTTCGGACTTGGGTTGGGTCGCTCGTAGACTCGAAGCCGGCCAGGGACTGTCAATCCGTTGGGCGAGTGCCCGCGGGCGTCCACTTTCCAATACCGGCAGGAGCGCAAGGTTCGCACAGGGAACGCGAAAATCCGCATTGAGCGCTGCGGGCGGTCGGTCTAACGATGGGGCATGGCGAGCGGCTTCAAGGAATGGCAGGTGGTGTGCGACGCGCTGGCGAGCGGGCGGCAGGCGATCATCCTGCGCAAGGGCGGCATCCATGAGGGCCGCGCCGGGTTCTCGTTCGCCGAGGAGAATTTCTTCCTCTTTCCGACCCGCTTCCACAACCAGGACCAGTTCGTGCGCGAGGGCACGGTGGTCGCCGCTCCGGAGTGGGTGGTGGGCGACACGGTGAGCATCACGCACTATTGCGAGGCCTTGTGGGCGAAGACTCTCACGGATTGGGACCAGGTCGCCGCGTTGGAGCCCTATCACGTGTGGACGGCGGAGACGATCCGCCAGCGCTTCGACTGGGAAGGCAAGGGAATGGCCAGCGGCAGCATCCACGTCGCGCTGGTGCGGGTGAGTGCGTTGGTGAAGCCTTGGGAATTTCCCTATGAAGCGAAGTACGGCGGATGTCGGAGTTGGGTGACCCTGCCGGAGCCGCCGGTGGGCACGCGGGCCGGGGCGGAGCCGGTGCTGGGGGACGATTGCTTCTCGACCTTGTTCGCGAAGCTGGGGGAGATCCTGGGGGAGTGAGGGCTGGCAGACGAATCACCGGGATTCCCGGCAGCTTTCGTCCCGCTTGCGGCGAAACGTCTCGTGGCCCTGCGCTTCCAAATGCTCGAAATCCGGCGCGCTGAAGATGGGGGACACGACGCGTCCCGCACTTTCGCCGAGAGCATCTTTGAACGCGCCGGCCACCGCAGCGACGGTCGCGTTCCATTCATCCAGTTGCCGGAGGAGTTCGCCTTGATCCCGGTGATCCCAGAAGCCGCTGCCGTCACGGACGTTCACCTCGATCCCGGCGCTGCGGAAGGCGTCGAGAATGGCGATGACGCCGAGGTGGCATTTCAGGAAGTGATCGCGACTGATCCGGTCGGCATATTGGGTCTTGCACCAGGTGTGGTGATGCCAGCCTTCGCCCCAGCCGGTTGGAATTTGAAGGTCGCCTGCCATGACGGTGCCCGGAAAGCGGCAGAGACCGAAAATAGCGGTCTCGCATCCCTCGCCGGGCCAGGTGCGGAAGATCCATCCGTCCTCGGCTTTGGCGCGCAGGCCGTGGAGACCGTCGGGGGCGTCCTGAACCGAAAGGGTTTCCGGGCATTCCTCCAGATTCGGGGCGATGGGATCCACTTCGGCAAAGCCCATGCCGACGGCGGCTTGATGGGCGATCTCGATGGCACCAAGCACGCGGTCCCGATGCCAGTCGGCCGGCGCATGCAGGTCGTAGAAGATTTCGAGGCCCATGGCTTCCGAGAGGCTAAAGAGCGGTTCGCTCACTTCAAGCGCGCAAGAGGCCTGCCGTCGAAGCGGGAACGGGGCTGGGTCTTCGCCGGTGGTGAGGCGGGCGGTCGGGTACGGTTCCGGTCGGCCGAGGGCGGTCCGACCCTACCTTTGCGGCCTGCGGCCTTGCGGGGTGAAGTGGAAGAGAACGACAGATGGGTGCGAGACCGGGATGCAGGTGGGCTATGAAAAGCCCGCGCCTCACGGGGAGGAGCGGGCTTTTCAGAAGGATTCGTGGCGTGGGGGTGAAGCGGGCCGCACCCCGGCGCAACTTGCAAAGTTGCGCTACTTCCCCCAGCGCTCCAGCAGCGTGCTCGCCATCTCGCTCGGGGTTTCGGCGACGGCGATGCCGCACTCGGCGAGGATGCGCTTCTTGGCCTGGGCGGTGTCTTCCTCGCCGCCGACGATGGCGCCGGCGTGGCCCATCCGGCGGCCCGGAGGGGCGGTGGCACCGGCGATGAAGCCGGCGATCGGCTTCTTGCAGTGCTCCTTGGCCCAGCGGGCGGCGTCGACCTCGGCGCTGCCGCCGATCTCGCCGATCATGATGATGGCTTCGGTCTCGGGGTCGTTGTTGAACATTTCCAGCACGTCGAGGTGGTTGGTGCCGTTGATCGGATCGCCGCCGATGCCGACGCAGGTGCTCTGGCCGTAGCCGAGCTGGGTGAGCTGCCAGACGGCCTCGTAGGTCAGGGTGCCGGAGCGGGAGACCACGCCGACATTGCCGCGCTTGTGGATGTAGCCGGGGGCGATGCCGATGCGGCAGCCGCCGTGGGATTTCTCGCCGCGGCCGGGGGTGACGACGCCGGGGCAGTTCGGGCCGATGAGGCGGGACTTGGAGCCGCGGAGGGCTTCCTTGACGCGCATCATGTCCATGACCGGGATGCCTTCCGTGATGCAGACGACGAGTTCCACGCCGGCGTCGAAGGCCTCGAGGATGGCGTCGGCGGCGAAGGGCGGCGGGACGAAGATGGCGGAGGCGGTGGCACCGGTTTCGCGCACGGCCTGGTCGACGGTGTCGAAGATCGGGACCGTGTCCTCGAACTTCTGGCCGCCCTTGCCCGGGGTCACGCCGGCGACGAGCTGGGTACCGTAGGCGAGGGAAAGCGAGGCATGGCGGGCGCCGAAGCTGCCGGTGATGCCTTGGACGAGGAGCTTGGTGTTTTCGTCAACGAGAATGGACATAATGGAAGGAGTGGAGGGTTAGCCGACGGCGGCGACGATCTTCTGGGCTCCGTCGGCCATGGTGGTGGCGGACACGATGTTGAGGCCGGAGGCGTCGAGGGTGGCCTTGCCCATCTCGACGTTGTTGCCTTCGAGGCGGACGACCAGCGGGATCGGCAGGCCGGTTTCCTTGGCCGCGGCGATCACGCCTTCGGCGATCACGTTGCAGTCCATGATGCCGCCGAAGATGTTGATCAGGATGCCCTTCACCTGCGGGTCGGCGAGGATGATCTTGAAGGCTGCGGTGACCTGCTCCTTGGAAGCGCCGCCGCCCACGTCGAGGAAGTTCGCCGGTTCGCCGCCGTAGTGCTTGATGATGTCCATGGTGGCCATCGCGAGGCCGGCGCCGTTGACGAGGCAGGCGATGTTGCCGTCGAGGCCGATGTAGTTGAGGTCGTATTCGGAAGCGGCGACCTCGCGCGGGTCTTCCTCCTCCTTGTCACGCATGGCGACGATCTCCGGGTGGCGGAAGAGGCCGTTGTCGTCAAAGCCGAACTTGGCGTCGAGGGCGAGCACGCGGCCGTCGGGGGTGGTGACCAGCGGGTTGATCTCGAGCATCGAGCAATCGAGCGAGACGAAGAGCTTGTAGAGGTTGCCGAGGAGCTTGGCGAACTGCTTGGCGATGTCGCCGGTCAGGCCGAGGGCGGCGGTGAGCTTGCGGACCTCGTAGCCCTGCAGTCCGAGCAGCGGGTGGACGAACTGGCGGACGATCTTTTCCGGGGTGTCGTGGGCCACGTCCTCGATGCTCATGCCGCCGGCGGTGGAGGCGACGATGACCGGGCGGGAGGTGCCGCGGTCCATCAGGATGGCGAGGTAGTATTCGTGGGTGATGTCGACCGCTTCGGCGACCATCACCTTGCGCACCACGCGGCCGGCCTCGCCGGTCTGGACGGTGACGAGGGTCTCGTTGAGCATTTTGCCGGCGAACTCCGCGGCTTGCTCGGGCGACTCGATGAGGTGGACGCCGCCTTTGAAGCCGTTCTTGAAGTGGCCCTTGCCGCGGCCGCCGGCGTGGACCTGGGCCTTGATGACCAGCTTGGCGCCGGCGAATTCCTTCGCGGCGGCAGCGGCCTCTTCGGGGGTGGATGCAACCTTGCCCTTGGGGCTCGGGACTTGGAATCGATCGAAGAGCTCCTTCGCCTGGTATTCGTGGATGTTCATGGCCGTCGGAAAATCGCGGCGAACCTAGGGGACCGGCCCCGGGGGTCAAGGAAAAGGCCGGACGCGGGGGAAATGGGCCGTCCGGGGCGGGTGGGCCGGGGATTCCGGTCAGGTCCGGATGGCGGGATCAGATGAGGCGGATCGAGACGGCGCAGGCCTTGTAGTTCGGCTGCCGCGAATGGGGGTCGAAGGACGGGTGCGTCAGGCGGTTGACCTCCGGGTAGTGCATCGGCAGGAAAAGTTGGCCGGGCTGGACGGTCGGAGCGAGGTAGGCGGCGGCGGTCATTTCACCGCGCCGGGAGCGCAGGATGACGGGGCGGCCTTCGGTGATGCCGAGGCGGGCGGCGTCGTCCGGGTGGATCTCGACGCAGGGGCCCGCGGGGTAGAGCTTGCGGAGGATGGCGGAGCGCCCGGTGCGGGTCTGGGTGTGCCACTGGCTGCTGCTGCCGCGGCCGGTGAGGAGCAGGAAGGGAGAGTCTTGATCGGGGCTTTCCGGAAGGGCCGCCGGCTCCGAGAAGAGCAGCTTCGCTTTCCCGCCGGGATGGCAGTAGATGCCGTCGGCGAAGAGGCGGCGTTCGTTGGCGAGCGGATCCGCATCGGACCCGGCGGGGTGGGGCCACTGGATGCCGCCGCAACGGTCGAGATGGTCGTAGCCATCGATCCCGGTGATGTCGCAGGGGCGGTCGCGGGTGGTGTCGCGCAGCAGGCGGAAGGCGGCTTCGGGATCGGTCCAGCGTGCGAACATTTCACCGCAGCCCCAGCCGCGGGCGATCAGCCGGAAGATCCGGAAGTCGGTCAGGGCGAGGCCCGGGGCCTGGCGGACGGGCCTGAGGGTGCCGATCCGGCGCTCGGAATTGATGAAGGTGCCGGACTTTTCTCCCCAGCCGGCGGCGGGCAGGTAGAGGTCGGCGACGCGGGCGGACTCGGTGTCCGGATACATGTCCTGGACGACCAGGAACTCGAGGTTTTCGCGCAGGGCGGCGAGGCGGTTGCTGTCGATCCATGAGTGGAAGGGATTGGTGGCGACGATCCACAGCGCCTTGATCTCGCCGCGGCGGGCGGCGTCGAGGATCTGGTCGTAGGCGAGCGAGGGCTCGGACGGGATGCTGACAAGTGGCAGGCCGAGGGTTTCCGAGACCTTGCGGCGGTGGGACGGGTCGGCGAAGTCGTGGCCGCCGACCAGCGAGGTGGTGTTCGAGAACAGGCGCGATCCCATGGCGTTGCACTGGCCGGTGATGGAATTCGGGCCGGTGCCGGGCTTGCCGATGTTGCCGGTGAGCAGGCAGAGATTGATGATCGCTTGCGCGGTGCGGACGCCTTCGTGGGACTGGTTGACGCCCATGGTCCACCACCAGGAGACTCGCTTGCCGGGTTCGGAGACGGTGCGCGCGAGGTCCTCGATGGCCGCGGCGGGAATGCCGGTGGCGCATTCGACGGACTCCGGGGTGAAGGCGCGGACGAATTCCGCGAATTCGTCGAGGCCCTCGCAGCGCGCGGCCGAGGCGGGGTCGATGCGGCCGTCGCGGAGAATGCAGTGGGCGAGCGCGTAGTAGAGGGGCAGGTCGCCCTTGGGCTTCAGCGGGAGGTGGAGCGTGGCGGCCTGCGCGGTCTCCGTGGCGCGGGGGTCGATGACGATGATCCGCGGTTGGCGCGGATTGCGGGTCACGCGCTGCCACAGGATGGGGTGGGCGATGCAGAGGTTGCTGCCGACCAGCACGATGACGTCGCTTTCCTCGAAGTCGGCGTAGGTGTAGGGAGGCGCGTCGAAGCCGAAGGACTGCTTGTAGGCGGTCACCGCGGTGGCCATGCACTGGCGGGTGTTGGCATCGCCATGGAGGAAGCCCATGCCGGACTTCCAGAGGCAGCCGAGGAAGGCCATCTCTTCGAGCGGGATCTGGCCGGTGGAGAGGAAGGCGGCGGCTTCCCGGCCGTGGCGGCGGTGGATGGACTTGAAGCGGTCGACGAAAGTGCCGATGGCGGTGGCCCAGTCGATCGGTTGGAGTGTTCCGGAGGCGTCGCGGAGAAGAGGCGTCGTGCCGCGGTCGGGCGAATCGAGGGGATCGAGCGACTGCCATCCCTTGGGGCAGGCCATGCCGAGATTGACCGGGTAGCCGGTGGACGGGCTGAGGTTGATGGCGCGGCCTTCTTCGTCGAGGTGGATCTTGAGCTGGCAACCGGTGGCGCAGTAGCCGCAGATCGAGGTGGTGGTCGCGGCGGGTTTGAGTCGTGCCGGCACCTGACCGAGGCCGAAGTGGCCGGGCGTCTGGACGAGATCGCGGGTGAGCGGGCCGTGGCGTTGCCGGAGGAAATCGGGCTTCTTCATGAATGGTGGGCGTGCGCCGGTCCCGCGTGACCCGGCATCTTCGGTGCGTGCACGGACTGGAAGAAGAGCTGGCGCTCGAGGAGTTCGGAGATGAGCAGGAGGGGGAGCGCGAGCCAGGGGTTGACAAGGGTCGTGAATGCGGCGGTGAAAGCGATCAGGACCCGGCCGTTGAGGATCCGCCGGAGCGGTTCGAGCTGGAGTCGCGCCGAGTGCAGGTCGGGCGACCAGGGGGCCTCGGGGTCGTCCGCCCGCTTGAGAACCCGGGCCTCCGGAATCATCTTGAGGATGATCGCGAGGAAGACGAGGACGCGGCACTCCGGCCGGGTGATCGAGAGGGCGAGCAGGAAGAAAACAAGCACGGTGCCGAAGAAGCGAGCGGCGGTAAGCGCGAAGCGCCACGAAGTACGGCGGGTATCGTGGTAGATCATCACGCTGGTGAACACCGCGGCGAGTCCGAGCGGAAGTGCCAAGTAGGAAGTGCCAAGTGTCAGGGAAGACTTGAAGGGGAAGTCGGGAACGAAGGGGAGAAGGGCGAGGACGAATGGCATCGGCGCGAAGATGGAGAAGGCGAGGATTTCGCGGGACAGCCAGGAGGTGCGGAGTCCGAGGAAGAAGCGCCAGGCTTTGAGCGGTTGGCCGAGATGGAGGACGGAGGCGGCCATGCCGGTGAAAAAGATCGCCGCGGCGGCCAGGGTGGCGGACGGATGATCCTTGCCGCCGAGCAGCAGGCCGATGCCGGCCTGGGTCAGCATCAGCATGAAGACCAGCGGCCAGTGGGCGTTTTGGGGGGCGAGGGATTCGCGATCGGCGGCGACCGCGGTGGCAGGGATGTCGCGGCCGACGTAGCGGGTGGTGGGACGGGTTGTGGAGGGGTGGGGAATTGACGATTGTTGATTGTGGATTGACGATTGGATGAGGTTGTCGGCCGTGGCCGCCGAGTTGGTGGGTACCTTGATGATGCGGATGGCTTCGGTGGGGCAGGCCTGGACGCAGGCGGGGGCTTCGCCTTCGGCGAGGCGCTGGTGGCACATGTCGCATTTTCTAACAATGCCGCGCTTCTTCGAATACTTCGGGACGTCGTAGGGGCATTTGAGGATGCAGTAGGAGCAGCCGATGCATTGGTCGTCGAGATGGCGGACGATGCCGGTGTCCTTGTCCTTTTCGTAAGCACCGACTGGGCAGCCGTTCATGCAGCCGGGGTCCTCGCAGTGGTGGCAGGCGGTGGTGATGGTCTGCTGCCAGCCGGGACTACTACGGCCGCCGTGGATGGTGCCGACGTCGCGCCAGGCCTCGTCGTCGTCGAGCCCGTTGAGCGAATGGCAGGCGGAGACGCAGGCCTTGCAGCCGGTGCAGCGGTCGAGCGAGACCTCGAAGGCGTACTGCTCGCCAGCGCCGGGCTTGGTGAGCGGGATGAGCGTGCGGTAGTGCGGGGCGAGGTCGGGTTCGCGGTCGTGGACCTCGGCGAAGCGGGCGACCGGGGTTTGCAGCGATTTCTGCTCGGCGAGGAGTTCGTCGATCAGGGTGCGGACTTCCTTCGCCGGTGCGGCCGGAGCTTTGGCGGCCGGAAGGGAAGGGAGTCGCTGGAGGGTGCCGTGCATTTGTTAGATCGGTCGGATCAGATGGATCGGTCGGATCAAGCGGCGGCTTCTTCGGAAAGGAGTCGCTGGAGTTCTTCCAAGCTCAGGCGGCGGGTGAAGGCGGCGAAGGCCTCGCCTTCGTGGCGGGTGGCGAGATAGGTGCAGAGGAGGCGCTCGATCAACGCGGGGACCTGGTCGAAGGGGATGCCGCTCCAGACCTCGCGGGCGATCGCCTGGGTGTCGTCGACCCCGCCGCCGAGGACGATGTTGTAGCCGTCGACGGTGGATCCGTCCGCGACCTTCACACGGGTGCCCATCAAACCGATGTCGCCGATGTAGTGCTGGGCGCAGGAGTGGTGGCAGCCGGTGAGGTGGATGTTGATCGGTTGGTCGAGGATCATCCTGCCGGCCAAATGCCCGACGAGGGTGACCGCGTTGCCTTTGGTGTCGGCGGCGGCGTATTTGCAGCCGCGGCTGCCGGTGCAGGCGATCAGGCCGCCGGTGATGGCGTTGTTGCGGTGGTCGAGGCCGGCCGCCTGGACGGCGGTGATGGCGGACTGGAGCTTTTCCTCCGGGATGCCGGGGAGGATCAGGTTCTGCCAGACGGTCAGGCGGATCTCGCCGCGGCCGAATTCGTCCGCGATGTCGGCGAGGGCGAGCATCTGCGGGACCGTGATCCGGCCGACCGGGGTGAGGATGCCGAGGTAGTGCAGACCGTCGGTCTGCCGGTGGATGCCGAGGTGTCCGTGTTTGGACTTCGGCAGGGAAAGCTCGCAATTTTCCAAGGGGAAATGGCGAAGGGGGAAGGCCAGTTTGCTTTGGGTTTCGGCGAGGGTCTTTTCGATTCCCCAGTCGTCGACGAGGTACTTGAGGCGGGCCTTTTTGCGGTTGGTGCGGTCGCCGTTCTCGATGAACACGCGGATCAGCGCGGCGGCGACGGGAACAGTCTCGGCGGGTGTTAGAAGGACGCCGCAGTCGGTGGCGAACTGCTGGTGGCCGGTGATGCCGCAGAGCTGCATGCGGAAGTAGATGCCGGGACTGATTGTCGATTGATGATTGTCGATTGTCGATTGTCGATTGGGTGACCTTCACCGCATAGAAGCCGATGTCGTTGGTGTCGGCGCAGACCGAGACGCGGCCGCCGGAGTCGTAGGAAATGTTGAATTTCCGCGGCAGGCCGTAGAGGTCGCGGTTCTTGAGGATGTAATGATGCATCGCCCGGGCGTAGGGCATGACGTCGATCAGTTCGTCGGGATCGAAGCCGCTGGTCGGCGTGGCGGTGATGTTGCGGATGTTGTCCGCGCCGGAGCCGAGCGAGGTGAGGCCGAGGTCGGCGAGGGTCATCAGCACGTCGGGCGCGTGTTCCGGCATGATCTCGCGGACCTGGACATTGGCGCGGGTGGTCAGGTCGATGTGGCCGGGACCCCAGCTTTGCGCCACCCCGGCGAGGCCGCGGAACTGCTGGCTGGTGAGCGCACCGCCGGCGATGCGGCAGCGGAGCATCAGGCTTTCCTGGGCGGGCGAGACGAAGAACAGGCCGTGGAACTTGTAGCGGAAGATGTCGCCATCCCGGGGGAACTCCTGCTTCGCGGCGTTGGCGAGGATGGCGTCGTAGCAATCGAGGCCGTTCTTCTCGTGCTTGATGAGTTCTTCCCGGCAAAGCTCGTCGAGCGGGGTGCCGTGGACGCTTTGTTCGGGCTGATGGGTGAAGCGGCGTTCGGCGTCCTGGCCGAGGAAGGGCAGTTCCCGGCCTTGAAGGATGCCGGAGACGAAGCCGGAGAGGTAGGAGGTTTGTTCGGCACGGAAGCCGGAGTCGCGGAGAGTGATCATGGCCTTTACAGGCCTATCGAGCAGCGGACGTGCTAAGCGTCGTGGTGGAAGATCGAGTGGGGAGCAAGTTTGTCACGGTTCGCATGAACGGGAATCATGGATGCGTCACTCCTGGACGGGATCTCGTCAGCGGGCCGGGGCACCGTTGGGAACGGGCGTGATGTGGGGGGCGGCCGGCAAGGTCTCCGGCGCACAGATCCGGCTGGGGCGGAGGTGGGAGCGCTCGTTGAGGAAGGTCATGAGGTGGTTGCGGATCTCCGGGTAGCGGGGATCGGACAGGACCGCGGCGCGGTTCCTCGGGCGCTCGAAGGGGATGGGGAGGATGTCACCGACCTCGGCTTCGGGGCCGTCGGTCATCATGACGACGCGGTCGGAGAGGTAGATCGCCTCGTCGACGTCGTGGGTGACCATCAGGGTGGTGAGCTTGTTGCGCCGCCACAGCTCTAACAGGACTTCCTGGAGTTCCATCTTGGTCAGGGAGTCGAGCATGCCGAAGGGCTCGTCGAGCAGCAGCATCTTCGGCTGGAGGGCGAAGGCGCGGGCGATCCCGACGCGCTGGCGCATGCCTTGGGAAAGTTCGCCGGGATACTTGTGCATCGCGCCGCCGAGGCCGACGACGGTGAGGTAGTATTCGGCGAGTTCCCTGCGTTCGGCCTTGGGGGCGGTGAAGTAGACCTGGTTGACGCCGAGCATGACGTTTTCGAAGGCGCTCATCCACGGCAGCAGGCAGGGCGACTGGAAGACCACGCCGCGGTCGGGGCCGGCTTCGCTGGTTTCGCGGCCGGAGAGGATCATCGCGCCTTCGGTCACGCCGGTGAGGCCGGCGACCATCGAGAGCACGGTCGATTTCCCGCAGCCGGAGTGGCCGATGAGGGTGACGAACTCGCCGGGCGCGATGTTGAGGTTGAACTCCTTGACGATGACGGCTTTGCCGTAGGCCTTGGAGAGCTTGAAGAGTTCGAGGACGGGGGGCATGCGATTGACGATTGACGATTGAGGATTGCCGATTCTTGAACTCAGGAGACTTCGATCTTGAGTTCTTCGCGCTGGAGTTGGGAGCGGCGGCGGGGGGCGGGGCGGTCGAAGAAGGAGAAGTTGCGCTTTTTGCCGAGGTCCTCGGGGAGAAGGTCGGGGGCGGCGAGTTTTTTGGTGACGATGGGGGTGCTGTCCTTTTTGGCACCGAGCAGGGTGTTGACGAGCTGGAGCTTGAGGTCCTTGAAGTCGGGTGAACCTAGTAGTTGGCGGCGGTCGCGGGGGCGGGCGAGGTTGACCGGGATCTCCGCGCCGAGGGTGGCGCCGTCGCGACCGGGGAGGAGCGGGATGACGCGGTCGGCGACGAGCAGGGCCTCGTCGGGATCGTTGGTGATCCAGATGACAGTGGTGCGGTTCTTTTGCCAGATGTCGGCGATCTCGTCCTGCAGGGTGGCGCGGGTCAGCGCGTCGAGGGCGGACAGGGGTTCGTCGAGCAGCAGGATGCGCGGGTTGGCGGCGAGGGTGCGGGCGACCGAGACGCGCTGGCGCATGCCGCCGGAGAGTTCGCGCGGGAGCTTGCCGGATGCGGGGGTGAGCTTGACCATGTCGATGTACTTCGCGGCGTGTCCGGCGCGCTCCTTTTCCGAAAGATCCGGGTAGAGTTGATCGACCGCGAGGCGGACGTTTTCGGTGACGGTCAGCCAGGGGAGCAGCGAGTAGTTCTGGAAAACGATGCCGCGTTCCGGGCCGGGGCCCTTGATGTCGGCTCCGTCCATTTTCGCGGTGCCGGTGTCGGGCTTCAGCAGGCCGGCGATCAGGTTGATGAGCGTGCTCTTGCCACTGCCGGAGTAGCCGATGATGGAGACGAAGTCGCCTTCTTCCACGCTGAGCTGGATGTCGCGGAGGACGGTGCTGCGGGCATAGCCGCGGCCGAAGCCCTTGGCGACGTTGGTGAGTTCTAGTGTCCTGCGCGCTAAATCCGTTTAATTTCGATTTGCATCGCTACTAGATATCTAGTAGAAAAGCGGCATGCCGAGACCGACTTCCTCCATCCGTTTGTCCGATTCCGAACGCGAGAAGCTCG
>JBIPNO010000134.1:0-4502 GCA_044372775.1 Haloferula sp.
GGGGTCAACTCGGCGGATCCAAGCCGAAGCAGATCGTCACCAGCCCCAAAGCCCGCGAGACCTACATCACCAGGATCCAAAAGCGGGTCGGCTTCGCCAAGGGGTCCTGGCTCAATGCAGGCAAGGCAATCGACGGGCGGATCCGCGGCGCGGTCCAGTGGGCGACGCGCCACAAGCAGTCGCCGGGATCGGCCACGATCAAGACCGGAGACAACCCGGCCGTCACGCTGGTCAACAAGCTCGACTACATCGAGGACGTCAGCACGCGCAAGGGCATCCAGCTCGCGCTCCAGGTGGCCGCGGGCAGGCTTCGAAAGGCGCTCGCCACCTCGCTGCGCAAGATCAACGACGGAGCGAACCGATCGCTGCGACGGCGGTCCGGTTGACTCAGGCGCATCGGACAAGATGCCAAACCTGATCGAAGACCGCCTGTCGGCGCTGCTGGCCGAATGGATCGACGCCCACCGCCCCGAGGGATTTCCAGGGACGATCCCCGTCCACGTCGCCCGCCGCGATGAAATCCGCACCCGGCCCTGCGTCGTTCTCGACACCTCGGAATCAAAACCGGTCCCGGCGATGCCACACACCGCCCGCGTGAAGCTCGACGTGCATCTCTTTTCCCAGGTGGATGACACGCCTGCGGAAATCCACGCCGAATGGGCGGGCAAACTCGTGACCCTGCTTCGCGACACGGCAGCAATCCAAGCCGAACTCGACTCGGAAACCTTCGTCCTCCACGACCTCATCGAGCGGGAAGGAAGCACCACACCCGACGAGTCTCGCGGCCGTGAAAGTGTGCTGAGCTACGAGGCCGTCGCCTCCGCCGTCTGATCCGGTTGACACGCCGCACGCGGTCAAATGGCCGCGACTTTCCTTGGCACCACCGGCAACTGGGGAATCCCGAACGATCAGCCGGGAATCCTCATCACCGACCTGTCCTTCGACTTCTCCAACCAGGAGAAGACCGTCCTGGACAAGGCGGGCGAGATCATCGGCCTGTCGCTCTACCAGGAGAAGGTCGAGATCAAGCTCTCGGGCCTCGTGGCCAAGACCTCGTCGTTCAGCGGCAAGATCGGCGCAGCCATCGCCCTCGCCAACGCGATCCCGGGCCACCTCCAACAGGCCGGCGGCGGCACCACCATCCTCATGCAGGTCAGCCGCAGCCTCAACAACGAGGACTTCGAGAAGATCGACCTGACCGCCACCCACTACCCGTTCGTCGCCAGCGGCGGCGGGGCCTGAACTGCTCCCTAACATCACGATTCCGAGATGAACGCCGTATCCCACCTTTCCTCCACTGCCACCAGCAACACCTGCCTCGCCGCCGCACTGACGGCGGTGGGCATCGCTCTGGCCGAAAAGCCGTTCGTCCGCATCGTCGGCGACGGCATCCGCGGCGAGCGCACCGTCTGGTTCTTCGATCCGCAGAGCCCGTGTGGAAAGTTCCAGACCAAGGAACTCATCGCCGCCTGGCACGACGACGCCTGGCATCTCGCCCATCCCGAGCACCCATTCGCCTACATCAAGTGCGCACTGCTCAACCGCGAGCGGCTGGTCGACAAGGTGAAGCGCGACGTGCCGCTGGCCTGCGTGAAGCGCCGGGGCAAGATCGCCTTCATCCCGCTGGATGCATCGCCCGCCACCGAAGACCTGTTCCTCCGCCACCTCTGAAGATCCCATGGACGACACCGACCGCCAGAAGCTCCTCTCCGCCGCCTTCCACGATGTGGAAACCATCGTCGCCGGCCACGCGATGCGCCCGCTCTCGCTGGCCAGCTACGACGTGCTGCTCCGCACCGGCAACCCGCTGGTGAAGGGCGAAATGCCCAAGGACGGCACGCCGGAGTTCACGTCCTCGATCATGGGCTTCGTCTATGCCCACTGCGCCCCGTGGCCCGAGGTGGTCCGGGCTTCGTTCAATGACCAGGGATTCCGGGAAGCCGCCCTGATCTTCTGCGGCGGGCTGACTCCTGAGGATTTCCAGACCGCCTTCCAGCACCTGGAGGCACAGAGTCGCGAGCTGGAGGCGGCCCAGGTCGATCCCGTGTCGGGACTGGCGGGAAAAAAGCCCCTGCCTGCGACGAACCAGGCTTCGTAGCCGCCCAGGTCTTCGCCGTCGCCGCCGAAACCGGCTGGCCGGAGGAGCGGATACTGTTCATGCCGCTGGCAAGGCTGGCGCAGTATCAGCACTGCCTGCTGCGGAGGAACGCGGTGCGAACGACGTGGAGCCGAACGGGGGCGTGCGAATCATCGCTCGCCGACCAACTCGCCCTGCTGCGTCTCCAGTGGCGGGAGTCGGTTGACAGCGTTGAGCAACCATATGGACCTGAACTGAATGTGCGAAGCCTACCGTCAAGTGCGTAAGAGCGCCGCGACGGGGATCGACGGTCGGACAGTCGCCCAATACTGTGAATGGAGAATCTGTGGGACCTCCGGGATGGCATCCATCAATTAGATCGTCGGCGATCTCATCCCCCATGAAATCAGGGATCCGGGCCTTAACCTGACGCGAATGACCGGGCGGCCCTAGCCCGGAAGTAGCAGAACCGGACCTCGACTGGTTCAACCGTCCCTGGAATTCATCCAATCCCGATCCCGACGGTTTGACCAGAGCCCCGGATGGAAGCCCGTGGAAATCCAATTGGACGAAGGCCGCATTCTGATCCCAAAATATACCTGACTCGCCCGCTGGGTTCAAAAGATAAACGGCACCAAAAAAATCTTGGCAAAGCGGCATGGAAAACTACTTTCGCTGCAAAAAAATCTCACTGAAATGTTCCAATCACGCCCAATTCTGGCGACAACCAGGGATTTTCGTGTCGAAACACCGCCCACCGCTGCACCGGAACACATCTCCCACCCCTTTTCTCCGCAACCCCCATTTCCGCGCCTCTAGGTCGGACCCATTGGCTCTTTCAAGACTCTACCACAGATGAAATTACTCCTAGCAGCGCCCCTCAAGGCCGTGGCCTCGGAAAGACATCAAAGCAACGGGGGGCCGAACACCAGCCAGATAAAACACGATTAAAATGAAACCTAAATACTTCAGAATAATTATCTCGATTCTTGCTTTTGTCTGTTTTCTTGAAAACAGGATGCAAGCCGCCGTAGAGAGCTTGGGTGACAGCGTTACCGTTGAAATACCTAATGACTGGAGCATAACAACCAGGGACGCTTCGATGTTTATTGCGCGATCTCCCTCGGGGTCGATAACTCTGAGCGTTCGCAGATTAGCTAACACCGAGAAGAAAATCACAGTTAAAGACTACGATACATTAAACCTTCTTCTTAAGTCGTTACTAAATTCGGAAGAGCTCGCAACCATAAAATCTTTTAATGATGCAGGATACCCATTAACAAGTTTGGCGACGGATGCGCCGTTTAGCGGAGGCGCTCAATCAGATTACATGTTTTATTCGGCCAACGTAATCAGGGCGCTATCCATAACAGACTTTAAAAATTATTTCAGCGTCGTCTCACAACATATTTTTCTTACCGATGGAACGAACAGTTTTCTGGTCAAGCTGCTTATTTTCCTCGATTCAGCCACTCAGGATGAGATTAGCCAATCAGCCGAAACAATAGGTAGCTTCACATCAGAAAAAATATCCTCGCCACTAGATGACGATGATGCTGATGGAGTGAGTAATTTTAATGAGGTCATTTTGTACGGGACTGATCCAAACTCAAAAGATATACCCCAAGGCCCAACTTACCAAGGACCTACGATCACGAGCGACTTATCAAGCGTTTCCGTTCCTATCTCACAGAACATCATCCCTTACGCAGTTACGACTAACTTTGGAGCAAATGCATTCACGGCCACCGGGCTGCCAAAAGGGCTGAAAATAGATGCAATGACGGGTGTCATATCCGGAATGCCATCTAAGAAAGGAACTTATACTGTGCGCGTGACCGCTAGCAAAAAACAAGGCAAAGTGGTAGCCGATTCGGTTACTACTTCAAAATCGTTAATTGTCTACTAGCACGTCACTGAAAGAGTGTGGAAAACACACCCCATTTCTCCCTCCGGTCCGGGCGCCAGTTCTTCCAACGGCCTTCACTCCAAAGACAGACTCCCAGCTGGTTGACTCCAGCCCCGGCGCATGAGCGCCCTGACCGTCACCCTCGGAGCCGACATCACCGCCCTGAAACGGGCGATGGCCGGTGCCACCGAACTGGTCGGCGCGTCGGCCCGGCGGATGGGGAGGCTCACGGGCGCTGGACTGGCCGGACTTGGCAAGGGCGGTGCCGCCGCCTTGCAGAAGGGCTTCAGTGTCGCCGGGACCGCGTTCAAGGCATCCATCGGCGCGGCCATGGCCGGCGGGGCCGCTGCAGTGGGAGTCGGCATGAAAGCGGTCACGGCAGCCGCCGACTTCGAGCAGACCAAGGTCGCCTTCACGACCCTGATCGGCGATGCGGCCAAGGCGGAGCAAACCCTCGGCAAACTCCGCGAACTCGGGGCCAAGACGCCGTTCGAGTTCCCGGAACTGGCGGATGCC
>JBIPNO010000135.1:0-4434 GCA_044372775.1 Haloferula sp.
CCTCATCACCGACCTGTCCTTCGACTTCTCCAACCAGGAGAAGACCGTCCTCGACAAGGCCGGCGAGATCATCGGCCTGTCGCTCTACCAGGAGAAGGTCGAGATCAAGCTCTCGGGCCTCGTCGCCAAGACTTCGTCTTTCAGCGGCAAGATCGGAGCCGCCATCGCGCTGGCCAACGCGATCCCGGGCCACCTCCAGCAGGCCGGCGGCACGACGATCCTCATGCAGGTCAGCCGCAGCCTCAACAACGAGGACTTCGAGAAGATCGACCTGACCGCCACCCACTACCCCTTCGTCACCAGCGGCGGGGCCTGAACCACTCTCTAACGTCCCGATCCAGAGATGAACGCCGTATCCCACCTGTCGTCCACTGCCACCAGCAACACCAGCCTCGCAGCCGCGCTAACGGCCGTGGGCATCGAACTCGCCGAGAAGCCGTTCGTCCGTGTCGTCGGCGACGGCATCCGCGGCGAGCGCACCGTCTGGTTCTTCGATCCGCAGAGCCCGTGCGGAAAGTTCCAGACCAAGGAATTGATCGCCGCCTGGCACGACGACGCGTGGCACCTCGCCCATCCCGAGCACCCCTTCGCCTACATCAAGTGCGCCCTGCTCAACCGCGAGCGGCTGGTCGACAAGGTGAAGCGGGACGTGCCGCTGGCCTGCGTGAAGCGCCGGGGCAAGATTGCCTTCATCCCGCTGGATGCCTCGCCCGCCACCGAAGACCTGTTCCTCCGCCACCTTTGAAGATTCCATGGACGACACCGACCGCCAGAAGCTCCTTTCCGCCGCCTTCCACGACGTGGAAACCATCGTCGCCGGCCACGCGATGCGCCCGCTTTCGCTGGCCAGCTACGACGTGCTGCTCCGCACCGGTAACCCGCTGGTGAAGGGGGAAATGCCCAAGGACGGCACACCGGAGTTCACATCCTCGATCATGGGCTTCGTCTATGCCCACTGCGCCCCCTGGCCCGAGGTGGTCCGGGCCTCGTTCAACGACCAGGGATTCCGAGAAGCCGCTTTGATCTTCTGCGGCGGGCTGACCCCGGAGGATTTCCAGACCGCCTTCCAGCGCCTGGAGGTGCAGAGCCGTGAGCTGGAGGCGGCACAGGTCGATCCCGTGTCGGGACTGGCCGGAAAAAAGCCCCTGCCTGCGACGAACCCGGCTTCGTAGCCGCCCAGGTCTTCGCCGTCGCCGCCGAAACCGGCTGGCCCGAGGAGCGGATTTTGTTCATGCCACTGGCGCGGTTGGCACAGTATCAGCACTGTCTATTGCGGCGGAATGGGGTGCTGACGGGTTGGAGTGGTTCATGCACCGAGCAAAACGCTTCGGCGAGCATCGACGCACTCCGCAAGATTTGGGTTGCGAACGCCGATACCCTGGCCGGTGAGGCTCCCCCTTGACGTGGCTTGGGCAGCCTGTTTGGCTTCCCACCGCTCTGAACCTATCTCGGAGTACTGACGAGCCTTAGCACCGCTGTTGCTGAAGCACTCTCCAAGCACCAGGGAACTCAACTTTTACTAGACGGCTTGACAAGTCTGAGCAGCGAGGCTGCTCAAGCGCTTGCCAAGTTTCAGGGAGGTCTTGAACTCAATGGCTTGACGACCCTTAGTGATGAGGTTGCTCAAGCACTTTCCAGGCGTCAGAAATCTCTCCAACTCGATGGCCTGACCAGCTTAAGCGGCGAGGCAGCTAAAGCGCTCTCAAACTACGAAGGAGAGAGCCTTGGGCTCGATGGTGTGTCCTTGCTCAATGATGAAGCGGCTGAAGCGCTTTCCAGTTTCAGGGGTGTGCACCTTTGGCTCAACGGACTTTCCAGCCTTAGCGACAAAGCGGCTCAAAGCGCTTCCCAAGTTTCAAGGAACCCTACGCCTTGATGGCATCAATAAACCGGGTCAGTGAAAGCGCAGTGTCCTCGGGGACGGCAGTATCAGAGTGAAACTGCAGCAAAAAACTACCCTTACCTCTGAAAAGAAACTCGCCTTCAAACCCCGACCTTCCCATCCTTTCCCCATGGTCCGGTTACGCTTCAAAGCTCTCGCTTTCCTGCCTGTTGCCCACCACCACTGCGTTTCGCGGATGGTGAACCGAGAGTTCGTGTTGGGCGAGGACCAAAAGGATAAGCTCATCTAACACATGCGCCTCTACGAGCGCTTCGGCGGGCTGCGCGTGATCTCCTACTGCATCATGTCCAACCACTTTCACATTGTCGTGGAAGTCCCCCAACGGCCGGACGCAGCGACCTTGCCCGATGACACCGGCTTGGTCGCGAAGGTCCGCAGTACTCTGGGCGACAAGCTGGCCAACGAGCTTGAATGGCAGCTTGAGCTGAACCGCAAGCAGGAGAACACCTCCGCCGCAGAACTCCGGGAAAAGTGGTTCGCCCGGATGTGGGACATCAGCGCCTTCATGAAGGTGCTGAAGCAACGCTTCAGCCATTGGTTCAACGGCCGCCACGCCTGCCGCGGCACGCTGTGGGAAGACCGCTACCGGTCGGTCCTGTTGGAAGGCAAAGGCCAGGCGCTGCGGGCCATGGCTGCCTACATCGATCTAAATCCGGTCCGCGCGAGAATCCGCGACGACCCGAAGGACTACCGCTGGTGCGGCTACGCCGAAGCCGTCGCAGGCGGCAAGGAGGCCCGCGAAGCCGTGGCATTCCTCGCCTTCCTGAGGGAGGTAAAGAGGACCGGCGTGGTGCCGCTGAATATGCCCTGGACCTCGGTGCTGAATGATGCCGACCCGCGGAGTGCGTGGGGAAAGGAAGCTGCCGGGGCCTCCACCAAAACCGCCGGGTGCGGTCAAAAACCCGAAGGGAGAATCAACGTGAGCGACCTATGAAAAAGATCCTACTGATGGCGGTGCTGGTGCTGGCCGGCTGTGATGGCGGCGGCAATGACGAGGCCGCTGAAAAGGCGGCGATTCAGGATGAAGTGAGGAAGGCAAAGCGTGAGGCCGTGCGAGCGCAGGCGAGGGCCGACCGGGCTGAGGCGCAAGCTGCCGAACTGCGCGAAGCGCAACGGCAGGCGAATGCGGATAGCTCGGCAGCTAGACTGATGGAGCTGAAACGCGCGGCGGAAGCGGCCCGGGTCAAGAATGCCGCCAAGCTCGAAGAAGCCCTAGTGACTCTGCGCGAATTGCAGGGTGAACCTGCGGATCCTCTGGCTCCTAAAATCAACACGCCGCCACCGGCTCAGCTTCCGCTCGCGGAGCCTGCGGATCCCTTGGCGGGGATCCCGTCACAGCCGGCCGATGTGATTCAGCAGAAGGCGCTCCGCGATTGGCCTGGGGACGAGCGGATGCAGCTCTTCGAAACGAACAAGCAAGCGAAGGGCTGGCGGGAGATGAACCGCTACGAGACGCAGGCATTCCAGAACATGCCCTACAAGGAGAAGACCGACCTTCTGGCAGATGTGAAGCGCAAGTGGCCGATGGATTTCGCGATGCAGTCCTTCGAGTTTGAAGGGCAGGCCGCAGCGTGGCAGACGCTGGAGACATGGGAGCGATCCGGCATTCCCGGTCTCGCGTTCAAAGACCGGCGAGGGGTGCTGGATAACGCACGCAAAAGATACGGCACCGATTACAAGATGGTGCTCTACGAGGCGAAGCGGACGGCGGCACAATGAATCCGCGTGCTAGACTGGGTGCATCGCCAGCCACGAGGAACCCGCGGGACAGCTGATGCTCTTCGAGGCGGTGCAGACCGCGCATGCGGACGGCTCCTTCAACCCCCTTTTCCCCGCCCTCCGGTGCGCCCCACCGGCTGTTTCAGGGGCCTCCCGCCAAAAGCAAATCTCCCGCCAAAAGCAAATTCCTAGCAGCATAATTTTTTATTGACTTAGCAGTCAGTATCGCTGACGGCTTGCAGACGATGACCCTTTACTCCATGGCAACTTCCAGACCAATCAGAATCCTCCAATTCCTCGCTGCATTCGGTTTGCTGTCCGTTATTGCGGCAAAAGCGGATCAGGTTGTAGACTTTACCTACTCCGGCAACGGGACAGGCTGGCGCCTCGACCACTACACCGGCGCGGGCGGAGCGGTGGTCATTCCCGCCAGCATCGACGGCACGCCGGTGACGGAGATCGGGGATAATGCGCTTAGGAATCGCAGCTACCTGACGAGTGTGACGATCCCCAACAGCGTGACGAGTATCGGGTATGAGGCGTTCGGGAATTGCAGCGGCCTGACGAGCGTGACGATCCCCAGCAGCGTGACCAGCATCCGGGATGTGGCGTTCTGGAATTGCAGTAGCCTGACGAGCGTGACGATCCCCAACGGCGTGACGAGCATCGGGTATAATGTGTTTGCGGGTTGCAGTGGCCTGACGAGCATGACGATCCCCAACAGCGTGACGAGCATCGGAGAAAAGGCATTCAATGGCTGCAGCGGCCTGACGAGCGTGACGATCCCCAACAGCGTGACGAGCATCGGGGAT
>JBIPNO010000095.1:0-16132 GCA_044372775.1 Haloferula sp.
GGCGGGTGAAGTCTTAGACATGCCGAGCTTGCCGGCTCGCTCACCCTGTCAACACATAATTCGGACTTTTTTCCGTTTTAATTCACTGTCAGTCAGCGCGTTGTGGCTTAACCTGACGCGAATGGCCAGATCCCCAAGGTCAACCTCGACTGCGACGCGCTCTATCTGGCAAATCTCGCGGCAACGGATCCGGACGCGGTCCACGTCGTGATCCGCGACCAGGCGGGCTTCCACCTTCGCGACGGCGACCCGCGGTTGCCGGAGCGGATCCGCATCGTGTGTCTGCCGCCCTACAATCCGGAGCTCAACCCGTGCGAGCAGGTATGGGACATGGTCAAGGACGGGATCGGCAACCGGGTCTTCGCGACAGTGGAAGATCTCCGCGAGGCGGTACTGCCGGCCCTCAGGCGTTTTTGGAACGACGCGGCGGCGGTGCTGCGGTTGGTCGGACGCCCGTGGCTGCTGGATCAAGCAAACGCTACGCGTCCAAGATTAAAGTCACATTAGTTTGAAGAACTGGTATTACTCGCCAGCAGGCTGGCGAGGGAGAGCGGCAGCAGGCTGCACGCAGTCCATGGTGGCTAGCCTTGCGGCTGCTTCACTCCAGCGGGTCCCAGGACTTGCGGGAAATCGCTGAGTTCATGGCGAGGCAGATGGCGGCGGCGAGGAGGGCTTCGACGAGGAGGAAGATCCAGAAGCCGCCGAAGTGTCTCGCGGCGATGGCCAGGCCGGGGACGGCGAGGGCGGTGATCATGAGGATGAAAATCAATACTCCGCGCATGGCGGACTTCGCTTCCTCGGCCGGCTTGGAGAGCGGCACGGTTTTCTCGATCGCGCCGGGGACCAGGGCGTAGACCGGCATCGCGATAAGTCCGGGCAACAGGATCGCGACGTTTTGAATTCCATTCGGTAACAGGCAGACGATGAGGATGGTCAGTGTCAACGCGGGGAGCACCAGCACGACCGCCACGGCCCGGATCGCGCCGTGGATGAAGGGGCCGGGGCCGGGCACCGGGGCGAGGCGATAGAGGTCGGCGGCCTGCCAGTTCTGGGAGAACTGGAGGAGGTTCATCGCCATCAGCGGGATCAGCCCGAGGTAGCCGCCGGCCATGGCGATGCCGATGTCGCCGCCGTTCTCCGAAGCGCCTTGGAAAAGGAAGACGGCGGGCATGACGAGCATCGGCGCGAGGCCCGGATAGAGGCGAAGCTTCACGTCGCGGTCGCGCACAAGATAGGCGGCGGTGAGGCGGAACGAGGCGCGGACGACGGGATCGCGCAGGGCCCAGGAAAGCGGCGGCGCATCCATCAGTCGGTCGAGGAGGCGGCGCTTTGAGGGATCGCGCGGTTTGGCGGGGCGCGATTCGGCGAGGTTTTGCAAGCCTTCCTCATAAGTCGCGGCGAGTCGTCCGAAAGCTAGCAGTAGAACCGAGGCGGTGACCGCGATGCCGATGCCGGCGAGCGCCCAGGACGAGGTGGTGCCGCGGCCGGTGAAGACCTCGTCGAAGCCGGCGAACCAGGCGGGCGGGAGAAGGAAGAGCCAGCCGTTGGTGCTCAAGGCATCGGTGGCGGGACCCAGGGTCCGCATCACGTGCGGCACCATCTGGCTGGCGGCCATGATACCGACGGCGAGCAGCACCTGGGCGCCGGTCATCAGGTTGTCCAGCTTCTCGCGGCCGAACCAGCGCAGGCAGAGTTGATAGAGCAGCACCACGCTGCCGGAGCAGAACAGCGCGGCGAGGCAGGTGGAGGCGAGGTGGACCGGCAGGAAAAGCCAGGTGCCGTTCCTGCCGACCGAGCCCATGACCAGGCCGGTGAGATTGAAGGCGAGGGCGAGCCACAGCGAGATGCGGGTGAGGACCGTGACCTTGGCCCACAGCAGCACGCGGGGCGCGACGGGCCGGTGCAGCAGGATCTCCGCCTCGTCCTTGTTGAACAGGATCTCCCCGGCGGAAGCGGCGATGAACATGCCGAGGAACAGCAGCGACATGCCGTGCAGGTAGAACGACAGGTTGAAGGAAGGCTGGCCGAGGAAAGTGAGGGCGATGACGCCGACCAGTGCATACATCGCGAGGGTGCCCCAGAGTTTGGCGGCGACCGACTTCGGGGCCTTCGCCATGTTCAGTCCGCGCGAGCTGCGGCCGCGGAGGAACAGCGTCAGGTAGAGCTGCTGCAGCGTCCGCGAGGCCGATGTGGGGGACTCGTTCACGGGCGGAAGGTCTTCGCGAAGTCAGCGGCCTTGCGCTCGAGGTCGTCGCCGCCGGTGAGATGGGTGAAGAGCTGCTCGAGCGAGCGGGCGTCGTGCTGCGCAACCAGTTCGGCCGGCGGGCCGTCGACCTTGACGAGGCCCTGGTCGATGATGATGACACGGTCGCAGACCCGCTCGACCACGTCGAGGATGTGCGAGCTGTAAACGATCGCCTTACCTTCGCGGGCCAGCGTCTGGATCAGCGCCTTGAAGCCGACCGCGGCGTTGGCATCGAGACCGTCGAGCGGCTCGTCGAAAAACACCACGGGCGGGTTGTGGAGGAGCGCGGCGGTGATGACGACCTTGCGCCGCATGCCTTTCGAATACGCGCCGAGCAGCTTGTCGGTGAGGGTGTCGAAGTTCAGGTCGAAGAACGCGATGAACTGGCGGATCCGCTCGCGGGCGGCATCGGCCGGGATGCCGTAGAGGGCGGCGACCATTTCAAGATACTCCAGGCCGCTGAGCGACTCGAACACCGCGCCGGAGTCGGGCACGAAGCCGACGTGGCGCTTCACTTCCATCGGGTGGGTCAGCAGATCGTGGCCGCAGATCGTCGCCGTGCCGGAAGTCGGGGCGAGCAGGCCGGTGAGCATCTTCAGCGTGGTCGATTTCCCCGCGCCATTCGGCCCGAGCAGGCCGACGATCTGCCCGGCGGGGATGTCGAGGGTCAGGTTGTTGACCGCCGTCTGGAGGCCGAAGCGCTTGGTGAGATTCTGGAGGGAAATCATCCGCCGCCGTTTCTGGCGGAGCGGGCTGGGGAGATCGATGAAAATCCGGGTAGTCTACTTGGCGGGCAACTGCCGCAGTCGGGACTTCACGACGGTGCCGTCCATCAGGACCACGCGGTGGACTTCGCTGCCATCGACGTTGAACTCGACGAGGTAGTAGAGGGTGTTGCCATTCTGAGCGCGCTTCAGGGAGAGGAGTTCCAGACGCACGAGGTTCTTCTCCCCCGTCGGGTTGCCGGCATCGGTGCTGGCCTTCGCGAGTTCGATGGCCTTCTCGGCGGAGAGCGGGATCTTGCCGGTCACCATCAGGGAGGGTTGCTTTTCCAGCGTCGCGGCATCGACCGGGAATTCCTTGGTGAACGTGATCTCCTCGTTCGGCCCGAGTCCGGGCGTGGTGAAGACGGGGCCTTCGTGGATGAGGATTTCCGCCGGGGGGGCTTCCGACCATGCGGCAAGACTCAGGAGCGCAGCGATCCCCGACTGGAATAGGAGCTTCCCGATCATCGTTGGAACGATGACGGGTCGGGGGTGGAGCGCAAGCTTCGGCATCGGGTGACAAGTCCGCAGGTGAGGTTCGTATCCGCTCCATGCGAATGGGGGTTTTCTTTCTATCGGCCGGCTTGGCCGGTGCGGCGGTGCGGATCGAGGTGAAGCCGGGCGACGAGGTGGCAGCGGCTTTGGGGAAGGCGCGGGAGGTCCGGAAGGGGCAGCCGGAGGAAACGATCGAGCTGGTGTTTGCCGACGGGGTGCACCGTTGGACCGCGCCGCTGGTGCTGACGCCGGAGGATTCCGGGACCTTGAAAGGTCCGCTGCGCTTGGTGGCGGCGGAAGGGGCGAGGCCGGTGATTTCCGGCGGGCGGGTGATCGGGGGATGGCAGGTCGATGATGCCGGGGTGTGGCACGCGAAGGTGGACGGCCCGGCTTTCGAGCAGCTTTGGGTGAACGGCCGACGGGCGGTGCGGTCGCGGGAGCCGGATGTGGGATTTTTCCGGATGAAGGCGGTGGCGGAGGAGAAGGTGGATGGTGGGGCGCGGCAGACGGTCACGCTGGAGGGCGAGGCGCTGAAGCTGTTGCGGGAGTTGAAGGGCGGGGCGCTCGCGAAGGTGCAGATGCTGGCCTATCACAAGTGGGACAACACGCGGCGCTTCATCGAGAGCGTGAGCGAGACGGGCTTCGTCACCCGGGGCCAGGCGATGAAGCCGTGGAATCCGTGGGATCCGAAAAGCGGGCTGGTGTTGGAGAATCTGGAGGCGGGGTTTGATGAACCCGGTGAGTGGTTTCTGGCGCCAGGGGGCGTGCTTTCCTACCGGCCCTTGCCCGGCGAGGTCCCCGCGACTTCGGAGGTCGTGGTGCCGGTGGCCGAGAAGTTCGTGGTGATCGCGGGCAAGCCGGACGCCAAGGTGAAGCACGTCGAGATCCGCGGGCTGGCTTTCCGTCATGCCGGCTGGGTTTGCCCGCCGGGTGGCTTCGAGCCGAGCCAGGCGGCGGCACCGATCGAGGCGGTGGTACAGGTCGACCAGGCGGAGGGAATCGTGATCGCGGACTGCGAGATCGGCCACACCGGGATCTATGGGATCTGGTTCCGCGACGGCTGCCGCGGCTGCCGGGTGGAGAAGTCGCTGCTGCACGACCTCGGGGCCGGCGGGGTCCGTTTCGGCGCGATGGCGATGAAGCGCGACACCGGCGGCAACACGATGGAGGACTGCATTCTCCGGGATGGCGGCAAGGTTTTCCCCTGCGCGGTCGGGGTGTGGATCGGGCACAGCGGGGACAATGCCGTACGACATAACTCGATCAGCCATTTCCCCTACACCGGCGTCTCGGTCGGCTGGCGCTGGGGCTACGACGAGAGCGAGGCGAAGCGCAACCGGATCGAGGCGAACCACATCCACCACATCGGCAACGGGCTGCTCAGCGACATGGGCGGGATTTACACGCTGGGGCCATCCGAGGGCACCGTGCTGCGCGGCAACCGGATCCACGACATCGTCTCCTATGATTATGGTGGCTGGGGGCTTTACAACGACGAGGGCAGCACCGGCATCGTGATGGAGAACAACCTCGTTTATCGAACCACGACCGGCGGCTACCACCAGCACTACGGAAAGGAGAACATCATCCGGAACAACATCTTCGCCTTCGCCCGCGACCATCAACTCCAGTTCACCCGGCCGGAGGATCATCTGTCGTTCCGCTTCACCGGGAACATCGTGCTGTGGGACAAGGGCCGGCTGTGGAGCGGTAGCGGGCAGGGGAATGGGAAGTTCGAGATCGACCGCAACCTCTACTGGACGGCCGATCCCGGCGGGGTGAACAGCTTCGGCCGGCCGCTGGCGAAGTGGCGGGAAGCCGGGCACGATGTGAATTCGGTGGTCGCCGAGCCAGGCTTCGTCGATCCGGCGCGGGACGACTTCCGTTTCAAGGATCCGGCGGTGGCGGCGAAGATCGGGTTCACGCCCTTCGATGTCTCCGCGGCCGGGGTGCGCGGGGATGCGGCGTGGAAGGCGAAGGCGGCGGTAGCGCCGGCGGGGTGGGGAAAATAGAATGTTAAAATAACGTCGAAGTTCCGCGTGGGCTCTTCCGTAAGTTGCGACATGAGCTTTGCTTATGTCGGGCGGGTGTTGCTGGGCGCGGTTTCCTTTCTCTCCACCGCGGCCGCGACGGTGGTCGGGCTGGGGACGATGGAGCAGCCGGTGAACCTCGGGCTGCGTTCGGATCCGGCGTCGATTCCACTGGGGCCGGTGGCTTACGAAGCGAACCATGGTTACGGGATCCATGCCTTGATCAGCGCCTCGCGGCCGTGTCAGCACGGGGTGATGGAGGTGGAAGGCGGCCAGGAGCTGGAGCAGAACCTGGCGCGGGCCTTCGGGATTTCGGTGGAGCCGGTGGACGAGACGTCGGTCCCCTACGCCCCGGTCGTTCTCCGGGTGAAGTCGTGGCCGAAGCCGGCTTACAGCCCCTATTCGCGGGAGCAGGTGCTGGCGGCGACCTTGCAATGCCTGGTGCGGTCGGCGGGAGGCAGGCCGAAAGTGCCGCTGGTGGTCCAGATCGTCACCGAGGATCCGGCGGACCAGGCGTGGGCGGCGAAGTATGCGGGGAAATACATCACCCACTCCGACGACCCCAAGGAGCCGTTCGAGCCGACGCCGGTGCCCGGGACGAAGATCGAGACGGACGCCTTCGGGGTGACCCGCGTCGTGTTTCCCGGCGTCGGCGGCAAGCCGGCCCGCGAGCCGCGGCCGCCGGTGTGGATCCCGTTCCGGCTTGGCGGCGAGAGCGGGCCGGACGAGCCGACCTGGGAGATGCTGCCGGTGTGGACCGGGGACGACTGGCAGGAGTCGCTCGACGCGCTCGGCCGGCCCTACCTGCTGTTCCACGACCTTTTCAATCCGGCCAGCGCTTTCGCAGCCCAGGTCAATGCCCTCTTCAACGAGGGCCGTTCGAAGGACTGGAGCGTGAAGCGGGAGGCGGGGCGGACTTCGGTCAGGCTGAGCTTCGATGATCTGGCCGAAGGCGACCTCGCCGCCCTGCTGCACGCGCTGGTGCTGTCGGTGCGACCGACCGAAGGGCAGCCGCTGGAGGTGACCTTGCGGCCCTATCGCGGGAAGGTGCCTTGTTTCGACACCTTGCTGGAGGCTGGCGGCTGGGAAAAGGTGATGGTGGGGGGCGACGAGGCGTTGCGGGGTGTCTTCGTGTTCGATGCCGCCACCGGCAAGCTGCTCCGCGGGACCATCCCGCGCCACACCTTGGAAGGCTACGGCAGCGGATCGATGCGGGTGGTCGGCCCGCGGGATGAGGACGACACCGGGAACCTGTCGAAAGCCATGCACTCGTCCTACCAGTGGTATTTCATGGACGGCATGAAGGCCGGCGCCTTCGAGCCGACGGCGGAAGAGATCCAGCGCGGCCTGGGCGAGAGCAAGGTGGACTCGATGCGCGGGAAATTCTGGCACGCCGGGTATCGCGACGCGGTGCTGGAGTTCCTCGACCCGGCGCGTTTGGAGAAGAAGGAGGCACCGCCGCCGGCCGGGGAGAACGAGCTTTCGATCTACCGGCAGAGCGGCTGGCGGGCCGGAGAGCAGCGCGGCCGGGAGATCGGGGCGAAGATCCTGAAAGAGCGGCGGACGGAGCTGGATGAGATCGGAAAGTAGTGGTCACCGCGGGGGGAGAAAGGCGGGCCATGCTTTCGAGGTCTTTTCCATCAGCAAATTCCTGAATCCAATCCCGGGTCCCGGGCGAACATCCGGAGTGAGGCGGCTTGGATGCCTCGGTTCCGATGTCTTCCTACACCCGCCAATATCCCGTGAGTCGCTTGTCCCGTGTGGTTTCTGCGGTGGCCGGGGCGTGCCTGCCGGGGAAGGAACGGGCCCCGTGGCGGGTGCGCCTGGTCCGGCGGCTGGGATCGACAACCGGGCAAAGTCTCCGTTTGCATTCCGAAGATTCCGATTTAAAACGCAGCGTGTCCGACACCGGAACAACATCTTCCGCGCCGCCCGCCCTGCTCGACGCAGTGGCCAAGGGCGACGCGCGGGCGATGAAGCAGTGCATCGAGGTCCACGGGCCGCTGGTCTGGGGGATCGTGCGCCGCCGGGTGAAGGACCACTTCGCGGCAGAGGACCTGGTGCAGGAGATTTTCACCGAGGTCTGGAAGAGTTCGGGCCGCCATGACGCGGCGATCGCCAGCGAGGGCGGCTTCATTTCGATGATCGCGCGCCGCCGGGCGATCGACTGGCTCCGCCGGCAGCAGCGCCTGCCGGAAATGGAGAGTCTGCCGGAGAAGTCCGAGATTCCCGCCGAGTCCAGCGCGCCGGGTCTCGGAATGGACCGCGACACCTTGTGGGCCGCCTTGCAGCGGCTCCCGGACGAGACGCGCCGCCTGTTCGTGCTGCATTTCGAGAAGGGGATGACCCACGCCGAGATCGCCGAACTCACCGGGCAACCGCTCGGCAGCGTGAAAACCCGCCTCCGCCGCGGTCTGATCGAAGCGCGCGCCTTGCTGCAGCGCGACTCCGGCGGCGGCATGAACCTCAACCCCGATTCATTGTCATGAGCCGGGAAGAAATGCTTTCGCGCTTCGAGGAGCTGGACGCCGGCCGCGTGCTGGGCGATCTGGATGCCGAGGAGTCGGCCGAGTGGTCGGACCTTTCGCGGCAGCTTGGCATTTCCGGCGATGCCTCGCTGGACTTGTTGGCCGCCGAGTTCGAGGCCGCGATGTCGCGCGATTCCGCGCCTGCCATGCCGCTGGGCTTGGCGGACCGTCTTTGCCCGGTCGTCGAGATGCCTGCGAAGGTGGCGGCGGAACCGGAGAATTCGAAGATCGTGGTCGGTCCGTGGCTCGGCTGGGCGGCTGCGGCTTGCTTGCTCGGCTTGCTGGTGTTCCGCGGAGGGGAAGGAAACGAGTCTCCGTTGACTGCCGATGCCCGCCGGGATGCCTTGTTGCGCCAAGAGGCGGCCCTGAGCCGTCTGCCATTTGCCGGCAAGGGAGACTACACCCAGGCGGGGGGAGAGGTCGTGTGGAGCGACGGGAAGCAGGAGGGCTACATGACCCTGAGCGGCATCCCGGCCAACGATCCCGGCCAATACCAGTATCAGCTTTGGATCGTCGATCCCGACCGCGACACCTTGCCGGTGGACGGCGGCGTGTTCGACATCCCCGCGGGGCAGGACAAGGTCGTGATTCCAATCGATTCGAAGCTCGCCGTGAACAAGCCGGCGGCTTTCGTGATCACCCGGGAAAAGCCGGGCGGTGTCGTCAAGTCGGGCCAAGAGGTGGTGGTCGCGATCGCGGCGCTGTGATGTTGGCTTCATTTTCAAGGGGCGAGACGCCCCTTGAACGGACTGGAGCGCGACGCTCCAGCTACGGCGAGGTGTTCCATCTGCCTTTGAGTCGGGCCATGCATGCTCGAGCTTGATCGATGGCGAGCGGCTCGGCTTCACGCTTCATTCTGATCCCCGTGGCGAGGTGGATCGGGTCCACATATGTCGATGTGGGATTCGTGATTAAAAAAATCGGAGAATGTTGAATCCAGAATCCGGGCTTGAGCGAACTCTCTCCATGTAGCCGCCAATGGCTCACATCTGAATTCAACCATCACACGCAATCATGAAAAAACTGTTCCGTTCCGTCTTCGCCCTCTTCGCCATGACTTCCTTCGCCGTCGCCGCCGACAAGAAGGACATCGTCGATACCGCCGTGGGTGCCGGCTCCTTCAAGACCCTGGTCGCCGCCGTGAAGGCCGCGGGCCTGGTGGATACCCTGAAGGGCGAAGGTCCGTTCACCGTCTTCGCACCGACCGACGAAGCTTTCGCGAAGCTGCCGAAGGGCACCGTGGAAGATCTCCTGAAGCCGGAGAACAAGGACAAGCTGGTCGACATCCTCACTTATCATGTCGTCAGCGGCAAGGTGATGGCCGAAGCCGCCGTGAAGCTCGACAAGGCGACCGCTGTTAACAAGAAGGACATCAAGCTCGCCGTGAAGGATGGCAAGCTGACCCTCAACGACAGCGCCAAGGTTGCAACGGCCGACATCGAAGCCAGCAACGGCGTCATCCACGTCATCGACACCGTCATCCTGCCACCCGCCAAGTAAGTTCGTTCGACATTTCACCCGGCAACCCGGTCCTTGAAGCTTCTCCCGCGGGGGTGGTTTCATGCGGCCGGGATTGCCATTTTCATGCGCCGGCCCCTGTAAGAGCCGGGCGCGGGAAGCGGTAGAGCATCGGTTGCGCTCTTCACGGAACAGAACGTCCTTCCCGCGCCCGGACTCCTCGTGGTTCCGGGCCGCCTTTTTGGTGGCGACCGGTTGGGCGGGTCTGGCGGGCGCGGCGCCCACGCCGGCGCAAGTCGAGTTTTTCGAGCAGCGGATCCGCCCGATCCTGGCCGGCGAATGCTACGAATGCCATGGCGCGGAAAAGCAGAAGGGCGGGCTGCGGTTGGATTCGCGGGATGGCCTGCTGGAAGGAGGCGATTCCGGTCCGGCGCTGGTGGCGGGGAAAGCCGGTGCGAGTTTGTTGATCGAATCGATCACCCATGCCGATCCCGACGAGCGGATGCCGAAGGATCGGCCGGAGCTGTCGGCCACGGTCGTTGAGGATTTCAGGAAGTGGATCGACGACGGGGCGGCGGACCCGCGGGACGAGGCTCCGGCGGCAGGGCAGCCGCTTGCGGCCGATTGGGCCGCGGTGTTCGAGGCGCGCCGCGATTGGTGGAGCTTCAAGCCGCTGCGGAAGATCGAGCCGCCGGCCGGGGCCGCCCCACATCCGGTGGACCGCTTTCTCGACGCGAAGCGGGCCGAGCAAGGATTGGTAGCGGCGGCGCCGGCCGAGCGCCCGGTGCTGCTGCGGCGGGTGAGCTTCGCCTTGACCGGTCTGCCGCCGTCGTCGGAGGAAATGGCGGCCTTTCTGGCGGATCAGGCACCCGGGTCCTTCGAGCGGGTGGTCGACCGTTTGTTGGACTCCCCGCGCTTCGGCGAGCGCTGGGCGCGGCACTGGATGGACCTGGCCCGCTTCGCCGAAACGCATGGCAGTGAGGGCGATCCGGAGATCCCGCATGCCTGGCGCTACCGCGACTACCTGATCCGGGCGATGAATGCCGATGTGCCGTGGGATCAGTTGATCCGCGAGCACGTGGCGGGGGATTTGTTAGAGAAGCCGCGGATCAACCGCGAGGAGGGGATCAACGAATCGATGATCGGCCCCGCCAACCTGCGGTTGGTCGAGCACGGCTTCCAACCGATCGACACGTTGGACGAGCAGGTGAAGACGGTGGACAACCAGATCGACGTGATTTCGAAGTCCTTCCAGGGCCTGACCACGTCTTGCGCGCGATGCCACGACCACAAGTTCGACCCGATCAGCCAGCGCGACTACTTCGCGCTTTACGGCGTCTTCGCGAGCAGCCGGCCGGGGCACGTGGCGATTGATCTGCCGGAGCGGCTGCGGGTGAACCGCGAGGAACTGGTCCGACTCAAGGCGGCGATCAAGGGCTCGCTGGTGGAGGCGTGGATGCGGTCCGCGGATGACCTGCATCGGCACTTGGCCGCGCCGGCCGGGGCGTCGGAGTCGCGGCCGTATCCGATCCCCGGTGACGAGTTGGCCGACAAGATCGGCGTGGCGAAGGAAAGGATCGCGGCGATCGATCGCGAGGCCCGCGCCGCCGCGCTGGGCATCCGGGCGGGGGATTCGCGGGTCCCGGCGGATCCGCTGGCGGTCTGGACCTTCGAGCAGGACGCGGCCGATTCTCTCGGCGCGTTGGATGGCGAACTTCAGGGCGGAGCGGTGGTTCGGGACGGGCGTCTGGTGCTCGATGGCAAGGGCTCGTTCCTGCGGACTCCGCCGCTGGCGAAAGCACTGGGCGAGAAAACGCTCGAGGCCTGGGTCACCGTGGCGGACCTCGATCAGCGGGCTGGCGGGGTGATCACGGTGGAAAGCGGGGATGGCCGGGTGTTCGACTCGATCGTTTATGCCGAAGGATCGCCGCGGAACTGGATTGCCGGAAGTGATTTCGCGAACCGCTCCCGGAACACTGGCGGCTCGCAGGAAAGCGCGAAAGCGGACGAAGTGGTTCACCTCGCGATTGTCTATCGGGCGGATCACCGCATCGCCGTGTTCCGCAACGGCTTGCCCTATGGCGAGCCCTACCCGGCGGCGGGCGATGCCGGAAAACTTCGCTCTTTCGAAGCGGGGGACGCGCGGGTCCTGTTAGGGATGCGGCACACCGGCGGCGGCAATCCGTTTTTCAGCGGGTCGATCGAGGAAGCACGGCTCTACGACCGCGCGCTGAGTGCCGAAGAGCTGGCGGGATCATTCCAATCGGGTCCCGGCCGGGTGGCGGCGGAGGAGATCGCGAAGGCCTTGACGCCGGAGCAGCGGGCGGAGCGCGAGCAACTCATCGCGGCGATCATGGGCGATGCCGCCGCGCTCGCCGAGCGCTTCCCGGATTACACCCGGCAGGAAGCCGCCCGCCAGCGCTTGCTGGGTGCCTTGGAGAGCGCCGCCAAGGATCCCGCGCATCCTCTGCACCGCGGGCAGCAGTCGCCCGGGCCGGCTCCGGTCGCTGGGGAATTCACCACTTTCTGGGATGCCAGGATCCGGGGCGGCGAGCCGTGGTTCGCGCTCGGGATCAATCCGCCCGAGACGCGCGGGCTGCCCGGTGGATTCGTCATCGAGCCCGAGGGCGACGCGGTGCTCGGCGGTCTGCTGCCGGCCGGGGTTTACAGCCATCTCCTGTCGTCGAAGCACCACGGCGTCTTCGCCTCGCCGCGTTTCAAGGTGACCCGCGGCGCGATCAGCGTGCTGGTGGTCGGCGGTCAGGGCGCGCGGGTGCGCCTGATCCCCGACAACTACCCGATCGGCGGCGATCAGATCTTTCCGCAGGCGACGCTCAACAGCTCGAAGCCGACCTGGGTCCGGCTCGATACCGCCTACCGCAAAGGGACGATGGCCCACCTCGAATTCGTGACGGCGGGCGACTCGCTGTCGCGCGAACGGGCCCAGGCCGGTCCCGGCGGCCGCTCGTTCTTCGGGGTTTCGCGGGTGGTGTTTCATGAAGGTGCGAGTCCTCCTGCGGATCCCTTGCCACCGGTTGCCGCGAACACGGCGGAGGAGATCCACCGGCAGTTGAAGGAGGCCATTGCCGCGTGGAAGGATGACGTTCTAACAGACGGGCAGCACGCGTTTCTCGAAGCCTTCGTGCGCAGCGGATTGCTTCCGGCCTCGATCGCGGAGGTGCCGGGCTTGGAGGCTTTGGTCGCGGACTACCGCAAGCTCGAGGCCGCGATTCCCGAGCCGCGTCGTGCGCCGGGAGTGTATGAGACGGTCGCCACGGATGCCCCGCTGATGGCCCGTGGCGACCATCTGAAGCCGGGGGAAACGGTCCCGCGCGGTTACCTTGAACTGGTCTCTAACAAGCCGTATGAGACCCGCCGGAGCGGACGGCTGGAGCTTGCGGACGATCTGACTCGGGCTGACAATCCGCTGACCTCGCGGGTCATGGTGAACCGCTTGTGGCATCACCTGTTCGGCCGCGGGTTGGTGGCGACGGTCGACAATTTCGGCCGGCTGGGCGATCAACCGAGCCATCCCGAGCTGCTGGATTTTCTCGCGGCGCGTTTTCAAGAGCAGGGCTGGTCGGCGAAGGAAATGATCCGATTCCTGGTGACCAGCGAGGCCTGGCAGCGGTCGAGCGAGGCCTCGCCGGAAGCCCGGGAGATCGATCCGGACAACCGCTGGCTCTCGCATTTCCGGGTCCGCCGGCTGGAAGGCGAGGCGCTGCGCGACAGCCTGCTGGCGATCAGCGGGCGGCTCGATACGACGATGTTCGGCCCCGGCGCCGATGCCCTCGCGGCACCGGACGGGCAGCGGCGGCGGAGCGTTTATCTGACCATCCGGCGCAATGCCCTGAGCCCCTTCCTCGCGGTGTTCGACGCCCCGCGGCCCTTCACCACGCTCGGCCGGCGCGACGCGACAAACGTGCCCGGGCAGTCGCTGGCGCTGCTGAACGATCCCTTCGTCATCGAGCAGGCCGACCGCTGGGCGGAGGTGCTGTTAGAGACGCCGGAAAGCGCCGACGCGAGGGTGAAGCGGATGTTCCTTCAAGCGCTCGGCCGCGGGCCGTCGGCGAAGGAGCTGGAAATGATCCGCGCCTATCTCGCCGACCTTGCCCGCGAGCACGGCCCGGATGGCGAGCGACGGGTCTGGCGCGACCTCTCACAGTCGATCTTCAATTTCAAGGAACTCATCTACCTCCGTTAGTTCGACCCGCCGGCCATGTCACCGATTTCCTCCGCCCTTTCCCGCCGCGAAATGCTGCGCCGCTGTTCGCTCGGCTTCGGTTCGCTGGCGATGAGTTCGATGCTTTCGAAGACCGCCGCCGCGGGGGTGGTCGGCACGCCGCATTTCCGGCCGCGGGCCAAGCAGGTGATCTTCGCCTACATGAGCGGCGGGGTGTCGCACGTCGATTCCTTCGACCCCAAACCCGAGCTGAAGCGCCGCCACGGCCAGCCGATGCCGGTGCCGGTGAAGCCGACGATGTTCAACAACAACGGCAACATCATGGCCAGCCCGTGGGAGACCAAGCCGCGCGGGCAGAGCGGGATCGTGATGACCGACTTGTTTCCCGAGCTTGCCGGGCTGGCGGACGAGCTGGCGGTGATCCGGTCGATGACCAGCAAGGTCAACGAGCACGCGCAGGGCAACTATGCGATTCACACCGGCTTTCCCTTCGTCGGGCATCCCAGCGCGGGAGCCTGGGCTTCGTACGGGCTTGGCTCGGTGAACGAGAACCTGCCCGGTTTCGTGGTCCTGCAAAGCGGTGGCGCGGTGGTGCCGCATGGCGGGCTGGGTCTCTACAGCAGCGGCTATTTGCCGGCGCAGCATCAGGCATCGATCTTCCAGGTCGACCGCGATCCCGCGTTGGCGAACGTCCGGCCGGGAGAACGCGACGACTTGCAGCGGCGGCGGCTGCAGTTGATCCGCGATTGCGACCAGCCCTTCGCGGCCGCGGCGGGCGACGCACAGGTGGAAGCGGCGATCCGCAACTACGAGACCGCCTACCGGATGCAGACCGCGGTGCCGGACCTGTGCGATATTTCCGGCGAGTCGGAGGCGACCAAGCGGCTCTACGGGATGGATTCACCGGACAAGTTCAAGGCGGCCTACGCCCGGCAGTGCCTGGTCGCGCGTCGCTTGATCGAACGCGGCGTGCGTTTTGTCGAGCTGAGCTGCGTTTCGAACGGTCTGGGTCTCGGTGGTCCCGGCAACCCGTGGGACCAGCACGGGCAGATCAAGGAAGGCCACGGCTCGATGGCCCATCAAGTCGACCAGCCGCTGGCCGGCCTGATCCGCGATTTGAAATCGCGCGGCTTGCTCGATGAGACGCTGATTGTGTTCACCGGCGAGTTCGGCCGCACGCCGTTTTCGCAGGGCAGCGACGGCCGCGACCACAATCCGCACGGCTTCAGCATGTGGATGGCCGGCGGCGGCGTGCGCGGCGGCAGCGTGATGGGGGCGACCGATGACCTGGGCTACTATGCCGTCGAGGAGGTCTGCAACGTCTATGACATGTGGGCCACCGTGCTGCACCTGTTAGGCATGGACCACGAGCAGCTCACCTACCGCTTCGGCGGCCGGGATTTCCGGCTGACCGACGTGCATGGGAAGGTGATGGAGAAGATCCTGGGGTGAGCGGAATCGCGGCAAGAGCGGCCAGGTATGTGAATCGGTGAGAACTGGTACCATTCATTCCAGGCCGTTGTGATCCGTTCTTCTCTAACCGAACACTCCGGTGCGGAGCTGCCGGAAGTTGAAAAGCCGCTCCTTCGAGTCGCCGGCCAGGCCCCGTAGCGGCCGGGCGCCATCTTTGCGCTTCGGCCCGAAGCGATCGCGGAAAGCGGCGAACATCTCGTCCACGAAGGCCTTCCCGCCGATCACCGCGCCGTCGCTGAAGTAGCGGACCTTGCAGCGGAGGTAGTCCGCTTGGGACAATTTTCCGCCGCGCGCCAGCACTTCCAGCGCCTTCTCCCGCGGGATGCGATCGCGGTGTATGGCGGCCATGTCGCCTCTCGCGGCCTCGTTCTTTTGACGCGCTTCGTTCTCGGGGATGCCGAACAGATGGCAACGCCATCGGCGGAGGGCCTCCTTGGGTGTCGGGGCAACGGCCGACTCCGGCTTCATTCCGCCGTGGGGATTGATCGCGGCGAGAAAGGTCACGGCTTCGCGGGCTTCCTTGCCGCCGGCGACCGCTTCGGCGTAGCCGCACCAGCGGTAGTCCTTCGGATCGTCGCAGATCTTGGCGCGGACCGGATTGAGGTCGATGTAGGCGGCCATCGCCCGCAGCGCCTGGCCTTTGCCTTCCACCAGCACCGAGCGGAATCGGTCTTCCCACAGGGTCCCACGGCGGGCGTGGCGGCCGTTGAACCACTGGGAGAAGCGCTGCTTGAGCACCTTCATGAAGGCGCTGACGTCCCACATCCGGCAGAACCACTTCTCCCTCAGCTCCTCGGCGGCGGAGGTATTCTCCTGCTTGCGGTGCAGTTCGAGTTGCCATTCGAGGTCGTTGGCCAACTTGTCGCCCAGGCAACTGCGGACATGCGCGATCAGGCCGGCGTCATTCGGCAAGGCCGCTGCGTCCGGCCGCTGGGGGACTTCCACGAGGATGTGGA
>JBIPNO010000038.1:0-52964 GCA_044372775.1 Haloferula sp.
CGGCGGGTGAAGTCTTAGACATGCCGAGCTTGCCGGCTCGCTCACCCTGTCAACACATAATTCGGACTTTTTTCCGTTTTAATTCACTGTCAGTCAGCGCGTTGTGGCTTAACCTGACGCGAATGCGGCGATGCCTTGAACCGCCTGGCGGACCGCTTGCACTACCTCAACGCCTCGGGCGAGAAGAGCGACGACACCACGCGTTTCTGGTTCGATACCCGCGCCAACCTCCGCCGGGAGATGGAGGACCGGAAAGCCCGCTTCAAAGAAGAGACCGATGTGCGCGGACGGATGGGTGAGGTCGTCAAGAAGATGACCGCCAACATTTCCTGCGTCGATGGCACCCACGTCTTCACCCCTCACGCCGATGTCCCCGACGACGGAGCCTTGCGACTGGTCATCCTCGCGCCGGAGAAATTCTACAGCAAGCAGGAGGCGAAGCTCGCGACCGAGGAGATCGAGACCTTCCTCAAGCAGAACGGCACCAAGCCACGCTACCGGCAGAACCGTATGCTCTTCCTTGCCGCCGACTACGGCTCGCTCAGCCGCCTGCGCGATTGCATCCGAGTCGCGCTGGCATGGCGATCCATCGTCGATGACGTGAAGAACGGCCGCCTCAACATCGACCAGATCCAGATGAAGCAAGCGGAGAAGGAAGCCTCCACCGCCGAAGACGTTCTGCCCCGCGCCGCCCGCGAATGCTTCAAGTGGCTGCTCTGCCCGATGATGCTTTCGCCCACCGATGCCAAGCCCGAGGTCGAAGCCTTTCCCCTCAACACCGCCGGCTCGACCTGCGGCGCGGAGATCGAACGCGTGTGCCAGGAGAACGAGCTGGTGATCCACACCTGGTCGCCGGTCCACCTGCGCGACACCGTCTTGCGGAAACTCTATTGGAAGCCGGATCGCACCACCGTTCGCGCTCTCGATGTGTGGGAAGACATGCAGCGCCACATTTACATGCCCCGCCTCCGAAGCCGGGCCACCTACGAGAAGACGATCGCCGTCGGAGCCGGCAGCCGCGATTTTTTCGGCACCGCGAGCGGCGAGCACGAAGGCAAGTTCGACGGATTCCGATTGGGCGATTCGCACGTTCAACTGGATGACACTCTCCTTCTGATCGAGCCCGCTGCCGCATTGGCATACGAGGTCGCGCATCAAACGCCATTAACGGCTCCTGCGCCACCTTCCTCGTCACCCTCCGTCCCTGATTCTGCATATGGAGGTTTTCTTCGAGAAGAGCCGAGCCCGCTGCCAGTTCCGGCCAAGCCTGAAGCCCGCAAGACGAAGTATTTCTCAGGGGCCGCGGAGGTGAATGCCTCCATGGCGAAGGTGAAGCTCGCCGAGCTCGCCGAGGAAATCATCAGGGTCCTCGCCAACGACCCCACCGCCACCGTGCGGGTCTCCCTCGAGATCCAAGCCGAGTTCCAGGACGGAGCCACCGACACCACCCGCCGGGCCGTTTCGGAGAACGCGAAGCAGCTCCAGATGAAGCGGGCGGAGTGGTCGTAAAGCAGCCGGTGCCCGGGTCCTCAGAACGCAATGCCCGCTTGGCTTGTGCGCGGCCGCCGGGTAGATTGCAGCCATGACGACGGTCGAAAAAGAAGCGCTTCGAGCCTACGTCGAGCGCTGGCAGCGCGTCGGACCGCTCCTCCAGGAAGTCCGGGACGCGGACATCCGGGCGGCGGACACGGCTTCAATGATCGCGTGTTCCAATCTTCTCTTCCGCGACGCCGTGAAGCATTTCCCGCCGGCACCGGACTCCGGACTCGTCGAACAGCAGCGCTGGTTCATGAAATTGCGCCGGCCATGAGGGACCTCGTCGAAGAAGCCGCGGAACTCCAGGCCCTGTTGGAGACCAAGGGCTGGGAATTCTGCTTCATCGGCGGACTTGCCATCCAACGGTGGAGCGAGCCTCGCCTCACCAAAGACATGGACCTGACACTTCTGACCGGCTTTGGCGGTGAAGAGCCGTTCGTTGATTTTCTTCTCGAAAACTACTCTCCCCGACGGGATGACGCCCGCACCTTCGCCCTCATCAACCGGGTGCTTCTGTTGAAAACGCGTTCAGGAATCGGAATCGATATCGCGCTGGCCGGGCTACCCTTCGAAGAATCGGCCGTCCGGCGGTCAACGATGGTTGAATACGCCCCGGGCATTTCTTTGCGCACCTGCACGGCCGAGGATCTGATCGTCATGAAAGCCTTCGCCGGCCGACCGCAGGACCGCATTGACCTGCGCGGCATCTTGGTCCGGCAGGGCACCGGCAAATTGGACTGGGCCTACATCTGGGAGCATCTCGCACCGTTGGCGGAACTGAAGGATTCACCGGAAATCCTCGATCACCTCAAAGCGCTGAACGCTGAGGTGAAGGCCGGGGAACGATGAAGAGGACCAAACCTGCCTGAGACCCGCGTCCTCAAAACTCCCCTTCCCCGTCCACCATCGTCACGTTCTCGATCCCGACGCCGGCGAGGCAGTTGAGGACGTCGATGAAGCGCTGCTGGGCGGCGTTGTCGGCCACGTTCATGACCACCGGGATGGCATCGGGCCGCGAGGCATCGCGAGCCATTTTCAGGCGGGTGACCAGCTCGTCCAGCGACGAGCCCGCCCCGGGATCCGCCACCACCATCGCGCCTTTGTTTTGTCCGAGCGACACGGTGCCATCGGCCGCGACCTCGATCCACAGCGGCAGCGTCGGGATCGCCGAGGTCTGTCCCGGCGGCGGGATGGTCATCGGCAGGTCGTTCTCCCGCTTCGTGATGGTCGAGGTGACCAGGAAAAAGATCAGCATCAGGAACGACACGTCGACCAGCGAGGACACGTCGGTTTGCGGTTCGTCATCGGACAGGCCGGGAATGCGTTTGCGTCTCATCCAAACCCAAACGTCCCGCGGCGGACGATCTTGGATCGAAAACCAAGTGCCACCGGCCGGACTCGAACCGGCACGCAGGTTGCCCTGCAACAGATTTTAAGTCTGCGGCGTCTACCATTCCGCCACGATGGCATTTTTGATGCAATCCTCTGATCCCAAGAAACAAAGCAAGAAAATCAATCGGCACGGAGGCAGTGTTCAAATGACTCCAAAACACCCCATGATTCTCTGGATTAGCTTTTACTTCCCCCCCCCAAATCACCCCCACTTTTCTGCGCAGGGTGGGTCAGGAGGCCGCGACTATGACGCGGCACGGACGGCGGTCGAGTCGAATCCCGGACTTCCAGTTATTCGAACGTGAACCCTTCAAGAGTGAGAAGCCCTCCAGTTCGTTCACCTGTCGGGAGAACTGCGCCTGGCGCGTCGGATCTCCCTTGGCAGCCCGGGCCGGGTTGCCGGCAGCGGCCACGGCGAGGAAGGTCCGCAGGCGGTCGAGCGAAAGCCCGGACCGGGCGAAGAGACGGTCAAAACCATTCATGATCTCCCGATCAACCCGAAACCAAATCCCCTTGCTTCCAGATCATCATAAGGCGACGGCGATTCCCGGAAAAAATCGATCTTGATATCAAGGCGGAGGCTGAGGTTGCCTGGTGACTTTCAACCGCATGAAGAGCGAGGGTTCATCCGACCTCGGAGTGATGAACTCCAACAGGTCGGCCGACCCCGTGTTGGGAATATCCACCCAGGAACCCTCTTGCAGGGTCGTGCTCCATTCCGCGCCATAAACGACCCCGGACCCACCGGCAGGGCGGGCGAAGCGGGCGACCAGTCGGCCGTTCTCAAGCCGGGGTTGCGGCAGGCGGGACGGATTCGCTTCATCGGGTGCGAGACCGAAAGCGTCCCGGAGCAGCGCAGGAATCGGGCCTTCGTCCGGCGACACCGCGAGGTCGTCAAATGCCGGCGCCCCGGCGGCGGGCAAGGCGAGGATCGCTAGGTTGTGGGCGGCCGCCGGGCCGGCGGCGATGCCGATGGCTATCGACTCCGGATGAAGCGCGGCCGGATCCGGGGCCGCGGCCCCGCCGGTCGGCGGAAGCGGAGTGACTCCGAGCTGGCCGCTGGCGGAATCTCCCCATGCCCGGAGGCTGCCGTCGGCGGCGAGGGAGAGACCGTGGAAAGAACCCGCCGCAATCCGGACGGCGGATGACATGGGTCCCACCGGCACGGGAAACGCCGACTGGCCGGAACCGCCGCCGAGCTGGCTGCGTTGGTTATGCCCCCAGGCGGCCAGCGTCCCGTCGGAACAAAGCGCGAAGCTGTGCGAACCGCCCGCGGCGAGATCGATCACCGTGCGGCCGCCGAGCGCGCCGGAGCCGGTGATTTCCACCGGCGAGAGACGGTTCGCGGTGCTGCCATCACCCAACTGCCCACGCGGGTTATAGCCCCAGGAAACGACGGTGCCATCGGTGCAGCGCGCGAGGGTGTGATACTGTCCGCTGCGGATCATCGCGACCTTCCTGCCGGCGAGCACCCCGCCGTGGTCGGTGGCCACCGGGATCATCCGCCGCGCGGTGCTGCCGTCACCAAGCTCGCCCTCATCGTTGTATCCCCAGCCGGCGACGGTGCCGTCCGAGCACAAGGCGAGGCTGTGATAGGCGCCCGCGGCGACGGCGATGACCCGTTTGCCGGCGAGGGCGCCAAGCGGCTCGACGATCACCGGGTTCCGCCGGGTCACGGTGTCTCCGGTGCCGAGCTGGCCGTAGTTGTTGTAGCCCCAGGCGGCGACCGTGCCGTCCGCGCACAGCACGAGGTTGTGGTAAGGTCCGGCGGAGATGGCGACCACCGTCTTGCCGGCGAGGGCTCCCGATGAATTCACGGCGAGGGGAACCGGGCTGGCCGAGTTGCCATGGTTTCCGAGCTGGCCGTGGACGTTGTAGCCCCAGGCGGCGAGCGTGCCGTCCGAGCACAGCGCCAGCGTGTGGAGGTAACCTCCGGAAACCGCCAGGATCGTCTTGCCCGCGAGCAAGCCGCTGGGGTCCACGGCCACCGGAATCGACCTGAGAACGGTGCTGCCGTCCCCGAGCTGGCCGTAGTTGTTGAGTCCCCACGCGGTGAGGCGGGTGTCCGCCCAATGCAAGACGAGGTCGTTGCCGGTGCCGCCGAAGTAGTTCGCGACGAAGGCGTAATCCACACCCTGATACGGAAGCACGATCCGCTGGCCCTGGGTCAGATTGGAAAAACTGCCGTGGATCGGATCGAGGCTGGTATTGTCCACCACGGTGAGCGAGCTGCCGGTCCGCGGATGATGGTCGAGCCGCAGGTTCGCGGCGAGGTGGTCGGGCGTGAAGCCCTCCGCTCTCACCGGCACCGTGTCGCTGCCGCCGAAGGAAAGAACCTGCGGCAAGCGGGTGATGGTGATCGGGTAGGTGAGGCGCGTCTCCCCGTCCTCGGCGGTGACCAGGATCTGCAAGGTTTGGTTCCCGACGGCGAGAGAGACCGGCAGCGACGGCTCCTGTCCGTTCACGGTGAAACGAGCGCCGGGGTGCTGGGTGACCGCGCTCACGCGGACCGACGAGGTCGTGAAGGGGACTGTCGAGACGTAGCGGAACCGGAGCGCTTCGAAATCCGGGGCGATGGCACCGCCATCATGACCGAGGGATGCGAGGCGCGCGTTGTCGCTGAGGGTGGTGAACGTCATGCCCTCGCTGCGGACGACCCCTCCCTCGCAGGTCGCGACGATCCGGTAATGATGAAGCGTGCCCGGCGGCAGGCCGGTGATGGTGGCGCTGACGGCGACCGGATCCGCACCCGAAGGCGAGGACGGGGTGGCATCGACGCTTCTGCCGTAGGTCGCGTCGGTGCCGTATTCGATGCTCACCGACACGAGATTGCCAAGCGGGTTGACGATGCCGTTCAGCGTGGCGGCGGTGCCGGTGATGGCGCTGGCAGCGAGACTCTGTGCGATGGGCAACGGAGCCGCGGTCAGCCCCAGCGCGTGGGAACCGGCGGACGCGGAGCTGACGCCGAGAATGAAGCGCTCGCCGGGGAAGAAGGAACCGGTGTTCACCGGGGCGGGCAGGTTCCGCTGGGTGGTCGAAGCGTCGCCGATCTGGCCTTTGTCGTTCTGCCCCCATGCAGCAAGCGTGCCGTCCGAGCAAAGCGCGAGACCTCCGAGACGGGCGGCGGAAATCTCCGAGATGGATTTGCCTGCCAACACGCCTCCGGTGTCCACCCGCACGGGAATGAGGCTGGCGGTGGTGCCGCCGTCGCCGAGCTGGCCCCAGGTATTGTTTCCCCAGGCCACCAGCGTGCCGTCCGAACAAAGGGCCATGGCATGCCTGGAGCCGCCGGCCATCCGAACGATCGTCCGGCCTTCGAGCGCACCCGCAGGCTGGACGAGAACCGGCACCAGGGCATTGGTTTTCGTGCCGTCGCCAATCTGGCCATCGCCGTTGAAGCCCCAGGCGGCGAGAGCTCCGTCCTCGCACAGCGCCATCGCGAATCCGCCTCCCGCCGCGATCGCGACCACTTTCCTGCCGGCCAACACGCCGGTTTGATCGACCGTGCCGGGCAAGGCACGATTCACCGTCGAGTTGTCGCCCCGCACGCCGCCGTTGCCCCACGAAACAAGGGTGCCGTCCTCACAAAGGGCGAGGTTGTAGGAGCCACCCGCGGCGATGGCCACGACCTTCTTCCCGGCAAGCGCGCCGGTCATCCTCACGATCACCGGGCTGTAGCGGTTCACGTTGCTTCCGTCGCCGAGTTGGCCGTTGGAGGCGTTGTTACCCCAGGCGACCATGGTCCCGTCGGAGCAAAGCGCCAGCGAATGCCCCTCGCCGGCGGCGATGTCGATCACCCGCCTGCCTGCAAGAGCGCCCGAGGTATCGACCCAGGTCGGCGAAGATTCGTCGCCCCCGGAGCCGGTCCCCAGTTGGCCGCGATCGTTGTTGCCCCACGACGCCACCCGTCCATCGGCGGTAAGGGCGAGGCTGAAGCCGTACTCGGAAAAATTGGTCATCGACGCGGCGAGACCGACGATGGTCCGGCCGGCCAGGACACCGGACTTCGCGACGGGGACGGGGACCGTGCTGGCGGTTTTGGAGCCGTTGCCGAGTTGTCCCATGAAGTTGCTGCCCCAGGCGATCGGTCGCTGGTTCACCCATTGCAACACCAGGTCGTTGCCGGAACCTCCGCCGTAGTCGGCGGCGAAATGATAAGTGGTGTTGCCGAAGGTCAGCGGTACGATTTGTCCCGGGACCAGGTTGGCGAAGGTGCCTTCGATTAGACCGGTTCCGGTGAGCTGCACCAGGGTGAGCACGGTGCCGGGACCGGGCGGGAAATGCAGCGTGACCGGTGGAGCGTCGCCGGCGGCCGTGAACGATTCGTCGGTCAACGGGACCTCGGTCGGACTGCGGAACTCGAAGGCGAGAGGCAGGCGGCGCAGGGTGATAGTGTAGGTCTTGCGGTTGATCCCGTCGGCCGCGGCCACCTTGACCTCGATGGTATTCAAGCCGGGCTCGAGCGGGATGGCTCCGCTTGCCGAGCCCGAGGGCACCACGACGCCGTTCACGGTAATGACCGGGGTTCCGGTGGCGGCAACCGGGGTGACCCGGAGCTCGTCCGCGGCGAAGGGCGCGGTGCCGCGGTAGTGGGTGATGGCGCCGTTGAAATGCGGAGTGACCGACCCGGCGCTGAGGTGGAGTTCCGCAAGTGCGCCGCGAGTGGTGGTGGTGAAGGTCCGGTTCGAACCTAGCGTGGTCCCGAGCGGCCCGGAGACGACCACGCGGAAATGATAGGTGGTCCCCGAAAGCAGGCCGTCGACCGTGGCGCTGACCGGGATGACTCCCGCGGCATCCGCCGCGAGGTCCGGTTCCACCACGACTTTCTGCCCATAGTCCGGAGTGAGCCCGTATTCGAAGATGACGCGGGTGAGGTTCCGGTTGGTGACGACCTCGCTGTTGAGGGTGGCGAAGGTGTCTTGGATGTTGCTGGCCGCGAGGGTCGAGGCCACCGGTCCTGGCGCGCCGGCAAGGTGGATCAGGTTGCTGGCCGACAGGGGACCGCTCGCCAGGCGCACGACGCTTTCGTCCGCGGCGAAGGTCGAGGCATTGACCAATGAGGGGGTCAGGCTTTGGCCCGCGGAGGTGTTCCCCAGCGCCGAATACTCGTTCGAACCCCAGCTCGCCAGAGTCCTGTCCGAGCAGAGGGCGAGACTGTGGTTGTTGCCCAGCTCGATGGCGGTCACGGTCCGGCCGGCTAGAACGCCCCGGGTCTGGATCGCCACCGGGGTCAGGCGGTTGTCGCTCGTCCCGTCGCCGAGGCGGCCCTGATAGTTGTATCCCCAGGTGGCCAGCGTGCCATCGCTGCAGAGCGCCGCACAGTGGTAGCCCCCGGCCGAAATGGCGGTGATGGTCTTGCCCGCCAGTGCGCCGGAGCGATCAACGGTCACGGGTGTAGGACGGTTCACCGTGGTCCCGTCGCCCAGGTTTCCGTTCTGGTTGATCCCCCACGCGATCATCGATCCGTCGTCCATGAGCGCGAGGTTGAAATTGACGCCCGACTCGACGGCGACCGTCTTCGCAGAAGCCGGAAGACCGGTGCCCGCAACGATTACAGGTAGCCGGCTGTCGGCGGTGCTGCCGTTGCCGAGCTGGCCGAAGCCATTGAATCCCCAGGCGGCGATGGTCCCGTCGGAACAAAGCGCCACGCTGTGACGGAAGCCGGCGGCCACCGAAACCACCCTCTTCCCGGCGAGCACGCCGGATCGATCGACGGCGACCGGCAGCGTGCTGCTGTCGGTGGAATTGTTGCCGAACTGGCCGTAATCGTTCGATCCCCAGGCGGCAAGCGTGCCGTCGTCGCAAATCGCCAGCGAGTGGGCATCGCCCGAAGCGATGGCGATCACCCGCCGCCCGGCAAGGACGCCGAGGCTGTCGATGCGCTCCGGATTCTCGAATTGGTTTCGCCATTGGTAGAGCGAACCGTCGGCAAACAAGGCAAGCGACTGCCGGGCACCGCTGGCGACATCGATCAATGCCTTGCCGGAGAAAATACCGTCAGGATCCAGATTGCGCGGAATGCCGATCGAATTCTCGGCCACCGGGCTGAGCTGGCGCTGCGAGTTGTTCCCCCAGCCGAGCAATCGTCCGTGCAGCGGGACCAGCACTAGGTCGTTGCCATCGCCGCAGAAGTAATGGACCACGAAGGGATAAGCGATGCCGCCGTAATGGAGCACGATGGTTTCTCCCTGGGGCATGTTCTCGAAGTTCCCGTCGATCACGCCGTCACCCGTGACCCGGATCAGCGTCAGCCGTGCTCCGGGGGAGGGCGCATGGCCGAGGGTGACGGGCAGGGTCAATCCGGTTGGCCGCAGTCGCTCGACGGAGACGGGAACCTTTGCCGGCGAATCGAGGTCGATGAGTTCCGGCAGCCGCGTGAAGGTCAGGCGGTAGGAGCGGGAATTGATGCCGTCGTTCGCATCGACCTCGATCGGCACGACCGTGTCGCCCGGTGCGAGCGGGATCGCGGCGGACGCGCTGCCGGATGGAACCGCGCTTCCGTTGATCCGCACCGTGGCCCCCGGATTCGAAGTGAAGGCGGTGACGGTGCTCGAAGCCGTGGCATGGGACAGCGTGACCGCGAAGTCCCGGTCGTTCGGGGCGAAACGCGGCGTCAGCTCCCCTCCGCTGGCGCGGAGGTCGGTGAGCAAGGCGTCCGATGTCGTGGTGAAGGTGAGGGTTTCGCCAAAGACCGTGCCGCCGGGTCCCGTGGAAATGACCCGGTATTGGTAAGCGGTGCCGGCCAGCAAGCCGGTCAGCACAACCTGATGGCGGGTGGCGGCGACACCGACAGTGGTCGCAGGCCCGGCCGTGACGCGGCGGGTGAAAGTGCCCGCCAATCCATATTCGAACGACACGCCTGTCTCGCTGCCGTTCGCACGGACTTCGGCGTTGAGGGTGGCACCGGAGTCCCGGATCGCGCTGGCGGCCAAGGTGGCGGCGGAGGACTTCGGCGGCGAGGCGACGAGCATCTGGCTGAAGCTCGATCCTGCGGCCAGCGCGACGATCCGCTCCCCGGCGCGCAGGTTGGCGCGGCTCACCGCGACCGGCACGGTACTGGACGTGCTGACACCATCGCCCAGGCTCCCCAGGCTGGTGCCCCACGCCGCGGCGCTGGCGTCGTCGTTGAGCACCAGGCTGTGGATTCCGCCGGCGGAAATCGCGGTCGTCCGCTTGCCCGACAGCACGCCGCTGGTGACCACCGCGACCGGCACCGAACTCCCGAAAAAGTTGCCGTTGCCCAGTTCGGAAGCCGAATTGCGCCCCCACGAGACGAGCGTGCCGTCCGAGCAGAGCGCGAGGCTGTGATACGTGCCCGCCGCAATCGAGGTCACGGTTTTGCCGGCCAGCACGCCGCTGCGGTCCACGGCATAGGGCACCTTGCGCGTGGTGTTCGCGGTGGTGCCCAGTTGGTTCTGCTGGTTGCTGCCCCAGACGGCGAGCGTGCCGTCGGAGCACAACGCGACCGCATGGGCGAAGCCGCCGGCCACCGCGACGACCGATTTCCCGGCAAGTACTCCATCCCGATGGACCCTCACCGGAACGTGGCTGGCCAAGGTGTTGTCATTTCCGATCTGGCCGTCGGCATTTCCGCCCCAGGCCGCCACGGCGCCGTCGGAGAGAACGGCATAACTCGAGACCTCGCCCGCACCGATCCCGACCACGGTCCGCCCCGAGAGCGCGCCGGACGGCGCGACCACCACCGGAGTCGTGCTCCGCGGCGTGGTCACCGGCAGGCCGAGCTGGCCCGAGGAATTGCTGCCCCACGCGACCAGGCTGCCGTCCGAACAGAGGGCGAGGCTGTGGCTGCCGCCGTTGGCCAGACGCACCACGCGCTTGCCGGCCAGCACGCCGCTTCGATCGACGGCAACCGGGACGCTGCGACTGGTCTGGCTGCCATCGCCAAGCTGGCCCTGGGCGTTGTTTCCCCAAGCCGCGATGGTCCCGTCCGCACAGAGCGCGAGGACGTGGCTGGGTCCGGTGGCGAGCGAAAGCACCACGCGCCCTTCCAGCGCGCCGGTGGCGGGAACCTCCCCGGGCAAGGTGGCGCTGACGAGCGTGCCGTTGCCCAATTGTCCCCCGTTGTTGGTTCCCCACGCGAGCAGGCGACGGTTCGCCCACTCGAGCACCAGATTGTTGCCGTCGCCGCCATGATAGTTGGCGACGAAGGAATACTCGATGCCCTCGTGGAGCAGCACGAGCACCTGCCCCTGCGCGAGGTTGGAAAACTCTCCGTCGATGGCGACGCCGCCCGTGCCGCGGACCAACATCAAGCCGGTTCCCGGCACGGGAGCGAATGCGAGGCGGATTTCGGGAAGGATGCCATCGGCCGCGAATCGTTCGACGGTCACCGGAACCGAGGACGCGGACGGGAACGCAAAGATCGCCGGCAAGCGCGTGACCACCACGCGGTAGTGCTGGACTTCCGATTCATCGGCGCTGCGGACTTCGATCGGGATGGGGGTGTTGCCTTCCATCAGCGGAATGGCGGCCGTGCTGGAACCGGAGGACACGGTCACCCCGTTCACCCGGATCGATGCCGTCTCATGCACCGCCCGCGGGGTCAGTTGAATCGACGGGGTGCCATGCGCTACGGTGACCACGTAGGACGAGATGCTTTTGTCGAAGGCGGGCGAAAGCCGGCCGGTGCTCGTCGCGAGGTCCGCAAGGGCGGCGTTGTCGCCGGTGGTGAAGCTCCGGGTTTCCCCGTAGCGGATGCCGCCGGCGTTCGAAGCGACGACGCGGAAATGGTAGGTCTTGCCGCTAAGCAGCCCGCCGAGGTCCGCCGCGACCTCCGCCTCCGGGGCTCCGGCGCCGAGAGTGGCCGGCACGGCGGACACCGTTTCGGTCAAAGCTTCCGTGAGGCCGTATTCGAACCAGACGGTGCTGTCCGCGCCGTTGGCAAGCACACGGCCGCGCAAGGTGGCGGAGCGGTCCCGCACCGGAGCGGCCGCGGCCGTCGTGGCGATTGGCCGTGCCGGGGTGGCGACGAGGGCAAGGCCATGCATGGAGCTGGATCCGCTCCAGACCCGCGAGAAGCGCCCTTCCACCGGCACCAACGCGGTATTCACGGCGACAGGCACGTTGCTGGAGAAGCTCGAGGAGTCTCCGTTGCCGAGGCTGCCATTCCCGCCGTTGTTGCCCCACGCGACAAGAGTTCCGTCCGCTGCAAGCGCATGGGTGTGTGAACCGCCGCAGGCGAGGAGCACGGGGGGCCTCCCGGCGAGCGGGCCGCTATCGACGACCTTCACGGGCACCAGGCTGTCGGTGGTCGAACCATTGCCGAGGCGGCCCGAGTTGTTCGTTCCCCAGGTGACGATCGCGCCGTCGTTGCACAGCACCGTGCTGTGGCCGTTGGCCGTGCCAATGGCCAGCGGCGATCTTCCGGAGAGAGCCCCCACGGCTTTGACTGACACGGGCAGGGCGCGGTTGATCCTGGTGCCGTCGCCCAACTGTCCGAAGGAATTTTCGCCCCAGGCGACGAGGCCGCCGTCGTCGCAAAGCACGAGGTTGTGGTTGCCCGAAGCGGCGATCGCGATCACGCGCCGGCCCTGCAGCACACTGCCTTGGCCCACTTGCACCGGCACATGGCGGTCGGTCCCGGTGCTGCCGTCACCCAGTTGGCCGGCTTGGTTTCTTCCCCAGGCGGCGAGGGTGCCGTCGCCGCAAAGCGCCAGGCTGTGCTGCGTGCCGGCGGCGATGGCGACGACCTCCTTGCCGGCGAGAGCCCCCGCCGCGGGGATGGCAAGCGGCGACCCGGAGCTGGCCACGCCCGCGACACCGAGTTCGCCGGACGAGTTGCTTCCCCAGGAGAACAGGCTGCCGTCGCGGCAAAGCGCGAGGTTGTGGTAGGCACCCGCGGCGATGGCGACCACGGTCTTGCCGGCAAGCGCCCCGGAGCGGTCCACCTCGACCGGCAGCAGGCTCTGCCCGGTGATGGAGCCGATGCCGAGCATGCCGGGATTGTTAGAGCCCCAGGCGGCGAGCGTCCCGTCCGCACAGAGCGCGAGCGTATGGTTTGCGCCGCCGGCGATGGAAAGCACCGTGCGGCCGGCCAGCACGCCTTCCGCGAACACCGGCACCGGCGCGAAGCGCGAGGCCTGCGTCCGGTCGCCCACCTGGCCGCTGCTGTTCGACCCCCAGCCGGAAAGAAATGCTTCGGCCCACTGGAGCACCAGGTCGTCGCCGTCGCCGCCATGGTAATTGACCACATAGGGATAAAAGCGGCCGCCGTATTCGAGCGAGATCAAGCCACCGTGCGGCAGGTTTTCCAAGTCGCCGCGGATCCGCGTGATGCCGGTCTGGCGGAGAACCGGGAGATCGACGCCGACCGGCGGTGCGAAGCCGAGAGCGAGTTCGAGGGTTTTGCCACTCAGGTCGAAGGCGGCGGCGGTGGGTACGGCGTCTCCCGCGGAGGCGAACTCGATCCGTGCGGGCAAGCGGGTGACCGTGATGGTATAGGTCGTGACGGTGGTCCCGTCCGCAGCGGTGACCGACACGGGGATCACCGTATTGCCGGCGGGCAATGCGACCGGCGCGGAATCGGCACCGGCGGCGAGGATATCGCCCTGAACCCGCACGACCGCCCCCGGTGCGGCGGCGGTGGCCTGCAGGCGGATCGCGGTGGTATCGGAAGCAACAGTAACGGAGTAGGCGGCAGTGGCGGAAGAGAAGCCCGGCAGCAGGTCCCCGCCGGATGCGGACAAGTCGGCGAGCAAGCCGCCGGTGGTCGTGGTGAAAGTTCGATTCTCCCCGGCGATGGTATCGGTCCCGTTGGAGACGACCACGCGGTAGTGATAGGTCGTTCCGGGGATCAAACGGTCGAGCGACGCCGACACGGCCACGCCCCCGCGCCCGCTCAAGGGCGAGGGCGCGGCTTCGATCGTGCCGCCGTAGGCCGGAGTGAGCCCGTATTCGAACCACACCCGCGTGGAGGAGCCGTTGGCGAAAGCCCTCGCATGGAGCGTGGCCTGGAAGTCGGAGACGAGTCCGGCGGCCAGGGTTTCCGCGGCCGGGGCCGGAGGAATCGCCATCACCGCCAAAACATGATTGTTGCCGGTTGAGGCGGCAAACAGCCTGCCGCCGGCGATCGCGGGGAACTGCGCCAGCACCGGCACGGTTCTCTGGGTGGTGTTGCTGATCCCGAGCTGGCCGTAGAAGTTATGCCCCCAGGTGGCCAGGCTGCCGTCGGAACATAAGGCGATGGAGAAAGACCCTCCGGCATCGATCGAGCGGACGGTCTTTCCCGCCAGCACGCCCGTACTCAAAACGAGCACCGGGTTGGCGCTGTCGGTGGTGGTCTGGTTGCCGAGCTGGCCGTTGAAGTTGAAGCCCCATGAGACAAGCGTACCATCGGAGCAGCGGACCAGCGCGTGCGACGAGCCCGTCGCGATCTCCACCGCGGTCTTCCCCGCGAGCACGCCCCCGCGGTTGACCGCGACCGGGACGGTGCTGCGGGTGAAGTTGCCGTTTCCGAGCTGTCCTGAGGAGTTGCTGCCCCAGGAGAACAGCGAGCCGTCGGAACAAAGGGCAAGGCTGAAGGCATTGCCCGCCGCGACCCGCGTGACCGTTTTGCCGGCGAGTGCGGTGGCCACGACGCTCACCGGGATTTCGCTGGCGACGGTGCTGTTGTTCCCGAGCTGCCCTTCGCTGTTGCTCCCCCAGCTCACGAGCGTGCCGTCGGTGCACAGGGCCACCGAGTGCCCTTGGCCCACCGCGAAACGGGCGACGCGCTTTCCTTCGAGCGCCCCGGTCATCGGGATCGCTTCGGGCACCCGGTTGGTCGATGAGGTACCCCAGCGAACGAAGGTGCCGTCCTCGCAAAGCGCCAGCGACTGATTGTCGCCGCTGGCCACCCGGACCACCCGCTTGCCCGCCAGGACTCCGGTGACATCCACGGCGACCGGCAGCGGGCTGCTGGCGGTGCTGTTATTTCCCAGCCGACCGCTGCTGCCGTTGCTGCCCCAGGCGAAAAGTCGTCCGTCGATGGTGAGGGCGACGCTGTGGAAGCTGCCGCCATCGATGGTCCGGAGCGGATTCCCCGCAAGCAGGGTCTCCGGCAGCATCTCGGGCAGCAACCGGTTGGCGGTGGAGCTTTCGAGCCCCAACTGGCCGCCGTCGTTCGAACCCCAGGCAAAGATGCGGGAGTTCACCCAGTGGAGCACCAGGTCGTTGCCATCGCCGCCGAAGTAGTCGGCCATGAACCGGTAGAGGATGCCGTCGTGTTCAAGCCCGACGATGCCGCCGTGGGGGAGGTTCCCGTATTCACCGAGGATGGGCTCGGGGCCGGAGACATCCGCCACGGTCAGCGAAGTGCCGGGCGGCGGCGCGAAGCCGAGCGAAAGCTCCGCGGTGTTGGCGAGCGCCACATGGCCGGCCGCGGTGACCGCGACGCTGGCGGCGGAATTGAAAGCATGGACCAGTGGGATCTGGCGGACGACGGTGACGCGGTAGGTGGAAGCGGCGCCGCCCACGGTGGTGACGCGGATCTCGATGAGATTCGGCCCTTCGGCGATGGCGATGGGTTGGCTTGGTTCCCCGCTGCCGACCGCGGCTCCGCCGACGGTGATGGAGGCGGTGGGATCGGTGGCGGTCGGCGTGACCCGGACCGAGGTGACCGATCGCGGCACGTAGGCGACATGGTTGGCGACGAAAGGCGACGGTTCCGGACGCAGGACACCGCTGCTCAAGGCGAGGCCCGAAAGCGTGGAGTCCTCTGCCACGGTCAGCACATAGGTCGTGCGGCTCACGCCATCCTCGGCGGTGACTTCGAGATGATAGGTTTCTCCCGGAGCGGCGGACAGCGGTCCGGTGGCGCTGCCGGAGGGAATCACCACGCCATTGAGGCGGAGGGTGGCCCGGGGATTCGCCAAGGCGGGATTGAGGGTAAAGGACGCGGTCGCATGCCGGACGCGGAGTTGGTAGGACGTGCGGGCGGGATCGAAAGGTTGACCCAGCTCCGCCGATCCCGGCTGGAGCGAGGCCAGGCGCGCGTTGGAATCCATCGGCAACGCCGCGATCGCCATCATGTGACGCCCCTGGTTGCCCCGCATCAGGTCGATGAATTTCTCGCCTTGGCCCAGGTTCTCCGAGGATGCCGTCACCGGGACGTTGCTGCCGGTGTTGGTGCCGTTGCCGAATTGGTAGCGCTGGTTGTCGCCCCACGTGGCGAGCGTCCCGTCCGAACACAAGGCGAAGCCTGGATAGCTCGCGGCAACGATGACCGGGGTCTTGCCTCCCAGCACGCCGTCGGCCTTGACGCGCACCGGAACGTTGCTGTCGGTGGAGGTGCCGTTGCCGAGCGACCCCATGCCATTGTATCCCCACCCGGCGATCGCTCCGTCGGAGCACATCACGAGGCTCATGTTGTAGCCGGGGGCGAGCGCGGTGACGGTCCTGCCGGCAAGCACGCCGCTGGTGCTGACCGCGACCGGGACATTGCTGTTCGCGGTCGATCCATTGCCGAGGGAACCCGACCAGCCTGCTCCCCAATTCGCCAGGGTGCCATCGGAACAAAGGGCCATCCCGTATCCCCATCGCGCCCCGATGGCCGTCACGACCTTTCCCGCGAGAACCCCGCTGGCATCGACCGCGACCGGGATCAGGCTGTTGGCGGTGCTCCCGTTGCCGAGTTGTCCACCGTTTTCGCCCCAAGCCACCACCGTTCCATCGGCGAGCAAGGCCATGCTGTGGGTGCTTGCGGCGGCCACGGCCACCGCGCGCTTGCCGGCAAGCGCACCGGAATCGACCGCGATCGGAACGCGGCTCAGGGTGGTGGTTCCGTTCCCCAACTGGCCGTTGAGGTTGTAACCCCATGACGCCACCGTGCCGTCGGAGCAGAGCGCGAGGCCGTGCCTTTCACCCGCGCTGATGGCGACCACCCTCTTGCCCGCAAGGACGCCGGAGTTGGTGATGTCCGACGGAATGTAGATCAAGCTGCTCTGGTTGTTGCCCAACTGACCGCTGTCGTTCACCCCGACCGAGGCAAGCGTTCCATCCGAAAACAGCATCAGGGTGAAATCCGCGCCACCGGACAAGGCGCTGATCGTCTTGCCGGCCAGCACTGCCGGCAGGATCAACGGAGCCGGCTTGACGTTGGAAAGATTGTCGCCGGATCCATAGGGACCGAAGGAGTTGTTGCCCCACGCGTGAATCCGTTTATGAGCCCACTCCAGCATCAGGTCGTTGCCATTGCCGCCATGGTAGTTGGCGACGAAGGGATAACGGACCCCGCCGAACTCCAGATCAATCCGCTGACCCTGCGCCAGATTGGCGAAAGCCCCCCCGATGCCCGCCGCACCGGTGAGTTCCAAGGCCTTGAGGCTGTTGCCCACGGCAGGGGCATGGCGGAGCTTGAAGGAAACGAAACGTCCGGTCGCCTCGAAGGTGCCGGCGGTGACCGGAACATGGCCCGCTGCCGTGAAATCGAAGGTGTCGACGGGCGAACCGGTGGTCACGGTCAGGCGGAGAGGAACGCGGAACCGCAGGCTGCCGGCGTTGATGAAGATCTCCGTTTCGTGGATTCCCGGTGCCACGCCGGAAGGGTCCAGCGTCACCCTCAAAACGCCCGGCGTCGTCCCGCCGTTGCCGGTCACCCGCACCCAGGATGCGGAGGACTCAAAACCTGCCCACCACGACGTGGTGCCTCCCGAGGTCGCGGAGACCGGAATGTCCACCGTCAAGGGACCGGCATCGTGGGGAAGCGTCCGGGCAACCGATGCCGGCAAGGTCAGGATGCCCGGAGATACCGTGACTTCATGAGTCACCGGCGTGGCGGGAGCGAACTCAAGGTCACCGGGCTGGCTGGCGGTGATGATCGTGGTCCCGGGGAAGCGGGCGATCAACCGTCCGTCTTCAATCGTGGCCACCGCGAGATCGGAACTGGTGAAGATCAACGGCAGCCCGGAACCGGCGCTGGCGCTTAGAACGATCGGAGCATCGCCGTGGACCGGATCGCCAGGGTCATTGAAAGTGATCGTCTGCGGCAGCTTGATCCCCGAGTAAACGCGCAGGGTTCGTTGCACCTCCGGCGCAGGGAGGAAATCGCCATTGCCAGCCTGCCGCGCGGTCAAGGTCACCGTGCCGGCCGCATGGAAACTCAGGGTCGTGCCGCTGATGCTGGCAACCGCCGGATTCGAACTGGTGATGGCAACCGGCAAACCGGAGCTGGCGCTGGCGCTGAGAGCGACCGGAGCATCACCGACCGTGGCAGGGGCTACCTCTCCGAACGCGATCGTCTGCGCCTTGAAGGCGGTGATTTTGAAGGCGGCGAGGGTTCCACGGACGTTGCGGTTGGGGTTGCCGATCGCCGGGCGCACCGGGAGGGTGAGCGTGATCTCATCCGCGGTCAGGGTGTTCGGTGAATCCACATGGCCGCGGGCGACACCGGTGCCCACCGGCACCGAACCGCCGGTCGGGAACGAACCGTTGCCGAGGATCGGCGGCGTCATCGTGTGCAACACCGTGCCCGCGGAGCTGGTGCCGGCCCGGATCGAAACGGGCTGGAAACCCGAGGCGGCGTCGCTGCTGACGTAACAGCGGATCCGATAGCTGTCGCAGCCGTTCGAGGCCAGCCATGCGGACAAGCCTTGGATGGTCACCCGCACGCCGGTGCCGCCGTCGTCGAGATAGGCACGGTAGGGCGTTTGCTCCTTGTTCAGATTTTCTCCGGCTGACCACGTGCCGGAAGCACTCCAGGTGGCGGTCACTCCGCTGGTGCCGAGCGCCAGCGGGCTCGACTGGAGATGCGCGGTGGTCGTGCTGCCGTTCGGGCGGGAATCGGTCCAGCCGCTGAAGCCATCGGAGGTTCCACCGGCAATGGTCGTGCTGACGGAGCTGTTGCTGAAATTCAGACCGACGGTCGGCGCCGCGCCCGCAGTGTGGAAAAAGGCGAGCGAAATTATCAGGGCGAGGATCCTCATGTTCACGGGTAGTTGGGGCGCAGGCCGTCGCGCAGCTTGGACGGCGGACCGTCACTCTCAATCAAAAAGGGCCCGGTCGGCCGGTTTCCGGAGGCCTCCCGTTTGGCGTTGACTCGCCTCCGGCATCCCTCCCTATTCCACGACATTCCATTGCCGATCCGGACCTTGCCCCATATTTCCTGATGAACTTCCGCCTCCCGCTCCAGGTATCGCCGGCATGCCTTGCCACCACGGCTTTCTTCCTCCTGCCCTGCGGGCCCGTCACGGCGGCCGACTCGTTCTGGAACCCCGGCGGCACCGGTGGAGACGGCAACTGGGGCACCAGCCCGGGCGAAAAGAACTGGAACACGACGGCCGGCGGCACGCCGGGCTCCAACACGTTCTGGCAGGACGGCGTGGACGAAACCGCGGTCTTCCAGGACACGCTCGGAGGAATCGTGACGGTCATCGATACCGTGCAGACCACCGGGATTCGCCAGACCGGCGCCGGCTACACCTTGAATGCCGGCACCATCCTGCTGGCACCGGGCTCCGGACTGGAAGCCCCGTTCATCGATGTCCAAGCCGGAACCTTGACCATCGACTCGCAGCTCGACGGCGGCGCGGGCCTGGTCAAAACGGGAGCGGGAACCCTCCAACTCACCCGCGACAGCACCTTCACCGGTCTCACCACCGTGGCGGGCGGGCGGCTCGTCCTCGCAAGCGAGCTGGCCGGCACGGAGCTGAGGATCGCCGCGGGCGCGGAGCTGGTCGTCCAGTCGGGGGGCTTGCGCGACGACCTCGATCTCTTCAACTCGGGGCGGGTTACCTTGAATGTCGTTGATATCGTATCCACTTATCAATCGACCGGTGGGGTTCTGGCCGCAACCTCAAGCCGCCTGACCGCGGACGAAGCGGAGTTGAATGATCGATCGATCGTTTCCGGAACCCTTTGGTCCGGCTCGGTGACCACCGATGGGGGCGTTACCCTGGATGGTCGGCTGGAGTCGTCGATGATCGACGTGCGCAGCGGAATTCTCGACAACACCGGCATCCTCGATGCCTCGGCGGGACGTTTGAATCTCCGGGCAGGGGCCGTCCTGGTCGCCGGAGGCAACCAGCAGTTCGGAGAGTTGACCACCTCCGGCTCCGGGGCGGGCACCTGGCGCGGCAACCTCGCGAATCCCACCCTCGTGGCTCCCGGCGGGGATGGCGGCAGGGGTGAACTGCGCGTCGAAGGGGATTTCGCGAACCTGCCGTCCGGTATTCTCTCTCTCGAAGCCGGTTCGGCCGGTGCCGACCTGCTGGCGGTCACCGGGCTCGCCCGCTTCGACGGCACTCTGGAACTGAAGCAGCTCGGCGCGGACCTGCCGGCCGGCCTGAGGATCCAGATCGTGCAGGCAGGTTCCTATGCCGGCAACTTCGACATCCTGTCCGAGGACCTCGCCGGGGCCGTGCTCTTCAATCCTCTCGACGGCAGCATCACGCGGCTGGAGTTCGGCGAAGGGGCCTTTTCCCCGGGGCGTCTCACACCGAACCAAGCATCCACCTGGGCGGCCTTGTACGAGGACGTGATCGATCCCGGAATCCGCAACGTGATTCCGCTCCCCGGCCTGGCCCCGCCCTTCACGGTCACCAGCGGGATTGCCAGCGGAGACGACCCCGATCTCCTGTGGGCGCTCGGTGCCAGCATCACGCCCGCCGGCTTCGACCGCGGCCTTCTGAGCCGCCTCTCGCCGGAAGCGTATGCCGGACTCTCCGACTACGCCGTCCAAGCCACCCGCGCCCACCGCCGGTCCGCGTTCGAAGCACCTGCCCTCGCCCGCGGAGCGACTTCCACCGGCAGCAAGGACGCCAAGGGTGCCTCGGTCGCATCCGGGCATTCCACCCTTCATTGGGAGGTCTTCGCGGCCGCCGATTACATCGACGGCGGAACCTCCGGATCTTGGGACGGCGCCGACTACTCCCTCAGCGGCAGCGGCTCCGTCGCCGGCGTGAGACTTTCCATCGGCAGCCGCGCCCGGGTCGCCGCCTACCTCGCCGGAGACAGCGGGGAAATTCGTGGCGGGCGGATCGATGCCGACGGCCGGGGCGGGGCGTCCGGCATCCTCGGCGATTGGATCCTCGAGGAATCCAAAGCCCTGCGATTGAGCGGGGGGATCTCTTACGGCAGCTTCAGCTTCGACGGGACCCGCGGCAGCGCGTCGGCCACCGCGGCGGGATGGGCTCCCGGCCTCGCCGGATTCTCCGATGTGGACTCGGAAGCATTGGACATCTTCCTCGCGCTCGATGCCGTCGCCTGGCGCGACGAGCGCTTCATGCTGATGCCTTCGATCGGCCTGAACTACACCACGGCGGACACCGACCCCTTCCGCGAGTTCGGCCGCGCGGCCCCGGGCTCTCCGATCACGCTGACGGTCGATCGTTCGCGCCGCGAATCCCTGATTTCGGAGATCAGCCTGGGAGCGCGGGCCGAAGTGGCGGAAAGGGTGATCCTCGACGGCGGCGCGGGTTTCCATCTGGCCATCGACGACGATCCGGAGCGCGTTTCGGCCCGTTTCAATGCGGGCGGCCGGCCGCTTGCCGCCACCGTGAACCCTTTGGCCAACGACCTCTTCTTCATCGGTCTCGGCGCAACCTGGACGGCTGCCGAAGCCGTCCAGGTCCGGATCGGCTATCGGGCCGAGTTCCGCTCCGACGCGGAAACCCTGAATGCGCTCCATCTCGGTGCGACCTTCGGATTCTAACCAAGGCCGGGGTCCATCGCGCTGTCGGGAGCCGGGATTGGGTCATGCCTAAGCCTCCGGATCTGGATGCCCTGGTTCAAGCCCGGCCCATCTTCCTCGATCTCTTCGGACTTCGGGCGCTTCACGCCTGCTGGCACCCTCAGCACATCGCCCTGCTCGCCGGCAGGACGCTGGAAGACAACGACTTGCTCTACGCCGCGGCCGACAAGTCTGCGGCGTCCACCATTCCGCCACGATGGCCTCTCGCGCCCCGCCGGGAGCGTGGAGCGCCGATCACGGGCCGCCGGCCCCATCAGAGAGTGTCATCAAGGATCAGGATGGCACCGGTCCAGTTGCCCCGCGGCAGGCGGAGGGTGTCGCCGCTTTTGAGGGGACGCGAATGCACGCTGACCTTCGTCTTGCCGGGATCGTCGTAGGAGAATTCCAGCGGCTCGGCGGACCAGCCGCCGAGGTCGACCGGGGCCTGGCCGGTGGCGGTGGCGATGCGGACGACGGTGTCGCGCTTCGCGGTGACTTCGAGCAGGTCCTTCGCCCCGCCTTCCAACCGGGTGAAGGATTTGCCAACAAGTGCCGCGGGAACGTCCTGCCAGCGATAGCCGCGGTTCGCGAAGGCTTTCGCGCCGCCCTCCAAACGCGCGATCTCGAAGCCGCTGCCGCGCAGGGTGAGGTTCGCGGTTTCCCGGACGGGCACGGCCAGCTCCGGCATCGGGACGTCGTCGTTACGATCCAGCGAACGGAAATCCGGCCAGCGGTGGAAGGTCAGGAAGTTCGCGTCGTGGTTGTTGCGCGCCCCGCCCCCGGCATCGTCCCAGGCGGTGCGGCAGGCGGCGATGAGATCCTGGCCGTCGAAGTGCCAGTCGACGTATTGGAACCCGTGACGGACGACATCCGGATGGTAGAGCAGGATGCTGCGGGTCTCCCATTTCCGCAGGTCCACCGAGTAAAGCAGCGCGAGTGTGTTCCGGACGGCGGCGGGCCGCCCGTCGTCGTGGTGGCGCTCTGGAACGATGGTGGCGAGCGTCCAGTAACCGGGCCCGGCCGGGTCCTTGCGGATCGTGAACTTTTTCGAGCCGCCGGGCAGATCGACGAAATCCTTCACCGGATCGAAGGTGGCGGCGCGCCCGTCTTTCGACAGCCGGACCATCGCCGCTTTCTCCGGGTGGCGGGAGGTATCGACGCGGAGGAGATTCACGATGCCACCGTCCGGAGCGGCGACGGCGTTGCCTTCGAGCCACGCGGCGAAGTCGTTGCCGAGCCAGGTGGTGTCGCGGGCCAGCGCGTTGCTGAAGGTCCAGCTTTTCGCGTCTAACAGGTCGACGTCGGCCGGAGCGGACATCATCAGAGCCCGGTAGCGTTCGCCCCACTTCTCGCTGGTGTGGGCGTCCTCGATGGCCCGCCAGACCCGGCCGTCGTGCTCGATGACCGGCATCGGCGCGGTGTGCCACTGTCCGTCGGCGATCACCGCGGGCTCCGACCAGGTTTTGCCTGAATCCTCCGAGCGGCGGATGACCACGCGGCCGTGATGCTTGTCGGTGCCTAACAGCCAGGTCGCGCCCCGGTGGACGAAGAGGCCGGTCCAGAAGAAGCCGTCGAAGTCGCGGACGTGGCTCCAGCTCGCGCCTTGGTCGGTCGAGCGGTAGAGCCGGCCGCGGGCGAGTTCGTATTCGCGGCTCTTCGGCCCGAAGAGATCATGGCTGGCCAGGTAGGAACCGTCCGGCGCGATGCACAGCGAAGGCGAGCCGATGTAAAGTCCGGTGGCCGCGGGCGAGTGGTGGATGACGGTTCCGGGAGGCGGCGGCGGGGCATCGGCGGCGGGTGCGGCGGCGGGAAGCAAGGCCGCGAGGGTGGCAAGGAGTCGGGCTTTCATGGGATCAAGGGCAAGGTTGCGGGATTCGGCGGTATCGGCCTGGTGGTCGTAGAGCTCGCGGGCGATGATGGAGCCCGAAGTCCAGTTGCGCCACTCGGTGTAGCGGTGGGTGGCGGTGCGGACGCTGTAGCCCATGAACTCGGGACGGCCTTCGTAGTAGCCGGGACGCGGGAACTGGCTGATGGCGGCCGGCTTGACCGTGGCTGCCGGGTTTTCGAGGATCGGGCGGAGGGAAAGGCCTTCGAGTTCCTGCCGTGGGGGGAGCTGACCAAGATCGACGAGGGTCGGATAGAGATCGAGGAGTTCGACCGGCGCGGACGCCGGCGCGCCGGGATCTGTTAGACCGGGCGCGGCGATGAGCAGCGGCACGCGGGTATCGAGCTCGAAGTTCGAAGTCTTGGCCCAGAGCGTGTGCTCGCCGAGGTGGAAGCCGTGGTCCGACCAGAGGACGACGATCGTGTTGTCGGCAAGGCCGAGCTTGGCGAGTTCATCGAGGACGGCCCCGATCTGGGCATCGAGATAACTGATGGCGGCGAGGTAACCGTGGCGGAGTTCGCGGACGGCGTCGGCCGATAGCGTGCGTGGCGTGTCGCCCCAGCCGAGGATCTCGCGGGACTGATGCCAGGCGATGCGGTCGGTGCCCTCGGGCCAGCCGGCGGGGTCCGGCAAGGGGATGCGATCCCGCGGATAGAGATCCCAGTATTTCTTCGGGGCGTTGAAGGGCGCATGGGGTTTCCAGAAGCCGACCGAAAGGAAGAACGGCTTGCCCGCGGACTTCAGTTCGCCGAGCCGCGCGATGGCGCGGGCCGCGATACGGCCGTCGATGTAGGCCTCGTCGGGCACGTCGCGGCACTCGCATTTCGGATCGAGGGCGAGGTTCGGCGGGAGCTCACCGGTTACCTTAGGCTTGTCTTCGCCGTGGGGTCCCCAGTGCATTTCCTCGGGCGCGGACCATGACTGCGGATCGCCCTGGATCTGGTGGAGCCAGTTGTGGAAGTTCTTACCGATACCGATGGTGGTGTAGCCGTGGTTCTTGAAGTGCTGCGGCAGCGTCACGGCGTCCGGTGTCGTGTCGCGGAACTGGGTCGCGAGATCCCAGACCCGCAAGGTGTCGGGCCGCAGGCCGGTGAACAGCGAGGCGCGCGATGGATTGCAAACGGCCTGCTGGCAATGGGCGTTGGTGAAGACGCGGGAACGCGCAGCGAGCCGGTCGAGGTTCGGGGTCTTGGCGAGCGGTTCGACGCGAAGATCGTCGGCGGAGATGAACAGCACGTTGGGCCTTTCCGCGGCGGCTGCGGGAAGTGTGAGGCAAAGAGCGAGGATGGGAACGAGGCGGTTCATGGGACGGAGATCACCAATGGATCGATGTGGTGGAGCGGTGGCGGCCGAGGGCTTCCTTCAGGCGGGAACGGGCGAGGTCGGCCTCCGGCGTGGTACCAGGCGGGACGGACGCCCGCATCAGGGGATCCGCGGCGATGTCGAACAGGCGGCCGTCGGAGAAATAGCGCCAGCGTTCGTCGCGGGCGGCGTGGAGGATGGCGGCGCGGTGGCGGACCGGATCGTGGTAGACGCGGTTGCTGCCATCGAGCGTGCCCCAGGTGAAGGCGACGCGGCGCGGTTCCGGATGGGGGGTGCCGCGCAACCACGGCAGGAAACTGGTGCCGTCGCTGCCGGTCGCGGGCTTGCCTGCCAGTTCGAGCAGCGTCGGGAGGAAGTCGGTGAAATCGACCGGTGCCCGGGTGCTGCCGCCCGCTTTCACGCTGCCGGGCCAGGCCGCGAGGAAGGGCACGGTGGTGCCCAGTTCGTTGGCGTGGTACTTGCCGCCGCCGACCGCCTTGCCGCGCCACTGCGAGCGAAGCCCGGCGGCCTCGCGAACGTTGTCGGTGCCGTTGTCGGAGGTGAAGAGGAAGAGCGTGTCCTTGGTCAGACCGAGCGTGTCGAGTTCGGCCCGGAGCTCGCCGACGATGGCATCCAGCCGCGTGATCATGGCGGGGAAGTTCGCGGTGCGGCCGTGCTCGTTGAAGTCGGCGGGCGCGGGGTGCGCGATCTTCACGAAGGGTCGGTGGGCGAGGTAGGAGGCGTAGTGGAAGAAAAAGGGTCGGTCGCGGTGGGTGCGGAGGAAATCGCGGGTGAAATCGAGGTAGGCCTGCTCGCTGTGGAGGCCGGCCCGCGGCGCTTCCCGCCGGTCATTCCGGATCAGCGCGGTTTTCCAGTAGGCATTGCCGGCACCCGGAGACTTGCGTGATTTGAGGTTCTCCTGGTCGACGATGCAGGACAGGTAGTGAGCGAAGCCCATGCGGCCGGGGCCGCGCCTTCCGGTCGCGTCGGGCTCCCAATTGCCGAGATGCCATTTGCCCGCCATCCCGGTGACATAGCCGGCCTCGCGGAGGCGGGTCGCGATGGTGGCCTCCGCCGGGTCGAGGTGGGCCCAGGTGTCGTAGTTGCGGGAATTGTAGCGGCCGGAAAGCAGCATCGCCCGCGAGGTGGTGCACATCGGGGTGGCGACACAGCTGTCGAAGCGCATGCCATCGGCGGCGAGGCGGTCGAGGTGCGGGGTCGGGTGCGAGGTCCCGCCGTAGCAGCCGAGGGTTTCGAAGCCGAGGTCATCGGCGACGAACAGGATGATGTTCGGCGGCCTGCCGGTGACGGCCACCGTGCTGGCGGCGAGCAGCATGAGGAAAAGCAGCGCTTTCATGGCTTGGGGCGGGGCAGGCGGGCACCGGCGTCGGTGAGGCGCTCGAAAAGCACTTTATGCAAGGCGGCGGCGCGATCCTTCTCACGCTCTAACAGGTCCTGAGATTCCGAGGGATCGGTGGCGAGGTTGAAGAGTTCGTCGCGCCCGGTCTCGAAGTGATGGACCAGTTTCCAATCGCCTTTCCGGACGGCGGCCTGCGGGCGGGTCTGGGAGACGGCGAAATCATTGACGCCGGTGACTTTCCGCGTCTTCTCGAAGCCGGTTTCGGGTTGGTAGAACGGGAAGTGCCAGAGCAGCGTCCGCTCCCGCCACGAGGGATCTTCGGGCGCGCCCTTGAGGCGGGGCAGGAAGCTGCGGCCGTCGAGCGCCGGAGCGGGATCGAGTCCGGCGGCATCGAGCAAGGTGGCGGCGAGGTCGCTGCCAATCAGCGGATCGGCGCAGGTGCCGCCCGCCTTGACGGTGCCGGGCCAGCGCACGAACCAAGGGACGCGCAGGCCGCCCTGGTAGAGGTTCCACTTCGACCCGCGCAGCGGGCCGTTGGCGGAGACCTCGGGGTGGCCGCCGTTGTCGGAGGTGAAGATGACCAGCGTGTTGCCCGCCTTGCCGGAGTCCTCGAGCGCGCGGAGCAGGCGGCCGACCTCATGGTCGAGGGTTTCGACCATCGCGGCGTAGCGGGCGCGCTTCGGATCGGCCCCGGCCGGGAGGCGGGACTGGTGCCAGGCGACGCGGTCGGCGCACAGGCTGTGGAAGGGATCGTGCACCTGATAGTACGACATCCATAGGAGAAAGGGCCGGCTGTGATCGCGATTCAGGAACTCGATGGCTCCATCGGTCAGGCGGTCGGGCGGAAAGGCGTCGCCTTCCAGGGACGGCGGGGGCGTGGCACCGTAGCCGTAAGGATGGGCGCCGAAGTCGTCGACGCCGTGGTCGAAGCCGAAGGACTCCGGGCCGTGGCCGGGCCGCCAGCCGAGGTAGTGGTCCTGGTGGCGGTTGAGGTGCCACTTGCCGGCGAAGGCGGTGGCATACCCGGCGGCCTTCAGCTGGGAGGCGACGGTCGGGGTGGCGGGCGGTAGATCGGTGGGAAAGTCAGGAGTGATCATCGGCCAGAGACCCTGCTGGCGGCCGGCGCTGAACTTCGGGACGAACTCGTATTTCAGCCGGGCCGGGGATTGCCCCGTCAACAGGGCCGCGCGCGAGGCGGAGCAGATGGGAGCGGCGGCGTGGGCATCGGTGAACGTCATCCCTTCACGGGCCAAGCGGTCGAGGTTCGGCGTGCGGTGGTTCTCGTGACCGGTGACGGCGAGGTCGCGCCAGCCGAGGTCATCGGCGAGGAGCACCACGATATTGGGCTTCGGCGCCGCCTGGAGCGGAAGAGCCGGGAACAGGACGATCAGGAAAGTAGTGAAGGCCGTGTTCATGGGCGGAGGAGAGGATCGATCTCGGATGCGAAGGGCATCGCCACGGCGGTTCCCCGGCGGGTGACTTGCAGGGAGGCATAGCGGGTGGCGAAGTGGCAGGCTTCAGCCAGATCGTCGCCCTGGGCGAGGCGCGCCGCGAGGGCGCCATTGAAGGCATCGCCCGCTCCTGAAGTATCGATGGCTTCGACTTCCGGTGCCGCGATGAGCAGGCTCCTGCCCTGCCGGGAGTATCCGATGCCGCGTCCGCCCAGCGTGATCACTACCGCCGCCGGCCCGAGCAAATGAAGGCGGCGTGCGGTTTCCTCCCAATCCCCCAGGTGCTCGCAACCGGCTAACGCAGCGGCCTCGGATTCATTCGGCGTGAGGATGTCGGTGAGTTGAAGGAGCTCGGCCGGGAGTGGCGAGCGGGGGGCGGGCGCGGGATTGAGGATGGTGATCACCCCGGACTGTCGTGCCAACCGGAAGGCTGCCAGCGTGGCTTCGACCGGCGTTTCCAATTGGGCGAGCACCACTTTCGCGGAGCGGATCGCGTCCGCGGCGACCGTGATCTCAGCGGGTCCCAGCGCGGCGTTGGCCCCGGCATCGACCGCGATGCAGTTCTGCCCGTCATCGCCGATGAGGATGACTCCGATGCCGGAGGGCAGGTCCGGGTGCGGTGTCACGTGACGGGTATCGATCCCCTCATCGGATAGAAGCGCGAGCGGTTTGCCGGCATAGGCGTCATTGCCGATTTTCATGACGGGGACCACGGACGCTCCGCAGCGGTTGGCGGCGACCGTCATGTTGAAACCCTTCCCCCCGAGCCCTTGCTGAAATTTCCCCGATAGGGTTTCGCCGGGTTTCATCAGATGGCCGACGCGGAAGATCATTTCGCTGACATAACTCGCGACGATGACAACCTGCGACGGATTCATGGCTTCAGGATGCTCTTTGGAATGGAGTCCCATGCCGGTTGAAACCCTTCGAGCGCCTGACGGACGGTCGGGTGATCCAGCAGTTCCCGGAAAAGCCCGGTGAAGACGATGGCGCCGGTGCTCCCGGAGTTCAGGGCGAGTTCGAAATCGCCCGCATTCCGCACACTGGCGGGGATGATTTCGGTGGCGCTGCCAAGGCGGGCAAACAAGGAGGACGATTCCCGGCACAGCGCGGCGGGGTCGATCCCGCAGTCGCGCAGACGGGCGAAGTAGGGACAGAGGAAGCGTGCGCCCGCCGCGGAGGCGGCCGCGGCTTGGGAGACGGTGGCGACCGCGGTGATGAGGACGGGAAGCGCCGGAGCGAGGCGCGCGGCGGCAGCCAGCCCGGCGGCGGTCGCGGGGAGCTTGGGAATGAGTCGCGAATCCACGGTCTGGATGGCTTCCGCTTGTTTCAGGAACCCATCGAGGTCCGGGCCAAAGAGCTGGAGGAAAACCGGCAGGCCGGTGTCGCCGGCGAGACGGGCGGCGGTTTGTTCCGGGGGGCGGCCATCCGCTTTGAACCACGCCGCAAGCACGTCGGGATTGGTCACAATGGCCCCGACCAGCCCGGTGGCGCAGGCATCGACGAGTTCGTTCACGGGACCCGCCACCCACAGTCGGGGTGAACGGCCGGAACTTGGGGGGAAGAGTGGATTCATGATGAGGTCGTGGTTGGCCCGGAGTGAGTTCATGCTTTCAGGGTGCCGCAGAGATTGACGGAGATCCCGAGTTCGCGGGCGAAGGCGATTCTTGCGAAGAGGCAGGCATCGGCCGCCGCGGCGTCGGTCGCGTAGACAACCTGCACGTGATTCGCACGGTGCTTGGCCATGAACTGGTCGCGGGAGACGCCGTAGGTCACGGCGTGCATGATCGGCCACTGGGGTGTGGTGGCTTGCAGGCGGCGGCGGGTTTCCTCCGCCGGCAGTTCGACTGCGGCTCCGCGGCCGATGTCGAGGTGCAGCTTTTCGTCCTCGACGTAGATCCGCGACCAAACGATCTCACCCGGCTTCGAGACGCCGTGCAGGGTGGATCCGCCGTTGGGGAAATACATCGGCGGTTGGCGATAGCCGTGCGCGCCCTTCCAGCCGCCGGTGAAATGGGCCGGCGGTGCGGCCCCGCTGATGAGAAGCACCCAGACGTGGCGACCTTCCCAAACTTCGCCCCAGCGGACGTCGTGCAGCGTGCTTTCCAGCGGCTGCCCGAGAGCCGCGTGGACGCGCCGGATGATCAAGGCATCCAGTCCCGCGCACTCGTCCACTTCGTTGAAATGCGGGAGCGGCTGCGCTTTGAAGAGCGTCCTCCGTCCGTCGCGCGATTTCACCGGTGGCCGGTCGGTGTTGTTGAGCATGCCCTCGACCAGATCGCTCGCCGGCAGGAGGTCCTTCAGGCCTTGCTGATACTGGATGCCGATCGCCTCGCAGCCGAAGTCGTCCGCGATCCGGACGGCGGCGACATACATCTTGCACTGCAAGCGGATCTGCGCGGTCGTGAGGTCCTCGGCATGGCGCTCGCCGGTGTGGAAGGTCATCCCTTTCTTCTCCAGCCAGCGATGGACCGCGGCGGCTTCCTCGTCGGAAACCTGAAGCGTCTCGTGATAGAGCGCGGACTGGCTGAGGCGCTCCTTGAAGACGCCACAAGCGTGCAGCGCATGATCGGGGATGATCGCGTTGAACATGCCCATGCAGCCTTCGTCGAAGACCCCGAGGATGGCCTTGTCGCGGAGCAACTCGCGGGCAAGCGCCTTTCCCGTCCTGGATGCCGCGGCCGGAAGCTTCATCTCCGCGGCGGGGGTGACGTGGGACAAGTCGTGACCGATGCTTCCCTCCCGCAGCCACTGGCGGAGACCCTTGCGAAAGAAGTCGTCGCTGAAGTCCTCGCTCCACAGCGTGGAGAAACGGATGCCGGCCTTGGCGAGCGAGCCGTTCAGATTGAGCATTCCCACCAGACCGGGCCATTGGCCGCTCCAGTTGGCGACGGTCAGGATCGGGCTGCGGTGGGTGGTCAGCCCGGGCAGGACGTGGTGTGAGTATTGCCAGACCGCTTCCGCGACGATCAAGGGAAGGTCGGGATCGATGCCGCGGAACACCTCGATGCCTTCGCGCTGGCTCGCGATGAAGCCATGGCCTTCGCGCCGCTTGAAGGGGTGCGCGCGTTTGACCTCGTATCCTTCCGCGGCGAGGGCATCGGCGAGCTTTCGCTCCATCTCCTGCTGGGCCGGCCAGCAGGTGCGGTTGGCGGCGGGGCGGAGGTCGCCGCTGGCCACCAGTTGGATCTCTCGTCGGGCTTTCATCGGGAACGGATGGTGGCGGCCAAGCTACGATATTCGTCGTAGATCGGGCCGTAGAGTGCGGAGTTGGGACCGGGGTGCACCGTCCGGGCTTCGGCGGTGGAAGTCATGGCACGGATGGCGGCCGCCGCATCAGGGAAAGCGCCGCCGGCGAGCGCCCCGAAAATGGCCGCGCCGAGGGCCGGGCCCTGGCGGGCGGGCGGGATGGAGATTTCCTCCCCGATCACGTCGGCGTAAATTTGCACCAATAGCGGATCGTGATGCGGCAGCCCGCCGGTCGCGATGAAGCGCTTCACCGGCACGCCGCCTTCACGGAGCAGGCCAATGATCCAGCGGAGGCCGCAGGCCGTCGCCTCGATCAGTGCCCGGTGGAGATGCGCGGGGCCGTGCTGCAGCGAGAGCCCGGTGAAGGCTCCGCGCGGCGTGCCGTCCATCCACGGCGTGCGGCAGCCGTTGAACCAATCGAGGCAGCGCACGCCGCCGGCACCGGGCGGCAGGGCGGCGGCCTCGCGGGAGAGCCGGCTGAAATCGGTTTCCCCGGCGAGGCGGCGCAGCCAGTCGAAGGCATCGCCGACCGCGGCCTGGCCGGTTTCGTAGCCGTGGAAGCCCGGCAGGATGCCATCGCGCACCACGCCGGCGACCCCGGGGATCGTGGCGTTCACGGCGCTGTTCAGCATGTGGCAGGAACTGGTGCCGAGCACCATGACCAGGGTGTCGGGTTCCGAAGCGCCGGCGCCGGGAACACCGGCATGGGCATCGATCACCGCGGCCCCGACCGGGACGCCGGCCGGGATTCCGAAGCGCTCCGCGAGAGCCGGAGACAGCAGGCCCGCGGCCTCACCGGGCACGAGCATCCGCCGCGGCAGCTTCGTTGCTTCCGCCGGCAAGCGGGGATGGACGGCCGCCAGGTAATCGTTCGAGACGTCGCCTTCTTCGGCATTCCAGAGACCCTTGTATCCGGCCTGGCAAGTCGACCGCGCCGGCTCGCCGCCGGTCATCTGCCAGACCACCCAGTCGCCGGCTTCCATCCACCACGCGGCGGCATCGGCGACCCGCGGGTCCGTTTCGACGGCCTCCAGGATCTTCGGGTAAAGCCACTCTTCGCCGATGACGCCGCCATAGCGGGCAAGAAAGGATTCGCCGCGCTCCCGGGCGACCGTGGTCATCCGCACGGCCTGCGGAATCGCCCCGTGATGCTTCCACAGCTTCGCCCAGGCCTGCGGCTCGCGCTCGAAGCCGGCGGCGAGGCATAGGGGGCGGCCGTCCTTGAGCAGCGGCAGCATGGTGCAGCTCGTGAACGCGACGCCGATCCCTAACAGCTCGTGCGGTCCCGCCATGCGGACCGCGCCACGGATCGCCGCGGCCGCTGAATCCAACCAGTCGTCCGGATGCTGAAACGCGGAATCCGGCGGCAAGGGATCCCCGCCGGTCGGCAGTTGGCCGGTGATGACTCCGCGGGCGTAGTCGCACGACGCCGAGCCAAGTTCGCGACCATCAAGGCCGACCACGAGGGCGCGCACCGACAGGGTGCCGAAATCAAGGCCGAGGGATGCTTTCACGAGTCGGGAAGTAGCCATTCGATGCGAAAAAAGCGATGATTCCCGGTGGCGAGGGGGATGTCCAAAGAGCAGGTTGTCTCCCCTGCCCTGCCGGTCACGACGGCTTCGATCCGCGACCAATCGCGCAAGTCGTTGCTGCTGCGGACGGTGAAGACCGCGCCAGGACCGGACGGCCAACGGAGTCGGAACGATCCCTCGCCGGACGGTTCGAGGCTTGCCGAGAAACGCGACACCCCGTCGGCGGGGTCCCAGCCCAGAAGAAACTCGAGACCATTCGGCACGCCGTCGCCGTCGGCATCGTCGTGTTTTTCGGTCCCCGATAGTCCGTCGTAGCCATCGACCCACGCCTCGTAGGGGTCCACCGGGGGCAGAACCACCATCGAGGCGTGCTGACTTGTTAGAGGCGTGAAGGCGCGGGTCAGAGCGGAGCTTTCGCGATGCCGCCAGATCCCGTGTTGATAGGTCACGACGTGGACTTCGCCGAAGAGTTCGACCGCGCTCATCACGATCATCGACGGCAAGCCGGACACCAATCCCGCGAGTCCGCCGTCGCCGGGCGAGAGCCGGTTGAGGTAGCCCCCATAGCCGGCCACGCGCAGCGAGTTGCCATCGGCCAGCAGGCCCTGCGGTGCGCGGAGATCGCCGCGCAGGACGCGGACGAACTGCCCGGCGGCATTGAACTCATACACGGGTCGGCCGGTGCTGTTGGTGGCACCGCGCGAAGACACGTAGAGCTTGCCGTCCAGCCATGCCAATCCGCGGGCGTTGTTGAGATCCCATGCCGCGGCACCGGTGCCGCTGCTGCGGTCGATGAAGCGGGCGAAGGAGGTCCCGTTGACCGCCAGACGGAACACGCCCTGCCCTGCTGAGGTGCCGAAGGCGGTGCAAAAGTAGAGCAACCCGTCCGGGCCGACCGTGAGCTGCTGGGTATCGGCCGTGGTCCAGCCCGCCGCAAGCGCGGCCCCGGCATTCCGGGTGACGAGGGTGGTGGTCGCTCCGCTTTCGGGGTCGATGCGATCCACGCGGTCGAAACCGGCGCCGTAGAGGAAGCCCTGATGGAGGATCAGCGACTGATAGGCCCGAGAGGTCAGTGGCCGCTCGTAGGTCCACCCGCCGGCCGCCGTGACCTGATAGAGATCGACGCCTGCTGATCCGGCCACGGCGACCCGCGCCTTTCGGGCCATGCCGGCCGGGGTGCTGCGCGGGCGCTGCGGGTGGGAGCCGGCGAGAAACTCGTGGCGATTGGTGAAGCCGTCGTGGTCCGCGTCTTCATCCGGAGCCAGATCGCCATCGGTCGAGAAAGCATGCCGCCAGGTTCCGGGAAGGTCGCCCGCGGCGAAGTCACGGAAGCCGCGGATGCGGTGGAAGGTCAGGTGGTTGGCATCGTGATAGTTCGCCGCGCCGCCGGCGGTGTCGATGAAGGCGCTGCGCGAGGTGGCGATGAGGTCGTCGCCATCGAACTGCCATTCGACATACTGGAAGCCGTGCCGCGTCGGGTCGGGATGCGAGAGGACGGTGCCGTGATCGGTCCATGCGCGGAGGTCGGCCGACGACACCAGCGACAGCGTGTTGCGGGTGCTCGCGGGATGGCGGCCGGCTTGGAAATCGCCGGGCACGCGATTGGCGAGCGACCAATAGCGGTTGCTGGCCGGATCGTGACGGATGGCGAACTTCTTCGCCCCGCCCGGCATTTCGACGAATCCCGTGGCAGGACTGAAGCCGGCCGACTCCCCGGTTGACGACACCGTGAGCATGGCGGCCTTCTCCGGATGGTCGGGGTGATCGACGCGCAGCAGGTTGACCAGATTGCCCGCGGGATCGACCACCGCATTTCCTTCCAGCCAGCCGCCGAAGTTCCCACCGAGCCATGCGGACTGGCCTTGGAGCAGGTTGCTGAAGGTCCACTGCGCGCTATCTAACAAGTCCGCGCCCGCCGGGGCCGACATCATTCCGGCGCGGAAATTCGGGGCCCAGCCGCTGGCGGGATCGCGGCGCTCGATGGCGCGCCAGAGACGGCCGCCGTGCTCGATCACGGGCATCGGCGCGCAGTGGTACTGGCCCCCGCCGGCGAGCAGGCCGGTGCTTGCGCTGCCCGGCGAGGTCCAGGTGAATCCTCCATCGTCGGAGCGCCGGATCACCACGTCGCCATACTGCCGGTTGACGCCTAACAGGTAGAGCGCGCCGCGATGGACGAAGAGGCTGCTCCAGAACGCGCCGTTGATCACCGCGGCGGGGGTCCAGGTCAGGCCGCGGTCGGTGGAGCGGAAGACCCGCGTCACGGCGCTGGTGTTCATCGTGCTGCCGCCGCCGAACTCGTCGTGCGTAGCGACCAGGGAGCCGTCCGCGAGCTTCGCCAGGCCGGGCGAGCCGATGTATTTGTTAGAAGCCGACGGCGAGTACGAGACGGGACTCCCGGGCAGGTCCGGCGAGACTTGGGCGACGGCCGCGAAGGAACATGCCAGGAAGGCGAGGCATGGAAAGTGGCAGCGCATGGAATGCCGTGATGGGTCAGCGGGTGCGGCGGCGGGCGAGCAGCGCCAGCCCGATCGAGCCAAGCCCCAGCACCGCCGTGGAAGGCTCCGGGATCACCGCCAGCCCGGCGCTGCGGACCTCGTTGAAGACCTGGACTTCGCTGATCGAGTTGTTGAAGAAGCCGCTGAAAGCATTGCGGCGGCCGATCCGGAACTCCGTGGCGGTGCTGATCGCCACGGAACTGGTTCCCGCCGTGCCGACCGCGACCCCGTCCACCCGAAGCTGGAAGGTGCTGCCGGAACGCGTGATGCCGACTTCATGAAACCCACCGTCGAAAAGGATCGGGTCGGTCGTGCTGTCGGTGAAGGCCATCGACATCGCCGAGGCTCCCCCGAGGAAAAACGTGAGCTGGTTCGGGATGGTGGACGTGCCGCCCACTCCGAAATCGACGCGACCGGCCTGCGAGTTGTTGTTCGAGAAGAGCATGCGTCCGCCGCCCTGGTAATTGGTGGCGAAGACCGCGGTGACGAAGACGCTGAAGTCGCCGGTGGTCGGCAGCACGTTGTTGAACTTGGTGGAGACCGCGTTGCCGCCGTTGTTCGCGGCGTTGCCGGAGAAAAGGTAGGAAAGGTCCCCGGATGAAACACCGGGATTCCCAACGACGCCGGTGGCCGTGCCGAAGAGCTGGCCGGTGGTGGTGTTCGAGACGCTCTCCAGGATCCCGCTGCCGTCGCCGGCGAGGGAGGTCTCGTTCAAGGTCCAGCGATGGGTGATCGCGGCGGAGCCAAGGCCCGGCGTGAGAAGAGAGATCAGGGCGATGAGTTGCGGTTTCATGGGTCGTCAGATTCAGCGGATTCGCAGGAACAGCCGGGCGCCGCCGGCAGGGTCGGGAAAGATGGCTCCCGTGGTGGCACCGGAGACCGCAGGTACGATGCGGAGGAGGTTCCAGGCATCGAGGTCGGGCGACCACTCGATGCCGTACTCGAAGCCCGGCTGGCTGCTCCACGCGAGCTGGCAGGTGCCGCCGGGGACGAGTTGCGAGCTTTCAATCTCGAGCGGGTCGGAGATGGCGTGATTGAGCACGGTCACGTCGCCGATCATGCCTTCGAAGTTGCCGTTGAAGGCGCGCATGCGGCCGATCATCCACTCGGTGTCCTGCCCGATGGCCGCGGCGGAGTTGCCGGTGGCGACCACCGTGCCGTCGCGGAGCAGGCTCCAGTTGTTGCCCTTGCGCATCACGCCGACGCGGTGCCACTTGCCGTCGAAGACCGGGCTGTTCGGCTCGTTCAGGGTGACGCCGCCGTTGTGGAACCAGGTCAGCGCCCCGGCCTGCACGTGGAGATTCGCGCGTCCGGCCTGGCTGTTGTTGTTAGAAAACAGGTGCCCTTGCGCGGTGTGGGGATCGGAGGTCTTCATCCAGACCAGCAGCGTGAAGTCGCCGGTGGCGGGCAGCGCGTCGGGACGGTTGGTATTCACCCCGGAGATGCCGGTGTCCGGCGCGAAGTCGTAAGCACGATCCGCCCCTCCTCCGGGGCCGTCGCGATTGACCACCGTGCCGTCCACCACCGCCTGGTCGCTTTCGGCATAACCGAACAACACGCCATCGGTGCCGCCGGCGGCATCGGGAATCGGAGCGTAGGCACCGGTCCACGGCAGCGTGGTTTCATCGAGCTTCCACCGCGCGATGGTCCGGCGCATCGGCGGTCCGAACTGGAGCATCCGCTCGGCGTAGCGGCGGCCGAAATCGAGCTGGCCGGTGGTGTCGAAATGGATCGTGGTGCTGTCCCCGCGCAGCGCGACCGAGGAGATGAAGAAGGCGTTGGCAGTCTCCGCCGCGGCCTGCCGCTGGGCGGTGCGGGTATTGGCGTAGCCGGACTGGATCAGCTCACCGATGAGGAAGGGCAACTCGGGCTTGGCGAGATCGGTGCGGATCGCCCCGATGAATTCCTTGAGCCGGTCCTTGTAAACGGCGGTGGAGAGTCCGCTGTCGCTTTCCCCCTGGTGCCACATCATCCCGCGCAGTTCGTGGGTGTGGCCTTGTCCTGTCAAAGTGGCGAGCGACTGGCTCACCAGATCGAGCAGCCCGCGGTAGCAATGCCCGGCGTTGGCGAGGGTGGCGATGTTGTAAGCCCGGCCGGCCGCCGGGTCCCACGCACCCGGTGCCGCCGCGGTGCCGAGGGTGGTGTTGCCCTGTGAATACTTGATGATCGCGACTTTCCGGCCGGGCCGGCCTTCGCGGATGCGCTCGGCGAAGGTGACCTCCGCGCCGAAGGGATGGTTGACGGTTTCAGCGCCTAACAACTCCGGCGAGCTGCTATTGTAGCCGTAAAGCGAGTAGCCGGCTTTCATCGGGATCCAGCCGTCGCTGCGGGCTTCCCACAGCACGGGACGTCCGGCGTTCGGCGTGCCGCCGCGCCAGTGGATGAACAAGGTGTCGGGCTGCGGTTCCAAGTACGAGGACTTTCCGAGTTCGAGCAGGCCGTCGTCGCCCTGCGGGCTGAACTGCGAGAACTCCCGGCTGACATAGCCGTGGCCGCCGGCATTCGACTGGCCGGCGAGGATGTAAACCTCGTAGTGGTCCGCGCGGGCGAGCGACCAGGGCAGCAAGGCGAGAATGATGACGCGAAGACAAGTCATGAGGAAACGGTGACGGGCGGAAAGAGGCCTCTTCCCGCAGCCGGGACGGCGGGAAGAGGCGGATTCGGGATCGCGGCACCCCGCGGGATGCCGCTTTTCCAAACGAGGTCAGGGCGTGAACTCGATGCGGTAGAAGCGCTTGCCAACGGTGGCGGCGGGCGCGGTCCACGAGGCGGTGGGTTCTCCGGCAGCGCCGAGGATGGTCGCCTCCAGGGTGCTCCAGTCGCTCAGGTCCTCGCTGCTTCGCACCTGGAACGAGACGCCCTCGGCGCTTGGCCAGGTCAAGGTGAGTCCCGTCGCCGCCGTGCCGCTGGTGACGATCGCAAAGCGCGAGGTGCCATCGGTCGGATCCAGATCGAGCGCGAACTCCACCGAATTGAGCGTGCCGTCCTTGTCGGCGTCGCCGGTCGGCGCGCCGTCGACCGATTCGGGGTTCAGCCCGTAGCCGATCGCCCAAGCGTCGTAGTCTCCTGTCGCAACCGCCTCAAACACCGCCAGGTCGTTGGCGGTCCCGCTCAGGGCCGCGACCACGACCGTGTAGCTGCCGTTGAAGTTGCGGCGGAGCACCTGGCCGGCCCCACCCGTTCCGGTGTTGAAGTTGACCAGATAGGTGGAGCCGTTCAGGTCGATCACGTCCATGCCTCCGGTGATGCTGGCAGCCGAGCGGGAAACCGGAGCGGTCGGGAAAGGACCGGCAAGGTCGAGCAGGGTGAGACCGTTGACGCCCACCGCCGAACTGGTGACAAGCAGGCCGTCCTGTTCGACTTCGAGCCCCTGCGGGCCGACGAGCGAGTTGCTGACGGTTGCCGCGAAAGCCCCCGCCGCCGTGAACTTGTAAACCGGCCGGGACACCGCGTTGAAACCGCCGCGGGCGGAAACATAGAGATCGCTGCCATTCCACTCGAGGTCGCGGGCGTTGTTCAGATCCCAGTCATCGGGGGCGATGCCGCCCGTCCGGGTGATGAAGCGCTCGAAGCCGCTGCCGTCGGGATTGAGCCGGAACACGCCTTCGCCTGCCGATGCCCCGAAGGCGGTGGAGAAGTAGAGCTTGCCGTCGGGCCCGGGCTCGATCCCCTGCGGATTGCTGTTGATCCAGCCGGCGGTGGCCGCGTCGCCGGTGTTGCGCACGGCGAGTTCGGTGATCGCGCCGGTGGTCGGGTTGACGCGGATGATCCGCGGGGTCGTCTCCTGCGTTGCGGCGTAGATGGAACCGTTGAACGAAGTGACTCCGAAGGCTCCACCGGTGATCGCGCAGATCTGCCGGACGAAGGTCCAGGTGCCGTTGGTCACCGTGTGTTCCTCGATGCCGTTCACCACGGCGATGGCGACGCGCGTGGTGGCGTCGACGTTGGCCGGGGTATTCGCTTTGCGCGCCGGATTGGAGCCGGCGGTGTATTCCGCGAGATTGAGGAAGGTGTCCCCATCGAAATCCCCGCCATCCCCTTCATCGAGATCCCCGAAGTGAATGAACTCATACCCATCGGGCAGGTTGTCGCCGTCCGTATTGGGTTGGGAATCCGGGTCGTTGGGATCGGTGCTGGAAGTGAATTCGGCGAGATTCGTCGAACCATCCGCATCGGGATCGCCGAGGCCATCTTGTGAAGTCTTGTCGCCGAACCGCGCGATCTCCCAAGAGTCAGGAAGGCCGTCGGCATCGGTATCGTTCGGCGTGGAATTCAAATCGCCGGGATCGGAGCCGGCGATGAATTCGGCATCGTTGGTGAAGGTGTCCCCATCGCTGTCCGCGGAGGCGCCGTCGGCAAGGCCGTTGAGGAAGAAATACTCCCATCCGTCCGGCAAGGTGTCGTTGTCGCTGTCCGGCTGGGAATTGGCTTCGTTCGGATTGCTCGACCCGGAGAAAGGAGTGCGACCGGTGACGTTGCCATCGACATCGCGGACGATCAGCAGGCCCTGGGTGGCGAGATATTCGTCGAGGTTGACCGACCCGTCATTGTCGGCGTCGGCGAACGGTTCGGCGGCTTGATTGCCGAAGTTGGCGATTTCCCAGCCGTCCGGCATCCCGTCGCCATCGGAGTCGGCGACCGAGGGATTGGTGCCGGCCGCTTGTTCCGCGAGATTGGTGAGGCCATCGGAATCCGCATCGAGGGCGCTGTCGTCGATGGCCTTGTTCAGGCCGTAGAAGTCCTCGTACCAATCCTTCATGCCATCCAGATCGGTGTCGTTGAACCCGAGGTCGGCGGCGGGCACGACGCGGTCGTGAATGCGGAGTTTGGCGATGGTCAGCGAGCCCTTCTGGCCGGTAGTGGCGAGGCTGCCGTTGGCGGCGTTCTGACCGGCGACCCGGATCGGCAGCGGGCGGGCCGCGGCGGTGTTGGCGATGGCCCAGGTGTTGAGCAAGCCGAGGGCTTCGGTGTTGGCCAGATTCCCGTTCGAATACACGGTGCCGACATTGGACGGAGCGCCGTCGTAGGTGTAGACCACATAGGTCCAGGAGCCCAGCTTCACGTTGGCGGCGATGGCGGGGGCATCGGGTCCCCAGGCCATGTCGGGAGTGCCCCAGTTGCCGACGGCGCCAAAGGTCGGGTTCGTGCCGTGGAAGAAGGCGCTGGAGGTGCCGTTCGGTCCGTCGCGACGCCCCCAGGAAACGATGGTCTCCTCGGTCGAGGTGTCGGGATTGAAAATCCAAGCCTGGATGGTGCGGGGTGAGCCGCCGGTGAGATTCGACGGGGCGACCGGGCCGGTCATCACCTCGTTGCCGAAGAAGGTGACCCCTTTCACGCCGCCGATGCTGCCGACGACCGGCGATTGGTCGGCGTCAAAGGAGCGGCCGAGGGTGCCGCCGTTGCTCCACGACGAAAGCGTGCCATTGGGCAGGGCGATGGCGTCGAGGTCGACCAGCGGCGTCGCGGAGGAGGCACCGGGAATGCTGGCGTTGCTGACCGGATTGGTGGAGCGGGCGATCTCGAGGTAGTCGTTGAACGTGTCGCCGTCGGTGTCCGCGAGATTGGGATTGGTACCAGTGTCAGTGGGGCTGACGTAAGTCCCGCTGTTGTTCTCCTGGCCGTCCAACAGGCCGTCGCCGTCGCTGTCCGCCTTGAGCCGGTTGGTGCCGGTGGAAGTGGAGGACAGCCAGGTGCCGGTGCCGGTTTCCTCACCGTCCTTGAGGCCGTCGCTGTCGGTGTCCGGGTTGACGGGGTCGCTGCCGCCGGTGAACTCGGCGAGGTTGTCGAGACCATCGGCATCACCATCGCCGGTCGCCTCGCAACGGGCGAGAATGGCCGTAAGGTCGGCCACCGGGTCCTCCCCGGTCGCGGTGAAATAGCGGATCTCCCAAGCGTCGGCGATCGTGTCGCCGTCGGAGTCGTAAGCGAGGACCGGAACGCCGGTGGTGCGGACATCGTCGAAGACCTGAACCTCGCTGATCGCGTTGTTGAAGAAGCCGGTGAAGGCGTTGCGGCGGCCGATCCGGTAGGCGGTGTTGGTGCTGATCGCAAGGCTGCTAGTCCCCGGTGTGCCGCGGGCCACGCCGTCCACGTAGAGTTGGAAGGTGGTGCCCGAGCGGGTGACGCCGACCTCGTGCCAACCGCCGTCGAACAGGACCGGGCTTGCCACGCTGTCGGTGAAGACAAGGGACAGGTTGGTCGTGCCGCCGTAGAAAAACGTGAGCTGGTTGGGTGTGACCGCGCTGCCGTTGATCGCGAAGTCGATCCGCCCGCCCTGGCCGTTGCTGTTAGAGACGAGCATCCGCCCGCCGCCCTGATAGTTGGTGGAGAACCTGGCCGTGACGAACACGCTGAAGCTGGCGGTGGCCGGCAACACGTTGTTCAGCGGAATCGCGACCGCGTTGCCACCATTGTTGGCCGCGTTGCCCTTGAACAGGTAGGCCCGGTCCGCGGCGGTGACACCGGGGTTGCCGATCACCCCGGCCGTGTCACCGAACAAGGCGGTGGTGGAACTGCCGGAAACCGCTTCAAAAATCCCCCCGCTGTTGGTCACTCCGCTCGTTTCGTTCAGCGGCCAGCGGTGGGTCAAGTCGGCCGATGCCGGGCAGGCCATGCCGAGCCCGAAGATCCCCATGATCATGCCGCGGGCGGAAAGTCCGGCAAGGGGCCGCTCAAGCGGGCCGCGCAAGTGTGCGGGGAGCGGGCCGGCAGCCGGCGGATTCGAGGTCGGAGAAGTCGCGGAGTCGGGTTTCATGGGCTTGGGGTCGCTGGGATTCATCACTGGGTTTCAACGGGTGCACCATTGGTCGTGGATATTCGAATGCAGTCAAATATATTCGGCGAGGAGGCGGGATCTTTCAACGGGTTCTCATCAGGTCGGAGATTGCCGGTAAGTAGGCGAACGAGCCACCTCACGGCGGGCGTGGATTTCCCTCACACGGATGGCTTTCAAAAATGTGAACAACTTGTCGAAAACCATGGGAACTAGCGGTGAGCAGAAAGACTCAACAGGCAGATTTGCAGGAAGTTACCTCCGTTGGAATGAGGCAGCAGCCGGTTGTAGGCAAGGTGTTTGCCGTCGGGCGAGAAGACGACGCCGTGGCGCGGTTGCCGGCCCGCGGCGGACGGTGGAGTGAGAGATTCCACGGCACCTGTGGCGGCGAGGATCCGAACGATCCGGCCACCGGCCGAGGTGGCGAGGAAACGGCCGCAGGGCGACCAGGTGAACGGGGTGTCGACCGACTGCGGGAGTCGGCTGAGCGGGCGCGGTTCGCCGCCGTTCGGGGAGACTCCGAAGATCTGCACGATGCCGTCCGCGTCTTCGTCGAGAAAAGCGATCACAGTGCCGTCGGGCGAGGCGCGCAACCAGTGGCGCGGGCCTTGGAGACCCGGCCGCGGGGTGCTTTCGGTGTAGGTCAGCCGGCGGATGACGACGCCGGCGGGCGGGGCCGGCATTTCGGTGGAAGTGCCTTCGAGCGGGGCCGCGCCGGGCCGGGTGAGGTCGTCGGGCAGGTCGGCGATGAAGACCTCGGCAATCGGCTTTCCATCCGCGGCGACGGTGCTGCCGATGAATGCCAAGGCGCGCTTCTGGCGGCTACCATCCGCCCGAAGGTAACCCTTGGTGCCGACCCAGCCTTCCTCACAAGCGCGGGACAGTTCGCCGGGGGCGGGTGTGGCTTTGACCGGCACGAGCAGCACGGTGAAGCCGAGGCCGGAGAACTCTTCGCCGGAACGGGGAGCGGCGACCGTTACCGGGGTCCGGCGGTCGATCACCCCGATCGTACGGAGGTCGGCGGGTGCCGGACCGGGAGCGGGGACGACGGCGTCGTTGTAGGTGAAGGACAGCATTCGGCCATCGCCGGACCAATGGTGGGCGTGGGTCCCGCCGCGCAGCGCGCCGGGGGTGAAGGGCGCGGTGGCATCGCGAGCATCCAATCGCGCCATCTTTCCCGGCGTGGCCAGTGAGACCAAGGCGGCCGAGCGGCGGTGGGCGGCGTAGGGCTGCTCCGGCCCGGCATGGTCGAGACCGTGGATGAAGACCACCTCGTCGGCCGTCGGGCTGAAGGTCGCCGCTCCGACGCCGGGACCGTGGGGCGAACTACGGGAAGTCTCGTAGATCACCGTTTCCTTGCCGCTGGCGATTTCGACCATGCCGATGCGGGCTGAGCCGGCGAGTTGCGTTTCGTCGTTGCGGGAATCGAAGACAATGTGCCGGCCGTCGCGGGAAAAGACCTGCGAGTTGTGAATCAGGTGGCCGGCGGCGCGGGTCGTCAGCACGCGTTCGGCAGCGCCGGCGACGGCGGGAAAGGCGGCGATCATGAGCAGCAGGGTTTTCACGCGACCGCGGCAACGGGGTGGGCAGCAAGGACGGCGTCCGGTCCGGCGAGGACGCGGCGCAGGGTTTCGATCTCCGACGGGCTGCACGAGGTCAGCGGCGGGGCCATGTAGGGTTCGCACAGGCCCAGACATGACATGGCCGCCTTGATGGTGGCGAACACCGATGTCGGGCGGCCGGTCAGCGGGTAGATCCGGTCGGCGAGACGGGTGACCTTCGCCTGCAGGGCTTCCGCGGTGCTTTGGTCGCCTTGCAGGAAGGCGTCCCGCAGCTCGCGGAACAGGGCGGGGAAGAGATTCCCGCCGCCACCCACCGCGCCGTGGGCGCCGAGTTCGAGTGCGGCGAGGTAGAGGTATTCGTTGCCCACCAGCACGGTGACTTCCGGGCGGGCGGCGGCGATTCCAATCATCTCCCGCAGGTAGCCGAGGTCGCCGGAGGAGTCCTTGAAGCCGATGACGCCGGGGTGCTCCAAGGTGGCGCGGAGGCAATCGGCATCGAGCACGTGGCCGGTCAGCCAGGGCATGTTGTAGATCATCACGGGCAGCTCGATTTCCGGCAGCAGGCGGTGGAAGTGGCGCTGGAGCTCGCCGGAGGAAAGCTCGTAGTAGCTGGGCGCGGAGGCGACCACGGCGTCGGCGCCGAGCTCCGCGGCGAGGCCGGCGAGCTCGATGCTGGTCGCGGTGCAGTTGTCACCGATGCCCGCCAGCACCGGCAAGCGCCCGGCGGCGGCCGTCACGGCGCAGCGGATGGCGGCGGCACGCTGACCTGGCGAAAGCGAGGCGAGTTCGCCGGTGGAGCCCAGCACGAAGGCGCCCTGCGCGCCGCCTTCCACAAGGTGGTCGAAGATCCGGTGAAAAGCAGCTTCGTCGACGTCGCCGGCGGCGGTGAGCGGCGTCGGAACCGGCGGGACGATGCCGTGGATGCGGAGTGCGGGAGTCATGGAATGAATTTCTTGCGGGGTAACAGCGAGCTGAAGGCGATGCCGCCGAACAGGATGACCAGGGTGCCGAGCACGATGGCGAGGAAGGCGTGGAACGGGGCCTTGGCGGCACCCAGCGAGGCGGGCCACAGGCCGGCGGTGGAAAGCGTGATCCAGGTGATGACCAGCACGCCGCAGATCACCGCGGCGGCCGCGGCGGGATTGCCGGCGCGACGGCTGATGACCCCGAGAAGGAAGAGCCCGAGGATACCGCCCGAGAAGATGCTTGAAAGCGTCCACCAGGCGTCGAGCGCGCTGGCGACATTGAGCAGGAGGAACGAAACCGCGGTCCCGATCACGCCGAACGCCAGCGTCGCGGCTTTCAGCACCCGCAGCGAGTCGCCGCCCTCCCGCCGGATGAAGCGCCGGAAGAAATCGGCATGGAAGACGGTGGCGGCCGAGTTCAGCGAGGTCGAGATGGTGCTCATCCCGGCCGCAAAGATCGCGGCGATCAAAAGCCCGGTCACACCGGGCGGGAGGTGCTTGCCGATGAAATGCGGGAAGACCCCGTCGCCGATGTCCGCGTTGCCCAAAGTAGCGGCTTTTTCAGAAACCGCCGCCGCGAAGCCCGCCGCGGCGGGATCCAGGCCCTCGCGGATCAGCCGCTGGGAGGCGACCGCGTCGCGCACTTCCGCGAGGTCGGCCGGCCGCGAAAGATAGAAGGCGAAGAGGGCCGTGCCGATCAGGAAGAACACGGCGCTCACCGGAAGATAGAGCATTCCGCCCAGCCACACGCTGCGGCGCGCTTCCTTCTCCGTGGGCGAGGCGATGTAGCGCTGCACGTAGCTCTGATCGATGCCGAAATTCTGAAGGTTCACGAACAGGCCGTTGAGCAGCACCACCCAGAAGGTCTGGCGCGACCAGTCGTCGAGCGCCATCGGGCCGGGGGAAAACTTGCCGTGCTCCCTCGCCACTTCCATCAAGCCGGACGCGCCGCCGGGAATCAGCGCCAGCATCAGGCCGAGGCAGGCCAGCGCGCCGCCGACCAGGACGACGGCTTGTAAGGCATCGGTCCAGATCACCGCCACGATGCCGCCGACAAAGGCATAGGCGGTGACCACCACCGCGGTCACCAGCAGCACCGCGACGATCGGGACGCCCATGATCACCGCCAGCGGCAGCGCCATCAGGTACATCACCATCGCGATCCGCGCGATCTGGGTGAGCAGGTAGAAGCTGGCGGCATAAACCCGCGCCCACGGGCCGAAGCGGTGTTCGAGGTGGGCGTAGGCCGACACTTCGCCGCTCGCCCGGTAAAACGGGAGGAACCAGCGCACCGCGATCCACGTCGCCAATGGCAGCGAGAGGGAAAAGGCGAAGGGCATCCAGTTGCTGGCGAAGCTTTTGCCCGGCAGCGCGAGGAAGCTGATGCTCGACAGGAACGTGGCGAAAATCGACAGCCCGCAGGCCCATCCCGGGACCGAGCGGTTGCCCGAGGTGAAGCTTTCCGCGGTGCGGCTTCCGCGCGACAAGTAGAGGCCAGTCCCGAGCGTCGCCGCGAAGTAGGCGATCAACACGATCCAGTCGAAAGCGGTGAAGTGCGATGCCATGGAAGCGGTCCGCGCCTTCCGCCGGCACGGCTCCGCCCAGAGATCCCGAAGTCGCCCCCGAGGTCAAATATATTCGGATATTGCCGGATTTTCGCAACGCTCGGTCCGGGGGGCAATCGGATGGAGCCGATCAGACTTCAATCGCGGCCTCGAGGTGATCGAGGGTGAACTGCAGGGAGGTCTGGATGTGGTTCCGCATCGCCTCCGAGGCGGCGACGCCATCGCGGATCTCCAGCGCCGCCAGGATCGCCGCGTGCTGTTCGCAGGCGAGGCGCAAGCGGACCAGATCGTGGATCCCGCGGTCGGCGAAAAAGATCCGCGACTGGATGTGGCTTTCCTCCACGGTCCGCGCGAGGGCCGGGTTCCGGGCGCCTAACAAGACTGTCTTGTGGAAGGCGAGATCGGCATCGAGGAACTCGTGCAAGGCCGGCGACTCCAGCTTGTCCCCTCCCCGGTCGCGAACTTCCTGGTAGTGGCCTTCCATGATGTCGAGCTGCTTGCGGAGCATCTCGAGATGGCGCGGCGACAACCTCTCGGCGGCTTTCAGCGCGGCGAAGGTTTCCACCGCCTCCCGCACCTCGTAGAATTCGCGGGCCGAATTCTGGTTGAGCGACCGCACCACGGCACCGAGGCGGGGCACCAGTTCCACGAAGCCTTCCGACGCCAGTTGCGTCACCGCCTCGCGCACCGGCGTGGTGGACACGCCCAGTTCCTTGGCGAGGAGCTTGTAGTCCAACCTGCTCCCCGGAGGCAGGGCGCCGTCCAACAATCTGGCACGGATGGCACCATGAACCCGTTTCGGCAGCGGTTGCTTCATGCTGTGGACCTTATCGGAAGAGCCCCTCGGGGCACAAGCGATTCAAAGGAATACTCCACCCCCCTTGCCGGCAGCCCGGTTCGCGGAACCGGGGCGTCTAAAGGAAAGACCAGCAACTGACCGGTTAGATCTCGCCTTTCATGCTCAGGAAATCGATCAGCGCGTCGCGGGCGGCGACCTTCGTCTCCGTGCGCTTGCTGGCGGGGCGGTTGACGATTTCGTGAAGCAACGGCAGCGACCGGCCGCCGGACTGGGCGTCGTAGGTGTTGAAGCCGATGCGATAGCGCTTCGCCGGATCCACGGGCTGACCCTTGTACAAGAAACTCGTCGCGGCGCCGGCTTCGTCCTGCTTGAGCTCGAAGGGCCAAAGGGTGCGGCCGCCCTTGTCCTCGCCAACGATCGCAACCAGCTCTTCGGCGGTGAGCTCCGCGGTGATCAGGCCGTTTTCGTAGGGCAGCAGCTTCCAGCAATCCGCGACGGTCAGGTCACCGGCGGGAATGTCGTCCCTGCTGAAGGTGCCGTGGAAAACGCCATCGACCGGCGCGCCCGCCTTGGCCAGGGCGGCGGCGAAGGCCTCACAAAACAGCATGGAAACGGCGCTGTTTCGCCCGCCACCTTCAATCGCTTGCTTCACCGTGCAGACCTTCCGCTTCAACTCCGCCGCGGCCTTGTCGAGCTCCGGCCGGGCGAAGTCCATCACCTCGGAATCGAGCTCGAAGCGGCCGTCCATCAGCACGGTGAAGGCACGCCGCTCGAGCAGCTTGCGGCTGTCGCGGTCGAAGGTGAGGTCGATCCGCCCGCAGTGGATGCCGTGGTAGCTCGACTGGCTGCAAAGCACCGGGCCGCTCATCCACGACGGCTGGTCCTGATGGCTGTGGCCGGCGAGGTAGACGTCGATGCCTTCCACGGACTGCAAGAGTTCGCGCACCGGATTGGCGAAGTCGTCCTGGAAGCGCCAGCCCATGTGGCCGAGCACCACGATCGCGTCCGGCTTCTCCGCCGCGATCTCCGCCATGCTGGTGCGCAGCGAGTCGATGGGATCGAAGGCAGCAACACCGCCGAGCGTGGCCGGCGAAAGCCAGTTGGGCAGGCCGGGCGTGATCAGGCCCACCAGCCCGATACGGAAACCGCCAACCTCGCGGATCATCCAGGGCCGCACTTTTTCCCAGATTCCGCCTACGTTGGCGAGCGGCTTGCCGTCGATCTTGAGATTCCCGGTGAGCACGGTGGATTTCGAGACGCTCAAGGCAGCCTCCAATGTCCCGCGACCCCAGTCGAAGTCGTGGTTGCCAAGAACCCACGCGTCGTAGCCGAGCCGGTTGAAGAGCTCGATCATGATCTTGCCGCCGGTCTGCAAGCTCTCCGGCGTGCCTTGATAGACATCGCCGAGATCGACCAGCAGCGAGTCGGGAAACTCCTTCTTCCAGCGGCGGATCTGCGTCGCGCAGCGGGCGAAGCCGCCGAGGTCGCCGAGGCCGTCGTAGTTCTCCGTCGGCACGATGTGGCCGTGGAGGTCGGTGGTGTGGAAGATCGAGATCGTCTTGCCGCGGCGGATCGCGGCGGCATCGGCGAAGACGGAGGCACCGAGAAAGGCACCGCTGGCCGCGAGGAAGGAGCGGCGCGACATGGCGGAGAAGCAGTGGTCTTTCATCGGCAGGGAAGGTTCACGAAATCGCCGCGGGATCAATGGCGGAATCCTCCCGCACCGTGGCTGCGGCATCCTGCCGCAAGCCTTCCCGGGACTTTAACCTCCCCGTTACCTACAGCGTCTCGAGCAAATCGATGTCCAAACGGGACTCAACAATGAAGCCCGGGGTTGCGTGGAACGAGCTACCCCGGGTCACAGTGCCATAGCCCTGCCTACGCCAAAGGCGTTGCGGAGCTTCGGTCCCCGGGGTCTCGTGGCACCTGCCCGTCCGCGATTTCCGGCACCGAAGGATCCGGCAGACTCTTCAAGCTCTCCAGGTAGGCGTTCTTCGGCACCGGCCTCACCGCCCGCTCCGGTTCGGCGAGCATGCCTTCCATGCGGATCGAACTCCCGCGGCTCAGCTCCTCGATCAGATCCGCCTCGGGCAGGTTCTTCCAATAACGCTTCGGCATCTCGGTCTGCATCGCCTTCAGCTTGAGCCGCGAGGGATTGAAAATGCTGCGGTAGTAGGTCCGCCAGATGCCTTCCATCACGTCGGGATCACCGCAGGGGTCGCGCGGCACACCAGGGCTGATCTTGAACTCTTCCGCGATCCAGTGCGCGCAGCCCTTGGGCGTGAAGATCGACCAGTCCATGTTCGCGAAGCGCTTGCGGAAGAAAGGCGCGCCGGCCTCGACGATGAAATGATCGGGCTCGAACCACGCGACGAAACGCTCGCGTCCTTCCTCGGTCTCCCCCGTTTTCCGGAAGCGGACGAAGGCGTGCATCTTGTGAATCTCACGCCGCACGTTCTTCTCCATCATGCGGGCCTTCGCGACATCGGGATCGCTGGCGATCTCCATGAGCTGTCGTTCCCCGCCCCGGGTGACGCGCCACAGCAGGCGGTAGAGCAAGGGCCAGCGCCGCGGATCGACGTGGCAGGCCACGTTGCGGGCGAGGTCGAGGAAGGCGGGCGGCACCGCGAGCTTCACAGGAGTGGCGTGGTTCGGGAAAACGGCCTCTTCGAACAAGCTGCTGCCGCCCGCCGGTTCCCACAGGATTTCGCCGGGCGGCACGCCTTCCGCGAGCAGGCTCCGGGCGGCGTCGCGCCAGGTAGCGAAGCTCTCGCCCGGATCAACGCGGCGCATGGCCGAAAAGTTCGAGTTGCACGGGCTTCGGCGCCAGCCGGGCGAGCAGCGAATCGCTGTCGAGCAGTTCGCGCGCCGGGTGATGGTCCGCGGTGATCAGGAAGGGCCGCACTTTTGGCAGCGAGATCCGGAGCTGCGCGAGGTCCTGCAAGCGGATCCGGGTGTGGCGGCGGATGGTGATCAAGCGGTCGACGTTTTTCACGCCGAGGCCAGGCACGCGAAGCAGCTGGCCGCGCGAGGCCTTCTGCACGTCGAGTGGAAAGTCCTGCCGGTTGCGCAGGGCCCAGGCGAGTTTCGGATCGATGCGGAGGTCGAGGTTCGGCTGCTCGGGCGTGAGGATTTCCGAAGTCCGGAATCCATAGTGCCTCATCAGCCAGTCGGCCTGATAGAGCCGGTGCTCGCGGATCAGCGGCGGCGCGGCGAGCGGCAGCACCGACGACGGTTCGGGGATCGGACTGAACGCGGAGTAGTAGACGCGGCGCAGCTTGTAGCCGGTGTAGAGTTCGTCGGAGCGCGCGAGGAAATCCGCATCGGTGGAGGCGTCGGCGCCGACGATCACCTGCGTGCTCTGGCCGGTGGCGTGGCGGAGCTTGCGGTCGCCGTTTTTCCGCCGGTCCGCCGCGTCGTCGAGCTTCACCCGGATGCGGCCCATCGCCTGTTTCGTGCGGCCGAGGTTCTTCTCCGGGGCGAGGCGGTCGAGGCTCTGCTGGGTCGGCAGTTCGAGATTGATGCTGATCCGGTCGGCGTAGCGCGCGGCCTGCTCGATGAGTTCCGGCGAGGCTTCCGGGATCGTCTTGAGGTGGATGTAGCCGCGGAAATCGTGGACCTCCCGCAAGGTCCGCGCGACTTGCACCACCTGCTCCATCGTGTGGTCGGCGCTGCGGATGATGCCGGAGCTGAGGAAGAGCCCCTCGATGTAGTTCCGCTTGTAGAAATCGAGCGTCAGCGTGATCGCCTCCTCCGGCGTGAAGGCGGCACGGCGGACATTGCTCGAGCGGCGGTTGATGCAGTAGTGGCAGTCGTAGAGGCAGCGGTTGGTCAGCAGGATCTTCAGCAGCGAGATGCAGCGGCCGTCCGGCGCGTAGCTGTGGCAGATCCCCGCCCCGCCGGCCGAGCCGACGCCCTTGCCGTCCCGCGAGTCCCGGCGGTTCGCCCCGGAGCTCGCGCAGGAGGCGTCGTATTTCGCCGCGTCGGCGAGGATGGCGAGCTTTTGATCGAGGTCCATGCTGTTCGCGCGGACAATAGTTCAAGCGAACGATCCCGCGAGGAAAAATCTCACGCAGCAAGAACTGGTGACCCGGGCCAGATGCAATCGGGACCAGATGGATAGGATGGATGGGATTTCCGACCAAGAGGGGTGCGGGCGGCTCGCCCGCACCCCACGTGGTCGTCACAGCACTGTTCCCCAAAGCTTCAGCGCAGGGCACCCTTCGGAAGCGCTTCAGGCCATTCAAAAGGCCTCTATCCCATCCATCCTATCCATCCCGGTCCGAATTTCCCCGCTTTTTTCTGCTCAAGCGGACCGGCACCGGAGGACCCCGTGCTCAACTGCGCGACAAAAAGTTCAAACACGCCGGCTCTCGCGCGCGTCCTCCTCCCCGCCATCCGGAGCCTCCCGCACCACATCGACTCGATGGCCGCTGCGGTCCGAGTGGTCTTCCAGATGGCAAGGCACGCCTTTCCGGCGGAGTTCCAGAATCTCCTTCGCCGCCATTTCGTGCGCGGCCAATTGATCGGGGGGCGGAATGACGGTGGTCGTTTTCATGGCGGAATAGTGCCGGTTAGCCGACGATGATTTACCAATCACTCCTCTTCGGCTTCCGCTTCCAATTCGCGGCGCCGGGCGGCGCAGGATTCGCTGCGGCAGATCGCATAGATCCCGGCCGCCAGCGCGCCGATCAGGATCGCTCCGCCGATCACCCCGATCGTCTGCCGCGGCGGGCTGGCGCGCAGCGAACGGAGTCGGGACGCCGCGTAGGAACCGCCGGCGGCAAGCTGGTGCCGGGCCTGGTCGGCAAGCTCTCGCGCACCCTGCGGCAAGGTCTGGAACGTCGTGTGGCGGGCAAGGTTCCCGACATCCTGCCGGAGGTGGCCGATGTCTTCGCGGACACGAGAGAGGAGTTTCAAGGTGCGGCTGTCTTGGAGTGGGGATTCGTTCATGGGAGGCAATTTTTGCGATTCAAGGACAATGAAAACCCGACCGGGTGCGGGCGCAAGCGGTTCCTTTCCGGAGAGGGACCAGCCAGACGGAGCGGTGACTCTCGGAAGGCGCTACAGTCCGGGCAATGGCCTGCCAACGGGTGTTCAAATGCCCCGGCGATGCTCACGGGAGAGTGATCTTCCAGCAGACCGGGGACCAATCGCCCGACCCCGGCCAAGGTCGACCGGGCGGAACCGCTCCCGCTCGTCCGAATTGCGACTCCAGCCTCAACGAATCCCCGACAACATCTCCTCGTCCACTCGCCGGATAACCGCGCGGGCCGCATCAAACTCCTTGCCAAATCAACGATGCACTCCTCAATTTCCCGGAATTCCGGAAAGAGACTGCGCTTCGTTGTCAGCTATGGATAAGAAGTATTAGGCTACAAAATGAATCCGCCTACAACCCTCCCCCGACTGGTCTGTACCTTGGTGATCGCCGTGGCACTGCTCAGCTGCGGCAAGTCGAAGAATAAATTGCAGCACGTATCGTCGAGCATGGAACCTACGATCAAGGCGGGAGAAATGATCGAAGTTGATGAAGGCGCCTTTTCCTCAAGCGGTCCGAGACGGTGGGAGGTGATTGTCTTTGAAGCTCCGAAAGGGAGTTCCGGCCACTGGACAGCCCGAGTGGTAGGTCTTCCGGGCGAGACGATGGACATCGAGGGCGGGAGCGTGTTCATCAATGGCCGAGCCGAGACTACCCCCGGGCACATCAGGATTTCAGGGTATCGGAAACCCGAAAATCCCGGTTCTAGCGGTCTCGGGCCGGTCCTGTTTCCCTACACTGTCCCGCCGAATCACTTTTTCGTTCTCGGGGACAATGTCGGGAACGCTCTGGACAGCCGATACTGGGGCGGATTGGAGGCTTCAAAAATCGTTGGCAAGGTGCCTGGTAAGTGACGAAACCGAATTCCGGCTTCCATCCCCGCCGTGGGTGAGCTAGGCCTTGTGAAAAATGAAAGTCTATGTCGTGATAGGAGTCTTCTGCGCGGCGATGGGGTCGTTGACGCTTCTTTCCGGTTGCGGCAAAAAGGACGCTTCGCCGGATGAAAACCAGCGCGAATCATCCATCTCTGCGCGGGACGTGATGCACCAGATGACCGAGTTCGAAAAGAAGGGAGATTGGAATTCCATATTGAACAGCTGCACCAGCCGCGGTCGAGGCTATATCATTGGGATGGTAATGACGCCACTGCTGTGGGACGCCTACGCCCAGCCAGGAGGCGATATTGAAGCCGGGAAAGAGTCACGCGACCTGATCGAGAAATATGGACTTCGGGATTGGAAGAGGTTTCAGGGCGCTACCGTTGATGTCCATTCGCGTCAGGTTAAGGCCCGGATCCCTGATTCCACAGGGGATTGACGTCGCCGTTTGTCCCGCATGACGTGGTCCGGGTAAGGATCGAAATCGAAGAGGGCGGCGATGTCCGGGGCTTTGAT
>JBIPNO010000096.1:0-15919 GCA_044372775.1 Haloferula sp.
GGTGAACTCCTATCTCAATTGGAAGAACGCCGACCCGAAACCCATCTCCTGGCAGTTCACCAACGAATCGGCACGAGTGAAACTGAAAGCCCTTTATCCTTCACTCTAAGATTTATGTGCTACTAGCGCAGAGAGATTCGCCAGTGTGAAAGCCAGTCTTGAGGTGAATGTCATGCCGAAGAAGATGCCGACGAGATAGCCCCAGCCTGTTGTCGGAGCTTGCCAGCAGTGGCTCTCATTAGCGGGCACACATTTGTTATCCATTGCACCCTCCATGGTCTCCACCTGCGTGCGAAAATCCGCAGCCGTCTGAAAGCGCAACTCCGGCGTTTTCTCCAACGCACGCAGCACGATTTTATCAATGCGAATGTCCACCTGCACACGCTTCGAGGGTGGTGTGATGTTTTCGTTAGGTCGCTCGCCCGTGAGCATTTCATAAAGCACCACACCGAGCGAATAGATGTCCGCGCGGTGATCGGCGGTGCCGTTTTGCTGTTCGGGGGCGGCGTAGTCGGGCGTGCCCTGCGCCATGGTTCCATCCGTCCGTGGCGTCCCGTCAGGTTGCTCAGAATCGCCGACGATTTTCGCGATGCCGAAGTCCGCGATTTTCACCGTGCCCACTTTATCCATGAGCAGGTTCTCCGGCTTGATGTCGCGATGGACGATGCCGTGATCATGCGCACATTGCAGCGCCTCGCAAACCGGCGGCACGATGCTGAGGGCTTCCTTCGGCGTGAGGCGCTTGGTTTGCAACAACTGCCGCAGATTCACGCCATCGACGAATTCCATGAGCAGAAAATAAAAGCCACCCGCCTGACCAAAATCATACACACCGACGATGTTCGGGTGATTCAGCGCCGCGAGCGCATGAGCCTCCTTTTCAAACCGTACGGCGAACTGCGGATCATCCGCACGCTCCGGCGCGAGCAGCTTCAGCGCGACGAGTCGGTTCAACGACTTCTGTCGCGCCTTGTAAACCACGCCCATGCCGCCGCGGCCAAGGCACTCGAGGATTTCGAGCTGTGGGAAGTGCGGAGCGAGTTCCTCAGCGGAGAGAGCGGGAATCCAAGGAACCGGATCACCAGCCAGCGTCGGCTCGATGATCTGCGCCATCAGACAGCGCGGGCACTGGCTGTCCGGCACATCGGCCGGCAGGGCGGAGCCGCAGTGGGGGCAGGTTCTGTCTGGAGATGAAGTGCTCATGCCAGTGAATTGACGTGCTCCCGGTGGAAACCGAACAAAGAATCTATCGGCCCAAGGCGGCGAAGAGGGCCTCCATCTCGTCCTGCACCGCGGCGGGATCGTCAAGCGTGCCGGCGACTTCGGCTTTCACACATTCACGCAAACGTTTCCTCAAGCGGCTGACGGCCATGCGGAAGGCATCGAACGTCATTCCGCAGGTGGCCGCGAGTGCCGTCTGGTCGCCGTGACTGGCGTGTCCGCTCAAAATGCCGCTTACGGCGTCAAAGAACGCTCCCCGCCCTTCCGCCATGCATTCCAAACGCAGCGTCTCCATGCTGCGTGCGATCACCGTCATGGCCCACTGGCGGTCGAACTCCGCGTCCGGCGAAAGCAACCGGACATCCGGCACGCTGGCCGCTTCCTCGTCATCCAAGGATACCGCCTCCAAGCCACCTCCTCGCTTCATGCGCCGCGCGGCCTCACGCTGATGCCCCGCAAAGTGCTTCACCGCGCCAAGCAAGTACGAGCGAAACCGCCCACGCTCCCGGTCTGCCGTATGAATCGCGCCTCCCCGCAGTATTTCAGCAAAGAACGCATGGCTCAATTCCCGGGCCGCATCCGGATCCCCTGAAACGCTGCGCAGGTAAGCGACAACCGGCTCGTAATAGGCATCACAAAGGTCCGCCAAAGCCCTGCGGCCATCCTCGGAATCGGCTTTTGCCAGGCACACGCGAGTCCACCTCGTCGTGTGAAACGGCGAAGGCCTGTGATCGGGTTGCGGCTCTGTCGTCATGTTCGCGGGCGGTTTGCCTAACAAACACTGGCGTTTCGAGAGGGATACGTGACTGGAAAGTTTTCGCCAGCTTCTCAACGGCGAACCTCCCCTCCTCACCGGAAGAGACCCTGGCCCTTTGGCGAAATGCTCCGGCCCGACCTTTTTCCGAAGCGCCGCCTCACGGGCAAGGTCGTCAGCGGTCGATCTCCGGATCCCAGATCTTCTTGAAGCCGTTCTTCTCCGAGGTCGCCTGGCGGACCAGTCCGTTGGCGGAGAGCGCGGTGGAGGTGTTGATCGAGAAGCCGCAGCTCTGGAGCGCCTGCACGGTCCAGACGTTGCAAATACGAGGGAAGTAGTAGGAGTAGTTTTCCGGGCAGCGGATCAGGCGGCCTTCGCCCCAACTCGAGGGGCCGATGGTCAGCGGCCGGCCGTCTTCCTTCTGCACGGCGCAAGCGTTCAGGAATGCGGCGAGCGAAGGGCCGGCGGAGCGCGGGACATCAGCGACGAATACCCGCTGGTGATGGCAGACCTGCTCGACCTTCCAGTCGATCGGGATGCACTCCATGACCGAAGGCGACGGCGTGAAGAGCGCGCGGAAGACCTGGCCCGCCGACAGCCAGCGCTCCTGAACGTAGGCGACCTCGTCACCCCAGCTCATGGTGACATACTTCGGATCGCCCAGTTCGGAAGGCTTGCGGTAGCCGCTCGCCTCCAGCCACTTCAGGTCGAAGACCAGGGCGGTGTGGAGCTTGTCGGCCAGCAGGTAAACCGGGACCGTCTCCTCCACCGCTGCGGCGCGCGTGGCCTCGACGCGATACCTCGCCGCCTCCGGGGCGGGCAGATGCATCGTGCAGGACGCCAGGAAAGCGGCCGGCAGGATCAGGAGGAAGCGGAGGAATGACATGGCGGGAGCGGGGAGGAGCTCGCCGGCTGCCGGGATCAGGGCGTGCCGAAGGAGCAGATGTATTCGCAGGGTGCGTCCTTCACGGTGATCGTGAAGCCGCTGTTGCCGGGGACGTCGAAGGCGGAACCGGCGGCGACCTCGAGCGTGTCCGAAGTGCCGTCGAGCACCACGGCACAGGAGCCGGCGGTGATTTCCATGACTTCCGGTTCCCCGGTGCCGAAATGATACTCGCCCGGGAAGATCACGCCGAGCGACTTTTTGCGGCCGTCGGCGAGGGTGAGCGAGTGGGAGACGACCTTGCCGTCGAAATAGACGTTGGCTTTGGTCGAGACGGTGACGTTTTCGAAGGTAGCGGACATGATCAGAGGATATCGAGGAGTTCCACGTCGAAGACCAGCATGCCGGCGGGGGCGCCGGGGGGCGGGTTGCTGCCGTAGGCGAGATTCGCGGGGATCCAGAAGCGGCGCTTTTCACCGCCCACCATGAGCTGGACGCCTTCGGTCCAGCCGGGGATCACGCCGTTCAGCGGGAAGTCGATCGGCTCGCCGCGGACGATCGAGCTGTCGAAAAGCTTCCCGTCGGTGGTCCAGCCGGAATAGTGGACTTCCACACGGTCGGTGGCCTTCGGATGGCGGCTACCGTTGCCGGGCGAGAGGACCTTGGAAGCCAATCCGCTGGCGGTCACCGCGGCATCGGCCGGCGGGGCGGCGACGTCTTCCGGCACCGGCGGCGGCTCGGGGGCTTTCTCGATGGCGAAGAGCTCGACGTCGAACACCAGCATGCCCTTCGGCGCGCCGGAACGCGGGTTGTCGCCGTAGGCCAGGTTGCCGGGAATCCAGAAGCGGCGCTTTTCGCCGGTGACCATGAGTTGCAAGCCTTCGGTCCAGCCCTTGATCACCTGATCAAGGCCGAAAGAGATGGTCTTGCCGCGCTCCACCGAGCTGTCGAAGAGTTTCCCGTCGGTGGTCCAGCCGGAATAGTGGACCGTCACGGTGTCGGCCGGGCCGGGCTTGTCGGTGCCGTCGCCGGCTTGGAGGACTTTCGAAGCCAGGCCGCTGGGGCTGGTGATGGCATCGGCGGGCGGAGCTTGGACGTCGGCTGGGGCGGCGGGCATGGCGGCGTGAGCCTTGGACTTGCGGGGCGGCGCTGTCAATCCGGGGGATGGCCGAATGGCGTGCTTTTCGCGAGCTGGCGACGCGGCACGGCGTGCGGGATGCGGCCCCTTTGGAAACTACGGCTTTTGCCATCGCCAGCCGCCGGGCGGATTCGTTAGGCTCGCCGCCGAATGACACCGCGCGTCAAGCAAACGGCCTCGATCACCATCGGCGAGTTTTTCGAGCGCCACGCCGGCGCGCTCTCGCTCACGCTGCTCGGCGAGAAGCACGGCTTCGAGCGCCCGATCAGCGAGCCCGCGCCGAACCGCCCGGGTCTGGCGCTGGCCGGCTTCTTCAGCTACTTCGCGAAGAAGCGGATCCAGGTGCTGGGGAACTCGGAGATCTCCTATTTGAAAAAGCTGACGCCCCAGATGAGCAGCGAGCGCTTCCGCCGGATGTGCGAGCGCGACATCCCGGGCCTCGTCATTTCCCGCGGCGCGGTGCTTTCCGAAGAGCACATGAAGATCGCCGCGGAGCACCGCATCCCGGTCTTCGGCACCACGCTGGTGACCATGAAGTTCCTCAACGCCGCGACGCTGCGGCTGGAAAACGAGTTCGCACCGAACGTGACACTCCACGGCTGCATGGTCGACCTGCGCGGCATCGGCGTGCTGATCATGGGAAAGAGCGGTGCCGGCAAAAGCGAGACCGCCATCGGCCTGATCGAGAAAGGCGGCGCGCTGGTGGCCGACGACATGGTCCGCATCAAGCTGGCCGGGGGCGAACTGACCGCCTCCGCCCCCGCCCTGTCCCGCGGCTACTTGGAGATCCGCGGCATCGGCATCGTCAACGTCGCCAACCTCTACGGCCTCGCCTCGATCCGCCCGGAGAAGCGCCTCGACCTCGTCGTCACCCTCATCGCCTACGCCGACCAGAACGAGATCGACCGCCTCGGCCTGCAGCCGAAGTCCTACGAAATCCTGGGCCAGCAGGTCCCGCACGTCGAAGTCCCGGTCGCCCCCGGCCGCGACACCGCACGGATGGTCGCCATCGCCGCGCTCGACCAGCAGCTCCGCCGCCTCGGCTACAACATGGCCGACGAGTTCAACCAGCGCCTGCTCCGCCACATGTCCGGGGAGGTGTGATTCTAAAAATCACTCCTCCTCGAACTTCCGACCAATCAGATCCGCCAAGGCATCGAGGGCCGCCTCAGCATCGGAGCCATCGGCCGCGACGCTGATGATCGATCCGTGACCGGCGGCCAGCATCATGAGGCCCATGATGCTCTTGCCGTCGACTTCCTCGCCGTCCTTTTCGACGCGCACTTCGGAAGTGAACCGGCTGGCGGTCTTCACGAATTGGGCCGCGGGACGGGCATGAATGCCGAGTTTGTTCTGAATGGTGAATTCGCGCTGCGGCATCGGGATGAATCGTTCGGGACGCGCGCAGCCTAGGAGCATGCCCCCCTTCCTTCCAAGGGATTTTTTTCGCCCGTCGGCCCCGCCGATTTTTATCCTTTGAACCGCGCCCCGCCCCTCACAGCATCCCGGCAGGAATGCCCTCCGCCGCGCTTCAGGAAATCGTCCTCCAAGGCATCCCGGTTTCGCCCGGGATCGGCATCGGGCCTGTACATGTCGTGGCCCGCGGGTTTTCCGCCCCCGAAGTGTATGAGATCCGCGAGGAGGACGTCCCGGCGGAAAAGGAACGCTTCCGCGCCGCGCTGGACGAAACCAAGGTGCAGCTCGACGAACTCCAGCAGCGGATCAAATCGATCTCCGGCGAGCAGGAGAGCGAGATCTTCGAGGCCCACCTGATGGTATTGGAAGACCGGGCGATGCTCGACCGCGTGGCGGAAGCCATCGCCGAGCGCCGCCAGAACGCGGAGTTCGCCTTCTATGCGGTGATGCAGCATTTCCTGGAAGCGATGCGCCGCGTGCCGGACCCCTACCTGCGCGAGCGCACCGCGGACCTCGAGGACGTCTGCCAGCGGGTATTGAGGAATTTCCGCGCGGAGGAAGGCGCGCGCCACATCGCCCCGGACGGCCAGCACATCATGGTCGCCTACGACATGACGCCGTCCGACACCGTGGCGATCAACCGCCGCCACGTGCTCGGGTTCGCGACCGAAGTGGGCAGCGTCAATTCCCACACCGCCATCCTCGCCCGCTCGCTGGGGCTGCCGGCCATCGTCGGCCTGGAGGACGCGGTGCTCGACGTCCGGACGCTCGCGCCGGCCATCCTCGACGGATATTCGGGCCGGCTGATTCTCTATCCGTCGGAGGAAACGCTCGCGCGCTACCGCGAGATCCAGGCCCGCAAGGAACGGGTCCGGCTCGATCTGGAAGCCCAGCGCGATGCCGCCACGGCCACCACCGACGGCCGCACGATCACGCTTTCTTCCAACATCGAGTTCCTCGACGAACTCGACATGGTCCGCAACAGCGGCGCGAAAGGCGTGGGCCTCTACCGCACCGAGTTCCTGCTGCTGGACGGCGAGGAAATGCCCGGCGAACTGGAGCAGGCGGATGCCTACACCCGCCTCGCCAAGGCCCTCGCGCCGCACCCGGTCATCATCCGCACGCTCGACGCCGGCGGCGACAAGCTGCCGGTCGAGCCGCTGACCGAACCGGAGCCGAATCCTTTCCTCGGCTGGCGCGGGATCCGCGTCTCGCTCGACCGCCCCGGGATGTTCAAGGAGCAGCTCCGCGGCATCCTCCGCGCCAGCGCTCACGGCAAGCTCGCCGTGATGTTCCCGCTGGTCTCCGGCATCGGCGAGATCCGCCGCGCCAAGGACTACCTCAAGGAGTGCATGGAAGAACTCCTGAAGGAGGGCATTCCCTTCGACGAATGCTTGGAAACCGGCGTGATGATCGAAGTCCCGAGCGCCGCGGTCATCGCCGATCTCATCGCTCCGGAAGTCGATTTCTTCTCCATCGGCACCAACGACCTGATCCAATACACCGTCGCCGTCGACCGGGTGAACCACCACGTCGCCGAACTCTACCGCCCGACCCACCCCGCGGTCGTGCGTTTGATCAAGAAGACCGTCGATGCCGCGAACGACGCCGGCATCTGGACCGGCGTCTGCGGCGAAATGGCCGGCGACATCCGGCTCACGCCCTTGTTGCTCGGCCTCGGTGTCGAGGAGCTGTCGGTCGGCCCGCACCAGGTCCCCAGCGTCCGCCGCGCGATCCGCGCCCTGAGCCACTCAGAATGCACCGCGATGGCCAACGAGGCCGTGCGGACCCCGCTCAGCGCTGACATCATGGAGTCCACGCTCAGCCTGGCGCGGAAGTATTATCCGGAGCTGCTGGACTGATCAACGCACCAGCGGGTTCCGCGGGATCCCCCGGTCCTGCTTGGGAAACGGCGGCGTGATCGGCTTCGGGGCTTCCGGCGGCGGGGCTTGATTCTTGTTGGTCTCCAGCAGTTCGGCCACCCGCTGAGCGTCGTGGACCACCAGTTGAGCCTGCGGGCTGTCGCCGGCTTGCCCGGCAAGCTGGACGTAGGCGTTGTTCACCTTCACCAGCTCGGGCAAGGTCTTCGCGTTGATCTCGTCCGCGAGGAGCTGCCGGTGCCGCTTGAAAATCTTCGCCTCGCGGGAGACGGCGGGGTCCTGTTCGAGTTCCGTGATCCGCTGGGCGACGCTTTGCTTCCACGGGTGGCCCGGCGCGGTGACCGACGGTCGCTCGCGGAACTCCAGCAGCTTCCACCACTGGTCGAGCGGCTGGAGTTTGCCGATCTCCGCGAACTCCGACTCGATGGCAGCGACATCCGGCTCGCCGCCGTTGCGCAGGGTGAACCATTCCTTGAGCCCGGGCGAGCCGCCGGTCGGAAACTCGTGCTTGAGGTCCTGCCAGGTCTCCATGTTCACGGAAACGCCGAGCTTGCCGTAAAACAGCCGGGCCTTGAGGGCGAAGGGGTAGTTGCCATCGAGCCGGCCGACCCCGACGAACAAGGGCGTGCCCGGCGGGAAGGCGGCGGTCTGGGCCGCGGCTTCCCGCATATGCCCGGCGCCGAGGATCACGGCCCCGGCCAGCGAGCGCTCGGCTTGGAAAAACAAGCCGCTGACCCAGCCGCCCTGGCTGAAGCCGGAAACATAGAGCCGCTTGGGATCGAGCCCCTGCTCCCGGGCGAGTTGGTCGCGGACGCGGCGGAGGATCACCAGCTCCTTCTCGAGGTTCTCCGGGGTCTGGGTGAAAGCGCCATCGAAGGTGTAGGTCATGCCGACCACGATCCAATCCTGCGGTCCGGCGTGCTGGCGGATCATCTTGGTCGACGGCCGGCCGCCGCTGCCGTGGTAGTAGAAGACCGCCGGCCACTTCTTCGCGGGGTCGTGGTTCTCCGGTAGGGAGACTTCGACCGGGACCGGCAGGCCTTCCACCTGCAGGTCTTCGGCGCGGGCGGAAAGGATCAGCGCGGCGGCGATGAGGAGGCGGAGGATCATGACGGGCAGGGTGCGGCAGCTTCCGCAGGAGTGCAACTTTGGAGGAGGCTTCAAGGCTGTGGGAACTGACGAGCGCCAGAAGCGCGCAACTTGCAAAGTCGCGCTACTTCTCCGCGTGAGCGCGGAGGTCGGCGAGATCGAGGAACTCCAGGGCCGACTCGTGGGTGGCTTCCAGCACGACGGCGGGTGCGCGGCCGGCATCGAAAGCTTCCTTCCAGCGGGCGGCGCACAGGCACCAGCGGTCGCCGGGCTTCAGGCCGGGGAACTCGAACTCCGGGCGCGGCGTGGAGAGGTCGTTGCCGCGGGATTTCGACCAGGCGAGGAAATCCTCGGTCACCCGCGCGCAGACGACATGCACGCCGACATCGCCGCGGCCGGTGCGGCAGCAGCCGTCGCGGAAGAATCCGGTCATCGGGTCCGTCGAGCAGGGCGCGAGCACCCCGCCGATCACATTCCGTCGTTCCAAAGGCATGCGCCATTCTAGACGCATCCGGCGATTCGTCCAACACGGGCTTAAAAAGTGGCTGCGGCATCCTGCCGCAAGCCTTCCGATCCGCTGACGAGGCTTGCGGCAGGATGCCGCAGCCACGATCAGCCTCCCGTACGCGGCGGGCGCTTCTTCGAGCCGTCGTCCTTCGGATCGATCTCCCGGCCCTTGGCCTGCTTCATCTTCTGGGCCCGCTGGGCCTGATCGGCACGCTCGGCCATCCGCTCGACGAAGCTCTTGCCACCGCCGCCGGACTTGGCCTTCAGCACGGGCTCCGGCATCCGGTTGCTGAGCCAGGTCTGGCCGATCGAGAACACGTTGGAGACCGTCCAGTAGAGCGCGAGCGCGGAAGCGAAGTTGTAGCAGATGAAGAGGAAGAAGAAGGGCATCAGCTTGATGATCATCATCTGCGTCTTGTCCCCGCCGGTGTTCGGCATCATCGCCATCTGGGCGAAGCTGGTGATCGCCATGACGATCGGCAGCGGGTTGATCGGAATTCCCATCACGTAGCCCAGGGTGTCGGGCAGCGAAAGGTCGGCGACCCACATGAAGCTCTGGCCGCGCATTTCCACCGCGTGGAGGAGCATCGAGTAGAAGCCGAAGAAAATCGGGAGCTGGGCGAACATCGGAAGGCAGCCGCCGAGCGGGTTCACCCCGTAGGTCCGGTAGAGCTTCATCATCTCCTGCTGCTGCTTCTGGACGTCGTCGGGATACTTCTCCTTCATCTTGTCCATCTCCGGCTTGAGCTTGGCCATCCGCTTCATGGTGCGGTTGGAGCGGTTGTAGAGCGGCCAGATGGCGGTGCGGAGCAGGATGGTCAGGACCACCACGGCGAGGCCCCAGGACCACTTGCCGGAGATCTTTTCCATGCCGGCGTGGACCCACCAGAGCGACCAGTTCATGAAGCGGCTGAAAGGGCTGAACCAGCCGTAGTTCATCAGCTCGCCCCAGTCGTCGCCCATCTTGCGCAGCATCCGGTTCTCCTTGGGACCGGTGAAGACCTGGTAGCCGAAGGCGCGCTTCTCGGCGGGTGCCAGCACCACCGCGGGGAAGCGCAGGCCGGCGCGGACCGCCTTCACCGGCTTGGCTCCGGGCTGGAGGGTGACGTCGGCGACCTTGCTCCACAGCAGCGAGGCACCGGGCTCCACCGGCTTGACCACGGTGGCGAAGAACTGATTGGCCACCCCGGCATAGTCCGCCCGCTCGAGCGGCTCGGTGATCATCGCCTTCTCCTTGCTGAACCAGCCGCCGGCGAAGGAAGTCGCGGCGGTGAAAGAGAACTCGCGGTCGTCGCGCATCACGAATCCCGACTGTTCCGGGCGCTCGATGGTGTCGAGCGGGGCGGCGGTGCCGAGGAAGAGGCTGAAGTTCTCCAGGTTGACGGTGGTCTCGCCCGGGTTCTCGAGCTGGACCTGCAGGTCGAGGCGGTAGGGATCGCCGGGAGTGCCGGTTTCAATCAGCGACCAGGTCTTGGTCACCTTCAAGCCGGAAGGCAGGCGGCCCCTCATCACGATCGCCTTGCCGGTGTCGGGATTCAGCGGGACGAACTCGTAGGCCACGCCTTCCATGCCGTCGACCCCTTCGGCGATCGCGCCGATCGGGCTGGTGCCGTGGCGGTTCATGCGGACGGGTCCCTCCACCCCGTGCTTCTGGTTCTTGAACTCGGCGTGCTTCAAGCCGCCGCCGATCGAGGTGAAGGTGAAGATGGTCTCCGGGGTTTCCAGCGTCGCGAACTGCTCGACCACCTGGCCGGCCGGATCGGCCTCGACCAGCGATCCCGGTTTGTCCGGCGTGGCGGCCGGGTTGGCGGGGTCCGGCGCGGGTGTCACCTCCGCGGGAGTCTCCAGCGCTTTCTGCGCGGCGAGGTCCCGGGCGTTTCTCTGCTGAAGGGTGATGTTGATCGCCAGCAGGATGCTGCAGGCGATGACGACGATCCAAGTCTTGCGGTCGTACATGAATGAGGGTGTTGGAAAAGGAAAAGTCCCGCGTCAGGCAACCGGCCCGGCGGGACGGTGGGAGTCTGGGGGTTCCGCACCTTGCTTCGGCGGGACGGGGTCATAACCACAGCCCCCCCACGGATGACAGCGGAAAATCCGACGAACGCCGAGCCAGGACCCGCGGAGCGAGCCGTGGGTCTCGACGGCTTTGAGGAAGTAGTTCGAGCAAGTCGGCTGGAAACGGCAGCCGGTGTTCGGCCCGCCCAGCGCCTTGAGCACGGGATTGAGGAACTTCTGGTAGAAGCGGATGACCAGGCGGATGACCGATTTCATCGAAGTGCCAAAGGGAGAAGTTCCAACGAAGAAGAAGTTCCAAGTTCCAAAGGAAGGCAGAAAACAAACAGAGGCGGTGCGGCTGAGGCTGTTCTTTGGCACTTGGAACTTCTCACTTGGAACTTCCCGCCGTCGGCACTTGGAACTTTTCTACTTGGAACTTCCTTCCGCCGGCACTTGGAACTTTTCACGCGGAACGCAATAGCCCCAGTCGCTTCGCTTGTCGCAGCCAGTCGGTTTCGAGGTCCTCGAAGCTGGCGTTGGCCGAGCCGGGGCGCGGGATGGTGACCAGCAGGCGCTTGGGATCCTCGATGCGATCGCCGTGCCGCTGGAGGATCGAGCGGATGCGGCGGCGCAGCAGGTTGCGGTCGTGCGCCTTGCCGACCTTCCTGGTCGTGATGATCGCCACCTTGAGGTGCGGCAGGGCGGGATCGGCCAGAGTGCTGAGCACGACAAAACGGCCGGCTTTCGCCTGACCGTCTTTGCGCGCGCGGAAGAAATCCGCGCGATTCGACATGCTGTGCTTCCGCGGGAGGCGCATGGCCGGGCGCGGCGCGCAGGATGAAATCAGCGACCGTGCTGGGTGGTGTGACGCTCGTAATGGATCTCGGCGCCCTTCGGAATGAGACGCTTGCGGCCCTTCTGGCGGCGGCGCTTGATGAGGTCACGGCCGGCCTTGGTCGCCATGCGGGCGCGGAAACCGTGCTGACGCTTGCGCGTGCGCTTGGAGGGCTGGAAGGTGCGTTTCATGGCGGTATCGGAAAAAGCGGTTGGTCTTCCGCCGGTGGAACCCCTGTTCCGGCCCGGGCGGGGGCGCACTCTAGGAACCGGACCCGGCTTGTCAATGCGCCAAATCATGGGTTCAGGGGAATTTTTTCAAAGCCCCGGGGAAAACTTCGTGCCGCCCCCGCCCCGCCGTGCCACGCTCCGCCCGTGAATCCAGGTCCCGCCGAGAGCGCCACCGCGCTCGCCAACCGCCCGAAGGTCCAACCCGCGACCATCGAGGACCTGCCGGCCCTGACCAGCCTGGTGATGGAGCTTTTCGCGCTGTCGGACGATTTCTCCCCCGACCGCGACGCCCAGGAGCGCGGCCTCGCGCTGATCCTCGAGCAGCCCAGCCGCGGCCGCATCTTCGTGGTGCGCAATGAGACCCGGATCATCGGCATGGTCAACCTGCTGTTCACCATCTCCACCGCGATGGGCGGCTTCGTGATCCTGATGGAGGACGTCATCGTCCACCCCGACCACCGCGGCCAGGGCTACGGCACGATGCTGCTCGACCAGGTGATCGACTTCGCCAAGCAGAAGGATTTCAAGCGGATCACCCTGCTGACCGACAAGATCAGCGCCGAGTCCCAGAATTTCTTCCGCAAGAACGGCTTCGAGTATTCCAACATGATCCCGATGCGCCGGATCATTTCCGATTGACCCCGATGAGCCCGGCATCCATCAGCGACGTGGACGCCTTGGCGATCAGCATGGTGTTGATCCTTGCCTTGAGCTTCGGCGTGGTCGCGCTGCTGATCCTGTCAATCACCCGCCACGGGAAGCGCCGCGACCATGAGGTGGAGGACCTGCTGGAGGAGGTGCGGCGCGATCAAGAAGCGGCCAAGCTTCCCGCCCCGTCCGCCGGATCCGCCGCCGAGACCCGCGAGGCGTGGGAAAAGGAAGGCGACTGGTGGAAGAAGTGAGCGGGTCGGGCAATCAGCCGAGCAGGTATTTCGCGGCCTGCTCGACGTCCTTGTCACCGCGGCCGGAAAGGTTCGCGATGATCAGGTCGCTCTTCGGCAGGCTGCCGGCGATTTTCGAGATGTAGGCCATGGCATGCGCGCTTTCGAGCGCCGGCAGGATGCCTTCGGTATGCGCCAGCTCCTTGAAGGCGGCCAGCGCCTCGTCGTCGGTCGCGTAGGTGTATTCCACCCGGCCGATGTCCTGCAAATACGCGTGCTCCGGACCCACCGCCGCGTAGTCGAGGCCCGCGGACACCGAGTGGGTGAGTTCGATCTGGCCGTCGTCGTTCGCCAGCAGCCAGGTCTTGGTGCCCTGCAGCACGCCCAGCTTGCCGCCTTGAAAGCGGGCCGCGTGGCGCTCCGGGAGGATGCCGTCGCCGCCGGCTTCGACTCCGACCATCCGGACATCCTCGTCCTGCAGGAACGGATGGAAGAGTCCCATCGCGTTGGATCCGCCGCCGACACAGGCGACCAGCAGGTCCGGCAGGCGGCCTTCCTTTTGGAGAATTTGCTCGCGGGCTTCGACCCCGATCACCCGGTGGAAATCGCGCACCATCATCGGGAACGGATGCGAGCCGAGGGCGGAGCCGAGGATGTAGTGGGTATTGTCGACGCTGGCCACCCAATCGCGCATCGCCTCGTTGACAGCCTCCTTCAAGGTCGCCTGGCCGGCGGTCACCCCGCGGACCTCGGCGCCCATCAGGCGCATCCGGGCGACGTTCAGGGCCTGCCGTTCCATGTCGACCTTGCCCATGTAAACGACGCATTCCATCCCGAAGCGCGCGCAGACCGTGGCGGTGGCGACGCCGTGCTGGCCGGCCCCGGTTTCAGCGATGATCCGCTTTTTGCCGAGCCGCTTGGCCAGCAGGATCTGGCCGATGGCATTGTTGATCTTGTGCGCGCCGGTGTGCAGCAGGTCCTCGCGCTTGAGGTAGATTTTCGCGCCGCCCAGCTTTTCGGTCCACCGTTCGGCGAAGTAGAGCGGCGTCGGACGGCCGACGTAGTTGTGCAGCAGGTCGTCGAGCTCGGCCTGGAATGCCGGATCCCTGCGCGCCGCCGCGTAGGCCAGCGTCAGCTCCTGGAGCGGGGCCATCAGGGTCTCGGGCACGAACATGCCGCCGAATTTGCCAAAGTGGCCGGAAGCATCGGGAAGCGCGGGCGAAGGAAGTGCCATGACGGCGGGAAACAAACACAGGATGCGGGCCGCGACAGAGGAAAAAATCCGTCGGACCGCGGAATCCGTCACTCTTGCAAAAACGGCTCCACCTCCAGGAAATCCTGCCCGTGGATGATCTCCGCGAGGATCGGCACGCCGGTCAGTTGCTCCAGCACGCCCTTGTTGGTGATCGATGCCGTGTCGAGTTCATCGGAAAGCTGGTTCACCACCAGCCCCGCGATCTCCACCCCGCGGGCGCGGATCGCATCGACCGTCAGGATGGTGTGGTTCAGCGCGCCGAGCCGGTTGCCGACCACCACGATGACCGGCAATTTCAAATCCGCCGCGAAGTCCGCCATGTCGTAGCCCTCCGCCAACGGGACCCGCCAGCCGCCGGCCCCTTCGACGATCACCACCGGGTGCTCCGCGGCCAGCGCGTGAAAGCCCGCGTGCATCGCGGCGACATCCACCGGGCGGTTGTCCAGCATCCCCGCGACCAGCGGCGCCACCGGAGCCTTCAGCCAGACCGGATTCACCTGCTCCGTGTCCAGTCCGCCGGACGCTGCCGACAGCAACAAGGCGTCGCCCCGCTCGCCGCAGCAGACAGGCTTGTAGCCCACCGCCGGGATGCCTTCTGCACGCAGGGCCTCGATCAGCAGGCAGGAAAAGCGGGTCTTGCCCGCGCCGGTGTCGGTGCCGGTGATGAAATAGCTCACGCCGCAGCCGTGCCGGGACGATGCACGCCCGTCAAGGCGCATCCTCATCCACCGGGATCGCCCGCGGATACCCGCCGGGCGGTGCCACCAGATCCCCCTGCTCCCGCAGGTGATCCCTAATCAGGAACCAGATCGCTGTCGCCAGCAGCAGCGACACGGTTTTCGGCACCAGGTTCTTTCGGAACGCCTTTCTCATGATTCGTGTCCTCCGCCAGGAAAATCTCGGCCATCCGCTCGCGGAACTTTTCCTCGCCCAAATTGCGCTCCAGGTGCCCTTCGATGCAAATCGAAATCGCCCCGGTTTCCTCGCTGACGATCACCGCCACGCAGTCGGTCTCCTCGGTCACGCCGATCGCCGCGCGATGCCGCAGGCCGATCGAACGGTCGCTCAGTTCGCGCTGGCTGACCGGAAACACGCAGGCCGCGGAGGAGATCTTCTTGTTGGCGATCACCATCCCGCCGTCGTGCAGCGGGGTCTTCGGGAAGAAGATCGTCTTCGCCAGCTCCGGCGAGAAATCCGCATTCAGGATCACCCCGGTCTCCTCGAAAGGTTTCAACGCGATGTCCCGCTCGATCGCGAACAAGGCGCCGATCCGCTTTTTGGAAAGCGCCACCACCGCGTCCTCGAAGACCTCCAGGAAATCGAGTTGGCTCTTGTTCGAGAAGGAGAAGAAGCGACTGGAACCCAGCTTCGCCAGCGCGTTGCGCAGTTCCGGCTGGAAGATGATCGGCACCGCGAACACCAGCAGCAGCGCCGCCCGGGTGATCAGCCAGGAGATCACCGCGAACTCGAAAAGGCGCAGCAGCAGCGTCACCGCCACCAGGATCACCACCAGCCCCACCAGGATCCGCGCGCCGCGGGTCGCCCGGAACGCGCGGAAGATCTGATAGATGGCAATCGCCAGGATCAGGATCTCGATCCCGTCCCGCCAATGCTCGCTGATGAACTTCCACGCCATGCCTCGCCCCTTGATACGCCCGACCGCTACGGCCTGTCATTCCCTTTTCCGCCCCATGACCGATTTGGAGGTCGGCCGGCGCTGACTCAGTAGCAGCGCATTCGCGTCAGGTTAAGCCACAACGCGCTGACTGACAGTGAATTAAAACGGAAAAAAGTCCGAATTATGTGTTGACAGGGTGAGCGAGCCGGCAAGCTCG
>JBIPNO010000097.1:0-15802 GCA_044372775.1 Haloferula sp.
GAATCCACGCCGCCAGGATGCCCGGCGGGCTCAAGGAGTTCCGCACCCATCGTCAGCGGGATCTCGAACCAGAACAGGCTGCCCTTGCCAGCTTCACTCACCACCCCGATCGATCCACCCATCACCGTCACCAGCTCCTTGCTGATCGCCAGGCCCAGACCACTTCCCCCTTGAACCCGGGTGATCGAACCGTCGAGCTGCTCGAAGGGGAGGAACAGGCGCTTCTGATCCTCCGCTCCGATGCCGGGCCCCGTGTCCTCGATCTCGAAGCGGAACCGCAGCTCGTGCTCACCCCGCCCGGCGGGCATGCAGCGCACATGGATCGATCCCTGCTCCGTGAATTTGACGGCATTCCTCACCAGATTGACCAAGACCTGCCTCAACCGGAGCTCATCCCCCATCAGCGAAAGGCGCGCGAATTCCGATGGCAGCTCGAACATCAGTTGCAGCCCTTTCTCGGAAGCCATGGATCCCATCAGGCTTTCCACGCTTTCAAAGATGGCATGGAGCGTGAAATACGTCTCCCTCAGGCAAACCCTCCCCGCTTCAATTCTGGAGACGTCGAGGATGTCGTCGAGGATCCTGAGCAGATCATGCAACGAACGGTCGACGATCCCGAGGTATCTCTTCTGCTCGGAATCGGTCGCCAAGCGCGAGGCGAGGCGGGTCATCCCCATGATCGCGCTGAGCGGGGTCCGCAACTCATGACTCATGGTGGAAAGGAATCGGCTCTTCTCGCGGCTATTCTGTTCCGCCTTTCGCAAGGCCGACTCCAGTTGCTCGGTCCGGGCGGCTACCAGGCCTTCCAGCCGGCCATTGATCTCGGCGAGGCGGGCCATCGCCGTCTCGGCCTCCACCCGCAATTCCTGCAGCGATTGATTCTGGATCTCGAGCTCCACCCGGTAGAGATCGAGCTCATGCGGCGTGGTCCCCGACCAGCCACTGCCCGTCGCCCCGCTCTCGCGCAATCTGGCTTCCGCCTGATCACGCAAGGGGGAGATTTCCGATGGACCGCTTTTTCCCACTGACATGAAACGCGTCTAACTGACCTCATTCTTCAAGTCGATCATCTTCGATCATGATGACTAAACTGTCAGACGCGGATCCCGCCGCGCTTGCGGAGCCTGTCCGGGACCAGGCCACGGGGATGCCCCACCCCGGAAACGCGACAGGTGACTCGGATCTCGCCGGGCCCCTGGCGTCTAACCACTTCAGTCCGTGCGGCTTGAACGGGCTTGAAGTTCGGCCTCCAGCTTCTTCCATTGGGTGATGTCCATGAAGCTCACCACCACGCCGCCGCCGCGGGCCGGGTCGGGGTGGCCGTAAGGCGTGATCCGCACCCGGAAGCAAAGTCCGTCCCGGGTCCGCGCCTCCTTTTCGAGAAAGGTCTCCGAACCGATCACCCTCTCGATATCGGCGACGAACTCCGGGTAATCCAGATTGGAAGCGACGTGGGAAAGAGGACGCCCCACGTCGTTGGGCAGCAACCTGAAGATCGTGGTCGCCGCCCGGTTGAAGCGGCGCAGCTTCAGGTCGCCGCCGACGAACAAGGTTGCGATTTCGATGGCGTCCAGCAGGACGACCAGGTCGTCCCGCGCGCCCGCCAGCTCGTCGACCTTGGCTTGCAACTCCACATTGATCGTCAGCTGCTCCTCGTTGAGGGACTGCAGTTCCTCCTTCGAGGTGGCGAGCTCCTCGTTGAGGGCGCGGAGTTCCTCGTTGCTCGACCGCAGCTCCTCCCGGGCCTCCTGCCGCTCCTCCTGGGCGAGCAAGAGCGCGTCCCGCGCCAGCACCAGCTCTTCCTGCAGGCCGCCGGAGTCCGCGGGGACTTCCCCACCCGGCCGGTCCACCGGACGGTCGGGAACTCCTTCGAAGCAGACCAACACCCAATCCCGCGCGGCACCCGCTGCCTCGACCTGCCGGATCGACACATTCGCGAGACCCCGCCGCGAAGCCCCTCCCAGCGGCACCCGCGGCAGGAAGACCGGCCGGGAGGACGCCACGGCCTCGGGAATCCCCTTCGCAAGGATCTTGGCGAGCTCACCCCGGGCCATCGCGTGGATGTTGAGATTCGTCTTGCCGGCCGCCGGCTCGAGGTAGTCGCCGATCGGGCCGCGGACGTGGAGAATGTCCCCCTCCGCGTTCACCACCACGGCTGCCGCGCCGAGGATCTTCCAGATCATCTCGTTGGCGATCCTCTCGATCACTCCCGCTTCCTTCTCCGGGTGGGAGGCGTTCCTAGGGGCCGGCTCAACCGGCGACCTGGCTGCCCCCAGCGTTTCCATCCATTGCACCCCGGTCCCGGCGCGGCGGAACAGCCGGTGCTTGCGGTTCACCGGGACCAAAAACTCCTCGCATTGGCCGACCGATTCAGCCCCTCCGAGCAGCAGGAAGCCGCCGGGGCTCAGCGCGTGGCACAGCAACCGCAGCGTCCGCTCCTTGAGCGCCGCCCCGAAGTAAATCAGGAGATTCCGGCAACAAAGGAAATCCACGCCCGAGAAGATCGGGTCGGAGAGCAGGTTGTGGTGGGCGAAGATCACCATCTCCCGGATCGGCTCCAGCACGCGGTAGCTGCCGTCCGCTTCCCGGGCGAAAAAGTCCTTCAAGCGCGAAGGGCCGACAGTCCGGGCGATACTCTCCGGGAACACCCCCTTCCGCGCCTGTTCGATCGCCCCTCGCCCGAGGTCGGTGGCGAAGATCCGGAGCGTGAACCAGGCCTCCGGCCGGCTCCGCGCCAAGGCCTCCCGGAAGACCATGGCCAGCGAGTAAGCCTCTTCTCCCGTCGAGCAGGCCGGCACCCAGGCCCGCAGGTTGGCACCGCCCGGGTGCCTCGCGAAAAGCTCCGGGAAGACCTTGTCGCGGAGCTCGTCCCAGATCTCCGGATCCCTGAAAAACTGGGTCACCCCGATCAGCAACTCATGACTCAGAAGATCGAGCTCCTCGGCGTTCGACCGGAGATACGCGGCGTATTCGGCGAGCCCTTGAAGCCGGTGCATCACCAGCCGTCTCTCGAAGCGGCGGGTCAGGTAATTGACCTTGTAGAGCGAGAAATCATTGCCACTCCGGTTGCGGAGCAAGCCGAGGATCTCATCCAGCGCTTCGCTCCCATCCGTTCCGGCGTCACCGGGTGCCGGTTCATGCCCGTATTTCAGACGGCGCGTGATGGCATCACCCAGCTCCCCGGCGGCCGCCACCACATCGACCACTCCCGCCTGGATCGCGCCGCGCGGCATGTCGTCGGCTTCCGCCGTCGCGGGATCCTGGGCCAGCGTGAAGCCCCCGTGCTCCTTGATCGCCCGCAATCCCTCGGTCCCGTCCGAACCCATTCCCGAGAGAATCACGCCGACTGCCTGCTCCTTGAAAGCTTCCGCCAGCGAACGAAAGAACGGATCGATCGGCAGCCGGGCCCCCGCCGACCGGGCCATCGCGGTCAAATGGAAGCCGCCTCCCTGGACCGCGAGGTCCATCCCTTGGGGGATCACGTGAACCACCCCGGGCCGCAGGGCCAGGCCATCGGAAATCCCCACGACCGGAAGCGGCGAAACGGTTTGCAGCAACTCGACGAGCGCACTCGCATGATCGGGATCCATATGCTGCACCACCACCAACGCCGCCCGGCAATCCGCGGGAAGGTCGGCCAGCAAGTCCTTGAGTGCCGCCAGCCCGCCCGCCGAGCAGCCGATGCCAACCACCATGAGATGACGCCCGGCACGGGTGTCGGATTCGCCGGGCGCTCCATCGGGCGCGCTCGCTTGGCGGGGGATGGGTCGGGTCGGCGGGATTTTCTTCATGAGGGGGCAGGGCTCGGGGACGGCCGGAAAAAAGCAACCCCGTGAGGCACCAACTCCACCTTCCAAGCTACGGGAGCCTCGTCGATCCTCCTGATGAAAACCAGCAGGATCTTCCGGCTAGCGGCGGGCCAGGCGTTTGAGAAGCTCCCCACCTTCCCGCGTATTCCATGCTTCCACTTGCAGCAGCAGGGTCGGAAGCCTGGGGCGGAGCGGATAGAGACGGCGAAGGAGTGAAGCACCGCTTCGTTGAAAGGGGCGCAGGGAAACACCTCGTCCGGCGTCACCCGCATCAGGTCCGAGATCGCCGGCACCGCGTGCCATCGCAAGCCGTGCTTTCCAAACCACGGATAGTCCGGGTGCGCCAGCCGGTCCTCCAGCACCACCTCCCGCGGAAGCTCCCGCACGACGGATCGCCCTATTTCCCTGACAAGCCAGGCAAGCCATAGGGGGCACCAACCAAAAGAAACGTTGCCAAACCTGCGGGGGATTCAAGCCTTCCCGAATCGTCAAAGATGCCATCGACCATCGTGATCCGTGGCTTCACCGCGCTCCGCGGCTTCCATCGTAGCAATTCACCCTCTCCCCGGTGCCCACGGACCAGCCAAGTGAGGCCCCCGCAGGAATTCAGCCCCGGTGCCGCTTCACGAACTTCCGCAACTCCGGGCCAGAAACCGCCCATCGACATCATCGTCTCGCGGACCAGCAAGCGTTCATGAACCGTGGATGGCGGACGCACCGCGTTCACCACGACATGCTTCAAGGAGATCCGCAAGGCCTCTTGCCATGCTAGCGGAAGGATCCCGAACTCCAGATCCTCCAGCTGGGGAAAGAAGAGAATGTCAGGTTTCCATTCGCGGAACCACAACTCCACCCCGGAGGCATCCACCCATGACCCCGGCCGGTCCGAGATCCTGCAGCGGTGAACCGAACCACAGAGCCGACGGATCCGGCTTCCCACAGGAAGCAACCCGGCGAGTTCCCGCAAGCGGTCACCCATGCCACCGAGACCGGCTTCCTTCGTAGCCACGGCGATTCTAACAGGCATCCGGCAGTCCACCCTCATCGCCGGAAGAGTCCGCCGCGGCTCCGCTCCCCCGACAGCGATGCTGGGAAGCACCGTCCAGGGCGAGCGTTGAGCAGGGACCGGAACGGTCCTGATACCTTCGGCGCTTTTGGAAGTCACAGCCATCATCAGTTCTTTTCTTATCTCGGATTGCTACCTGGCTGGTCCGCCGTCCGCTTCGCGTTCAACCGGAAAAAGCCCGACTTTCCTGAAATCTGACCGGGAGAAAAACTCAACCTTTCCAACTCTCCCTCCATTCCAACAACATCCGGCTTGACCTCGCTCCAGACCCGCAGATCAGAAGACTGCTCCATCAGAAGGTCCACACCGGGCAGCCACTTTTGGCGCATCACGAACTGAGCCCCCCGACTCTCGATCCAGCCTGTCAAAGGATGGGGCGTGAACTCCCCCGGTTCCGAGCCCAGTCCATACTCCACCAGATTTGGAAGACCGTCGGCATCGGGATCCAGATCCTCCCCCCGCAGCTCCGGCGCAGGAAGCATCGAGTCGATCCAGTCTTGGTAGGTGGGACCAGTCACGGTAAGATCATCTTCAGCCTCGCCGAAGTAGTTCGGATCGTCGATGACGGGGCGGACCTGGTGGATTCCAACCTGATCGGGAATCATCTTCCCTCCATTGTAGGTGACCCGGACCGGGAGGCCGGGCGGATCCGTCACCACCGATGCTCCGGTGTATTTGCCTCCCTTGGAGGCGACCCCGCCCTCTAAGAAGACGTCCGCCCGCGCGGGATCGATCCAAGTGAATGCTTCACCCGTCACGATCGTATTCTGCCGGACGATCAGATGATAGGAGCCCGCATCGAGCGGCGCACCCTGGATGACGGCCGTGGCTTCCGTTCCCTCCCGCAGGACGGTTCGAATCATCGGCGATCCGATCGAACCCCAGTTGGTCGCAGGATAGTACCACTGGGGTGGTTTGACCCACAGCACCGCGTCCCGATCGACATCCGCGCCGGCTGATGGCAAGCGGTCGGACAATGCGAAGTTCAGGCCGTTGTAGGGTCCGGCCACGCCAGTTGGTGCGAAGCCGGTCCGCTCGGTGTTGTAGGAAACGAGGACGGCATACTCTTCAGGCAGTGAAACCTCGTCGAGGAATGGAATCGTCGCCTTGAAGGCGAAACCGTTATAAGGATAGGGCTTGCCGTTTTCCAGGGTTTCGGGCCGCCAAGGGACCTGCACCCACGCGGTGCTCGAACCAAGCGGGCTGAAAGTCGCCGCGCCGCCGGGCTCCCGGTTGACTCCGAAAAGGCTCGCGGTCACCGGATGGGCGTAGCCTTTCCGATCGGCGGAATCCATGGCAGGCCAGTCCTTCGCCCGGGCCCAGGTTACCAAGACGACCTCGACCCGGTCCACGACGGCTCCCTCCCGTCTCGGCGACGTTACCACATCGCCAAGACCCGCTGTATTCTGGCCGGATGCCGAAACACTGGCATACGATAGGGCGAGAGAGTCCGGTATTCGGTCGAAGGAAGCTTCGGTTCCAGTGGACGCGATGGGACGATGGCTGAGCTGCATCGTCGGATCTGCCGGACCGGCGACCCATGGAGCACTGTCCTTCGAGTAAGTTCGACTTAACTCGATGAAGCCGGGAAACATGGCGTCCGCTGCAGGAATCATCGCCAGCGGGATACCGGTCAAGGTCAGGAGGATCCTCGCCCGCCATCGGTTGGAATGCATGGATTTCATATCAAGCCGCGGCGGAACCCGTTCGTCGTCCATCGGATCGCGCTTCATCTCCAAGATCGTGGCTACCGGCCTGAACCGAAAAACGGCGGCCCCCCGGGAGGGAGGCCGCCATTGAAATGAAGGGTTGCTGTCACGGACCGCTCACAGGCGGGCCCGACGCCGCCGCATCAAGAGCGGCAGGGAGGAAACCATGCAAAGGACCAGGCCCGAAGGCTCGGGAACCACCGCCACGTTGTTGAAAGCGATGAAGTTCGTGCCCAAGCCGTCCGTTTCGGTCCCCGCCACGTCCCAGCCCACCGTCAAACGGTCGATCTGAGAGCCTGCTCGGCCGGCGAGGGTTCCCGAGGTGTTCTGCACGTTGCTACCAGAGAAGATCGACAGATTGAAGTCCACTGCTCCGGCCGTGGCGGATTGCGTGGTGCTCAACGAAAGCGAGTAGACCCCGCCCAAAGTGGGATCGCCTTCGAACACCGCGCCAAACGGGGCAAAGGTATTGGCACCCGAGGAGATGAGCATGTTCCAAGTCGCGTTGGTCTGGGCGCTTGGGTCGGTGCTCTGGGAATTGGGACTGAAGATCAGATTGATGAGCGCATCGCCCGAGCTATCAAAGAAACCGATCGAAAAGCGGTTCCGGTCCACATCTCCCGGGAATCCATCCGAGTACTCGGTGATGCTGTCCTGAATCGAGAAATCGAGAGACAAGTTCGATTCATTGAGGCCCAGCGAAGTCAGCTGGCGCGAAATGCTGATCGCGGTGCCGGGAGCGGTCGAAGGTTCGGAATCGTAGTAGCCCCCCAATGCGATCGCGTTGGAACTCCCGATCGAATGAACGAAGGAGCGCGGGTAGGCTTCATTGTCGACGTCGACGAAGTTGGCTTCGGACTGAACCCAGCCGTCCACCCCGTTGGCAGGGGACTGGTCAGGTGCCGTCCCGAGATTCATCGTATACACGGCGGCCTGCGCGGAAGTGAGCGAGGCGAGGATCAGGATCGGTGCGAGTTTCATGATGTTGGATCAGGTGACGGCAAGGGTCAGAGAGCACTGATGACCGGACGGTCGACGGTGGTGGTGACCACGACCGGCGGGGGTGTCTTCGAAGGAGGCCTGCGCGCGCCATGGACCGGCGTCATCGAAATGCCGGTCAGCACCAGCACCCAGCTCAGCAACGTTTTGTTTTTCATTTCGGGCCGATCTTGCCCGGATCCATCCACCGATGCAACGAACTCCGTCGATTGGGTGATGCAAGTTTTGCATTGCCCGACCCTGGCCGGCAGCGGAGCGACGGCTAGCGGGACCCAGCCCCGAGCTTCGGCTCTAACAATTCAAGGGCTTCGGCCGCATCCGGCGAGCCGGCGATTGCGGCCCGGATCTTTTCTTCATGTCTCTCCAAACTCGTCCTGGGAAGCTGACGGCATAACTCCGCCAGAAGCTCACCATCCCGTCCCGCCATCACAAGGCAACCCTCCTCAAGCGCCGCCCTGCCACTCGCGGACCTCACGATGTCCGCGTAGAGCCGACGGACCCCCTCCGAATTTCCGGACGATCCGACATGCCTTGCCCTTGCCCGCTGGAGAGCCTCGCCCCACAGGCGCACGGTTTCCTCCTCGCGGATGTTCTTCCAAGCCTCCGCCTGAACCAAAGGCAGCCGCACCCAGGTCGGCGCGAGCAGACGCTGCCGATGGAAATCCTCCATGGCCTCGCGGTCCTTGTCGTCGAAGTGCAAGGCGAGGACCCCGTGAAGACCGTGCAACCTCTGGTCCAAGGGCTGGATCGCCAGCGCCTGCTCCAGCTCTGCCATCGCGATTTCCAGCGGATCCTCAGCGGCTCCTCCACCGGACGACTCGTCCGGCGGCGCTTGATCGACACCCCGCTCGAACAAGCGCAGCGCTTCAGCCAGCCGGTCCTCCACCTGCCCGGACGGACTTACCGGGCGCCCCGTCCATTCGCCGCGCAACATCGCCACCCCGAAGACCAGGACCAGGATCCCGGCGGCACGCCAGGCGCCGCGCCCCCAGGCGCCCGCACTCCGCCCGGCGAAAGGACCACCCAGAGCGAAAAGCAAGGCCGCCAGCCACAGCAGACTTTCCCGGTGCAGCGGCACATCCACCACGGCATGGAACAGCGGCACCGCCCCGGCCACCACACAGCCGCAGCGCAGGGCGCGATCAGGACCGCGCCGCGCCGCACGGATTCCGGCGGCCACCACCACCGCCCCCAGAGCCAGCAGCGAAACCACCGCCGGAATTCCCGCCTCCGACGCCATCCACAGCCAACTGCTTTCCGGATGAAGATGGCGGCCATCCCCCACGTCGGCAGCCAGCATTCGATACTGCGGAAAGACATCCACGAACTGTCCGCCACCCCACCCGGTCCACGGCCGGGCCCGGATCATGTCCAGCGAGTCCGCGAAGATTTCAACGCGGTGATCCAGCCGCGCCTCCCCCCCTTCGGACTCCGCCGTCAGATCCGCCAGCTTGCTCGCCAGCCGCTCTTTCACCGTGGTCTGGGGAACCAGCACCACGACCATCGCACCCAGCGCGATCAATCCGAAGGCCTTGGCCGCGTTGCCACCCAGATAACGGGTCCCCGACAACAGCCAGACCGCCACCATGCCTCCGCCCAGCAGCACCACTCCCGCCCGGCTGATGCTGACAAAGATCAAAGCTAGGGTGAGCCCCGCCACCGCGACCACCGAAAACGCAATCAAGCCGCCGCGCTTCTTGCGAACGCCCTGCAAGAGCAGCCCGGTGGCCAGAACCGCCCCCATCGCCAGCAAGGTCGCACTATGGTTGCGGTTCGGGAAAAATCCGAAGTGCTGCGGATCCGGAAGGTCCTCTTTGGAGGCCCAGCGGATCCACGCCAGCGCCAGATACACCAGAATCGCGGATAACAGTCCGACCGACAGGGAAACCCGCCGCTCTCCAGGATCCGGCAGGCTCAGGATCCGCAGAAAGATCACCCCGGACAGAAACCAGGTGATCCACACATGCATCGAAACCGCCGGCTGCGGGGTGATCCGGCCGGACGACGGGATTCCCGCCTGCTCCAGCAATGCCTGCCACCCCGGCATGGCTCCGCTCCCGGCCGGCAGGAAGGACAGCAGTGAGGCCAGCAGCCAGATGCCGGCCAAACCCACGACCGCTCCCGGCAAGCGCCGCACGCCGCCGCCCGCCACCATCCATAGTCCGCCAAGCGCCAGGCCGAGACCGAGCACCCACTCCCGCGGACCCGCCGCCGCCAACCACAACACCAGCAGGATGCCCGCCAGCCCCTGATACGCACGAACTCCGAAACTCATCACTCCTATGAACTGAAACCCTCCACCCCTCCGCCCCTGCGGCGCCGCCCCCGCCATGCCACGGCCGCCTTCCCTCACAGCTTCCCCTTCAGTCCATGGCGCTCGAGCATGTTGTAAACCGTGCGCAGGCTGACTCCCAGCTTGGTCGCCACCCGCCGCCGGTTGCCGCCGCTCGCTTTCAAAGCATCCACGAAGGCCGCCCGCTCGAGATCATCCAGCTTCCGTCCGTCACCCTGGGACATTTTCGCTTGGAATTCAGTCCGCCATTTCTCCAGACCCGCTGCCAGATCCGCCTCATCGAATTGCCGCGAACCGGAGCTCCGCTCCAGCGCCTCCTTCATCACCACCCGGAGCTCGGAGATGTTGCCCGGCCAATCGTGGTCCTTGATCCAGCGGCAGGCCGAGCGATCCAGACCCGGCCGACGGCACCCCTGCTGCACGCAGATTTCACTAACGATCTGCTCCGCCAGGGGAATCAGGTCCTCGGTGCGCAGCCGCAGGGCGGGCAACTTGATCCTCAGCGTCGCCAGTTGATAGAAGAGATCGACGAAGACCCCCTCCAGCGACACCAGTTCCTCCAAAGACTTCCTGGTGACCGCCACCACCCGGCAGCGGCCGGTGCCCGCCTCCAGCGCCCGGCACAGCCGCTCCTGACCGGCCATCGACAGTCTTTCCACCCCATGCAGCACCAGCGTCGATGGCCGCGATTGTCCGAACAAGCCACGCGTCCCCGTCCTGATCTCCTGCCGACCCAAGGTGACGACCTCTCCGCCGTAGAGCGCGAGATGGAGCGCCTCTTCGTCCATTTTCTCCACGTTGAACTCCACCAGCTCCCCCTCGCCTCCAAGCCGCCGCTGATGGATGCTGCGGACCAGCGCCAGCTTGCCCACCCCCGTTTCACCTTCGATCAGGACCGGCACCGTCGTAGTGAGCGCGTGCCGGACAAGCTCCTTCACCCCGACCATCGCCTTGGACTTCCAGGGAAACCCCAGCTCCCGGCCGATCGCTGCCCGGCCGATCGCCGCCCGGTCGCCCGTCAACTCCGCATCCCGCCTTGCCTTCGCCAGGATCATCCTCGCCCCGGATAAGAACTCGTTCGGCTCGACGGGTTTGACCGCATATTCCGCGGCACCACTCCTCAAGGCCACCACCGCGTCCTTCGCCTTGTCCCGGGCGGTCAGCACGATGCATGGCAGCTCCGGGTAGCGCAGCTTGATCTCCTGCAACAATACCAGCCCGTCACAGTCGGGCAGACCGAGATCAAGCACCACCAGATCCCACGGCGACGCCGCCTTGCTCTGCTTGATCCGTCGGCGCACCTCTTCCCCGTTGGCCATGACCTCGGGTTGAAAGCCGAAGCCCCGGGCCTGCTCCGCCAACAGCATCGAGGAAACCTCGTCATCCTCCACGATTCCCAAGCGGACCGGCACGGCGTCGCGCCCTCCCGCCAGCTCCGCCGGGTCACCCTGCCACGGATTAAAAAGTGGCTGCTGCACGTTGGTAGGATTCATTGGATAAAGAAAATAGGTGGGGATATCCACGCTTAAACTCCGAACTATGTGTCTTATTTCACGCGGACCGGCCCGCTCCCGACGGACAGGGCCATTCCTGCCCCTCAGGCGACCCCACGCTGGAAGTCGCCGGGGGCGGGATCGCGCAAGCCGCAGTTCCACTCATGAAGGCTCAGACCCTCATCACTCAGGATCCCCTGCAGACGCACCCGCCCCACCTCATCCAGGCGGTCGATCGCCAAAATCACCCCGTCCAAGCCCAGTTCACGCGCCAGGCGGGGGAGATCCTCCAGCCCGCCCATCACCTCGAACCCGCGGATCAGGCGCCCCCGCAGCTCCTTCTTGTCGTCCATGAAAGCCACCACCTGGAATCGCTCGAAGTGATCCGGGGGGATGCTCGCAAGGTAATCCAAATAAAGATTCCCCAGATCCCCGGCCCCATAAAGCAACACCCGCTTCACCGGCCTCGGCACGCGGTGCTTCTGGCGGTGGATGCTGTCGACCGCCAGCTCGCGGAGGATCTCCGGCAAGGACCGCGGCAGCAGCACCAGCACCGCCGCGAAGCCCCCGGCCATCAAGCACACCCGTTGCATCCGCCAGGTGAGATCACCGGCAGTGACATCCACCAGCGTTCCCGCCGCCGCCGCCGCCAGCATCAAGCCGCCGGCCACCAGCAGGAACTCCCGCAGCCGCGCCCGGCTCCACACCCGACGATACACCTTCAACCCGAACAGCATCACCCCCCCGGCACCGGTGAAGACCAGCGTCAGCACCCAAGGCTCGGAAATCAGGAAGGCCCGATGGCCGAAATTGGCGTCCACGAACAGCGCGGCGATGCAGGCCAGCGCCAGGCCACCGATGTCATACAGGAAATAGATCGCCCGCCGCCGGCCCTCGCCCGACCGCCGCTTGACCGCCAGATGAATCAGGGTCCCGCTCTGCACGAACTCGACGCTCGCCAGATGCCGGGCACCCAGCAGACCGATCAGGAACAAGGAAAGCACCGCCAACAAGGCCCCCGTGCTCCCCATCAGCGTCGGCAACAGCGCGACCACCGAAACCACAATCGCCAGGCCGTGCAGGACCCGCGTCACCTTGCGCTGGCTCCAGCCCCTCGCCAGCAGGCGATGGTGAAGATGATCTTTGTCCGGAGCGAAGATTCCGATCGCCCCATTTCCCCCCCATTGGCTGAGGACGCTCCGCACGGAGCGCCGCCAGATCGCCAGCATCACGTCGATCAAGGGCACCCCGGCCACCGCCACCGGCAGCAGCACCGACCCCAGCAGCGTTTTCCGGCCCACCACATCGCTCACCATCGTCGCCAGGAAAAGCCCGAGCACCATCGACCCCGTGTCCCCCAGGAAAATTCGGGCCGGGTTCCGGTTGAAAACCAGGAATCCGCCGATGCTCGCCACCATCAGCCCCAGACTCAGCGCGTGCCCCAGGCGACCCTGCGTCATTTCCAGCACCGCCATGCAGGTCAGACTGATGGCCACCAGCCCGCCGCACAGCCCGTCCAGCCCGTCGATCAGATTGAAGGCGTTGATCAGCAGGACGATCCACGCGACCCAGCACGCGAGATCGACGAACCACGGGACCGTCATCCCCAACAGGTTGCCGACCGCTCCCGGCTTCAAATACCAGTAAGCCACCGCCGCCGCGATCTGGCACACCAGCTTGACCCGGGCCGGCACCCCCCTCCGGTCGTCCACCACCCCGACCAGCACCAGGATCACCGAGGAAATGCCGAAGGCCAGCAGCCCCGGCATTGGCTTGGCGGCTCCGTTCAGCCCGGACCAGGACATCACCAGCATCGCCAGCAGGAAGGTCACCCACACCGCCAGTCCGCCCGCCCGGGGTATCGCCGTCTGGTGCACCCGCCGGGCATCCGGCTCATCCATCAGGCCGAGCTTCGGGCCCAGCCAGATCATCAGGCGCGTCGCTCCCAGCGAGACGATGAACGTCCCCATCAGCATCAATAGTGCTTCCACCTCCATGACCGTTATCTCCAAAGATCCGTTCCAGCCCGCCGCCGCCTCACGGACGGCGGTAGGGCCACTCCTCGTCCGCCGCCGCCAGGCCCGCCGCCACCGGGGCTTGCCGCATCGCCGCCGCCACGTCCTTCCACGACTCCCACGCCGCGGTCTCGCTCACCGTCCACTCCCGCTGCCAGCGGACGCCCGCGCACTCGCTCAGCCAGTAGCGGAATTCCGCCATCTGGGCCCGCGGCTCCTCGCCGGGGTGAAACTCCATCAACGCGAGCAGACAATCCGGCAGCGCCACCAGCGACTGAACGGTGAGCTCATCCGCCGCCTCCCGCCGGGCGAATCCGTCATCCATCAGGTGCCAGACCTCATCCACCGCCAGCTGATTCTCTCCCGCGGGATAGGTCGCCATCCGCAGCTCCCACATCCCGGCCTTGCCCCGCGGAGTCCGCGAACCGCGCTCCCCGGAGCTCTCTGAAGAATGGGCACCGCTCATGGCATCGGGGAAGGCATCATCAGCGCGCCAGGATCGGCCGCCCCGCGCGGGCCGGCGCTCTCCCGGGGCTTCGAAAGGACCACGGCGCAGCGGCTCGCATTCTCCCGCCGGCTGAAATGCCGCCGCGAATACTCCCTCGCCGCACCTCCCCGCCTCGACCGCTCGCCGCGGTCGGCCGCCTCGCCCAGGGCCTCCAGCATCGCAGGGTCGTCGCCGGGACGCACCACCCACCCGCCACCGCTTTCCGCCACCCAGCGCGCCATGCTGGAGTCCGCCTCCCCGACCACCAGCAGCGGTCGCCCGGCCGCGAACACCCCCTGCGTCTTGCTCGGCAGCATCGTGCCCGTCCAGGAACCCTCCAGCGACGCCAGATGCACATCCGCACTCCGCAGATGCGCCGCCAGCTCCTCCGCCGGCGCGTAGTCATGAAGCTCCACCCGCAGTCCGGGATTCGCTTGCACGAAGGCCTCGATCTCGCCGCGCCGCTTGCCACGGCCGTGGAAAACGAAGCGGTAGCGCGGGCACCCCACCATCCGGCATCGCGCCGGATCCGCAAGCACCCGGGCCGCCGCCAGCATCTCCTGAAACCGGTGACCCAGCCCCATGTTCCCCGAATACATCACCACCACCTCGTCGTCCGCCCACCCGCGCCGCCGCCGCAGCTCCAGGGCGGACGCCCCGGCCTCACCCGCGGTTCCGGCCGGCCCGGCCGGGCCCTCCGCCGCACCGGCCTCCGTGCTCGCCCAGAGCGGCACCCACGCCACCGGCTCGCCCGGCGCCGACGGCCCGCGGTCCCCGGCCAGCTCCCGCACCCGCTGCGCCATGTCCGGACCCAGCGTCAGCAAGGCCGCCCGACGATTCCCGCCGAAGCCCCAGCGCCCCAACGCCGCCAGCATCCGGTGCGCGAAGCCCGCCCGCCGCAGCATCCCATGCGCCACCATCACGTCCGGATAAAGGTCCATCACCCAGTGCGCATGATCCGCCCCCCGCAGCTTCGACAGCCCCCGCGCCAGCACCGAAAGATACGGCGGCGTGGTCAGCGCCACCACCCGGTCCGGCCGCGGCTGCAAGCAGGCCAGCCGCCCCGCCACCCCGAGATAAAACGAAAGATAATCCATCAACTTCCCCACCGAAGTATTCCGCCCGAACCCCGTCGCCCCGATCCGCAGCACCCGGGGCGCGGCGGCGCCCCGGTCCCTTGGGCCGTCATCGGCCTCGCCTCCGCCCCTCCCGTCAGCCACCGCCGCAGAGGACAGCGCTGCGTTCGACTCCGGATGTTTCTCCGGATTGCGACCTTCGACCTTCGACTTTCGACTTTCGACCTTCGACCTTCGACCTTCGACCTTCGACCTTCGACTTTCGACTTTCGACCTTCGACTTTCGGCGCCCGCGTCCTGCCCCGCGTAGGCCTCGCCCGCGGCGCAAAGCACCGTCACCCGGTGCCCCGCCCGCACCAACTCCTCCGCCACCGCCTCCAGCATCCACCCCGTCGGTGCCAGATCCGGCGGATAGTACTGATTGATCAGGACCAGGTGCATCGCAAAAAAAACGAAAACCCGAGGCCAAAGCCTCCCACATCACCCCCCACCAGCCACCCCAACCTCTTCCCCTCCAACCATCGTCAATCCCGCCCCCCTTGGCGCTCTTGGCGCCTTGGCGGTTCAACCTCTTCCCCTTCAGCAATCGACCATCAAAAATCGTCACCCTCTCCTTGGCGGTTCACCCTCTTCCTCATTTCGGCTCCCTGCTCCCTGCTCCCTGCTCCCTGCTCCCTGCTCCCTGCTCCCTGACCCCTGCTCCCTGACCCCTGCTCCCTGACCCCTGACCCCTGACCCCTGACCCCTGACCCCTGACCCCTCGGCACTTTCTCCCCCGCCCGCACCATCGTCCCCGGCCCGACCACCGCCCCCGGCCCGACGAAGGCGCAGGCGGCGATCCAGCTGCCTTCGCCG
>JBIPNO010000156.1:0-4217 GCA_044372775.1 Haloferula sp.
CCCGGACATCGCCGCCCTCTTCGATTTCGATCCTTACCCGGACCACGTCATGCGGGACAAACGGCGACGTCAATCCCCTGTGGAATCAGGGATCCGGGCCTTAACCTGACGCGAATGGGCTCGAACTCTTGCTCGGCATATTCCAAGGCTTCCTTGAGGGAGGCGAAATAGCCGATGTCATCAAACTCGTTGGCGGAGATGTAGAAGACCGGTCCGTAGCGATTGATCACGATCTCAAAGACGTCCTCGCCGAGAGCCTGAATGGAGTCTACCACTGATGCGTTGTTGTGGACGAGGTCGGTCAGGTCATCGGGTTCGTCGCCATCAAGATCCTTGATCACCTCCTTTTCATTGAGAAGGGCATCACGGAAGTCATCGAGAGGTTTGGGTGGGATCATTGGATTTCCTGTTTGGGGTGAGGTGTGTCTAAGGTGAGATGGTTCCGGAATCAAGCCACCACGATCCGCGCGCCTGTCTTGAGTTCGTTGAGGCGGTGCTGGAGGCTGGCGACGGCGGCCAGGCTGTCGGCCGCGACGTAGGTGAGGTTGGAACCTGGGTGGTCGCCTTCGATGAAGGATAGAGACCCGAGATCGAAGTTGCCGCGTTCGCGACCGTCGTCGAGAGGCAGGTCCAGGAGGTAGTGGTATGCCTGTGGCAGGGTGCCATCGCGTATCTCGAAGTCCCATTCCATCCAGTAGTCGCGCTCGTAGCCGTCGATGGGCTCGTCGAGCATCTGTTCGATCTCTTCGATCGCGTGCTTGGTCCGGCCGTGGGTTTCCACGTCATGGCATCTCCAGTCGATGAGGTAGTCGCGGAGCGAACGGCGTTTGTCAGGCCAGAAGCCCTTGTCCTCAATGAACTCGCGCAGCGTCGGGTAGTCCGGCTCCCTATCCGGGTCGCCGAGGTGCAGCAGGTAGCGGTCGGACGTTTTTTCCGCAAATAGTTCGAATGAGGAATGGTCCGGAGCGAGGATGAGGGGGTTGCTGTTGCCGATGCAGACGTCACGGATGCGGCGGGCGATGGCGGACGGAATGAGGCAGGATCCGCCGACTCCGGCGGAAATGGAGAGGAAACTGCGACGGTTCATAGGGGTCTTTCGGTTGAGGCGTGGAAGGGGCTGGTCGGAGGTCGGTGGCTCATGATCCGGTGAATCGTCAGGCTCCCGCCCTCTGCTGGTATCCGGCCGGGACGGGCTTGCGATTCACGAGGGCTGCCTTCAGGTCGCGGGCGTGGCGGCAGGTGCCGCGATACTCGAATCCCGGGCAGGTGCAGGTGACTTCGCTGGCCTCGAACGTCAGGATGTATTTCTTCGAGGGATCGGAGCCGCTCGCCAGCTCGTAGACAGTGGCAGCGGGCCGGGTGAGCACCCGTGCCAAGGCGAGGATCGCCTCGCGGCTGAGTGGCGGGGCCGCCGGGCGCGAGGAGGCTTCCCGGCCAAGCGGTTCGGTTTCCTTCTCGACCTCGTCAAGCAGTGCCGCGACCCATTCTTCGTCGTTAAGAGGCACCTCCCCGTCGGCAAAGCGCGCGGAAATCCGGGCGACCATGTGCTCGAGTTCGGCAAGCACGTCGCGGGTGGCGCCCGGCGTCAATGCCGCGCCATCAACCACCGCTTCCACCAGCGCCGACTTCACCTCCAGCACGCTGCGTGTCCAGCGACAATTAGAAATCCCCTCGACGACAATTAGAATGACCCACCGGTGATCCGCGCGCTCCTTGGCGGAGGGAGGGGCCGGGGCCGGCGGAGCCGGACCGGGACCCGACCGGAGCCAAGGAGCGCGCGGGCGGCTTCACGGGGGCGATCCCGCGGCCGGTTTTCGCACCTTCTCGCCTGCCTTCCGGGCACGCTGGCTCACCCCGTCGAACTCCAGGATGATCGAGTGGTGCACCAGCCGGTCGATCGCCGCCATCGTCGTCAGCGGATCCTTGAAGATCTGGTCCCACTGGCTGAACACCAGGTTCGAGCTGATCAGGATGCTCCGCCGCTCGTAGCGCTCGGCCAGCAGCGTGAAGAGCACTTCCATCTCCTCGCGGCTTTGCTGCACGTAGCCGATGTCGTCCAAGATCAGCACGTCGAAGCGGTCCAGCTTCTTGAGCTCGTTCTCCAGACGCAGGTCGCGCTTGGCCGCCAGCAACTGCCCCACCAGCTTGAACGCCGGACGGAACAGCACCCGCTTGGAATGCCGCAGGATCAGCTCGCGGCCCAGCGCCGCGAGGAAGTGCGTCTTGCCGCGTCCTGGCAATCCGAACGCCAGCACGTTCACCGCCCGGTCCACGAAACCGCCTTCGATCAGCGCCGGCAACTGCCGCCGCACCGTGGCCGGCAGCAAGGCCTCGTCGAGCGAGCTGAGCGTCTTGGTCTCGGGCAACCCGGACTCCGAAAGCAGCCGTGCCACCCGCTTCTGGCCGCGCTCCACCGCCTCGCTCTCGCACAAGTGCCGCAGCACCTCGCGGTGGCTCCAGCCGTCCTTCTCGGCGCGCCGCATCACCTCCTCGTACTGCCCCGCCATTGTCGACAGGCAGAACGAACGCAGCATCATCACGGTCGGGTCGATGGCCGCGCTCATGCCGCCACCTCCCCGTCTTGACCGTCTAACAGATCTCCCTCGTCTTCCTCCCCGCCGGCCAGCAGCGCGTCGTAATCGCTCAGGCAGACTTCCAGCGGCGGACGCTCCCGCCACTCCCGCTTCACGTCGCGCCAGGTGTCCAGCATGGCTTTCACCTCCCTCGCCGTGATCACCGGACGCGGTGCCGAAAGCAAGTGCTCCAAAGCGTTCTCAACGACCGTTTGACCTTCGCCGGCCGCCAGCTTGAGCACTTCGAGATAACGCCGGTCCGCCTCCGCGGAAACACGCGTCAGATGATCGTAGGCGGCCCGGTAGACCAGTGACGGGAACAACTCCTCCCGCCAGCGGTAGCCGGCGAAGGCACCCGGCTTGCGCAGCAGATGGCCGATCAGATGGCGGAAGTCGATCACCGCGCCGCGGTCGCCGCGCGACAGCGCCAGCCGCGCCACCTCCTGCGCCCCCTCTAACAACACGACATGGTTCTCGTCCACCCGGGCGAGCAACTTCACCCCGATCAGCCTCGACGGCACCGAGTAGACCATCTTGTTGATCCGGATCGTGCTGTCGCTCCTCACGCTGACCATCACCTCCCGGTAGTCCGGCAGCTCCGCGACCGCCGTCTCGCCCATCGCCTCCAGCTCCTCGCCCAGGCGTGCCGCCCGCCGCAGGTTGGCTGCCTCCAGCACCTTGATCAGGAAAAGCTCATACTCCTCCTCGCTGGCGAAATCGCTACTTCCCCGCAGCAGCAGGTGCTGGCGGATCCGCCGCTTCAAATGCCCGTGCGCGCTCTCGCAGGAGCCGTTCTCCTGCGGCCGGCCCACGTTGATCGTCCGCGGCGTGATGCCGAAATGCTCGCAAATCCCGAGATACTCCACGTTGAACACCCGGGTGCCGAGGCCCCGCTTCAACTGGTGGGTCGCCGTCGAGGAGTGGTCTGTTAGAAGCTCCCGCGGTACCCTGCCCAGACGCCCCAGGGTCGCCTTCAAGCCCCCGCGCAGCGACAGCGTCGACTCGCTGTGCGCGCGCACCGCCCACTCCCAGTTCGAATACGGCAGCACCGCGTGGAACAGCTTGTGGACCAGCGCCCGGCCCTGGATCGTGATCCCGAGCCCGCCCATGTCGGTCCAATCCACTGCCAGCACCCCGCCCGGCTTGTGGTCCTGGGTGAAGAACACCTCCTGCTCCGGCCCCTCCGCCAACCGCCACCGCCGCACACGGCGCTGGAAGGTCCGCAGATGCTTCTCCCCGACCGCGCCCGGGCTCCCCGCCAGCAGATGCTCGAACAGCGCCTTGGCCTCCAGCTCCGGGGCATCGCGCAGCATCTCCAGCGCCCTCGGCCAGAGCCCCTCCAACGGGTCCTCCCGCGTCCTCCAGGTGTGCGGCACCCGCCGCTGCTCCATGGCGTTGTCCTGCCGCAAATACTTGCCCGCCGTCTTGCGGGACATCCCCGCTTTCATTGCACACATGCTGATGGTTGATCCTCGGTTGCGCTCGATCACGAGCTTGGTGAGTTGGCTACGTCTGACCACAACCCGGACCCGCACCCGCTTCCCCGACCGGTGTCAAACGGCATCCCGCCACACCCCGGAAAACCACCCGTCCTGCGGGTAATTTTAATTGTCGTCAGGGGGTAGTTTTAATCGTCGTCGCACA
>JBIPNO010000098.1:0-15515 GCA_044372775.1 Haloferula sp.
GCGCGCCGCCGGTCAGGCAGACGATTCCGCTACGCTCCATCGTCTGCCTGACCGGCGGACTCGGCTGCGGGGCTTTTACAGACGAAGATTTACACTACCTTCGGCGAGCTGTCCGCCTTGCTGGGCGTGGTCCCGACCGCGTCGGTCATCGCCTCCAAGCCCGCCACCCTGCGGGTCGTCGAGGATGCCGCCGCCTTCTTCGAAAGCAACCACGCCGCCACCTTGGAAATCGCCCGGCTGCTCGCCCACCGCGTCAACTGGATGACCTACAACTACGTCAAGGAGATGGACGACGGCGACTCGGTCTTCTGGCGCAGCCGCGGCTGAGCGACCGCCCCCACCCACCATCACCGGGCCCTCGTCCGATAAGCCCTGCGGCCGCTCCCATCGATCTGGTCGGCGGGGACCAGGCGGTAATGCCGCTCATCCACCGTCTTCACCAGGCCGTCTTCATCCACGCAGAGCTCGAACAAGGCGATTCGTGAATCATCCATGAACTGCGCCGAGATGGCCCGGCACACGAGTTCGGGGAACTTTTCCGCACAGCAGGCGATGTCCTGCTTCGCCTGCACCGTGGAGAGCTGCAACCGCCACTGCCAGCCTTTCGGTTCGGTTCGCCGGATGCGGGCGGGCAAGAGTCCGCGCCGCTGGGTTGCGCAGGCCGGATCATAACAAACATAGTCCGTGAGATCGAATCGGGAGTTCACCACGGAAAGGCCAAGTCGCGCTGCCTCGTCGAAAAACACACCCGAATCGAACACGAGGGTATGAGCCCCGTCTTCATGCATGCTGGAAAAAATCCGAGCGAGGATGGATCCGATAGAGGAAGGGAGCGGCGCTTTCATTGGCGTATTCGGACCTATTACGGGTCGAGCCCGCAGACAATCCTCGCCTCCCGAAAATGCTCCATCGGCATCGTTGGCGTCACGAATGCTGTTAGTGAAGTGCCTGTACCTTTGTTTGCCTTTGTTTGCGACAAGCCGCGACGATGGAGGAATTACCGACATCAGGCTACTTCGATCTTCAGACTCGGATCGGTTTCACATTGATCGATGATCGCATTGTAGCGGGTCACCAACTCCTCGAACGTACCGCGACGCTGTTGGCCGTCGAAAGCGGTCCACTCCAGCATGTTCGCGACGAGAAACTGCATGATGTCGAGAACCTCGATGCGGCGACCGCAACCCACTTCTTCGGCGAGGCTTTGGGCTAACGCGGCTCCGGCGCGGGTCGAGACGACCAAGGGGCGGAGCCCGCGGTCGCTTTCGGCGAAGCATTCGTGCATCAGCGGCCACTCGGGGCAATGGGTAACGTGGATCACGGTATTCCCGACTCGAAGTCCATCCCCCTCTCGCATGGGCGCGGTGGGATCTGAACTGAGGTATCCTTTTATCGACAACACCGCGGCGACAAGATGCCAGATAACTTGAGAAATCTGGGTCTCACCGGTGATCGGATCCCGCCGCCCGCGCAGATCAAGGAACAGCGATTGAAACTGAGAATAGATCGAGTCTTGCCGCTTGTAACGGATCTTCAGAGCAGATGGGGAAGGCGACGGAGTCCGTGTCCGTTGAGATGTCATTTGCGTATGGGCTTTCTAGAAATTCATGCGCAGATCCGGGCATGCCAGGTTTCGACGTTTTGCCGACGTTCGCGGCGGACAAACTCGAGACCCTGGTTGAGGGGATTCCGGTAAATCGAAAGGCTCGGCTTCTCGGAGAAGTTGCTTACCACGCAGAGAAAATAGCGATCGCCCAAATACTCCGCCACACGGTGTTCTTTAGGCGTCATCATGACCTCGCCGGCGGGAGCTGCCAGACCCTTCACCTCAGCAGCGAGGAAACGGTCGGAACCGTGGGGTTGAATGCGAAAGTCGAAGCCGCATCCGAAACGGCTAACATTCCTCAACTTGTGGCCTGAAAACTCCGGCAAGGTGGGAAAAGCTGCGGCGAAAAAGCGCTCGGCTGAGATCCCTGTGATCAGGCGCTTTGAGACGGTCTCATTCTCAAGCGCATTCTCGTCCAATGCCTCGATCTCACGCAAACTCTGGGGCAGCCTGCGGGCCGGGGACGACTTCAACAACAAGGGGGAAAGCAATTGCGTCAGCTCCGGAAGGGAGAGTTGCCCGAAGCATTCAAAAAAGTCCCGGCGATCCTGCCGGACCTCTCTCCCGTGCCAGCCTTTTCGGCCGTTCGGAAAGAGTGGATCGAACTCCTGCATGTAGTTCTTGATCGAGTTCGGCTTCCCATCGAGAGCGTATCCGATCGCGTTGTAAGCCTCAGTGAAGCTCTTGAAGCCCAACTGATTCAGCCCCTGCTTGCTGAACTTGGAGAGGAACAAGCCCGCAAGCATCTGGCGTTCGCGATGGCTGAAGGCTTTCACGGATGCTGTGAACGGAGAAGAAGGTGAGAACCAGGTAAGGGGGTGGTTGACGGCAAGGAGAGGAAAGCCAAATCAAAGCAAGCGGTCAACAGATCACCTCTCACATTTCCGCGAGAGTCCTCAGAGCTCTGGCTCCGATGCTGCGGCCGTATGTTCGGCGATGGCATTTTGACCTTGGGGCTTCAGCGACGCGGCGGGCAGAAGACCCGGGACATCTTCCGGGGCCAGGTCCTGCATCATCTTGCCGGGGCCAGGTCCTGCATCATCTTGCGCGCTCGATCTCCCGGCCGAGCTGAGGAAGCCCCGGCGCTCCCGTGAGAAGCGCCGATGCCGAAAGCTCCGTCATCGGGCGGATGGTCGGCTCCATGTGCCCGCTCCGGACTTCCTCCAGCCGCTGGAGTTCTTCGATCAACAATTTCCCGACAGGCGAAGGCGTCCTTCCCCGCAGCCAGACGATGCCGGCCTGGCTGCACATGTTTTCCGCTTTCAGGTGGATCTGGGCAACACGGCCGCCATTTTGGCTAACGGCTATCCCGTCGAACCATTGAACCAAGGTGCAATGGCGGACCGGACCGGGGCCTGCCACTTTTTATACTTCCCGACCTCCCGAGGCGGGTCGCACTCTAACGCGTCTCTCCCGACTCTTCCCCATGAAACCACCGACACCCATCGCCGCCGGCTTCCTGCTGGCGCTGCTCGCCGCCTCCGGCCTCCGTGCCCAAGAGGAACCGTCCCCGGAAATCGCCGGCCTGCAACAGGCCGCCGCCGACTTCGTGCTCGCCTACAACGCCAAGGATGCCGCCGCCGTGGCCGCCCTCTTCACCGAGAACGGCGAAATCTCCGACCTCCGGGCCGAGGACACCACCACCGGCCGCGTCGACATCCAGCTCCGCTACGCCGAGATCTTCGCTGCGGCTGACACGCCGTCGGTCGCGGTTGAGGTCGATTCCGTCCGCCTCGTCGGCAAGGACCTCGCCATTGAAGACGGCACCCTCCACTTCACCCCGCCCGGCGACAACGCCCCGGCCAAGTCCACCGCCTACACCGCCGTTCTCCAGAAAAGCGCCGACGGTGCCTGGCAGATCGCCAGCACCCGCGCCCTCGCCGACACCACCGGTGCCGCCGGCCAGCTCGCCGAACTCGCCGCCTCACTGAAAGGCGACTGGACCGCGATGCGCGACGGCCTCCGCCTCGACCTCGCCTTCGGTTGGGACGGCTCCGGCAATTTCGTCGCCGGCGAAATGCTCGCCACCACCGCCGACGGCGAGCCCCAGACCACTTCCCTCCGCATCGGCTGGGACGCCGCCCGCAAGACCATCACCTGGTGGAGCTTCGACGACGGCGGCGGCTTCGCCAAAGGCGACTGGACCCCCACCGAAGACGGCTGGCTGATCCGCACCGAAGGCACCACCGCCGACGGCGAAAGCACCAGCGCCAACCAATCTCTCAAGCTCGAGAGCAAGGACACCCTGATCTGGACCGCCAAGGACCGCCTGGTCGATGGCGAGAAGCTCCCCGACATCGAAATGCGCGTCGTCCGCCAAGCCCCGGAACCCGCCGCCGAATAATCCTCGACCTTTTCCCACGATGAAACCATTCAACACCCTCCTGTCCGCCCTGCTCGGACTCTCCTTCCTCGGTGCCCATGCCGAAGCCCGCGGCCAGGCCCAGCGCGGCGGCGGCGGCGGAAAGGCTGCTGCCAACCGCGGCGGCGGCGGTGGCGGCGCTTTCGCCACTCGCAGCCCCGCGACCGGCTCGAAGATCCAGCGCCCGACTTCCAGGCCCGCCCCGAAACCCGCGGCCAAGCCCGCATCCAAGCCGGTTTCCAAGCCCGCCACCCAACCGGCGGCGCGTCCCGCGGCCAAGCCCGCCGTCGAACGCCCGACCTCGAAGCCCGCCACACAGCCCGGGTCCAGGCCGCAAACGCTTCCCGGAAACGCCGGCAACACCGCGACCACCAAGCCCGGCTACACCCGCCCCGCCAACAAGCCCGACGGCCGTCCCAACGCCGATCGCCCGTCCACCAACAAGCCCGCCACCCTGCCCGGCATGGTCAGCTACCCGAACCGTCAAGGGAACGGCAACACCAGCATCGGCAGTAACAACCGCGGTGGCAACAACGTCGGCAACACCCTCAAGACCGGCATCAATGCCGGCAACAACAACCGCGTCGGCAACAACAACCTCAACATCCAGGGCGGCGACAAGACCTTCAAGGGCGGTAACAAGAACACCATTCACGTCGACCAGGTCAACGTGAACAAGCGCAACACCGCGCTCAACCGTCCCGCCACCCTGCCCGCCAACAAGCGCAACTGGAATTCCAACCAGTGGGGCGGCAACAAGGGCGTCTGGGGCAACAACGTCAACATCGGCAACGACGTCAACATCAAGATCAACAACAACTTCAAGTACAACAACAACTTCGCCTACAAGCCGAACTACTGGGGCGCCAAACCCTGGTGGGGTGCCTCCAATTCCCACGGCTGGCACCACGGCCACTGGAACTACGGCTACAACAGCTACTACTACCGCAGCCACTGGTACTTCCACGACGACAACGACTTCGCCGAAGGCTTCATGTGGGGCATCGCCGTCTGGAGCCTCGGCAACATGATCTACGACATGGGCTACAAGTCGTACAGCAACCCCTACCCCGCGCCGCCGGTCCAGAACACCACCATCAACTACACCCAGCCGGTGTCGGTGAGTGCCGCCAAGACCCCGCCGGGCGACGAGGCCGCCAGCACGCTGGCTGAAACCAAGTCGAACGAGGCCCTCGACAGGTCCCGCGCCGCCTTCAAGCAGGGCGACTACCTCGCCGCCTCCAAAGCGGTCGACGAGGCGATCGCCCACACTCCTGGCGACGTCACCCTGCACGAGTACCGCGCGCTGGTGTTCTTCGCCCTCGGCAAGTACGCCGACGCCACCGGCGTGATCAACCCCGTCCTCGCCTCCGGCCCCGGCTGGGGCTGGGACACCCTGATCGCGTTCTACGACAGCTCTAGTGCCTACGACACCCAGCTCCGCAAGCTCGAAGCCTACGTCAAGGGCTCGCCCGACAAGGCCGACGGCCATTTCCTGCTCGGCTACCACTACCTGGTCTGCGGCCACACCGCCAAGGCCTACGAGCAGTTCGACAAGACCGCCACGCTCCAGCCGGCCGACAGCATCGCCCGCCAGCTCCGCGACCTGACCAAGGAATCGCTGCCGGTCGAAGGCACCGAAAACACCCCGCCCCCCGCCCCGCCCGCACCCGTTCCGACCGACAAGCTCGTCGGCAACTGGGTCAGCGACAACGGCGCGCAGGGCAAGGTGACCTTCGCCATGGCCGCCGACGGCAGCTTCACCTGGAGCTACCTCAACGGCGACCAGTCGAGCGAGCTGAAGGGTACCTACGGCCTCGATGACAAGGGCCTGCTGGTGCTTTCCATGGACGACTCGCAGATGGTCTCGGAAGTCACGCTGCCCGCCGACGGCCAGATGAAGTTCGTCATCGTCGGTAGCCCCGCCGGCGATCCCGGCCTCTCGTTCAAGAAAGGCTGATCCCCGTCCCATCCACCGGACCGGACCGGAGCGGCCACCCCGCTCCGGTCCGGTCTTCCTTTTTCCACCATGCCCGACTCCCCACCTGCCGCGGACCTCAGCTTCTCGCTCGTCCGCGACGACGCCTGGTATCGCTTCCAGCGGGCCCTCCGCCTCGTTCCGGCGGACGGCAATGACGGCGTCTTCCGCCGCATCCTCTTCTTCATCGCCCTCGCCTGGCTGCCGCTGGTGGCCTGGGCCTTCGCCACCGGCCGCGTTTTCGAATGCGCCACCGGCGAGCCGCTGCTCCGCCACTACGGCACCCACGCCCGCTACCTCATCGCCCTGCCCGCGATGATCTTCGGCGAAAGGGTCGCCCAATCGGTGATGAAGCGCCTGCTCCCCCGCTTCGTCACCTCGGGCTGCGTCCCGGAGGAAAAAATCCCCACCTTCCGCGCCATCATCACCTCGATGGTCCGGCTGCGGAATTCCACCCTGCCCTGGATCGGCATCGCCGCCGTGATCCTGCTCTGGATCTTGCTCCCCGAAACCGGCCACCGGCTGGAAGAGCTCGATTGGGCCCGCACCGAAGGCAACCTCGGCTTCGGTGGCTGGTGGTTCCTGCTGGTCTCCCGCCCGATCTTCCAGATCTTCCTCTTCGCCTGGCTCTGGCGCATCATCCTGTTCGGCCTGATGCTCAAGCGCATCGCCGGCCTCGGCCTGGACCTCGTCCCCACCCACCCCGACCGCCTCGCCGGCCTCGGCTTTGTCGGCGGCTTCCCCGTCCTCTTCGCCCCCTTCGCCTTCGCGCTTTCCTGCATTCTCGCCTCGAAATGGGCCCACGAAATCGTCTGGCACGGCGCCCACGTGCAGGACTTCAAGCTGCTCGCCGGCCTTTTCCTCGCCGTGCTCCTGCTCGTCTGCCTCGGTCCGCTCGCCGTCTTCATGCCTTTGCTGAAAAAGGCCAAACGCAAGGCGCTGAACGACTACGGGAACCTCATCGCCCGCCACGGCCGGCTGGTCCACCGCCAGTGGATCGACGGCCAGCCACCCGCCGACCGCTCCCTGCTCGAAGCCCCCGAACTCGGCCCCGCCTGCGACATCGGCGCGCTCTACGACGGCATCCGCGCCATGGGCACCGTCCCGGTCACCAAGGCCTCCGTCCTCGCCATCGCCGTCCCCGCCGCCCTGCCGATGATCGCCGCGGCCACCATGGAAATCCCGCTGGCGGAACTCCTCGGCAAGCTCTTCAAAACGCTGCTTTGACCCGGAGATTCTCCGCTTCCTCTGACCCCTTCTCCCGGCTCATCCTCCCTCCAGGATGAAAACCCCGCTCACCCGCTGCCTCGCCGCGCTGGCCCTTCTCACCGCCGCCGCATCCGCCGCCCCGCCGAACTTCGTCGTGCTCTTCGCCGACGATGCCGGCTACGCCGACTTCGGCTTCCAGGCGAAGGCCGATCCCGCCCTGGCCAAGCTCACCCCGCGGCTCACCGCGCTCGCCAAGGAAGGCGTCATCTTCACCCAGGCCTACGTCTCCGGCGCGGTCTGCTCGCCGTCGCGCGCCGGGCTCTTCACCGGCCGCTACCAGCAACGCTTCGGCCACGACACCAACATCCCGCAAGGCTACATGAAAGGCGGCCTGCCGCTCGGTGAGAAATTCGCAGGCGACCACCTGCGGCCGCTCGGCTACAGCACCGGGCTGATCGGAAAATGGCACCTCGGCTACCCGGAGGCCTATCAACCGAACCAGCGCGGCTTCGATCACTTCTTCGGCCTGCTCCAAGGGTCCCGCTCCTACTTTCCGCTGAAAAAGGAAACCCCTCACCAGGTCTTCCTGCTCAATGGCAAGCCCACCCCCGAAGGCGGCTACACCACCGACCGCATCGGCGACGGCGCCTGCGATTTCATCCGCTCGAACAAGGAAAAACCCTTCTTCCTCTTCGTCGCCTTCACCACCCCCCACGGCCCGCTCCAGCCGAAGCCGGATGACCTGGAGAAGACCGGAACCATGGGCAGCCCGAAGCGCCAGAAATACGCCGCGCTGGTGAAGTCGCTCGACGACAACTGCGGCAAGATCCTCGACTGCCTCGACCAGGAAGGCCTCGCCAACAACACCCTCGTCGTCTTCTCCAACGACAACGGCGGCCAGACCTCCACCGGTGCCGTCAACACGCCGCTGCGCGGGGCCAAGGGCCAGGTTTACGAAGGCGGCATCCGCGTCCCCATGGCCATGCGCTGGCCCGGCACCATCGCCCCGGGCCGCACCATCGACACCCCGGTCATCACCCTCGACTGGCTGCCCACCTTCCTCGATGCCGCCGGCGGCAAACCCGTCGCCGACACGAAGCTCGACGGCCTCAGCCTGCTCCCGCTGCTCAAGGACCCCGCCGCCACGCTGCCCGGCAGGCCCCTGTTCTGGCGCACCAACGGCCCGCAAGGCCCGGTCGCCATCCGCGACGGCGATTGGAAGCTGGTCCACCTCCGCGGCAAGAAAGCCGGTGCCAAGCCCGAACTCTACCACCTCTCGAACGACATCGCCGAAGCCACCAACCTAGCCGCCGCCCACCCCGAAAAGGTCAAGGAACTCGAGACCAAGCTCAACAGCTGGGAATCCACCCTCGCCAAGCCCCTCTGGTAAAGTGGCCGCGGCATCCCTGCCGCAAGCCCCGCCATCCACCATCCCCACTTTCCCCTCGCCCGCCCCGCGCCGACGGCTATCCTTCCCCGCCATGGCCGATCCCCTGAAGCTCGAGCACCCCTTCGAACGCGCCCGCCGTCGCCAGCCGGAACCCCTGCCCGCCGACTTCGCCGCCTTGGTCATGCAGCGCATCGCCGCGACCCGCGACACCGTGGCCCGCGCTCCCGGATGGTGGGCCACCGCCGCCGCGGCGATCCTCACCGCCGCCGCCATCGGCCTGCTTTCCTCGCCCCGCCCGGACAGCCCGCAGCCGCCCAAACTGGACGTCTTCGGCATCAGCGCGACGCCATCGCCCTTCGTCCACCCATGAAGCCCCCGCTGGCCACCGCCGCCTGGGCCCTCGCCACGGTGCTCCTCGCCGGACTCACCGCCTTCCTCGTCACCCGCTCCACCGGCAGGCAGGAAGCCACCGCGTCCGCTTCCGTGCCCGGCTCCGAGGCCGACTTCCACCAGTGGATGCACGACCGCCTCGAGATCACCCCCGACCAGCACGCCGCGCTCGAACCCTTCGAGCACGCCTTCAAGACCGAGCGCGAACGCCTCCGCGCCGAGATCGCCCGAGCCGGCCGCGACCTCGCGGAAGGCGTGCGCAAGGGCGACCCCGCCTCGCCGGAAATCGAGGACGCCCTGACCCGCCTCAACACCGCCCAAGCCGCGCTCCAACGCGCCACCCTCGACCACTTCTTCGCGATGAAGCGACACCTCGAGCCCGTCCAGGCCGAGAAACTCCTCGAATGGACCCATGACAGCATCGTCCCTGAATAGCGCCGCCGCCCGGACCCTGCCGGCCGGCGCAACGCCGGACGATCCAGCCATCGAAGCGCCGCTCGTCGCCGCCGCGCAGGGCGGCTGCCCGGATGCCTTCCGCTCCCTCGTCGAGCGCCACCAGCAGCGCATCTACCACTTCTGCTTCCACTATCTCCGTGACGCCGGCGACGCCCGCGAAGCCTGCCAGGACACCTTCATCCGCGCCCACGGCGCCCTCGCCCGCTACCGCCATCGCACCCGCTTCAGCACCTGGTTGTTCCAGATCGCCCTGAATCTCTGCCGCGACCGACTGAGGAGCCGCCCCGCCGCCCGCGGCCGCCAGCACGTCGCGCTCGAAGCCCAGGAACTCCCCTGCCGCCAGCCCGCGCCCGACGAGGCCGCCATGCGCGACACCGACCTCGCCAAGCTCGACCGCGGCCTCAACGCCCTGCCCGAAAAATTCCGCACCGTGCTCGTCCTCAGCTGCCTCGACGGCCTCAGCCACGCCGAATGCGCCGCCATCCTGAAATGCTCCGAACGCGCCATCGAAGGCCGCCTCTACCGCGCAAGGCAACGGCTGGCGGAGTGGTGGGAGAAGCAGGACCGCTGACCGGAAGACAAAGACCGGGGAACAACGAAAACGACGAAATTGGCGAAAGGAAAGGCGACTTGGAATGAGCCTGAACTTTCGACCACCAATGATTGGCAGCCCCGTCTTCCTTTCGCTCGTTTCGCCCCTTTCGTTGTTCCCTCCTCGCAGTGCCCGCCCCTTCGAAAAACGGCTTCCAATCCCCAGGCCGCTCAGCGCCCCGGCGGAAACTCGCAGGGAATGGTCCTCTTTCCCATCCGGCGGTAGGTCGAGAAGTCGCTGCGATCCACCGTCCAGATCCGGCATTTCGAATGCAGCTCGCTCATCCGCACCAGGCAGGCATCCGCGAGATCCATCGGGCGGTCGGCATACTTTGAAGCCAGGACAGCGAGATGAGATGCCTCGACCGCCAGCGAGAAATCCGGATCCACGATCAGGTCCCCGCGCGTCACCAGTTTGAGCACCGCCACCGGATCCGGACAAAAGCTCGCCGCTTCCGCCAGAACCGCATCGCAGGTGAAAAACGGCGCATGGTCCCTGAAGCCCTCCACGGCCCAGCGATGGTAGGGGTCGTTGCGAAAAAGGAGGGCGACGATCAGCCCGGTATCCGCGATCTCCTTCATCGCCTCCGCTTCATGCGCTCGCGGGTTTCCTGATTCGTCGCCGCCTTGCCGTCGCCTTCGTAGATCCCCGCCAGGTCGGATGATGCGAAACCGGAGCCGGCTTTCTCAGCGCTCGAAGCAAGGTCCTCCTCGATCAATGAACGCACATACTTCGCCCGGTCCACCCCGAGCCGCGCGGCCCGCGCTTCGGCCTTCTCAAGCAGAACGGGATCCAAGCGAAGCGTCAGGATCTTTGTCATCCGAAAATGAATACGGTCTCGACGAGGACTGTCAAGCGGCGGCGTGGGCCGCAAGAGAACGGGAGGAACCTCTGCTGGACCGCTAAGTCGGGGAACAACGAAACGAACGAAATTGGCGAAAGGAAAGGCATCCCGAAGACAGCCCGCCCTGCGACCTCCTTCTTTTGTTCAACCTGTCTTCCTTTCGCCCGTTTCGTCCCTTTCCACGCACCTCTCCAATCAAAAATCCAAAATCAACAATCCTCAATCTTCAATCTGCCTTTCCCCTCCCCGAAAAACCTCGTGGGATTTCCCCGCCGCCCTCGTTCCACCGGCGTGAACCCGTCTTTCCTTTCCCCGCGCCGCGCTCTCGCCGCCATCGCCCTTTTCACCACCGCCGCCTCCGCCCAGGACGCCCTGGTCCCGGTGACGGGCGAACTCGACCCCCTGATCGTCACCGGCAAAGCCGAAAACCTCCTCGGCGAAGCTCTCGCCGCCTCGAAGGGCCAGTCCGACCGCCAGGAACTGCTCGACCGCCCCTACGTCCGCCGCGGCGAGCTGCTCGAGGTCGTGCCCGGCATGGTCGTCACCCAGCACGCCGGCGGCGGCAAGGCGAACCAGTATTTCGTCCGCGGCTACAACCTCGACCATGGCGTCGACTTCGGGATCTTCATCGACGGCATGCCGGCCAACTACCGCGCCCACGGCCACGGCCAGGGCTACGCCGACATGAACTTCCTCATTCCCGAGTTCATCGAGCGACTCGACTACCAGAAAGGCCCCTACGATCCCCGCCTCGGCGACCTCACCACCGCCGGCGCCGCCGAGTTCTCGCTGGTCAACGCCCTCGATCGCGGCTTCGCCACCGTCACCGTCGGTGAGGATGAATACTTCCGCACCGTCTTCGGCGACTCGATCCAAGCCGGCTCCGGCACCCTGACCTTCGGCGGGGAGGCCTCCTACTACAACGGCCCCTGGCGGCTCGAGGAAGACGCCCACCGCTTCAACGGCATGGTCCGCTGGCACACCGGCGACGACGAGAACTTCTTCAACCTCACCCTCCTCGGCTACCAGGCCGAGTGGACCTCCAGCGACCAGATCCCCGAGCGCGCCGTGCTGGCCGGACAGCTCGATCCCTTCGGCTTCATCGACCCCACCAACGGCGGCCAGTCCCAGCGCTACTCGCTTTCCGCCAACTGGGGCCGGCGCTGCGACGACGTCCTGTGGCGCGCCAACGCCTACGTCGGCTACTACGACCTCGATCTCTACTCGAACTTCACCTACTTCCTCGAAGATCCCGTCAACGGCGACCAGTTCCGCCAGTCCGACCAGCGGATCTTCTTCGGCGGGGAAATCGCCGCCACCTTGGAAAACCGCAGCCTCTTCGGCGCGGAGACCGACTACACCCTCGGCGTCCAGTCCCGCAACGACTCGATCTGGGACCTCGAACTCGCCCGCACCCGCCAGCGAGCCGACGTGAATCCGATCCGCTCCGATGATGTCTTCACCGGCAACTACTCGGTCTTCGCCGGGGCCGAAACGAAGTGGAACGACTGGTTCCGCACCGAAGCCGGCCTCCGCGCGGATCTCTTCTACTTCGACGTCGACAGCGACACCCCGGTCAACAGCGGCAACGAGTGGGACGGCATCGCGGTGCCCAAGCTCAACTTCATCTTCGGCCCCTGGGACGACACCGAGTACTATGTGAACCTCGGCGGCGGCTTCCACTCGAACGACGCCCGCGGCCTCTTCACCCGCATCGATCCCAACGACGGCATCACCCCGGTCGCCCCCGTCGATCCGCTCGTCCGCACCTGGGGCACGGAAATCGGCGCGCGCAGCCAGTGGAGCGAGGGCTTCACCACCACCGCCTCCCTTTGGTACACCTACAGCGAGTCCGAGCTCCTCTACGTCGGCGACGCCGGCAATGTCGAAGCCGGTGCATCGACCGACCGCTACGGCATCGAACTCGCCGGCTACTGGCGGCCCAACGACTGGTTCGGCGCCGATGCCGAGATCGCCCTCTCCGAAGGCCGCTTCACCGAAACCTCCGCCGGCGCCCTCGTCGAAAACCAGGTGCCGCTGATCATTTCCGGCGGCATCACCCTCGGCAAGGAACGCGGCCTCTTCGGCGCCCTGCGCACCCGCTACTTCTCAGAGCGCCCGCTCACCGCCGACCGGCTGATCGAGTCCGAGGACTCCTTCCAGGTGAACGCCCGCATCGGCTACCGCTGGGAGAACTGCGAGTTCGCGCTCGATTGCCTGAACCTGCTCGACCGCGCCGACAACGACATCGAGTACTACTACACCTCCCGCCTCCCCGGCGAACCCGCCGCCGGCATCGACGGCACCCACTTCCACCCCGCCGAGCCCCGCAGCCTGCGGGCGTCCTTCACGTGGTATTGGTAACAGAGGGCAAGGGCGGGCCGCGCGGGAGAATCCGCGCGGAAAAGAGAATGGCGAAGTGGCAGCAAGGAATCGAAAATGCCTTTGATTCACAATCCCCCCTCGAACCTGGGCCCTTGTCCCAAAGGGACTTCAGAACAAAGACCGGGGTTGCGAGGCACGAGCTACCCCGGGTGCATTCGGGAGGACTCCCTACCTCGAAGAGGTTGCGCAGGGGTGTGGCCGCGAGGGAGATCGAGCCTGTCCGCTCGATCATGGGCGAGGCATCGCTGCGGGTAGCCGTAACAGACACGACCGGGCGGGACCCAGCGAGGGGTCAGCGAGCTAACAAGCAAGAAGACCATCACAAGTGAGCGCTTCATATCCCTGCAACAACGAGACTTGGCACCCGCTACAAGGAGCGCCCGTCCAGCGGTGGTTGAGGTTCTTCGCCACCCTCCGAATCCGGCTCGGATCGGGTAGCGGGTTGTCCGGCGCCGGCACCTTGTTCTGCCCACTTCTTTTTCAGCGTTGTCAAAGTCGACCAGGTGTCTGGAGTAAACCCTCTTGGAGGCGGCATGCGGATCACCTTCCAGCTTGCGCTCCCTTCAATCCGCACCAAAGCGGCCTCGAATAATTCATCACCTGATTGGACTGCCTTGTCTCTGTCATGGACGATGATGGTGGGCCGAGATTCTGTCTTAGGCCAGTTCTGATCAAGATAGGAAAGAAAGCCTGCTGCTTCTGAACCGGTAGCGAAGGATTCCGTCCCGATCGTGAATCGCTTTTCCCCGGGCTCGATAGTGACATTGATGTAGCCGTGTTCGACGCGAATGGAGTCCGCATGAAGTCGTGGTGCCATAAGGATGCTGGCAATCAGGGAAATCACTACAATTGTCTTCATCTAATGCAGAGCAGTTAGTTTTTGTAGTAGGTCAGCCCGTGATATCACCAACCCAGCCACCCTCAAGCAATCCCCTCCCTTCCCTGATCTGACAAGGCTTTTGTCCCGGCGCGCGTCTCCCCCCACAACCCTCCCGCCTCACCCCGGAACCCGCCCCCATCCCCAAACTCCCCGCTGGCCATCCCCGGAATCTTTGTCGATCCTCCGACCTTCACTCCACTTCCCATGAACCCGCTCTCTCCTTCCTCCACCTCCCGTCGTCAATGGCTGCAAGGCACTCTCGGCCTGGGTGCCCTCGGAACCCTCGCTTCGCCAGCCCGTGCCGAAGCCCCTTCCGCCACCAAGCTCTCCCTCAAGAAGGGCGACGTCATCCTGTTCCAGGGCGACTCCATCACCGACGACGGCCGCGACAAGGGCGCGATGGACGCGAACCACGGCAAGGCCCTCGGCCGGGGCTACGCGGCGATGGCTTCCGGCCAGATCCTCTTCGCCCACCCGGATCTCGAATTGAAGTGCTACAACCGCGGCATCAGCGGCCACAAGATCCCCGACCTCGCCGCCCGCTGGGACAAGGACACCGTCGCCCTCAAGCCCGCCGTGCTGAGCATCCTCATCGGCGTCAACGACCTCTGGCACACCTTCGCCTTCGGCAACAAATACAAGGCCACCGTGGAGGACTACGAGCGCGGCTACCGCGAGTTGATCCAGCGCTCGCAGAAGGAGATCCCGGGCGTGGCGATCGTCATCTGCGAGCCCTTCACCACCCGCACCTCGGACGATTTCAAACCCCTCGCCGGCTACCGCGAAGTCTCCCGCAAGTTGGCGGACGAAATGAAGCTGCCCTTCGTGCCCTTCCAGTCCCTCTTCGACGAAGCCGTGAAGGCCGCCCCGGCCGAGTTCTGGCTGTGGGACGGCATCCACCCCTCGCCCGCCGGCCACGCCCTGATGGCCCGCCAATGGCGCGAGGTGGTGGGGATCTGAGGCTTTCAGTCAAACGGGTTGAACGGAGTGATGCCGTCGATGGACTGAAAATCCCTCACATTTTCCGTAACGATGACCGGGATCGATTCGCGCCGCATGAGGGCGGCAAGCTGTCGGTCGAAATAGCTCTGCCGGGTCACGCCGCCCTCCACGCAGAGGTCGAGCGAGTCGTGGACGCACTCCAGCGTGAGAGGAAGAACCGTCAGGCCGCGGAGCCGGGAGAGGGAACGGATCTTGTCGCGCGCGAGGGCCGGGCTGTCCGGCGGCTGGTTTTTCGGGCCGGTGAGGTTGGGATACATCTCGGCCAGATTCTGCACGGAAACGAACATCTCCACTTCGGGTCGGTGGCGTTGGGCCAGCACCCATTCGCGTCAGGTTAAGCCACAACGCGCTGACTGACAGTGAATTAAAACGGAAAAAAGTCCGAATTATGTGTTGACAGGGTGAGCGAGCCGGCAAGCTC
>JBIPNO010000039.1:0-51191 GCA_044372775.1 Haloferula sp.
TCCCGGTCCGGCTCCGCCGGCCCCGGCCCCTCCCTCCGCCAAGGAGCGCGCGGATCACCGGTGGGTCATTCTAATTGTCGTCGAGGGGATTTCTAATTGTCGCTGGACATTGAGGTCGTAGCCGGAGCTGCCGAAGGGGTTGAAGTCGCCGAGGAAGATCACCTGATTGCTGCCGATCTTCGCGCGGTTGCCGCTATCCATGTAGTTGGCGATGTAATCGAGGGCGTTCAACTGCATGCCGGGGTAGGATGAAGCCTGGTGGGCGGGGAGGGCCTCCCCGTCGTAGAGGGCGACGACCGACTTGTTACGGCTGGCCGTGTTGCAGTAGTAGTGGGCGTTCGTCGGACTGTCGTAGGCGATGCCCGAGACGCTGATGTTCTGACCCTTCTCAACAATGCGGTCGAAAACGACCTTGGATGGATTCACGTTCGGCTGGATGCCGTTGAACATCTGATAGTTGGTTCCGGCAATCGTGATCCGGCCGTCAACATTCGCGAAGCGCACATTGTTGCCGAAAGCGGCGGCCAGGACGCGGACCTGCATGCGGACCCGGGTCTTCGGGACACAGTTTCCATCGGGATCCTTGGTCACCAGATCGCTGGCGGTCGTGGGATAGGTGATGTCCCAGGTGAGCTGGCTCTTGGTTCCCACACGGACCAGATCGCGGTCGACGTTGAGGGTGCCACGGGGGATGTCGGTGGTGGAGGCGAAGGCGGAGCTGATGAGGCAGAAGCACGCAAAGATGCTCTTGGCCAAGGCTCCACCGCGGGGGGATGCGGGGGACTTCATGGGTGGTGGGGGGATTGGGATCGGTGTCAGCGGGGGGGCTGACGACCGAAATGAAATGCCCGCGGAACCCGAAAATCAAGGGATCCGAGGCGACTTACGCGATCATGTGGGGACTTCGGAGGCGCAGAAATCGCGTCTGGATGGCGATTAATGCCCCTAAAAATAAGAAAAAGTGCAAAAATAAACCCCTGTCGTATCGCCCAACGTGGGCAATCGACAGGGGTGGTGATACTTAAGATTTGTTAACTAACGTGCGAATCCGTGTTTCGATCAGGCGCCCAGGATGGAGTTCCAGTGCTCCACATGGTCCTTCTGGCCTTCGAGCAAGGTGCCGAGATCGTCGTGAAGCGTGATGGACTTGATCTTGTCGCCCTGGCGGATGGCATTCACCACCTGCAGGCCTTGGGTGACCTCGCCGAAGACGGCGTGCTTGCCGTCAAGGTGCGGGGTGGGCCCGTGGGTGATGAAGAACTGGCTGCCGTTGGTGTTCGGGCCGGCGTTGGCCATCGAGAAGATGCCGGCTTTCGTGTGCTTCAGCGTGCGGTCGATTTCGTCGGCAAACTTGTAGCCCGGGCCGCCGCGGCCGGTGCCGGTGGGGTCGCCGCCCTGGATCATGAAGTTGTCGATCACCCGATGGAAGCTGACGCCATCGTAGTAGCCGCGCTTGGCGAGGTTGAGGAAGTTCGCGGAGGTCACCGGGACCTTGGAGGCGAAGATGGTGGCGTCGATGTCGCCCTTGTCGGTGTGCAGCGTGATGCGGATGTCGGACATGAGCCGCAGAATCCAGAAGCCGGAGACAAGAGACCAGAAGGAAATTCCCGCCGGATCATTCGCCGTGGTGGAACCACAACAGGACAACAAGGGAAACCCCGACGGTCCAGGTGAGCCAGGCATGAGGGGTGAAGTAGGGGTAGAGCATCAGCGCGAGGCCGATGGCGACCGGCTTCCAACGGTCGAGCGAGCGGCCGTATCGCCATGAGCCCAGGCCGATCATTCCGAAGACAAACCCGGCGAGAATGTTGTAGGGCTCGAAATTCAGCACGGGTGAAGTGTCCCAGAATGCGCCGGATTGGCAACGGGGCAGATTCTCACGGCACCGGGAGTCGTTTCAGGACGTCGGCGGGCGCGAGTCCGCTTTCCCTCATGGCGTGGATCGAGAGCGAGTCGTGCCGCTTGGCGAGGCGGACGCCCTTGTCGTCGGTGACCAGCTCGTGGTGGAGGTAGAGCGGTTCCGGAAGACCGAGCAGGGCCTGGAGCTGGCGGTGGACTTGGGTGGAGGGGAGCAAGTCCTCGCCGCGGGTGACGTGGGTGACCTGCTGGAAGGCGTCGTCCACCACGACGGCGAGGTGGTAGGAGGTGCCGATGTCCTTGCGGGCGAGGACGACATCGCCCAGCAGGGCCGGGTCGACGCGGTGGAACCCATGGCGGAGGTCCGTGAAGGCGAGCGGGCCGGTGATTTCCGCGGAACGGCGGGCATCGAGGCGCCATGCCGGCTGGGCCCCGGCGGCGAGCCTTTCCGCGCGCTCATCCGGGCTCAGCCTGCGGCAGGTGCCCGGGTAGAGCGCGCCTTCCGGACCGTGGGGAGCGCCGGTCATCCGGGCGACTTCCTCCTCGATCTCGCGGCGGGTGCAGAAGCAGGGATAGACGCTGCCTTGCCTGCGAAGCCGCTCCAGAGCGGCAGCGTAGGCATCCGTCCTTTCCGACTGCCGCAGCGCCGGGCCGTCCCAGCCGAGGTCGAGCCAGCGCAGGTCTTCCTCGATGCCGGCGTAGAATTCCGGCCGCACCCGGGTGTGGTCGATGTCTTCAAAGCGTAGCAGGAAACGGCCCCCGGATTGCCGGGCGAGATCCCGGGCGACCCTGGCGGCGAGGGCGTGGCCGAGGTGCAGCCGGCCGGTCGGGCTGGGAGCGAAACGGGTCACGGTAGCGGTCATCAGTGGATTTACGGCTTTTTCCGTTAGCGTGGTTCGGAGCTGGCGCTATGAATACAGCGCTTGAGGGCAACGATGAAAGACAAACGGGTGGTGATCGTGGGTGCCGGGCCAGGCGGGCTGACTGCCGGGATGATTCTCGCCCGGCGCGGGTTTGACGTCACGATCGTCGAAAAGAAGGACCGGGTGGGCGGCCGCAATGCGGAGCTCAAGGTGGGCGACTACTCCTTTGATACGGGGCCGACCTTCCTCCACCAGAAGTTCACGCTCGACGAAGTGTTCCAGGAGGCCGGCCGCAGGTCGCAGGACTATCTCGATTTCGTGCTGCTCGACCCGATGACCCGTTTGACCTGGGAAGGGGTATCCTTGGAAACCACCTGCGACATCGAGCGGATGGCCACCCAGATCGGCCGGAGTTTCCCCGGGGATGACGAGGGCTACCGCCGTTTCATGGCGGACCACGAGGTGAAGATGCGGGCGATCTACCCTTGTCTCCAGCGCCCCTACCACGAGCTCAAGGCATTCCTGAGCCCCGTCCTGATGAAGGCGCTCCAGTATGTCGCGACCGGTAAATCGGTGGTGGACGTGCTCGACCGCTACTTCATCGACGACCGGCTGAAGCTGGCATTCACCTTCCAGGCAAAGTATCTCGGGATGTCGCCGTGGCGCTGCCCTGCGCTTTTCAGCATCCTGTCCTACACCGAATACAAGTTCGGGATCTACCACGTGCAGGGCGGGCTTTGCAAAATCTCCGACGCGATGGCGAAGGTCTTCCTGGAGCACGGCGGAAAGCTGCGGCTCGGGACCGGGGTCAAGGAGGTCGTTTTCAACGGATCGGACGTCAAAGGGGTGAGGCTGGACGACGGCGAATTGCTGGAATGCGACGACGCCATCATGAACGCGGATTACGCCCATGCCGTGACCTCGCTGATGAACGGCCGTTCGCGGCCGAAGGAGGATCTGGAGAAGAAGAAATTCTCCTGTTCCACCTTCATGCTCTACCTCGGCCTCGACAAAATCTACGAGGACGAGCCCCACCACCACATCATCTTCGCCGATGACTACCGGAAGAACGTCGAGGACATCAAGGGCGAGCGCCATGTGTCGGACGACATGTCGGTGTATGTCCGGAACTCCTCCATCAACGACCCGCACGTGGCCCCGGCGGGCAAGTCGGGCCTCTACGTGCTGGTGCCGACGATCAACTGTCGCAACGGCTACGACTGGACCCGCCACAAGCAGGAATACCGCGACAAGATCCTCGACCGGATCGAGCAGAAGACCGGGATGAAGGACCTGCGCAGCCACATCGTCGAGGAGCGGATCCTCACGCCGGACGACTGGCGCGACGGTCTCGATGTCTTCATGGGAGCCACCTTCAACCTGGCCCACACGCTGGACCAGATGCTTTACCTCCGGCCGCACAACCGGCTGCAGGGTTACGACAACCTGTATCTCGTCGGCGGCGGGACGCATCCGGGCAGCGGTCTGCCGACGATCTACGAGAGCGGCCGGCTTTCCTCGAACCTGCTCTGCGACCGCCACGGGGTCAGCTACGACCGGGTGGATTTGACCTCGGGGCTGCTGGGGTGACGGGGGCTCCCATCGGCAGGCTGGAGCCGCTTCAAGCGACCACGGGAGAGTTTCGGTCGGGAATTCTTTCCGGTCCGGCGGCATCGGGCCGAAAGACCGCCCGCAACCCGCCCGTTATTCCCATTGCAAGCGGCCGCTCGCGGCCTTAGCCTCACGCCCATGAACTCAACGCTCGCATTTATGAATCTCGGCGGCCAGGAGATGATCATCATCTTCCTCATCGTGCTCCTGCTTTTCGGAGCCAAGAAATTGCCGGAACTCGCCCGCGGGGTCGGCAAGAGCATGGGGGAATTCAAGAAGGCCCGTGAGGACTTCGAAAAGGAGATCACCCGTTCCGAGGATGAAGTCCGGATCAAGGAAGCGGCCGGCAAAGAGGCGCACGACAAGGCCTGAACGATGAAATTACGCAAGATCCTCCCCACTTTCGCCCCGGGTTTCCTCGGGGCGTTTTTGTTGCCGCTGGCGCTGCTGTCCGCCTGCAAGGACCAGGACCGGTCGGATGACTGGGCCGGGCATCCGAAGTCGGAGTCGCCGGCTGTCGCGGTCGCGGCGGCTCCTGTCGCCACGCCCAAGCGGGAAGCCCCGCCGGTCGTCACCCCGGCGGTTGCCGCGGAGCCGGCGGAGGAGGGCACGGTCCGCTTCATCGCCTACAACGTCGAAAACTGGCTGACGATGGACCGCTACGTCGATGGCAAGAGCTTGAAGGGCTCGCCGAAGCCGGAGAAGGAGAAGCTGGCGATCGCCGAACTGTTGGCCGACGCCAAGCCGGACATCCTGGGGATTTCGGAGATTGGTGACGAGGAGGACGTGAAGGATCTTCAGTCCTATCTTGAAAAGGCGGGTCATCCGATGCCGCATTCCCATCTCAACCGCGGCGCGGACCCGACCCGCAGCCTGGTGCTGATCTCCCGCTTCCCGATCGGGAAGACGGTGCTGCGTGACAACCTGACCTACAGCTCGAAGGGCCGCGAATACGCCATGCAGCGCGGCATTCTGGACGCGAGCGTCGAGACCCCGGCCGGGGCTTTCCGCTTTCTGGGTCTGCACCTCAAGTCCAAGCGCGAGACCGATGACGGCGACCAGGAGGACATGCGGCGGAACGAGGGCCATCTTTTGCGGCGGGAGATCGACAAGATCCTGAGCGAGGATCCGGACGCCCGGCTGGTGGTTTATGGGGATTTGAACGACACCCGCCAAAGCCCGACGGTGCGCACGATCCATGGCGGCGGGAAGAATCCGAAATCCCTGCTGATGATCGCCTTGAAGGATTCCCGCGGCCATTATTGGACCCATCATTGGGAGTTTCAGGACGTTTATTCGCGGATCGACTACGTGATGGTCAGCAGCGCGCTGCGGAACTCGGTCGACTGGGACCGCTGCAAGGTCATGGACGGCGATGCCGTCGCCGCGGCCAGCGATCACCGGCCCTTGCTGGTGATCCTGAAGTAGCGGGACCTCTGCCCGGGTGCGGCGGCGTTCCGCCAGGGTTATTGGATTTCAATCACCCGCGCGCTCAGGGGCGGGAGCGGGGGGAGAAGCAGTCCTTCGCCGGGGAGGCAGGATGTGGGGGCGGTGGCAGTCCAAGGAGACGCGAGACGTTCTTCAAAGACCAGATCGGCCGCGGTTTTGCCGAGCCAGTCCAAGGCATGGCCGGGGATGCGTAGGCGGGCGGACTCGAACGATGCCGTGCCGTTGAAGTTGGCGACGACGAGGAAGGCCTGCCCGCTGGCGGGGTCGTGGCGGAGGAAGGCGTAAAGCCACCGGCCGCTGGCCGGCTCGCCATCGAGACGGCCGAATGCGGGATGGTCGAGGTTCGCGTGGTTGAGGCCGTAGCACTCACCCATCGTGAACGCCGTCTCTTTCATCAGGCGCAGGAGGTCGCCATCCCAATCGCGAAGCTCTTGCTGGCCGGGGCTCAGACGAGCGCCATCGAAGCGACCGCCGTTCGCCCATTTCACCAGCTCGGGCATCGACCAGTAGTCGAAGAGGGTGGTCCTGGCGTCATCCCCGCCGAAGCCTTCCGCGCCGGCCGCGGGTTCACCGACCTCCTGGCCGGAATCGACCATCAAAGGGCCGCGGCCGAGACCGAACAGCACCGCGGAGACCGGGCGGCCGACATGCATCCCGAGCCCGCCCCATTCCTTCGGGCTCGCGAGGCGGACCTCGTCGTGGTTTTCGGCGTAGCGCAGGGATCGGTGGAAGCGCCGGCCGATGAAGGTCAGCGCGTCGAGGTCGTTGGCCCACTTCCCGGAGTCGTAGATACCTTCGAGGATGTCATAGGCGGGATCGTCGTAAACCGCATCGAAGCCCGCGGTCAGGAGGGCGTCGAGAACGTGATCGGCGGTGAGTTTCGCAGGGTCGTTGTCGTAGGCCTCCGCGCAGAAGAAGACGCCGGGGGCGCGGAGGCGGGCGCGGTGCAGCGCCCAGCGCCAGAATTCCAGCGGGATCATGTGTGCCATGTCCACGCGGAAGCCATCGACCCCCAGCTCCTGCCAGTGGGCGAGGATCGCGTCCATGGTGCGCCAGGTTTTCGGGACCTGCGGCGGAGCGGCCTCCGGTCCGGGGAGGTGCGAGGTGTCGCGGCCGCGGGTGAAGTCGTGGCCATAGTTCAGCTTCACCGTCTCATACCAATCGTGGATCGAGGGCGACCAGGTCACGGCGTTGTTTCCGGTGACGCGGCCGACGAGGGATTCCGGCCCGAAGCCGCCGGTGCAGCCGGGCATTCCGGCGGTCGGCAATTTCAGCGGAGGCCCACCGCCGGGGTCGCTACTGCGGAGGTAGTAGAAGTGGTTGTCGCGGGAGAAGAAGCCCGTGGTGTCATCGTCATGGCCGAAGGAGTGCTCCGGCCGGACGTCGGAGGCGTAGGAGCGGGCGACATGGTTCGGCACGAAGTCGATGATCGCCTTCAGGCTGCGGGCGTGGCAGCGGTCGAGCAGCGACTTGAACTCATCGAGCCGCCGGGCAGGATCGATCGCGTAGTCGGGGCAGACGTCGAAATAGTCGCGGATGGCATAGGGGCTGCCGGCGATGCCTTTCAGGATGTCCGGCGGATCGGCCGGTCGGTCGGGATACCCCGTGCCGCTGGCCTGTTCCAGCACGCCGGTCAGCCAGAGGTGGGTGAAGCCCATGGCCTGGAGGGAATCGAGGGCGGCGCCGCCGATGTCGTTGAATTTCCCTCAGCCGTTCTCCGCCATCGTTCCACCGGGCCTGCGGGTTTCGTTGAGGTTGCCGAAAATCCGCGGCAACAACTGGTAGATGACGGGACGTTCCGGCGGGCGCATGGCGGGGCGGAGTCCAGCAGAGCACGGGGCGTCCGACAAACCCGATACGGAATGCCGGAGATTGCGGGCTTTCGCCGGGAACTGCGGGTGTTAGGTTCAGGCACGTTTGATGAAGTGGTTGCGGGTCATCGTCCATTGGAAGCGGCTCAGCCGGCGCTGGGTGCGGCACCGCCATACCGACAATTCCGCGGCGCTGGCGTTTTACGCGCTGATCTCGCTGCCGCCGCTGTTGCTGATCGGGGTGACGGTGGCAGGGATGGTCTTGGGCGAGAAAGCGGCGCACGGTGAGCTGGAGCGGCGTTTCGCCGCGGTGCTGGGTTCCGAGCTGGCGGGCACCATCGAGGGCGTGCTGCAAAGCGCGCGGATCGCCCCGAACTCGCAACCGGTGGCCTTCGTGTTCGCGATGGTGACCCTGCTCTACGCCGGCTCGCACGTCCTGAACAAGCTCCGCAAGACGCTGAACCTGGTCAATGACAGCGCTCCGGCCGATCCCGCGCGGCCGTGGCTCGCCCGGCTGGCGGCGCGCGGACTGTGCGCCGGATTGATCCTGGCCTTCGGGATCCTGCTGGCGGCGAGCACCTTGCTGGATGCGATGGGGGCGCTCATCGCTTCGAAGATGGAGGTGGCGTGGCTGGAGCCGCTGAACTTGATGCAGCGCTTCGGCTGGCTATCGACTTACGCGACGCTGACGATCGCCTTCGCGATGCTGATGAAGATCCTGCCCCAGCGGCGGCCGCTGTGGCGTCACGCCTTGATCGGCGCGGCCTTCGCGGCGCTGGTGGCGGTGAGTTTGAAAGGCGGCCTCGACCTGTATTTCCGCCACTCGATGTGGGGGAGCTTCATCGGCGGCGGGGTGACCTTCCTGCTGTTCCTGTTCTGGCTCTTCGTCTCGATCCAGGCCTTTCTGGGCGGGGCGGAGATCGCGGCGTGGCTGGACCGGACGCGGAACCCTCAGCGGGCCCGAATTTCGCGGGCGGCAAGCCAGTAGATCCGCGCGGGGCTGGCCTGGTCGAGCAGCATCAGCTCGCGCAACGGGCCGGGCCGCTTGCGGTCCCAGCGGTGCGGATAGCGGCCCTGGTCGTCGTTCATTTCGCCGTGCAGATCTCGAAAAACGCATGCGCCCCATTCGAGGACGGGCGGCCCGATCTTGCGGGACGGCGGTTCTTTCCGCGCTAATTCTCCCGATCAAGGGCGCTCGCCGGTGACGGTGACGCGGCGGAACTCCGCGGGGTCGTCGTAGCTGCCGAAGCCGGCGCGGCCGACCGGGAAAGCCGTGTCGTTCGCGGTCATGAAGGGGGTGACGAGATTGTCCGCGAAGACCGCGATCTGCCCGGTGGCCGAGTGGGTGACGCGAAGGGTGTGCCAGCTGGAAGTGAGCTTGGCGGGCGGAGTGGCCGGGGCGTGGAGGGTGGTCCGGACGGATCCGTCCACCTTCATGATCACGGTGTGGGCGGTGCCGTCCGAGGCGGAACTCACATGAGCATAGTAGAAGTGGGTCTCGTCGACGTAGCCGAAGATCAGGCAGATGTCGCGGTTGGTGGTGGAGTCGCTGCGGAGGGTGCGGGCCTCGACGGTGAGGGTGGTATTCCGCCAGTCGCCGGGGACCAGCGCGTAGCCGCCGGGTCGGGCGACCATGCCGGAGACCTGGGCGGCGGTGGTGTTCAAGGTGAGGAGCCCGGCGGTCTTGGTCCAGGTGCTCGAACTCAGCAGGCTGAGGCCGGCGGGCAGGGCGGTGTCGGGGAAGTCGGTGGTCCAGGAATCGGCGTGGAAGTCGCGGCGGGAAAGCTCGGCCGCCTGGAAGAAGCGACGGGAATGCACCAGCGGCACGGTCATTTCCCGCCAGGCGGCATCGCCTTCGACCGGCGGGCCGAGCGGCTGCCAGTCGTGGAGGTCACCGGATTCGAAGAGCTGGAACGCGCGGTTGAGGCCGGTGGGGTGGCGGAGGGTGAGGTCGTTGCCGCTGCGCTCGAGCGTGGTGGAGGTCCAGGTCGGAGCGAGGGGATCGCTCAGGTTCACGCCTTCGAAGGCATGGATGTCGTCGAGGTGGACCGCCTGGTTGCCGATGCCGGCACCGCTGGAGGCGATGGTGAGGAAGCGGGTGATCGGCAGTTCCGCCTGATCCCGGAAATGCAGGCGGTCGCCAAGCGGGATAATTTCGTCATGAGCACCGCCCTTGAGATAGGCTTGCCAGACCTGCCCGCCCGAGGCGGCGCCGCGGTTCTCGGCGACGATCCAGACTTTGTACCACTCGTTGCTTTCCAACGCGGGCACCGGGGCGGCGACGAAATCCTGGCTGCCGGCGGGTCCGTCGAACAGGTGGAGTTGCCCGGGCGGGGAGAGTCGGAGCTGCGGGGCGAAGTCGTCCTCGCTGAAGTCGGCGGGATTGGATGGCGCGGCGCTGCTGGCCCCGAAGTGGTGCAGAAGATTCCCGCCTTCGAGGCGGAGGCGGAAGAAGAGGGTGAGCGACTGGCTGACCTGGGTGTCGAAGGGCAGGCGCCTGGCGGCAATCGCTTTCGGGTTGGCGGCGGCGGACGAGGAGGCGGCGCGGCGCAGGTAGCGGTTGCCGGAAGGCTCGGTGACGATGGTGGCGGACTGGGCGGCGGGCGAGGGGATGTCCCAGGCGGCGAGCGGCGCGGGGCCTTCGAAGTGATCGACGAGCCGCCAGTCGGGGGCGACCGGATCGCTGAGGTTGGCGTGGCCGACATCGACGTGAAGGTCATCGAAATAGACCTCGGTGGTCGGGCCGAAGCGCCAAAAGAAGGTCTTGAGGCTGGAAGAGGTGCCGGCGGTGAAGCGGACGCCGGTTTTTACCAGGGTAGGGACGCCGTAGCTGCCCCCTTGGAGGTAGACGTCGAAGAGATCGTGGGTGGTGCCGCTGCCGTTGCGGACCTGGAGCCAGGCGGAATACCAGGTGCGCGGCTGGACGTCGGCGGCGCTGGCGAAGCTGGCGGCGTCCTTGACCTGGACGACGCCGGGGGCGGTGGAGGTGGAGCGCATCTGGACCTTGAAATGGGTCGAGGTGCTTGGAGATGTCTGCTCGCTGAGGCCCCAGTTGGCGTCGTGGTTTTGATCGACGAGGTAGAAGCGGAAGAAGACCGTGCCGAAGCCGCCGTCGGGGATCGGCGGGATGGGCAGGCGGGCGGTGAGGGTGCTGCTGCCGGCGGAGCGGATGCGCAGGACGCGGTTGACCGGGCCTTCGGCGGGATCATTGACGACCTGCGCGGAGCTGCCCGGAACGGACACGGTCATGCCGCCGAGGGAGCCGGACTCGAAGTCCCCGAGGGCGCTCCAGTCGCTGGCGATGCCTGCCGGCGGGACGGGCAGGCCGGGGTCGTTGGCGGTCACGCGGTAGATCGTGCCGTTCTGCTTGGAGAGGAGGAAAATCTCGCCGGAATGGTCGGTCCCGAAGCGGAGGTCGGCGCGAGTGGTTCCGAGGATCGAGCGGAAGCTGGTGGTGACGCCGCCCGACTTCACGCCGAGGGTTTTCGGCAAGGCCGGTGCGGATCCGGTATCGGTGGTGGCCGCGGGATTCAAGGAAGAGGCCGGCGCGACGAACAGATCGCCGCTGACGATGTCGCCGCAGAGGTATTGCCCCTGGAGTGCCGGGATGGCGGCCCCGCGGTAGACCAAGCCGCCGGTGATGGCGGCCCGGCCGTTGCCGTGATCGTATTGAAGGACGGGGTAGCGGTAGCCGCCGGTCTCCGGAGCGGGCAGGGGATAGACGTGGGTCTTGTCGGCGATGTCGAAACGGAAGGAACCCTCGCGGGCGGGCCAGCCGTGGTGGCTGCCTTTTTCAACCAGCTCGACCTCCTCGATCATGCTTTCGCCGATGTTGCCGCAGAACATTTTCCCGGTGGCGGAATCCCAGGTGATGCGGTGGGGGTTGCGGAAGCCGAGGGCATAGAGCTCGCGGACCACCGGGTGGCCGTCGCCAGGGGAGGGATCCCCGGTGTTGACCCAGGGATTGGCATTGGCCGGGCCGGATGGGATGTAATAGCGGCCGTTGGCGGAGAGGGTGAAGTGGGCGGCCTGATGGCCGGTGGCGAGGACCGGCGTGATGCGGAAGATGCCGCCGAGCGGAGAGTCGATGCGGCCGATCAAGTCGGGGCGGTCGAGCACCACCGAGCCGCCGTCGCCGAGGCAGATGAAGAGGCAGCCGTAGTTCGGATGGCCGGGAGCGGCGGTGGGATCGAAGGCGATCTCCTGCAGGTCGTGGTAGTTGAAGGGGAAGCCAAAGCGGAGGATCTCGCGGCGGGTGAAGTTGGTGGGGGAGAGGGTCAACCCGTTGGCCGTGGGCTGGACCATCGTCCACTCGGTGACGATGCCGATCTGCGACAAGTCGGTATCGTCGTCCGGCGCGCTGAAATCCGGTGCGGGCCCGTTCTCGCGCTCGCTGTGGGCCGTGTAGAATTTCCCGCGGCCCGGGGCACCGGCCTGCTGGAATTCGGGGTGAAAGGCGAAGGAGGCGAAGCCGGTGCCGAGTCCCGGGGTTGGGATGAAGTCCGGAAAGTGATCGGCCAGATTCAGGAAAGTCGCGGCCGAAGTGGCGGTGGGGCCGGCGATCACCCAGAGCTTGCCGCGGAGGTCGTTGCAGAAAAGGCGGGTGTCGCCGGGGCAGGGCTTGAGGTGGCTGATGCGGGCTTTCGGGCTGCCCGTGCTGCTGGCGGGAATGGTCAGCCACGGCGTGACCTCGACGCTGATGCCCGAAGGCAGGGGCTCGGGAAGGGGATTCGTCAGGCTGCCGGTAGCCCCGGAAGCGGGCGGGCTTGCGGCCAAGGCGCACGCGACGGCGAAGACCTGGAGTCCTCTTGAAATCTCGACCGGGGGGGTCATCCAACGATGCACGAGTCGTTATTTCTGATTTGTGATAAATCAATCAAGCTTAATGGTCTAACAATTCGGGGTGGCAGGCGCGGCGTGGCGAATCTTGAGGATTTCTCGATCCGGCTTGTGGGTCCGGAGGGCAAGGGAAATGCTGCCACCGTGGATGCGGCATCGAAGGCGGTTCTGGCGGCGGTCCTGCCGGTGTATTTGTTGATCCTGGCCGGTGCGGTGCTCCGGCGGATCGGGGTCCTGACGCGGGACCAGGATGATCCCGTTTTTCGTCTGGTCTTCAGCGTGCTCTATCCGTGCCTGATCCTCGACAAGATCCTCGGCAGTGAAAGCGTGCGCGACGGCGGGGCGGTGCTGTGGGGGATCGGCGCCGGCTTCGGGCTGACGGTCCTGAGCTTCGGCGGGGCCTGGCTGGCGGCCGGAGTGCTGGGGCTTCAAAAGGGCGCGGGAAAGCGCACGTTCACCTTGACGAGCGGCGTCCAGAATTTCGGCTACACCGCCATCCCGGTGGTCGAGCAGGTGTGGATCGGGGCGGGGGCGACGGCGATGCTCTTCGTCCACAACCTCGGCGTCGAACTGGCGATCTGGTCGGTCGGGGTGATGATCATTTCCGGCGAGCGCAAGGTCCCCTGGCGGCGGCTGGTGAATGGACCGGTGGTCTCGGTCCTGCTGGGCCTTATCTTGGTCGGGAGCGGGCTCGATGGCTATCTGACGGCAGGCGACGGCGGCCCGGCCCACGCGATCGGCGGCCCGCTGCGCAAGGCGATGGGTTGGCTCGGGGCAGGGGCCTTTCCGGTGGCCATCCTGATCACCGGGGCGGTGATGATGGATCTGGTCGGGGTGGAGCGTCCGTCGCCGAAGATCGTGCTCGGCGGCTGCGTGGTGCGGTTGGCCATTCTGCCTCTCTTCCTGCTGGCCGCGGCCAAGTTCCTGCCGGCCCCGCTGGCGCTGAAGCAGGTGCTGGTGGTCCAGGCCGCGATGCCGTCCGCGATGACCCCGATCATGCTGGCAAAGATCTACCAGGGCAGGCCGGGAGTGGCGGTCCAGGTGGTGATCGCCACGACCTTGGTCAGCTTGTTCACCTTGCCTTTCGTGATTGTCTGGGGAAGCCGCTGGATCGGGCTTTAGGAAATCGAGTTCCGACCTTGAAAGACGGTTCGCGTGACCCGAGTATCGGGCAACGCACGCCGTTCCATATGACAAACGAATCCGACTGGGAGAACACATCCGACAATCCGCGGGCCCGCTACATCGTCCCCAATCTTGATCGGGCCCTGGTGATGCTGGAGCTGCTCAGCACGCGACCCGAGGGGATCAACGTGAGCGATCTCGGGGTGGAGCTGAAGATTCCCAAGAACAGCGCTTTCCGCATCGCGGTGACCCTTGAGAATCGCGGCTTCCTCGAAAAGGTCGAGAACACCAAGCGCTACCGCCTGACCCCGCGTCTGCTGGTGCTCGGCGCGATGTCGGTGACGGATGCGAACATTTTTGAGAAGTCGATCGATGTCATGCGCCGCCTGCGGGATGTCACCGGCGAGACCGCGCTGCTTGGCACGCTGGCCGGCGATGAAGGCGTGGTGCTCGACCAGGCGCTGGGGACCCACCATTTCAAGTTCGCGGTCGATCCAGGGACTCGGTTCTGCCTCCACACCGCTGCTCCCGGCAAGGCGATGCTGGCCTGCTTCCCGGAGGAAGAGCGGGCGCAGCGGGTGGCGCGGCTCAAGCTGCCGCGCTTCACGCCGAACACGATCACGACTCACGAGGATTTCCTGGCTCATCTCAAGGAGGTGGCGAAGCGCGGCTACGGCTTCGACCTCAGCGAGGAGATGGAGGGGCAGACCTGCATCGGCGCGGCGATCCGCGGGGCCACCGGCGGCGTGATTGCCGCCTTGTGGATCACCGCTCCCTCGTCGAGGATCCCGGACGGTCAGCTCGACACCTTCGGATCGGTGGTCAAGGCGCACGCGGACGAGATCTCGAGCCGCTTCGGTGCCGTACTTTCCCAGAATGCATGAACAAGGCCTGGCTCATCGCGATCGGCGGACTCGCTCCCTTGGCATCTCCGGGTGCCACGGACAGCGAAGGGGTGGAGTTTTTCCGCAAGGAGGTGAAGCCGATCCTTGAGGCGAACTGCTTCAAGTGCCACGGCGCCACCGACGACAAGGGCCATCCCAGGGTCCGCGGCGGTCTCCAGATGCTCAGCCGCAAGGGGCTGATGATCGGAGGCGACCATGGTCCGGCGATCAACGAGGCCGAGCCGGCCAAGAGCGTGCTGCTCGAAGTGCTCTCCTACGCCAACGAAGAACTCCAGATGCCGCCCCGCGGCAAATTGCCGGAGGAGGATCTGGCGAAGATCACCCGCTGGGTGGAAATGGGCGCACCGTGGACGCCGGAGGACGCCGACCTGCTGGTGGAAGTCCACGATCCGCTGGCCGGGGTGACCCAGGTCAACGAGAAGACCCAAGCGTTCTGGTCCTACAAGCCGATGGAGCGGGTCGACCCGCCGAAAGTCGCCGACCCGGAGTGGGCGGTGAACCCGATCGACGCTTTCATTCGCGCCAAGCTGGATGAGAAGGGCTTGCAACCGGTCAGCGAGGCGTCGCGGGCCGCCTTGCTCCGTCGTTTGTCCTACAACCTGACCGGCCTCCCGCCCTCGCTGGAGGAGATCCGGGCTTTCGAGGCCGACACCTCGCCCGACGCGTGGTCGAAGCAGGTCGACCGCTTGCTTGCCTCGCCGAACTACGGCGAGAAGTGGGCGCGGCACTGGCTCGACATCGTCCGCTATGCCGAGTCGAACGGCTTCGAGCGCGACAAGGAAAAGCCCTTCGTCTGGCGCTACCGGGACTACGTGATCCGCAGCTTCAACGAGGACAAGCCGTATGATCGCTTCGTGGCCGAGCAGATCGCCGGCGACGAATTGCCGGACAAGACCGCCGACTCGCAAATCGCCACCGGCATGATGCGGCTGATGGCGTGGGATGACGAGCCGGCCGACCGCTTGCAGCATTTCCACGACGTGCTCGATGACAATGTCCGGGTGGTGACCGAAGGCTTCCTCGCCTATACCGCCGGCTGCGCCCGCTGCCACGATCACAAGGGCGATCCGATCCCGCAGACCGATTATTTCAAGTTCGTCAGCTTCTTCCGCGGGATCGAGCCGATGGGCCGCGGCGGCAAGCAGACGGAGCGGATTCCGACCGCGGAAGGCGCGGCGGGTCGTGCCCAGGAGCTGGCGGTCCTGGATGCCGAGGAAAAGCGGATTCGCGAGTGGATGGCCACCTGCGAGCAGGGTGCGCTCGGCAATCTCCAGCGCACCAACCCGGAGATGGCCGCCCGGGTCAACGGCAACGGCGAGGCCGACCGCTGGCTCCTGAGTGATGCCCGCACCCGCCCGACTTCTTGGTTTTACACGTTGAGCGATCCTCCGGCCGACTGGTCCACCGTCGGTTTCCGGGCCGAGCAGGCCAAGTGGCGGCAAGGGCTGGCGGGCTTTGGAACGGCCGCGCCGGGGGTCCAGGCCCAAACGGTTTGGACCAGCCCGGACATCTGGCTGCAGACTACCTTCGGCCTGGAAGCGGTCCCCAAGTCCCTGCTGCTCCACCTTTATCACGACGAGGACGCGGAGATTTTCCTCAACGGTCAACCGGTGCTCCAGGTCTCGCGCTTCGTGTCGGATTACCAGAAAATCCCGGCGCCGCCCGCCTTCATGGCAGCCTTGCAGACGGGGCGCAACGTGCTGGCCGTGCATGTCCGGCAGACCTCGGGGGCGCAGTTCTTCGACCTGGGCATCGAGGTCAATGCCGTGGTTCCGTCCGACGTCGTGCTCAAGCCCGAATATCGCGCGGTCAGCCGGCCCGATCGCGAGACCTACCGCCGCAACCTGACGCGCCTGAAGGAGATTACTGAACTCCGGAAGTCCCCCGGGATCGAGGCGATGGTGGTCACCGAAGTTGGCCCGGTCCCGCCGCCGACCCACTTGCACATCCGCGGCAGCGCCCACGCCGAGGGGGAGATCGTCACTCCCGGCTTCCCCGCGATCTGGGGCGGCGAGGCAGCGGAGATCCCGGCCCCGGCCGAGGGTTCCGCGACCAGCGGCCGGCGGCTGGCGCTTGCCCGCTGGATGACCCGTCCCGACAATCCCCGGACCGCCCGGGTGATGGTCAACCGGATGTGGCAGCATCATTTCGGCCGCGGACTCAGCCCGACCCCGAACGATTTCGGCTATCTCGGCACCCCCGCGACCCATCCCGAATTGCTGGATTGGCTTGCCACCGAGTTTGTCGCCAAGGGCTGGAGCATGAAGGCGATGCACCGCGTGATGCTCAACTCCATGACCTACCGCCTTGCCATCTCCAGCGAGCCGGAAGCCGCCGCGGCGGACCCCGCCAACGACCTGTTCTGGCGTTTCAATCCACGCCGCCTGACGGCCGAGGAAGTCCGCGACTCGATCCTGGCCAGCACCGGCGAGCTGAACCTCGAGATGGGCGGACCCAGCGTGTTCGTCCCGATGCCCGAGGAAGTGCTCGCGACCTCGTCAACCAAGGGCGGCAAGTGGGGCACCAGCCCGCCCGACCAGGCGAACCGCCGGAGCATCTACGCCAAGATCAAGCGCTCGCTGCAGCCGCCGATGTTCACCGACTTCGACCTGGCCGACACCGACACGCCCTGCCCGGTGCGCTTCACGACGACGGTGCCGACCCAGGCGCTGGCGATGATGAACAGCGAATTCGTCCACGACAAAGCCAAGGCCCTCGCCGATCGTCTTATCGAGGAACACCCCGGCGACCTCCAGGCCCAGGTGCGGCGCGCTTTCGAACTGGTCATCTCCCGTCCGCCCGACGAGACCGAAGTGATCCGCTCGCTGGCCTTCATCGGCAAGCTCAAGACCGAACATCAGCTCGCTCCCGAGGTCGCCCTCCAGCGCTTCGCCATCGCCGTTTTCAGCTTCAACGAATTCTTCTACCTCGACTAGCCATGATCGCCCGTCCACCTCTCCGCAACTTCTGCGGCCGTGTCCACCGCCGGGAATTCCTCCATCAGATTGGTGGCGGCTTCACCTCGCTGGCCCTCGCCGGCATGCTGTCCCGCGACGGTGCCTTCGCGGCCGACCTCGGCAGCGGAAACCCGCTCGCGCCGAAGCAGCCGCAACTTCCCGCCAAGGCGAAGTCGGTGATCTTCCTCTTCATGTACGGCGGCCCGAGCCACATGGACACCTTCGACTACAAGCCGAAGATGTATGCCCTCGATGGCAAGACGGTCCCGATCAAGACCTTCGGCCGCGGTGGCAAAAAGAACGAAGGCCGGGTGGTCGGACCGAAGTGGAAATTCAAGCAATACGGCCAGTCCGGCAAGTGGGTCTCCGAGCTCTTCCCGAACGTCGGCGGCGTGGTCGACGACCTCGCGTTCATCCATTCGATGACCGCCGACTCGCCGATCCACGGCTCGGCGATGCTGATGATGAACAGCGGCTCGCTGCTCTCCGGCAAGCCTTCCCTCGGCTCCTGGTTGAACTACGGCCTCGGCTCGCTGAACGAGAACCTGCCCGGTTATGTCGTCATGCTCGACAAGACCGGCGGCCCGATTTCCGGGGCGAAGAACTGGAGCAGCGGCTTCATGCCGGCGAGTTATCAAGGCGTCGTCTTCCGCTCGAAGGGCAGCCCCATCCTCAACCTCGAGAACCGGCCCGGGATGGACCGCGTGCAGCAGCGTTCGTTGCTCGATTTCCTCGGCGACGTCAACCAAGGCCACCTCAAGGGCCGCGAGCACAACAGCGACCTCGCCGCACGCATCGCCTCGTACGAACTTGCCTATCGGATGCAGGCGAACGCGCCGGAGGCGATCGACGTCGACAACGAGCCGCAGCACATCAAGGACCTCTACGGGATGGACGGCGGGCGCACCGATGACTTCGCGCGCAAGTGCATCCTGGCCCGCCGGATGGTCGAGCGCGGCACCCGCTTCATCCAGATTTACTCGGGCGGCGCCCACAACGACGACAACTGGGATGCCCACGGCGACCTGGTGAAGAACCACGAGTTCCACGCCGGCAACACCGACAAGCCGATCGCCGGTCTGCTCAAGGACCTCAAGCAGCGCGGCTTGCTCGACGAGACGCTGGTCATCTGGGGCGGCGAGTTCGGCCGCCAGCCGACCGCCGAATACGCCGAAGGCACCGGCCGCGACCACAACTCCGCCGGCTTCACGATGTGGATGGCGGGCGGCGGCATCAAGGGCGGCACCAGCTTCGGCGAAACCGACGAATACGGCGGCGCGGCGGTGAAGGACCGGGTCCAGGTGAAGAATCTCCACGCCACGGTGCTCCAGCAGATGGGTCTCGATCCGAACCACCTCAGCTATTTCTACGGCGGGCTCGATCAGAAGCTCGTCGGGGTCGAGGGAGCGGACGCCATCCCCGAGATCATCGCCTGACGAGGTTCCGTCCTTGGCGCTGCGGTCCTGGCTTGCTTGGGTTTCGGCATGGCAAGTCCGCAGCTCCAAGCACCCCGCTCCGTTCCGGCGGGCGGGCGTTTCATCCGCCAAGTCCCGCCGACCCCGCTGGTGCCGGTCACTCTCGACGCGGAACTCGGCGCGGTGTGGTGCAAGCTGGAGTTCATGAACCCCAGCGGCTCGACCAAGGACCGCATCGCGCGCCACATCCTGGAGAAAGCCTGGCGGCGCGGTGAGTTGAAGGCCGGCGACACCGTGGTCGAGGCGTCGAGCGGATCGACCAGCATCGCGCTGGCTTTGGCCTGTGCCCAGATGGGACTGAAGTTCGTCGCCTTCATCCCGACCAGCGCGACCCACGAGCGCGGCCTGATGATCCGGGCTTACGGCGGCGAGGTGCGGCGGGTGGAAGGCGGGATGGCCGCGGTGCTCGATGCTGCAAGCGAGGCGGCGCTTTCCCACGGCTGGTTCGCCGCGCGGCAGTTCGAGAATCCTGACAACGCCGAGGCGCACCGGATGTTCACCGGCCCGGAAATCCTGGCGCAGATGGAGTGCGGCTGTGTCGATGCGGTGGCCAGCGGTGTCGGCACCGGCGGCACCTTGCTCGGCTTGTGGCAGGCCTTCGACGATGCCGGCTGCGGGGCCCGCGCCTACGCCGCGATCCCTTGCGAAGGAGCCGCCTTCCGCGACAACGCCGAGTGCAGCAGCCTCACCTTCAGCAAGGAAGTGCCGGGCGTCGCGGACTGCCTTTCCGCACTCTACCGCGACTGGCAGACGGGCCCGCGGGGCGGGGCGATCGAGGAGTTGAGTATCGACGAAGAGCTCTGCCTGGACCTCACGAGGAAACTCTGGGCGCTCGGGTTTCCGGTTGGACCGAGCTCCGGGCTCAACTACGCCGCCGCGCTGGAAGCCAAGCGCCGTTTGGGGCGGGAGGCCCGGGTGGTCACCGTGTTTCCCGACCGGATGGAGCGCTACTTTTCCCATCGGGTCTTCGCCGGACTGCGGGCGGAAGACTGAGAAGTGCCTCGACCCCGGCCACCCTTTCTGCTAGATTGCGCGGATCATGGAAAACGAACCAGAAGCGCCGCGCTCGTCTGTTCCACCCCCGCCCGATCTTCCGCCGCCACGGCCGACACCCCCGCCCCCGGACCTGACCCCGCCGACTCCGGTGGCGCCTCCCTTGCCGGATCTTCCGCCTCCTCCGCCGCCGATGGATCCTCCGGCGCAGGCCGCAGAGAAGCCGGGGAAACTCAAGATGGATGCGGACGACGAGGAGGTGACCAAGCCGGTCGGTGACGCGGCTTTCGAAGCCCGCGTGGTGGCGACGATCATCGACAGCTTCATCGCGGTCGGGATCTACATGGTCCTCGCCGCGATGTGGACGCTGCTCGGCAATCTGGCGCTGCTCGGTTACCTCCTCACCCGCGACGCTTTGCCGTTCCTCGAAGGCCAGAGCATCGGCAAGAAGATCATGAAGCTCCGCGCCGTGACGATGGAGGGCAAGAGCCTGACCGGAAACTGGCAGGCAAGCATCGTGCGGAACCTGTCGCTCGTCATCCCGTTCTTCGGTCTGGTCGAAGCTTACATCCTGTACTCCCGGCAGGGCGGGAACGGAGCCTTGCAACGATTCGGCGACGAGTGGGCCAAGACCCGCGTGGTCACGGTGACCGGGCCTTCCGCGATCTGAGTTCCCAACAGAAGGCAGGCGCCCGATGAAGCCCGACACCTACGTCTGTCCCGGCTGCGACAAGGAAGTCGCCGTCGGCTCTCGCGCCTGTCCTCACTGCCATCCGCCGCGGAAAAAGCGGAAGCCCGCCAAGACCGCCGCCAAGCCGAGCTGGCACCAGGAAAGCACCGCCGAAGGACTGGACCTGCCGTTAACCGACGAGGACTTCGACTACGAAGACTTCGTCGCCCGCGAGTTCGGCGGCAAGCCGCACCGGCGCATCGGGATCCAGTGGTACTGGTGGGCGACCGCGTTGGTGTTGCTGGTGCTGATAATCCTGGCCATCGCATCGCTGGGGGATTGGTGAAACCGCATCGGCCGATCCCGTCATCCACTCGTCGTCTCTCACTTCCAAGCTCCATGAAATCCAGCTTCTTCCTCCGCCTCGCCTTTGCCTGGCTCGCTCCCTTGCTGGCTTCGAGCGCCGCCCCGCCGAACATCGTCATTTTCTACGCCGATGACCTGGGCTGGGGAGAACTCGGCTGCCAGGGCTTCACCAAGGACATCCCGACCCCGCACATCGACTCCCTCGCCAAGAACGGCATGCGCTTCACCAACGGCTATGTCGCCGCGACGTATTGCAGTCCCTCGCGTGCCGGTCTTCTCACAGGGCGCTATCCGACGCGCTTCGGCCACGAATTCAACTCGGCCGCCAACGCCGTCGGCCTCCGCGGCGACCAGACGACGATGGCAACGCGGCTGAAGTCGCTCGGCTACGCCACCGCCGCGGTGGGCAAATGGCACCTCGGCAACCAGCCGGAGAACCGCCCCACGCGGCGCGGCTTCGACGAGTTCTACGGCACCCTCAACAACACGCCGTTTTTCCATCCGACCGCCTTCATCGATTCCCGGGTGTCCAACGAGGTGCAGGCCGTGAAGGATCCGGATTTCTACACCACCGACGCTTATGCCGAGCGCGCGGTCGATTGGATCGGCAAGAACAAGGACAAGCCTTGGTTCCTCTATCTGCCGTTCAACGCCCAGCACGCCCCGCTGCAGGCCCCGAAGAAGGATCTCGATCGCTTCCCGGAGATCACCGACAAGAAGCGGCAGATGTTCGCCGCGATGCTGGCCGGCATGGACGATTCGGTCGGCCGCGTGATGGGAAAAGTCCGCGAGCTGGGTCAGGAAGAGAACACCTTGGTGTTCTTCATCGCCGACAACGGCGGCCCCACCGCCAGCACGACTTCGAGGAACGGTCCGCTCCGCGGCTTCAAGATGACCACCTTCGAAGGAGGGCCTCGCGTCCCCTACATCGCCCAATGGAAAGGCAAGATCCCGGCGGGCAAGACTTATGACTTCCCGGTGATGAACCTCGACGTCCTCCCCACCGCCATCGTCGCCGCCGGCGGCAAGCCCGAGGCGTCGTGGCAGCTCGATGGTGTGGATTTGATGCCCTATCTGACCGGGGCCGAAACCGGGCGTCCGCACCCCACCCTCTACTGGCGCTTCGGCCCGCAATGGGCGATCCGCGACGGGGACATGAAGCTGGTCGTCTCCAATGGCGGCAGCGGCCGGCCCGAACTCTACAACCTCGCCACCGACATCGGGGAATCGAAGAACCTCGCGGCCAGCCAGCCTGAGAAGGTCAAGGAACTGCAGGCGATGTTCAACAAGTGGAACGCCGAGCAAGCCCCGCCCAGCGCCCGGGATGCCGTTCGAGGCAAAGGAGCCGGGAAGAAGGGAAAGAAGAAGACGAAAAAGGCAGGGCAATGAAGGCGCCGGATTCCGACGGGGAAGAATACTTCAATCCACGTGAATCCCGTGGATCACCGGCCGGCAGCCCTTGTTGGTCGCCATGTCAAACAAGTGGAGCCTCCAGCCAAGGAGCGGATCCTCGATGATCGGGAAAAAGCGCCAGGCGGAGTCTTGGGCCCGGTCGATGGCAATCTCGTCACCCTCCGCCCGAACGATGGCTTTGCGAAAGGACCGCTCTTCGTCCCAGCCCCCGTGCTCGTTCAGCTTCTCAACTTGCAATCCCGCCTTCTCCAGGGCGGCCACATCTTCCTCGCTGGACCGCCAAAGATCGCCGATGGCGTCGTGGAAGAGCTCGAAATCATGGGAATACCGGGATGAAGCATCGCCGACGTTAAGTACCAAGCTGCCCGCGAAATGACTGGCCTCCGACCGGTTCCCGCGGACTCTTTGCTGGAAAGTGGTTAGAGGCATCGGACCAGCGTTTGTGCCTCGTTCCACGCTTGCCGGTTGCCGCTTTCACGAAGCCTCCGGATGACGATACGGACATCCTCCACCGTGCGGATCTTCGCTTCCGGGTGCCGGAACCAGAAGCTGGATGGATACTTTCGCACCGAGGCCTCGACACGCGCGACGAGTTCCGGGGCGGCGTCCTGCTGCTCCGGAACGACATCGATGTCGGCGATGGCCTCTTCGCTCACGCTGGCGAAGTCACCGGAAATCCCGGGCCTTCGCAATGGCGGGATTTTTCAGATCGGGTTCTGCGGACGTGTCGCGGAGGCGCTCCGGCCCCAACCCGGGGACTGGGCTCACTTGAGTCCCCGGAGCTCGACGCTCTCCTTGCTCACTTCGATCTTTTGGATCAATGCCTGCAAGGTCTCGACCTTCGGCTTGAGGTTGCGGGCTTCGCCGTGGTTCGACAGGTCCTGCTCGAGCTGGCGGAGCCGGGGGAGCAGCGGCTTGGCGGCACCGCCGTACATCCCGATGACCTTCAAGCAGCGGTCGATGCGGGTGGCCTTGCCCCACTTGTCGATCTCCATCACTTCGAGCGAAAGGGCCATGCCTTCGCGGATGCGGTGCTTGGCGAGGAGTTCGAGGCCGGCGAGGCGGATGTTGCTGGCGAACATTTCACCGCTCGGGGCGGGCACGACGATCGCCTGGTGAATCGCGGGGAGCAGGGGTTTGATCTCTTCGTAGCTCAGCTTCTGATAGATGCCACCGATCTCGCCGCGGGCGCGGCCGTCCTGGTTCTGGAGCCCGGCGACCACGGCCTTGCGGAGGAGGTCCTGATCCACGCCGTCGAGCGACTGTTTCAGCATCTGTCCGAAGACGGCGAAGCAGAGGTAGCGCTGCTCCATGCCGCGCGGGTCGGCGGGGGAGGGCGGCAGGGCGAGGCGTTCGAGCAGGACGGGCACGGTGGCCATGGCCGGCTTGCCGATGCTAGCCAGGGCCTCAGCCGCCTTGACCCGGAGCCACAGGTCCTCATGGCCGAGCAGTTCCTTCAACGCGGGCACCGCCGGGGCGGCGGCACCTTTCAGGGCGATCAGGGCTTCGCAGGCACCGTAGCGTGCCTCCAGTTTCGGCGAACCGAGCAGCTTGACGAGGCCCGCCACCGGCTTCTCGCCCTTGCGGCGGGCGATGGCCATGGCGGCGCGCTCGCGGACGGTGGGGGACCAGCTTGCGAGGCATTCGAAGAGCTGGTCGGGGCCCAGCGCGTCGTAGGCGCTGTTGCGGTCCTTGTTGCTCCAACCCCGGCCGTCGAGGATCAGGGCGCGGGCCGTGGCGGCATCGATCTGCGGCGCGACGCCGGGCACCTTGCCGGTGAGGCGGAGCTTCTTCAGGGGCATGGCGTAGGCCAGCAGGTAGCCGCCGGTGGCATCCCAGCCGGGGGTGCTGTCGTTGGCCATTTGCGGCGGGCCCTGGTGGAGGAAGGTGCCGTCCCAGCGGCGGGCGAGATCGAAGTACCACGCACCGAATTCGCCCATCCACGCGCCGGTGGCGTGGGGGCCGGACTGGGCGACGCCGGGCAGCGACCACAGGATGTTCCAGAAGTTGCCGGTGTGGCCGCCATCGCGCTCCGGGCCGTGGGAGGCCACGCTCATGCGGGAAAAGAACTCCGCGCCCTTGGGGTCGCCTAACAGGTTGAACAGCACCGCGGTCATGCCGCACTTGCCGTTGTCTTCATGGGTCTGGGTCCACGGGTGATGATCGCCGTAAGGGATCGCGCCCTTGCCGATGTAGAAGGTCAGCAGGCGGGCGCTTTTCACGATGGCCTGGTCGATCGCGGGGTCCTTCGCGCCGGCTTCGCGGGCGAGGACCAGCGAGATGGTGAGCGGCACGCCGGGCGCGTTCATCATGCCATAGCCGCTGAGCCGGCCGTCGGGCTGGGCGAATTTGTGGCCCCACGAGCCGACCGCGCTTTGGCCGTTGGCGGCTTCGAGGGCGAGGCGCTTGAGGCCGGGCATCACCGATGCGTCGCCGGTCGCCAACTTGTACTCGGCGAGCAGCGAAATCACGTAGCCATAGTACCAGGTCGCGAAGCCATCGACCGAATAGCCGGCGGCCCACTCGGCTTCCCTCTTCACGAGAGGGAGGTAGGCGGGATCACCGCTGGCGAGCAGGGCGAGGGCGTTGAGCGAGCGTGAGACCGGGTTCGCACGATAGTTCGGGGCCGCGATGACCTCCGCCAGGGCCTTGCAGCCCTGTTCGAGGATCCGTTTCGACTTCGGGCAGTCGTAGGGCGCGGTGGCGCTGTAGCTGCCGAGCACCGGAAGCTTCACGGTGACTTCTTCCGTCTTTCCGGCGCGCCAGCGGGTCAAGGCAAGGCCTCCCGGGCCCGCTTCGGCGGCGGTGAGGGCCTTGCCGAGTTCGGTCCGCGGGTCATGGGAGAAAGGCTTGCCGCCGGTGCCGAGGATCACGTCGCCAACCGCGAGGATGCCCTCGGCGGGGGAGCCCTTGTCGACCCGGGTGATGGCGATCTGGCGGGCGTCGGTGGTCACCATCTTCTCGCTGTAAATCCAGCCGCTGAGTCCGGTCGCGCCAAGCGTCCAGTCATGCTTGGCACCGGCGGGGATGGCGTCGCCCTTGGTGAAGTCGGGCAGGGTCATCGTGCCCTTCGGCGCGGCGAATCCCGTGGAAGGGATCGCGAGCAAGGCCGCGATGGAAAAGGTGCGGACAAATGCGGTGGTTGGCGTGCGGAAAGTCATGGCAGATGATCTAACGGAGTGAATGGATGGTGCCGTGGAGGACGCGGTCGCCGATCTTCAGTTCGTAGCACTGGGTCGGCGCGAGGTCCGGGATCTCAAGAGTCAGGGTGCGGCCGTCGGCGCTGGTCTTGACCGTCCGGATCGCCAGCCCGCGTTCGTCGAAATGACCGGATCCGTATTTCGCGCTGCGCTTGAGCGACCAGACCTTCATCGAGCAGTCGGGGTCGCCGACCGGGTCGCTGAAGGTCACCGTCAGGCTTCCCTTCGCGGCAGTTACTTCCAGCGGAACTTGCGCAGGTGCCTCGCCGCGGCGGATGCGGTGGAAGCCGCCGGGCGCGGTCGCGTTGCCGGCCCAGGCGAACATGCCGCAGGTGTAGAGCGCGCCGTCGGGGCCGAAGCGGCCGCGCATGATGCCGGTGTCGAAGGCGGGCATCGGCAGTTCGCAGACGGCACCCTGCCATTGGCCGCCGACTTCCTCGTTCGGCACGATGAACACGCGGCCGGTGCCGTAGCTGAGGTTGAGCAGGCTGCCGCCGAGATCACCCCAGGCGTTCTTTGGCACCCAGACGAGTTCCGCCGGGCTGCGGTCCTTGGCGTTGGTCATCCAGACCATCGGCGGCTCCATCGCGGAGTCGGAGGTGTCGGTGACGGAGGTGTAGCCGAACATGTTGCCGTAGAATCCGCCGGGCTTCACGCGGTTGATGCGGTTCTTCGGCGTCCAGAAGCCTTCCTGGTCGGTGACGAAGAAGGTGCCGTCGTCGTTGATGCAGACGCCGTTCGCCGCGCGGAAGCCGGTGGCGAGGATCTCGGTCTTCGATCCGTCGGCGCTGACCTTCAGCAGTGTGCCGTGCTGCGGGACCACGCTGTCGAGCGCGTGGCGGCCGGACTTGGCGTAGTAGAAATTGCCGGCCGCGTCGGTTTGCAGGCCCATGGCGAACTCGTGGAAGTGCTCGGTCACCTGGGCGTCGTCGTTGAAGCACTCGATGAAGTCGGTCTCGCCGTCGCCGTTGAGATCCTTCAGCCGGGCGATCTGGTCGCGGCAGGTGATGAAGAGCTCGTCGCCGCGGAACTTCACGCCGAGCGGTTGGAACAGGCCGCTGGCGATGCGCCGCCAGGTCAGCTTGGCCGGCGCCTTGTCCGCGATGCCATCGACGCGCCAGACGTCGCCGTTCCACATCGCGACGATGGCCGCCTTGCCGTCCGGTGTGAAATCGAAGCCGCCGGGGCGCAGCCAGCCCTGCCAGGGATTGTCGAGCGGCAGCGGGAAATCGTCGGTGATGAAGGGCCCGCTGTCGTCGCCTGCGACGGAGGTGGTGGTGACGGTTTTCGACCACTTGGCCGGGCCGCCTTGGGTCAGCGGTGTGAGGTCGAGCGGCGTGGTGACCGTCTTTGCCAGCGACCCAAGCGAGGCCGCGTCAGCCTGCGAGATGAAGAAGCGCGCTTGAGACGGGTGGGGCTCACGCTCCAGTCGAGCGACCCAGAAGCCGTCCTCGCGCTTCAACTCGCCGCTGCCTTGCATGACCACATTGACGTGGTCGGGAGCGATGCGCAGGGCTGGCACCGGTGTCGACCACTCTGACAAATGCACCTCCCCAACATTCACCGTGCGGATGAAGATCGGCGTCTTTCCGTAATCCAGCCAGCTGGGTGATTCGAGAACACGGGTCCCTCCCACGGTATAGGAAAGCACCACGCGGTTCCCGTGCTGATAGAGGCCTTCGAATTTCAATCCGGCGTGGGGGCCGTATTTCTTCCCGTCCTTGGCCGGTTCGCGGGTGTCTTCGAAGCCGCCGGTGCTCCAGCCGGGGCCGACGGGATTGACGAAGTGCTTCTCGCCGTTCAGCCCGGTGTGGGTGCCGTGGCTGCCGTCGAAGGCGATGCCTTTCCAGTCGACGAAGCTGCCGGTGGTCGCCGCGGCGACGCGCATCGTGTCGTGATCGTAAACCATCCACGCGCGGCCCTTGCTGACGCCGCCGGGGCCATCGTCGAGGCGGATGGCGATGCCTTTCTGCGCGATGTTCCCCGGGGCGACCTCGTAGGTCCAGAACAGGGCCGGCCCGAGGTCCATCCGCTGGTAGGGCGGCAGGCTGCGGTCTTCCTTTTCCACTTCGCCGCGGGCGAGGCCCTTGGGCAGCGCGGCGAGCGCCGCGGGCGTGAGTTCGGTGTATTGCGTCGGGTTGTTAGAGCGCAGGAAGGTCTCGCGGATGTAGTGGATGACGGCGTATTTCTGGGCGGTGGTGTACTGCGGCTGGGCGACCATCTGGTTGTAGCCCTTGGTCAGCGTGAGATACATCGAGTAAGGATCCGCACCGTTCTTGAACGGACCTTCGGTGAAGCGGAGCGCGGTGGGGAGGGAGCCCGCCTGCTTGGCATCGCCGTGGCAGACGATGCAGAGCGAGTTGTAGATGGCGGCGCCTTCCTCGAGCGACTTGTCGTTCCAGCCGCTGACGATTTCCGCGTGGTCGGACTGTTCGAGCGCCTGGACCCAGCCGCTTCCGCCTTCGATGACCGGCTTGGCATTCGAGTCCTGCCGCCAGGTGAAGTCCGGCGTGTTCGCACCCTGCCCGCCGTCCTTGAACAGCAGTGCGATCTCGTCGTCGGGCAGCGCGCGTTTCCACATGCGGACCGCCTGGATGCTTCCCTGGTTGAAATCCCCTCCGAAATCCGGGGTGGCGCGACCGACTTTCAAGAGGTTGCCGTCCGGATCCTTCTTCGTGAAGCCCTCCTTTTTCGCGACCACCTTGCCATCCAACCACAGACGCGCGGTGCCGCCGCGGACGGCCAGCACGGCGGTGTGGGGCTTGCCGTCATTTACCCGCGGCCCGCCGCCCATGGCGCCGAGCCAGCCGATGTCATACACGAGCTTGCCGCCTTCGATGTAGAGCGCCTTGGACGAAGGCGACCAGTTGCCCGTCCGGGCGCACATGGCGAAAAGCGTGCCGCCGTCCCTGGTCTCGAAGGAGGCCACCGCGGTGAAGTCCGCGCCCAGGTCGATCCCGGCATCGGGGAACTCCGCGGCGGGGGATTTCGAAAGGGAGGCAACTTCCTCTGGCCCCCGCACCAGCTTTCCGCCGGACCAGACGCGCAACAGCGGCGGGCCTTCGGCGGGGTACTCCACGGCGATGTCATGCGGGGCCGCGGCTGGATCGAGATCCAGCGACAGGCCTGCGCCGAGGCGGACCTTGGCCGCGCCTTCGAGATGAAGGCGGTAGTTCGAAGGCCAGTCCGGCGCGTCGAGGGGCAGGGTATCGCGCGGCGAGGCGGCCAGCGAGGCGGAGGCGAGGAGACAGAGGACCAATGGCTTCATGGTGGAAAAGAGGTGTGCCTTTCCGGGAGCCTTCCGGGCTGTCCCGCTGGCCGCCGGGGACGCGGAGACGGCCGGCTCACTCGGGCAGGGCATTCAGCGTGTGATAGGCCTCGAGCAAGGCCCGGGCCGGAAAGGCGGGCGGGAACAAGGTGGTCGCCTCGCGGATCTGGAGGCGGTGGATCCGGGCCGGGACGCGGCCGGGGGCACCCAGGCCTTCGATTTCAAGGGCGACGGACTTGCGGTCGCTGCCGATCACCGGGGCGGTGATGACGTGGGTTCGCTTCTCATTTTCGCCGGAGCCGTAGGTCACCGCGTCGGTGTAGGTCCAGGAGTCGAGTTGAAGCTTCGCCAGCAGGGATTCCGGCGTGACGGAGTCGGCCAGCGGCGCGGTGAGGTGCACCGTGAAGCCGGTCCGGCGGGTCTGGATGGAGAGGATGTCGGCGGGGGTCACGGCGGGATCGTGGATGATCCGCTGGAGGCTGGCCTTCTTGCCGCCTTTGGCCTGCCAGCCGCGGCCGGTCTGGCCGAGGAGCAGCGAGCCGTCCGGCAGGAAGCAGGGCCGCATGATGCCGGAGGCGAGGTTGCGGGCGAACAGGATCATGGTGCCCTGGTCGAAGTCGCCGACCTTCTCGGATGCGACGCGCATCAGGGTGGAGAGGGTCTGGTCGCCGGCGAACATCTGGCCGGCGAAGGGGCCGAACTTGCCTTCCGAAAGATCCCAGGCCGGGCTGCCGGGCGAGTTGGCGAGCTTGTTGTGCGGGAACCAGAGCGCGTGCGGGTGGGTCTTCGGCTTCCACTGGTCGAAGGCGATCTCGGGGGAGCTCGGCTTCATGCCGGGCAGCGAGACTAAGCCGGAGGGATGGCCGTAGAAGCCTCCGTCAACGAGGTAGCTGATCTTGGAGGAGCCGACGTATTCGCCCTGGTTTTCGGTGTAAACGATGCGGCCGTCCGGGGCGGTGGCGAGACCGGCGGGGCTGCGCAGTCCGTTGGCATAGGGTTGGAAAACGCCGTCCGGGGTGACCCGGCAGGCCCAGCCGCGGAAGCCGCCCATGCTGCCCATGAAATTGCCGCCGGCCTTGTAGGAGGCCTGGTCGTTCTTGCCGTGGCAGAGGTTGAGGGTGAAGTGGTAATTGCCAGCGGCGTCGCGGGCCGGACCGTGGGTGTATTCGTGGTAGTTGCCGTGGAAGCCGAAGTCGTCGCAGACCGTCTCGAAGGCGTCGGCGCGGCCGTCGCCGTTGAGATCGCGGAGGCGGGTGAGTTCGGGCTTCTGGGCGATGACGATGGTGTTGGCGGCATCGTCCTCGATGACCAGCCCGAGGCATTCGTAGGTGCCCTCCGCGAACATCTGCCAGGTTTTGTCCTTCCAACGCCAGATGCCGGCGGTGCGGGTGCCGACGACGATGGTGCCGTCCTTGGCGACGGCGATGGCGGTGGGCTCGAACAACTGCTCGCGGCCGAAGGTGTCCAGCGGCGCGACCCAGTCCTCGATGCGGTAGCCCGCGGGAAGGTCGGCCGTTGCGGCGGCGGTGGTGGCGGGCTGCGGGGCGAGGTTCTCCTTCACCGGTAGTGGCGCGCGGGCACCGAGCGGGCTACCGGTGGCGGCAGTCAGGCGGTAGGTCTTGCCTTCGCCGGCCGGGATCGTCCAACGGCCGTCGGAGAGGGTGCCGCCATCCACTTTGGCACCGCTCCAACCGTCCTTCCGGAGCTGGAAGGTCTGGGGAGCGGCGAGCTTGCCGGAGATCTGGATGACCAGCGAGCCGTCTTCATTGAAGGAGATCTGCTGGCGGATGATGTTCTTCCCGACGCGGAAGTGAAACTCGGGGACTCCGGTCTCGGTGAGTTGGTAGCCTTTGAACTCCGCGTCGATGGATGCGAGTTCCTTGAGGAAATCGCCGCCCTTTTCGAGGTGGCGGATGATCGCCGCGTCGTCGTTGAGGTCGGGTTCCTTGAATTCGAAATCGACGGGCTTGCCATCCGCGGTCAGTGGGACCAGCGCGGATTTGCCATCGAGCACGTCGCGCGCGCCCTGGCCGCGGTCGGAGCCCGGGGTGCTGCGCCCGGTTTGTTCCTTCTCCAGATTGAGGAAGCCGCCGCTCCAGACGCTGCGCAGGGAGAGTTGGCGGGGATCAAAGGTGTAGTTCATGCCGTTGGGCAGGCCGACATGGATGGCGCGGCCGCTGGCGTTCGGCAGGGGGGCGCGGATCACCCGCGGCCGCTGGTCGACCGGCACGGCGGCCGGGTTGTCGAAGTCGGAGCGGACGGCATCGGCCTTCACCTCGCCCATCACGACGGCGGGCCCGTTTTTCCCCTCGGCGGCGGCGTGGCGGAGGAAATGCCACATCGCCTCCAGGTTGGCGTCGGAGACAACCTCCGCGGTGAACTGCGGCATCACCGGCGGGTAGGCCTCGCCGCGGGTCGGGCCGCTCTCGGCGACGGCCAGTCGCGGGGCCGGGTTCCGCACGGAGTCGATGAAGTAATTCTTGTCCGCGGCGACCTTGGACTTCTTGCCGTCGGCCCCGGCGACCTCGCGTTCGCGGGGCTGGGTCTGGAAGAGGTCGTAGAGGCTGGGCCCGGACTTGATGGAGACGTCGTCCTTGCCCACCGCGTGGCAGGTGGCGCAGCCCCAGAGTTGGAAGGCCTCCTCGCCTTTTTTCACAAGGTTGACCTGCTCGGCGTGGAGCGGCGCGAGGGCGAGATAGGGAAGAAGGCGGGTGATGGATTTCATGAAAGGGCGGAACAAAGGGAATGGTGGTAAGAACGGTCGGAAAACGAGCGATCCTACACGGGAGCGTGTTGTGCTCCGCGGCGGGCGCAAGGCATTACCGGGGAGTCGCGGCGCTGCGGCTGCCTGGCGCGCCCGGATACCAGGCGGGGAGCACCGTGGGTTCCTGATCGAAGATCCCCAGGACGGCCGGCGGGACATGGCTCTTGTGGGCGATGATCGTGTAAACGTGCTCGTCGAACCAATCGTCGTGCATGGTCCACAGGCCCTTGTCGCCCTTCTCGTCGCCCCAACTGTTCTCGACGAGCCACTTCCGCGGATATTCGTCGGCGTCCAGGTCCATGCCGGCGAGCGCCATGGCGTGGCCGGAGGCGCCGGCGTGGAAGCGGGTGCGGTCGGACTTGCTCATCGCGAGGTCGATCCCGAAGAGCGCCTCGTAGTCGAAGAGGCGGTGCTTCATCAGGCCGAGCTCCGGGGACTGGTCGAAGTTCATGTTCACCGCGAACCAGAGCGGTTCGTTGGCGAGGATGGATGCCTTGGCGATCTCCTTCATGATCCCCGTGTCGATGTTCGCGAAGTTCATGCATTCGTTGCCCACGATGTTGCGGGCACGGTCGAAGCGGTAGTGGCGGTTCAGTTCGTTCTTCGGGTCGTTGTAGAGGCAGACGTATTCGGAGAGCGGGCGGACGACGTACTGGCGGTAGAACGACTGCGGTGTGTGGCGCTCCGGCTTGCTGAGGCGGCGGTTCTCTGCCGACTTCAGCTCTTCGTCGGGCACCTGGCCGGCGTCGTGGCCGGGCTGGACGGGGTAGCGCCACTCGAACTCGGCAGGGGGCTCGCCGAGAAAAAGGACGAGCAAGCGGTAGACCTCCTTGAGAATCTCGTTCTTCTCGTTGCGCAGCTCCGCGGTCCCGGCTCCGGCGGCATGCCGGTCCAGCACCCGGACCGCGCGCGAACGGAGCAAGCGGCCGAGGACCTCGTTGAGCGCTTCGGTGTTCGAGCTGGCGTGGGTCTCGGGCATGGCCGACAGCGGCATGATCCCATACTTCGAAATCAGGCCGGCAAGGTAGTTCCACCAGCCGCCGTCTTCGATCGTGAGCGTGTTCACCTGGGCCCAGTCGCGGTCGAGGAAATCGGCGTCCCTCAGTTCGATGATCGACTCGAGGTAGAGGTTCGACTTCTCCATCTTGTCCCAGAACAGGAGGTAGGCGGCGGAGAATTCGAAAGCCTCCATCCGGTGGTCGCGGATCACCTGCGGACGGATCACGTTCAAGCCGGCGAACATCCAGCAACGCCCGGACTTCTTCTGGTTGAGGATTCCCTTCGACCGCACCCGGTGGCTGAAATGCCCGTCGTCGCCGCGCAGCATGCCGATGTTCAACGCGAGGGGCTTCGCGGAGTGGTGGGTCACCGCGTTGTGGCAGGCGCGGTCCGGGGCGCTCATCCGGTAACTCTCCCGGATCTTCCGCAGCAGCGTCGGCGTGAGGATCCCTTCTGGCGGGTCGGAGACAGGCGGGGCGGCGGGTTCGGGCTCGGTGATCTGGATGACCGGGTTCATGGAGTGTGCCGGATGGCTCGGGTGGGGTGGGAATTCCCGCGGCTGTCTGGCCACACGGACTCTCGTCACGTGAGGCTACGTGGTTTGGCACGGTTTCGTCTACGGTGGCATGCGACAAAACATCATGAATTTGCGCCACCAAGTTCTTGCGGGAGGTAGTCGCGGTTGTTACCACATCACCCAGGTCCGCGGCAAGAAAATGACTCCTGTCCGCTGATCGCCCGGCCGAACATGAAGAAGATCAGGAACGACAAGCGTCCCCGCGTGGCGATATCCCTTGAACTCAATTGGGGTTACAAGCGTCACATGGAGGTTTACGCCGGTTGCCAGAAGTATGCCGACGAAGCCGGCTGGGACTGCTCGATCAATCCGGCGGCGGAATTCATGCTGCATCAACGGTCCGGCGGAATCCCTTACGACGGGATCATCGCCCGTGCCAGCACCCAGATGGCCGCGGCGGCGCGAAAGGCGAAGGTCCCGCTGGTGAACGTCTGGGTCAACACGCCCACCCGGGGGCTACCCAGCGTGTTCGCGGACTTCGAAGCATCCGGCGTGATGGCGGCGAAACATCTGATGGCCCGCGGGTTCCGGAGATTCGGCTATCTCGGGTTCCTGCGCGACCTTGATTCGCAGGCCCAGTTGAGCGGCTTCCGCAACCACGTCCGGAGCTCCGGCTTCCCGTGCAGCGTCCACCGGGTCGCGCGGAATTGCGACGACGGCAGGGCGAAAAGCTGGGAGGCCTTCGTGACCGGTCTGGAGCAATGGATCGACACCTGGGAGCTGCCGATGGGGGTGTTCGTGACGCAGGATCTTTTCTGCCGCTTCCTGATCGATGTCTGCCGCTCCAAGGGGCTGCACGTGTCGCAGGATGTGGCGATCGTCGGCACCCACAACGAGACCGAGATCTGCAATGCCCCGGAACCGAGCTTGACCAGCATCGACCTCGGGTTCGGGCAGGTCGGCTACCGGGCGGCGGCCATGCTGGACCGCCTCATGGCCGGCCAGACGGTGTCGGAAGAGCCGGAGATGGTGCCGCCCGCCGAGTTGGTTTCCCGTCAATCGACGGACGTCTATGCCACCAATGACCCGGTGGTGGCTCGGGCCCTCCGTTTCATCGCCGAGAACGGCCACCGGAGCATCCAGGTCAAGCACGTGGCGTCCGCCGTGGCGACCACCCGTCGGACGCTCGAGCGGCGCTTCAACGAATCGATGGGGCGGAGCATCGCGGGGGAGATCACGCGCCTCCGGGTCGAGCGGGCCAAGCGGCGGATGGTCGAGACGGACGCCTCGATGAAGAGCGTTGCGATCGAGGCCGGCTTCCGCACGGCGGACCATTTCGGCAAGGTCTTCACCCGGATCGAGGGGATCTCTCCCTCGCAGTTCCGCGAAGCCCACCAGAAAGCGTTTCCTGCGCGGGTTTGAGGATCGCCGGCCGCCGGGCGGGGATCCCTCCTGTTCATCGCTAATAAGTCACCGGGAAGGTGATGCTCTCGTAGTCCACACGGTTGAACCGGGGGTCCCAGTTGAAGATGCACAACTCGCGACGGGTGGAGTAGAGAGCGACGGTCGAAGCGGTGATCATGGCCCACTCCTTCTTTTCGGGATGGAAGAAGCTGAAGCGGATCGGCACACTTACCGTCTGGGCCGAACCAAGCGGATTGTGCACCTTGTCCTTTCCCGGCTCGACCACGATGTTGGTTTTCCCGAATTCGATGCCAATTTTCAGGTTGGTCATGTTCAGAAACATGCAGTCACCGCCCTTGAGCGCGTCGAGATCCTGCACCTTGGCTTGAAACAACAGCCCTTTGGAGTTCTTTGCCACGGGCATCAGGATGACCATGGCGCTCTTCACCTCGTCCGGAACCTTGGCTTGCGCCAGAGTTTCATATTCGGGCTTGTCGGGTGTCGTTTGCTTCTCCGCCTTCCGCACGATCCGCAGAATACCATCGGGGGGAATCTTCACAGGATCGCTGGGAGAGAGCTTGGAGAGAAGCACCTGGCTGATGTCGTTGCCCGACATGATGCTCACCGGGTTCCCAAATCCCTCGGGCAAGCTCGTATAGACAAATCTTGCCATGCGTCCTTTGGCTTGCACCGCCTCCGGGGCACCCTTTTCCTGGGCGGGAAGGGGTGCGGCGAACAAGAGCGCGGAGCAAAGGCGGAGCAATGGTCTTTTCATGGAAGGCTTCGGAAAGGAAAATCAAACCTCATCCCGATTCAACCAGCGAAAGCTTTCGATGCGGAACTTCCGTCCGAACCGGGCGTTCGAGGGCGACAGGTCGGGGTTGTCGGCGAACGAGCCGTCCTGATTGAAGACCCGCGCGGGAGTATCCGCTTCATTGCCGGGGTCCTGGTATTCGGGCAGCCGCTGCACCACCGCCTCGCACCACGCGCGGGCAGCCACCTCGCCGGTGGCGTCCAAGACCTCTCCATAGGCCCGGATGAGGAAGGTATCGTCACGCACGGTCAGGGTGTTGGCGATGGGCTTCAGCAGGTCGGACTGGATGACGTAGCCCGGAATGCCCGCCAAACGCGAGCCTTCCGCCGCATCGGGAGTGCTGAAGCTGTTCCGCCCCATTTCCGCTTTGCTCAGCATGAAGCCAGGGGCCTGCTTGAAGCGGTAGTTGATGGACTCGGAGTCCGGGCTCCTGTCATCGTAGTCGATGGCACTTTGCAGGGCCCCCATGAGACCGAGTTCATCGTTGGACAAGCGCCGGTTGATGAACTCCGAGAAATTCAGGAACGGTCCGCGCCGCTTCACCTGTTTCACACATTCCTCGGCCAGCTTCCTGAGTTGCGTGTCACTGAGGAAACGCACGCCGCTCCAACCAGTGGATCCATCGGGCATGGGAACACCTTGCCCTGCATCCTCCATCTCCTTGTCGGAAACCTCCGTTTCAAAGCGGGTGATGGCGACATGGCCTTTCGGGACGCTGATCTCACTGAGGCTGCCGGAACCGTCGCGGAACACCGCCTTCCGCTCGCGAATTCCGGCGAACAGCGAATACCAAGCGGCCACAGAGGTGCTGTTGACGTTGAACGAGCCATCCACCATCAGGTGCCCTGCGGCCTTCAGGTATCCGGTTGCAGCCTGAAGGTCGCTTTTGACTTCGGAAGAGGACCTTCCTCCGTCATGGAACCGGTAGCGGGAGTTTGAAATGCTCTCACCGGCGACGAGACGGTCGATGTTCGCAGCAAGGGAAACCGCCGAGCCGGCCGACGGACGCGTCTGGTTGGCCAGCGATGAAACGAAGTAATCGTCCCACAGGGCGTCGTTGAGCAGGAAAGCATGATCCCAGTAGTCGCAGTAGGCCTTGGTGTCGACGGTCTCGGTGATGCTGGGGTTTTCGCGGTTGATGACGTCCTGGCTTTTGGAGTTGTCGATGAACCGGTAAACGTCGGTCCTCGGCAGCATCGGATGCATGAACGAGTTTCCGATGCCCGGGCCGGTGACCCCGCTTTGATAGGCGACCCGCTTGCTCTCGGAAGCATAGAGCGAGCATTTCGCCACGCTGCTGCCATTTCCGCTGAACCCGCCGGCGAAGAGATGGGGTGCGAGTTGGCTGGCCTTCACCCAACCTGGATTGATGCGCATGTTGGAGAAGCCGGCGAGGCTGCTGATCGGTGCGGTGGGGAGCTCCAGCATGGCGGCCGAGGTGACTTGTTCATAAGCGGGAGCGCCGGAACCGAGAAATGCCTTGTCGCCGATTTGCCCGACGATCTTGCTGACGCCAAAGGCCGTCGTTGGACCAAAGTTGACGATGTACGGGCAGTCCAGGCGCTGGGTGTGGGCGATCGTGTCATCGAGGGACATGTACATCCCGCTGCCGAAGTAGAATGGCGGGGCTTGGATCCAGTTCCGGGAACGCCAGTCCTTTTCCCAGTCGATGCTCGGGTAATCGGACTCAAACAAGCCCTTGATCGCCATTTGGGTGTAGGCGACGATTTTCGGATTTCCGTCGAACTCCCACATGGCGAGGTTGCTCGCACCGGGAGGGGTGATCGGTGTGTTGGTTTGATCGGGGACGCGCGGACTTCTCTGAAGCCAGTCGTTGGAATAGGTCATGGGCAGCCCACCCGCTCCGGACCCGTAGGTGGACTGGATGTGCACCGCCCCGGGGGTGTTCCCCACGTTCACGCCGCCACCCCACTGGGCGCATGAGAATTCGTACGCCACCCCCGGCTTCTCCTCGGGAGAAAACGTGGAGATCGCGCTGTTTCCGCTGCCGATCTTCCAGACGCGCTCGTCCCCTGCGACCGCATTGGGGTCGAATCCGGGAACGAGATCCACGGAAAGGGTGGTGCTGGAAGCGTTGCTTTCGATGGTCGATTTCATGGAGAACACCTTCAGTTCTCCGGGCCCGAAAATGATATCCCCCCCTCCACCTGAGACCAACCTTCCGTTGAAATTCTTGGCTTCGGCGTAGCCATTGGTGCTTCTCTGGACGCCGTTGAGGTGGAACTTCAGGTTGGTGGGCCACATCCGGTAGGCCTTGCACGCGATGGACATCTGGTTGGTCGGAACGACCAGCTCGGTGTTGTAGGGGTTCCAAAAGGTGAAAACCGGGCTGTAGTACTGGAGGCATTGGTATTTACCCCCGCCTGCCGGCTTGGCCACCAGGCTGTAGATCATGGTCAGCTTTGCAAGGATCGGTGCACGCCAGTAGTGATTGGATCCGTCCCACGCGGGATCCGCCACATTGAGCGAGTTCGAAGTCGCGAAGGTGGTGGACGGTTTGCCGCCCTTCCAGGTGATTTCCCCGGCGACGCCTTGTTCCGTGGGGGTCGAGTCGCTTCGGGAGCGGTACATCCGGTAGTAATGCCGCATGTTGGTCCACGAGGCGAAGTGACGGTTGGGGATGACTGGATTTTTGGACGCCAGATCAGCGCTCATCGGACGAATCGATGGCTCGCGGATGTCCCGGCCGGGATTAAAGCGGTAAGGGACGGGCAGTTGGCTGCCTCCCAGCTCGAACAACAAGCTGAGGTCCTTCTTGAGATGTCCGGAGCGAACGCTCGCGAGGACGCCTTTGCTGTGCGCGGTGAGATCGAAAAAGTGCTTTTGCAAATCATCCTCGGCGACTTCGGCAGGACGCAGGGATTGGGTCGTGATCAGCTTGTCTCCGACGGTGGAATCCGAATTCAGCACGTCGAATCCGTCCAAACCGTCCACACCCACTTCGGCGATGTCGCCCTGGGAGGTTTGCCAAGCATCGGTGCTGAGGCCGCGGGGCGCTGCCGCCTTGTCAATCCGGGCCTTGTGGTTCTCCGGGCTGATCCACCACGCGTGTTTGCCGGTCTGGCCGATGGGCGTGAGCCAGGCGCGGGTGACTTGATCGGGTTTGCCGGTGGTGGATTTGCCGAGGGAGCCGTCGCCGACGAGCACCACGGAGTCACGATCACTCCATGAGAGGGTGTCGGGTGCGTTGATGGATCTTTCGGCGTCTTCCGGCATCGAAAGCAGCCAGCGGCGGAACATCTTGTCGCGTCTGGCATTGTAGGTGTCTGAAATCGTGAGGGAGTCACCGCTATCAGGAACCGTATAGCTCGCGTTGAGCCAGTCACCCCAAGCGTTGTATGAGGCCAGCCAGCGGGACTGCGCCAGGCCGTCCATCTCTTCGGTTTCCGGGTTCTCGTCGAACAACGCGGACTCGGCGCTGACCCGCATGTCGGGCCCCATTTCCTTCTGGAGTTCGCCGAGCGCGATCACCAGGGCGAGCCGCGCGTTGGCCCTGGCCTGGGCTTTCGCATCCTGCTGCGAACTTCCACGGAGGGAGATGGCCGAGAGGCTCAGAAGCCCGACGGCGACGATGGTCAACAAGACCATGAGCGAAAGTGTGATCACCAATGCGAAGCCCTCGTGGCGGCCGTTCCCCAGGCTCTTCGCATCCTTTTGCGGGCAAAATTTGATGGACTCCATGGTTACAATGTAAAGTTGACTGACACCATGAGCATGCGGCACGCCGAGGCAATGGATTTGAAGCGTGAATTTGCGTCAAAGGATCGCGAATTTGCGCAAGTTCTTTTCCGTAAAGACCACGTCATCGAGGACGTCTAGAGCGCTAGTGGTCAGTGAATTGCGACCTTATGAAAAGCTCTCCGGGAGGCCCTGCTTTGGTGGGTCGAGTCGCGGATTTGCGCGACAAGTCGTTTAGGGCCGATTCGACTTCCGGGCTCTGCACGGAGGCAGGTCGCGAGCAGCAGGGAGCCCGCCGGACAAAATGCCACGGAAAGAAAGGAATTCCGCGACGTCCGCCGGGCATCCTGAAAAGTGGCCCAACGCGGTCCACTTGGCCTTGGGACGGAGGAGGGAAGGTGGCTCAGGACGGAATCGAACCGCCGACACGCGGATTTTCAATCCGCTGCTCTACCGACTGAGCTACTGAGCCGTTTTCCCTTCGGGTGGGCGGGGATTTAGGGTGCCCCTCCGGGTTTTGACAACCGAAAAGTTGGACGAAAATCAGGCCGCGCCAGGGACGCGGGATTCTGTTAGTTTTCCGCCTTCGAGAGACGGCTCAGGCCGCGCTGGAGAAGCTGGGCGTCGACCGCGTCCGAAGCGGCCTCGTCGATGTAAACGGAGAACTCCTCGTCATCGAACTCGATGCGGTCCATGCCATCGGCCCCCGGCTGTTCGAAGGCCTCGATCAGTGATTTGATGTCCTTGATGTCCTTGCCGTTGACCTTGGTGACGATGAGGTTCCGCAGCGGCTCGTAGCCGACGGTGGCGGGGGTGGCGATCACTCCGGCGAGGAAGACGATGCGGCGGCCGCGCGATTCGTATTTCTGCGGGTTCTCGTAAACGTCGAGCAGGTTCAGCGGCGCGCGGGATTGCCATTCGTCGCCGAAGGCCTCGAGCAGCGGGCGGGTGAGTTCCTGGAAGACCAGGCCGCCCTTGACGAGATAGGAGGGGGCCTTGTCGAAGGTGTAGGCGGGGACGAGCTGGTCCTGCTCGTTGCGGCGGTCCAGAACGGCATCGACCTGGGAGGCCTGGCCGTCGCGGAGGATGTCGAGCTTCACCGTATCGCCGGCGCTTTTCGCCCCGCGGACCAAGTGGCTCCAGTAGAGGCGGCCGTAGTGGGGGTCCTCGAAGTAGCCGAGGCGGTCGATCGGGTGGCCGTCGATGGACACGATCACGTCGCCCTTCTTCAGGCCCGCCTTTTCGGCGGAGCCGCCGGCCTTGACGTTGGAGACATAAAGGCCGCCATCGTCCGCAGGGAGCTTCAGCCAGGCGCGGAAGTTCGCGTCTTCGGTGCGGCTGATCGAGATGCCGAGGGACGGGAAGCCGGCGTATTCGCCGTCCGCGGCGTCCTTGACGAAGCGGGCGACGATGTCGGTGGCGGTGACGTCGCTGATCTGGTCCTTGGAATCGTAGCTGGTGAGCAGGCCGGCCAGCTTGCCGTCATGGAGGACGGGCAGCGAGAAGCTGTTGGCGGCGCTTTGCATCGAGGCCTTGAGTTCGTAGGTCAGGAAGAACTGGCCGGGGAGGAAGTTCGAGACGACATCGATGCTCAGCAGGGAGCCGGGCGTGACGAGCGGTGTTCCGTTTTCCTCGACCTGGACGATGTCGAGGGAGGCTCCGATCTTCGGCGGTGCGGCCATTTCCAACGGCCGGGTGCCGTCGAAGAACTTCGCGTCGGCTTCCGGCCCGAGGCCGAGCAGGGCGAGATTGGCCTCGAAATCGACGGCGATGACCTTGGCGGGAGCGAGCTGCTTGCCATCGGGTGATTCGAGTTCGATGTAGGTGGCATCGGCGGCCATTTCCGCGGTGGTGAGGACCTGGCCGGGGGCGACGATGGCACCGAGCGAGCGGCGTTTGCCGGGCGGGAGTTTTTCCCAGGGCTGGCCCTGGTTCCAGGCCTGCTGGGTGGTGCTGATGCGGACCACCGAGGTGAGCATGGCGTCGGGATCGGGCGCCGGTACCGTGGTCGCCGGAGCGACGGGCGGGGCGATGTCGGCCGGGGGCACCTCGGCCTGATGGCGCTCGCAGGCGCCGAGGAAAACGAAAGGAAGGAAAAGGAGCGGGCGCATGGGTGCAGGGGATGAGGAGGGATTCACTCTTCGAGATTGGAAAGTTTGGGGATGTCGTAGGTCTCGCCGACGCGCTTGTTGGCCGCGGCGACGACGTCGCCGGCGATGACCGCCGGCCGAGCGGCACCGAACAGCTCGATCACGAAGAAGTCGGGCGGGGTGGCGGGGTTGAGCAGTTCGTGGGCGTGCTTGAGGCTCTTGACCAGGGTGCCGTTGATCTTGTCGACGGCCAGGCCGGTGAAGCCGGAGAGCTGGCTGTTGACGGGATCGCTCTCGACGCGGGTCAGCACGACGATGTCCTCGCGTTCGGTGAAGATGCCCTTTGGCACGAAGTCGGAGTAGAGGCGGCGGACGTTGACATCGTCCATCTTGACCGAGGCGAAGAGGTTGGTGTCGAGAGGTTGGAAGACCAGGCCGGCAAAGACGGTGTAGCGCGGCTTTTTCTCGTACTGGATGGCATACATCCGGGAGGGTGGGAGGGTCTTGAGCGCGACGTCGCGGTCGTTCCAGGTGCCCTGGCTGAGCCAGCGGAGGGCGACGGTGTCGCCGGCGAACTTGCGCTCGACGACTTCGTTGAGGTCGACGTTCTCGCCATCGAGCAGGATCTGTCCGGCGCTGTCGACCGGGTGGCCGTCGATCGAGACCAGCACGTCGCCCGCCTTGAGGATGCCGTCGCAGGCACCGGTCGGGGTGACATTGGTGACCAGCACGCCCACGCCGTCGTCCGGCAGTTTCATCGCGCGGCGCATGGCGGGGTTGAAGAGCGGGAAGGTGGCGACACCGAGATCGACGTAGTGGTCGTAGCGGCCGTCCTCGATGTCCTTGAGGAAGCGGCGGACGACCGGGGTGGGGATGATGTAGCCGGTGTTGTCCGCCTGGCGGAGGCCCTGGAAGGCGACGCCCACGACCTTGCCGTCCTGCACCACCGGGCCGCCGGAGTTGCCGGGGTTGATCGCGGCATCAATCTGCACGATCAGGTGGGAATCGGCGCGGGAGTGAGAGTAGGAGGAGAAGTCGATGCGCGAGACGACGCCGCGGGTGACCGAAAGACGCTCGCCGCCGACCGGGTAGCCGATGACCCGGACCTGGCTTTCGAGGCTGGGGACGTTGCCGAACGAGAAGACCGGGAATTTCTCGAAGTCCGAGAAATCCTCGACTTCCAGCAGCGCGAGGTCGCAGTCGTGGGCGATGAACTTCACGGCGGCCGGGTATTTCCGCGGGCTGCCGTGGACGGTGATCAGCAGGCGGCTGGCATTGGAGACGACGTGGGCATTGGTGAGGAACTGGTTCTTTCCAATCAGGAACCCGGTGCCGATGCCGCCGGTGAAGCGGCCGCTGTTCCATGGCGTCGAGTAATCGGGGATCTGCACGGCGGCCTCGATGCGGACGACGGATCGGTAGACGTCCGAGACCGCCGCGGCGGCGCTGCCGGGAAGGACGGGTGCGGCAGTCTGGGCTGCAAGAGGCCCGGCGGACAGCAGGGCGAGGGTGAAGATGGAACGCGCGAGCATTTCCGCGAGGCTAGGGGGGAACCGACGCCGTGCAAGGTGAATGGCGGGACAGGGGGGAGGCGGAGAAAAAAACTTGTGAGTTTCGAATGAAGGGATTAGATGTTGCGTGTGAAACAAAAAGTCAGTTATCGTGATGCCTTGAAAAAGGGGGGCAGGAAGCTCTCCGCGCATGCGGAGGGACCTATGGCCGCGGATGGGGTGCCGGACAAGGAAGCTGGCTTTTCCTCCGGTTCGGTGCTGAGGGAGCCGGAGGCGGCTTACGTGATCGGGAAAGTCCGGGACGGTCTGCCGCTGGCAGAGTTCCACTCGTTGCAGGAACTGCTGGGGCTGACCGAAGAGCGACTAGCCGGGCTGCTCGGTATGTCGCGGGCCACGCTGCACCGGCGCAAGGCGGACGGCACCTTGGACCGGTCGGCTTCGGACCGGTTGGTGCGCTTCGCGAGGTTGTTCTTGCGGGCTTCGGAGGTGCTCGGCGGGGAAAAGCCGGCGCGCTCCTGGTTGGCGGCACCCGCCATCGCGTTCCGCGGGGAATGCCCGCTGGACTTCGCCGACACGGAGATCGGGGCCAGGGAAGTGGAGGCTTTGTTAGGAAGGATCGAACACGGGGTTTTCTCCTGAGATGGCGCTTTGGTACCGGATCGTGCAGGAACGCTGGGCCGCCACCGCGCTGGACGGCGAAGGGGCGCGTCTCCATGGCGGCAGATGGAATCCACCGGGACTCGCCGCGGTTTATCTGGCGGAGTCGCGGGCCTTGGCGGCGCTGGAGATTTTGGTCCATGCGCCGCGCGAGGCCTTGCGACTGGAGTGGCGGGTCATCGCGGTCGAGGTCCCGGATGAGGCGATCCGGGTTGCGGCGGCGAAGCACTGGCCGGCCGGGTGGCGGGACCAGCCATCGTCAGTCGACGCCCGCCGTTTCGGCGCGGCGTGGTTGGCGAAGGGCGGCGGGTTGGCGATGGCCTTGCCCAGCGTGATCGTGCCGCAGGAAAGGACCCTGCTGGTCAATCCGCGGCATCCGGCGGCGGCGAAGCTGAAAGGGGCGAAGGCGGAGCGGTTTGTGTTTGATCCGCGGTTGTGACGCGGAGAGGAGGGCTTGCGGCAAGATGCCGCAGCCACTTGAGGGTCACTTGCTCACGTTGAAGCGGAACTCGATCACGTCGCCGTCCTTCACGACGTATTCCTTGCCTTCGATGCGCAGCTTGCCGGCTTCCTTGGCGGCGTGCTTGGAGCCGAGTGCGACGAGGTCGTCGTAGTGGACGATTTCCGCGGCGATGAAGCCGCGTTCGAAGTCGGTGTGGATGACGCCCGCGGCGGCGGGGGCCTTGTCGCCTTCGTGAATGGTCCAGGCGCGGGTTTCCTGGACGCCGGTGGTCAGGTAAGTGCGCAGGCCGAGCAGGTGATAGACCGCGCGGATCAGGGCGGAGACGCCGGAGTCGGAGATGCCCATCTCGCCGAGCATCTCGGCGGCTTCCTCGGGCGTGAGATCGACAAGCTCCTCTTCGATCTTGGCGGAAATGACGACCGCTTCGGCACCGTGGGCCTCGGCCGCGAACTTGCGGACCTTGGCGACCATCGGGTGCGAGTCGGGATCGGCCATCGCGCCGGCGAGTTCGTCCTCGGCGACGTTGCAGGCGAAAATGGTGCGCTTGTCGGAGAGCAGGAAGAAGTCCTTGATCAGCTCGCGCTCGGCGTCGGTGAGGGAGATGGTGAGCGCCGGGTTGCCGTCGTTGAGGTGGGGCATCAGTTTGTCGATCAGCTCGACCTCGGCCTTGGATTCCTTGTCGCCGCTCTTGGCCTTCTTCTCGCGGGAGACGCGGCGCTTTTCCATGGCGGCGATGTCGGCGAGGATCAGCTCGGCGTTGATGATCTCGATGTCGCGGATCGGGTCGACGGTGCCGAGTTCGTGGATGATATCGTCGTTCTCGAAGCAGCGGACCACCTGCACGATGGCGTCGGTTTCGCGGATGTTGGCGAGGAACTGGTTGCCGAGGCCGGCGCCTTCCGATGCACCTTTCACCAGGCCCGCGATGTCGACGAATTCGATCGCGGTGGGGACCAGCTTCTGCGAGCCGGAGATTTTCGAAAGCACGGCGAGCCGGGTATCGGGCACGACCACCATGCCGACGTTCGGATCGATGGTGCAGAAGGGGTAGTTGGCCGCTTCCGCCTTGCGGGAACGGGTGACGGCGTTGAAGAGGGTGGACTTTCCGACGTTGGGCAGTCCGACGATTCCGGCTTTGAGCATGGCGCGGTGAGGGTTAGGCGATGGCCGCCGGGTTGCCAACGTCCGAATGCGGAACTTGGCGGGAGGGCGTGAAAAAGCCCGGCCGGGGAGATCCGGACGGGCTTCGGCGAACCGGGGGTAAAGGGTTATCTCCGGCGTCGGAAAAGTGCCAGCATGCCGAGCGATCCGAGCAGCGCGCTGGCGGGCTCGGGAACGACGGTGATGTTGTTGGCGAAAACATTGAAGGCGCCGCTTCCACCGGCGTTGGTGTTGAAGACGCGGATGTTGTCGATGGCCGTCACGCCGTTGCCGAAGGTGCCTGACTGGCTGAAGGAGCCGAAGCTGAGGGCGTAGGTGGCCGTGCCGGTGGACTCGACCTGGAAGGTGAAGCCGTTGTCAGTGAAGCCTTCGGTGGAATTCACCACGCCGCCGTTGCGGAACACCTGATAGAACGACGCGCCACCGGTGAAGAAGATGGAAAGCCCCGCGGTGGTGCCGTTGCGGAACTCGATGCCAACCTGCGAGCCGTTGTTGATGAAGCCGTTGTCGAAGTCGATTCCGAGTTCCTGGCCAGTGGTGAGCGAACCGCCGGCGAGGTTCCAAACGCCTGCGGAAGACTGGCCGCTGTTGGCGTAGAAGCCCCACGCCGGATTGCCCGCGCCCGCTCCGGCACCGTCACCATTGCTGCCCGAGTCTCCTTGGAAGGAGCCAGCTTGGGAGGTATTTCCGGTGGAGGTCGTGAGCGTCCAGCCATCGGTCCCGGGGTTCGCACCGCCGCTGGCGGACCAAGTGCCCAGAGTGGCGGCGTGAATCGGCAAGGAGATTGCCGCTGAGAGGAGGAGGACTTGGATTTTCATGAACGAATCCAAGATGTGACCCCTCGCTTCCCGGTTTAATAAAAGTCTGATTTCGCCCGGAAATCTTCAAGGCCGCCTGCTCAGGGTCACTCAGCCTTCGGCGGGAGCAGATCCCCGTCCAATGACCCCACATCCGCGGGAAGCACCGGCTCTTCGAAGTCGACCGGTCCGCTGAACATGTCCCAGAAGCGATTGCGGCGGCTCTTTTCAAAGGCGATGGCCTGTTCCTGACCGGTCGGCAGGGCTTTCAGATCCTTTTCGCGAACTTCCACGACCGGGATCCGGGCGGGCATCAGCTTGGCAATCGAACTCTTGGAGACCTCAGAAACCTTGGAAAACCCGCCGACCGTCGCCGTTTTGATCTGATTGACTTGGGCGCATGACACGAGGGAAAGCGCAGCGGCAGCACCGAGGAGGGATTTCATGGCAATCGGGGGATTGTGAAGTTGGGAAACGCCAACTTGTTAACATCGCAAGCGCCCGCTGTCCAAAATGATTCGGAAAAGGCTCTGAAACCCTTGAAGGCTTTGGCTTAGAGGGTGGATTTTCAGAGTTCGGGATTGTTTGGAAGTCCAAATCAATTTCCGGTGGAGAGGCCGCCGCGGGCTAGCGAGGCAGCAAGACCAGGAAATTTCGGACTGGCTTGTTCCAGAAGGGCCGCTGGCTGATCGGGCCACCGACGAGCGACGAGTCCGCCCAAAGGTCCGACGAACGTCCGCCGTCGAGGTTCAGCACGATGTGGCAGGAAATGCCGCCGATTTTCGAACCTCCGAGAGCCTTCGCCAGGTCCGCCAGCGAGCAGGCTCCGCTGCGGGCGATGAACCAGCCGCTCGCGCCGTCCCAGCCGAGGAAAGTCCGGGCGGTCGAGCTTTCCGGGCTGAGTCCGCCGATGGCGCGGCCGTTCTCCACGAGAAAAGGTCCGCTTTGCAGCAACTCGCCGCCGGTGCCTCCGGACTCGCGCCGGACGAGGGCAGGGGATCCATCGTCCACGAAAAGTCCGGCTCCTAGGGAGGAAGCCCGGTTCAGGCTGCCCGCCCGTTTTCCACCGGCGATGACCAGCCCGAGTGGTCCGCCCTGTGGTGTGAAAAAGCCGCCGTTCACTGCGGCAAGGCCGTTGCGAGAGGCGGCGGCGGCCTGCGCGTCCGGCCACTGGGAACCCGGGCCGCCGCGCTGGTCGGCGACGACGAGCCGGTGGCTGCGGCTGTCGAATGTCACAGCGGTGATCGAGATTCCGGAAAGGCTCGTGGATCTCACCCGGGGCGCTGCGGCAGGCACCTGTGGCGGTGCGGCGACCGGCGCTGCGGGTAAAGGCATCGCCGCGACGGGCTTTTCGAGCACCGGCTGCGCTAGCGGGGGTGGCGACGGGCGCGGTGCGCAAGAGGCGATGAGGAAGAAGGCGGGAAGGATCGCTGACCGGAACACGGTCGGAGGCAACACGACCCGGGCTGGGTCCGCAATCAATCCCTCAAGCCGGCTTTTTCGCCACAGCGAGCAAGGTCTGGAAGTTCGGGGGCTCCGGCTCGCGGTCGACGACGGCGGTCTCGATTTCCATGAAGCCCGCCTTTTCCAGCATGGCCGCCAGTTCGCCCTCGCCGAAGCCGAGCCAGACGTCGGCGTAGAGTTCGCGGGCTTCTTCGAAGGAGTGCTGGAGAAGATCGAGCACCACCAGTTGGCCGCCCGGCTTGACGATGCGGAAGGCCTGCTCGAGTGCCTTTTGCGGGCTGCCGGCGTGATGGAGGGCCTGGCTGAGGAAGGCGAGGTCGACCGAGGCGTCATCCAGCGGTGGCTCTTCGATGTCGCCGAGCCGGTATTCCAGGTTCTTTAAATCATGGCGGCGCGCCAGTTCGCTGCCGAACTCGACCATCTTCGGCGAGAGGTCGACGGCGATGACCCGCTCGGCCTGGCGGGCGAGCATCTGGGCGAGCGTCCCCTCGCCGGCGCCGAGGTCGGCGACCACGCCGTGGTTGGTGACTTTGAGCAGCGCCTCGGCCAGGCCCTTCCACGAGCGGCCGGGGACGTAGTCCTTGCCGAAGCGGCCTGCGAGCTCATCGAAATAGGCACGCGTCTTGTCGCGGCGCTTCCGCTGGAGGTGGCGCAGCGCGGAGGCGTCCTTGGTGACCTCCGGCAGTTCTTTCGCGGCCTCCTTCGCCAGGCTGGTCAGGGCCGGGGCCATCTCGGAGCGGTAGAAATTGTGCTTTCCGCTGCGCTCGTCGCGCACCAGTCCGCCGCCCTTGAGCTGGGAAAGCTGGGTCGAGATCCGGCTCTGGCCCATGCCGAGCAACTCCTGCAAGTCGGCCACACTCAAGGCCTCCGCTTCCAAAAGCAGCAAAATCCGCAGCCGCGTCGGGTCGGTCAGCAGCTTCAGGGATTTCAGCATTGACGGCATGCCCGGACGGATACATCAACCCATCGCGATTTGACGATACGAAAATTGACCAACTCATGAGCACCTTCATTTTCTCCTCAGAGTCCGTCGGCGAAGGCCATCCGGACAAAGTGGCCGACACCATCTCGGACGCCATCCTCGATGCCTGCCTCACCCTTGATCCGAAAAGCCGCGTCGCTTGCGAAACCTTCGTGAAGAGCAACGTCGTGGTCGTCGGTGGCGAGATCACCATCCCTTCGCTTCAGAACAAGAAGAAGGGCACCACCAAGCCGCTCGATGAGGCGATCAATATCGGCAAGATCATCCGCGATGCGGTCCGCGGCATCGGCTACACGAACAACGACGATGTCTTCCACGCCGACACGCTTTTCATCAACAACTACCTCACCGCCCAGAGCCCCGACATCGCCCAGGGCGTGGATGCCGCCGCGGCGGAAGGCAAGAAGCACAAGGAGCAGGGGGCCGGCGACCAGGGCATCATGTTCGGCTACGCCTGCAACGAGACTCCCGAGCTCATGCCCGCGCCGATCATGTATGCCCACCGCCTCGGCCGCGAACTCACCCGCATTCGCAAGGAAGGCAAGAAGGCCAAGTGGCTGCGCCCCGATGCCAAGTCGCAGGTGTCCGTCGAATACGTCGATGACAAGCCGACCCGCATCGTGAATGTCGTCATTTCCACCCAGCATTCCGCCGATGTGGAGCACGCGGAGATCGAGAAGTTCTGCATCGAGCAGGTGATCAAGAAAGTCCTGCCGAAGGAGATGCTGACCAAGGACACCGAGTACCTCATCAACCCGACCGGCAAGTTCGTCGTCGGTGGTCCTCAGGGAGACTCCGGCCTGACCGGTCGCAAGATCATCGTCGACACCTACGGCGGCTGGGGCCGTCACGGGGGCGGTGCTTTCTCTGGAAAAGACCCGTCGAAGGTGGACCGCAGCGCCGCCTACATGGGTCGCTACGTTGCCAAGAACATCGTCGCCGCCGGCCTGGCCACGCACTGCGAGGTCCAGTTCGCCTACGCCATTGGCCACCCGCTTCCGGTTAGCGTCCACGTCTCGACCTTCGGCACCGGCACCAAGCCCGACGACGAGATCCTGGCCGCCGTGCTGAAGGTCTTCTCTTTCAAGCCCGCCGACATCGTCAAGCAGCTCAACCTCCTCCGTCCGATCTATTCGAAGTCCACCAACTACGGGCACTTCGGCAAGGAAGACCCAGACCTCACCTGGGAAGCGACCGACAAGGCCGTCGCGCTCAAGAAGGCGATCGGCTGAAGAGATGGTAGATCGAAGATAGTAGATTCAAGATTCAAATACAAAGATATGAGCTTCACAGATTACAAAGTTCGCGACATCGGCCTGGCCGATTTCGGCCGTAAGGAGATTGAAATCGCCGAGCACGAGATGCCCGGCCTGATGGCGACCCGTGCCAAGTACGGTCCGCAGAAGCCCCTTCAGGGCGTGCGCGTCATGGGCTCCCTGCACATGACCATCCAGACCGCCGTGCTGATCGAGACGCTGGTCGACCTCGGTGCCGAGGTGCGCTGGGTTTCCTGCAACATCTTCTCCACCCAGGACCACGCCGCCGCGGCCATCGCCGCCGCGCAGGTCCCGGTCTTCGCCTGGAAGGGCGAGACGCTCGAGGAGTATTGGTGGTGCACCTGGCAGGCGCTCCAGTTCCCGGGTGGTCTGGGACCGCAGTTGATCGTCGACGACGGTGGCGACGCCACGCTGCTCATCCACAAGGGTTACGAGCTGGAGAACGGTTCCGACTGGGTCAACACTGCTTCCGGCAACCACGAGGAGCAGGTGATCAAGGACCTGCTCAAGGATATCCACGCCAAGCAGCCCGGTATTTTCCACGAGATGGTCAAGGAGTGGAAGGGTGTCTCCGAAGAGACGACCACCGGCGTCCACCGCCTCTATCAGATGGCCAAGGCCGGCACGCTGCTGGTCCCGGCGATCAACGTGAACGACTCCGTCACCAAGTCGAAGTTCGACAACCTCTACGGCTGCCGTGAGTCGCTGGTCGACGGCATCAAGCGTGCTACCGACGTCATGATTTCCGGCAAGGTCGGCGTGGTTTGCGGCTATGGCGACGTCGGCAAGGGCTGCGCCCAGGCGCTGCGCGGCCAGGGTGCCCAGGTCGTGGTCACCGAAGTCGACCCGATCTGCGCCTTGCAGGCGGCGATGGAAGGCTTCCGCGTGCTGACGCTCGAGGACACCCTCGGCTGGGGCGACATCTACGTCACCACCACCGGCAACTTCGACATCATCCGTCTGGAGCACATGGAGAAGATGAAGGATCAGGCCATCGTCTGTAACATCGGCCACTTCGACAACGAGATCCAGATCGACAAGCTCAACAACGCGCCCGGCGTGGTCCGCACCAACATCAAGCCGCAGGTCGACAAGTACACCTTCCCGGCCGGCAACAGCATCTACATGCTTGCGGAAGGCCGCCTGGTGAACCTCGGCTGCGCCACCGGCCACCCGAGCTTCGTGATGTCCAACAGCTTCACCAACCAGACGCTCGCCCAGATTGACCTCTGGCAGAACAAGGACACCAACAAGCCCGGTCAGGTGACCGTGCTGCCGAAGCACCTCGACGAGGAAGTGGCGCGTCTCCACCTGGAAAAGGTAGGAGCCAAGCTGACCATCCTGACCCAGGCGCAGGCCGACTACATCCACGTTCCGGTCGAAGGTCCGTTCAAGGGCGAGACCTACCGCTACTGAAGTTCCAAGGACGAAAGTTCGAAGTTCCAAGAAAGGCCCCGCCGGTTCGTCCGGCGGGGCTTTTCCGCGGCCAGGCATTCATGGGTCCACCCGACGGTGCCGGCGGTCATGACGGGGCGGGGAAGCGGTCCTCGTTGACCCTCGTTGTGGATCCAGTTCCCGTCACGGTCCACGACTCTGGTTCCGGGGCCGCTTTCGAGCTTCCGAACGAGGTTGGATGGTCATCGGTGAGGAAGCTGTCCGACAGCCCGGATGATTTTTCTGGCAACCTCGGGGATGGCCGCTAATACCATTTCTTGGAAATAATGTGACTTGCCAGTTCCGGTCTGTCAGGTTGCGTCATGCCTGGACGCAAACTCAAGCTGGGGCTGCCC